>JBMNRL010000001.1:0-172455 GCA_050944615.1 Blautia sp.
GTTTCAATGTCTTTTTCATAAATCTAATGCTCCTTTCATTTTGGGTATAAAAATAGACGCTCATTTCTGAACGTCTACATTATTGAAAGGCTTGTCCTCTCACACATATTCTATTTTAATAGGTACAACAGTTGCCTTTCTCCTTGTATTTTCGTTGTTTTCATCACTTGCGTTATCTACAACCCCCATGTCCCGGATCCAAAACGACAACCTTGGTATCTGCCTTGACCACCTTTGCCTTTCCCCCAAAGGGAAGGACCGTCGCAGCAATTGCCGCAGTCAGCAGGCCGATCAGCAGTTTTTTCTTATTCATCGTGTCTTTCTCCCCTTATGCAACTCTCACGCCGTTGGCATTGAATGTGTAGTTTTTACCGCCAATTTTTAACGTAGTGTTTCTCACCATTTTACCGCTGGAGGCAAAATAATAATATTTTCCATTATATTTCAGCCATCCGGTCTTCATCGCCCCGGTGGTAGAAAGAAGATAATATTTATCCCCTTTATAACTCAGCCATCCGGTCCGCATACTGCCGGTAGGATTCAAATAATACCATACGCCTTTCACGCGGATCCAGCCGTTTTGCTGGATAACGCCCTTGCTGTTGGCGTAGTACCATTTTCCGTTGGTATACTTGAACCAGCCGGTCTTCAGCCTTCCATTAGCATCAAAATAGTATTTCTTCCCGCCGATTTTTCCCAGGCCCTTGAACATCACACCATTTTGCCGGAAATAATAGGTATAGCCGCCGATTTTCTGCCAGCTTCTGCGGGCTACTCCATTGGTGCCCAGATACAGCCAGTGGGTCTTATATTTCTGCCACCCAGTAAGCCTCTCTCCGCTTGCAGCCAGCAGATACGTATTGCCATTCACCTTTAAAAGCCCGGTCTTCATCACACCATCGCTCTGCAGATAGTAGTATTTTCCGCCTACCTTCTGCCATCCGGTGCGCATCATTCCGTTGCTTCCCATATAATAATACTTTCCGTTCAGATTCAGCCAGTTTAACGCCCGGTAGCCGTCCCCTTTGAAATAATACCAATGGCCGTCGATTTCCCGCCATTTATTCGTCACGAAAGAACCATCCGCCAGCTGGTATTTCCAGCCGCCGCTGCCCTTCACCCACTGCTCTCCGGCCAGATAGGAATCCTTGGCTTTTGTCCGGGGCGTGATCACCTTGGTGTAATCCTTGTACCCGAAGTCCACGTCCACATTATTTTCCTTGGGGATTCCCGGAATCAACCCCCTGGTGCTCTTCAAGCCGCTGTCCGTATTGCCGCTGGTGGCCTGCCAGATCGTATAGGCAGAAGATGGCACACCTGCAGGTGCCGTCAAGGAATCTCCGTAATTGGCCATCCATTTATCGTATCCAGCCAGTGTGCTCACATTCAGACGGTTGAGATACCAATCCGTGTTGCAATACAGCATCGGATAATACCCGGCTTTTTTCACCTCGTCCAAAAAAGTCTTGGCGATATTGGAACGCTGGGTGTTGGTCAGCCCGTCCTGGGCAGATGCTTCCATGTCCACCACCACAGGATAAGAAATCTTATAGCCCTGCAGCTGCTTGATCACCCATTTCGCGTCGCTTAAAGAACGGGCTGTAGTAGTCGCCTCACTGTAGAAATAGACGCCGACAGGAATTTGGGCCTCCACTGCGCCTTTGATATTGTTTTTAAATTTCGTATCCAGCGAATGAGTGCCATGTCCCACCCGTAAGAATACAAAGTCCAAATCTGCATCCTGCACCCGGTCCCAGTTGATATTCCCCTGCCACATGGAAACATCGATCCCCCTGGTGATGGCTCTGGGAATAACCTTCCCTGCGCCGTTATAACAGGTGCTTCCGGACTTGGCCCAGAATTTGGATGCTGCCTGTACGGTGTCCGTGGGTACGAAAACAGACGCTGCAATCAATGACAGCGCCAGCAGAACACTTCCCAAACGCCTGCAGACCGACCGTTGCAGATTTCCTCCCCTGACTTTTCCCCTTACTTTCATACATTTCCTCCCTGTTGCTGTCGTTCCCTCGTTTGTTACCATATTATTAAATAATTATTAATTATTTACAATTATACATAGAATAAAGCAGAAAATCAATATGATTTTATATTTTATGTGAACTAATCCCTCCGGGCGTTGGCGCTTGCCGCGCCTAATAAGGTATACCCACAGGGCATCCCGTATTTGAATGCCCTACGGGCGTTGGCGCTTGCCGCGCCTAATAAGGTATGCTATAATGCCAATATGATTGATTTTAATATACCTCCCTATGTGGGAACTGAGATAACATATATTGAACAAGCGATCCAGAATAAGAAATTATGCGGCGACGGACCGTTCACGCACAGATGTAGCGCCTGGCTGGAAGAGCATTTCCAGGCGGGTCACGCGCTTTTGACTACATCCTGCACCCATGCTCTGGAGATGGCCGCTCTGCTGGCAGACGTGAAAGAAGGCGATGAAGTGATCATGCCTTCTTATACTTTTGTCTCCACCGCGGATGCCTTTGTCCAAAGAGGTGCAAATATCGTGTTCGTGGACATCCATCCCGACACCATGAATCTGGATGAAACTCTGCTGGAGGATGCCGTGACACCCAAGACCAAGGCCATCGTCCCTGTGCACTATGCCGGCGTCGCCTGCGAAATGGATACGATCCTTTCTGTGGCCCGGGCCCACGGCCTGAAGGTGGTGGAGGACGCGGCGCAGGCTTTTGGCTCCTGCTATAAGGGCAAAGCCTTAGGTACCATCGGGGATTTCGGCTGTCTGAGCTTTCATGAGACCAAAAACCTGTCCATGGGCGAAGGCGGCGCCTTTTTGTTTCATGATACCGCCTATCAGGAACGGGCGGAGATCATCCGGGAAAAAGGCACCAACCGGAGCAAATTCTTCCGGGGACAAATTGACAAATATACCTGGGTGGACTATGGCTCCTCCTACCTTCCCAGCGACATGAATGCCGCCTATCTGTGGGCGCAGCTGGAACAGGCAGACAAAATCCAGGCAGACCGGCTCTCCACCTGGAATTACTATCACCAGGAGCTCAAAGACTTGGAGGACAAGGGTTTTCTCACCCGTCCGGTCATTCCGCCCTATGCCACCAATAACGCGCACATGTATTATTTAAAAGCTGAGGACTACGAGACACGCACCCGGCTTTTAGAATATTTGAAGGAAAAAGGCATCCTGGCTGTCTTCCACTATATTCCTCTGCATTCGGCTCCGGCCGGCCAGAGATTCGGCCGTTTCCACGGAGAAGACCGTTATACCACCAAGGAGAGCGAGCGCCTGCTCCGTCTCCCCATGTATTATGGTCTGAGTCAGGAACACAAGGAATATATCGTCACCGCCTTGCATGACTTCTTTTTGAAATAGGTGTACTATGGAAAAAATCAAACGCTATCTGCCATTACATCTGAATATCCTGCTGTTTTCCTTTACCGGCGTCTTTTCGAAAGCCGCCAGTATCTGTTATAACCGAGATGGCTTAAAAAGCACCGGGCTTTATATTTTCCTGTTTCTCATGCTTTTGAATTGTTTTATCTATGCCATCGCCTGGCAGAAGGTCATCAAACATTTTGACCTGAACGTGGCCTACGCCAACAAAAGCATTTATCTGATCTGGTCCCAGCTCTGGGCAGTGGTCATTTTCCATGAGACCTTGTCCTGGCACAACATCCTGGGGCTGCTCATCGTATTCATCGGCGTCCTGGTGGTCCAGCGGTACGAAAACCCGGCTTCCGAAAAGGAGGAAATGACGTCATGAATCCCTATATGCTGCTAATGTTTGCCGGAACACTGTTTACCGCAATTTCCCAAGTGCTGCTCAAGCAAAGTGCCAGCCGCACTTACCGGCATCCTATCTATGAATATTTAAACTGGCGGGTCATCTTGTCCTACGGGATCTTTTTTGGCGTCCTGCTTTTAAACACCTATGCCTATACCCGGGTGGATATGAAATACGGAGCAGTCATTGACACATGCAGCTACCTATTTGTTATGCTCCTGTCCTGGCTGATCTTAAAAGAACGCTTTTCCAAAGGACGGCTGGCGGGCAATCTGATCATCCTCACCGGAATATTCATTTATACCCTGCCTGTCTGAATAGGACACACCCGTCACACTATATTATACAAACGATCGTTGGAGGAACCTATGAGCTTGTATTCTGTTGTTGTACCTGTATATAATTCAGAGCATACTTTGGAAGAATTGTACTCCCGTCTGCGCACAGTATTTGAAGAAACACTGCATGAAGATTTTGAGCTGATCCTGGTGGACGACAGCTCCAAGGACAAATCCTACGCTGTGATGACTTCCCTGCGTGAGCAGGACAACCGGGTAAAAATCGTACAGATGGCCAAGAATTTTGGCCAGCATCCTGCCCTGTTATGCGGATTTTCCTGTGCCAAGGGAGATTTTATCATCACCATGGACGATGATCTCCAGCATCCGCCGGAAGAAATCCCTAAGCTTGTCAAGGTGATGAATGAGCGGGACGACGTGGATGTGATCATCGCCAAATATGAGGGGCGCAAGCACAACCCCATCCGCCGGCTGGGCACCAAGCTTTCCGTCTATGCCACCTCCAAGATGCTGGGCAAGGACCCGAATCTGGAAATCACCAGCTTCCGGCTGATCCGCCGTTTCATCGTGGAGGCAATCCTGAAAACCAACACGCACCTGCCCCAGATTGGAAACCTTTTGGTTCTCACCTCCAACCGGATCATTAACGTTCCGGTGCGCCACGATGCCAGGGCCTACGGCAAAAGCGGATATTCCTTCCGCAAGCTGGCCCATGAGCTGATTTTCGATATCACCACCCATACAGCATTTCCGCTGATCGTGGTAAGGGATATCGGCATCATAAGCTTCCTGGTGAGCGTTCTTTTGGCCTTCTACTACCTGATCCGTTATTTTGCCTTCGGCGTTTCCGTAGAAGGTTTTACCACCTTGGTGCTTCTCATTCTGGCCTTCGGCGGGCTGATCCTTCTAAGTCTGGGCATCATTGGCATGTATCTGATGAACATCCTGGATGAATCGAAGAAAATGCCCCATTATGTGGTACGCCGCAAAGATATTGACTGATGAACAGCTGCGCGGTCTGCGCAGCCGTTTTTCTCTGGAAGCATCCCCATCCGGACCAGGCGCTTCCCCTAATTAAGTATACTTTTTTGAAAATGATGATATCCGTAATCAGGAGGAATGAAAATGAAAGAAATCGGCGGTTATTTGGGACTGGAAGAATTTCACGGCCGGGAATATTATGAGGATTTGCACCGATTGAATCTGGGGAGAACGGCCTTGGTCTGCCTTTTGGACGCCTTAAATTGCCAAAAGCTCTATGTCCCCTATCTGCTCTGCGATTCCATGACTGATATGTGTAGAAGTCACGGCATCTCCATGGAATATTATTTCCAGGACGAAACGCTGACGCCTGTTTTGGAGGAAGCGCCCGCAGAAGGAGAATGGCTGTTATTGGTCAGCTATTACGGCCAACTAAGGGATGCCAAAATCCTGGAGATGAAAAAACGTTGGAAAAATATCATCGTGGATCACACCCACAGCTTTTTCCAACGCCCTCTGCACGGCGTGCCCACGCTCTACTCCTGCCGGAAGTTTTTCGGGCTGCCGGACGGCGCCTATCTCTCTGCCGATATCCGCCTGCCAAGAGACATGGAACAGGATATTTCCTATTCCCGCATGTCCCACATCCTGGGCCGGTATGAGGAAACCGCTTCCTCCCATTACCAGGAGCTGCATCAGGCAGCAGCCTCCTACTATACTTCCGTCCCCAAAGCCATGTCCAAACTGACCAGAAACCTGCTTCGGGCCATCGATTATGAGGATGCCAGAAAACGCAGAAACGAAAATTATGAGACATTGGAAGCTTTGCTGGGAGACGGCAATCCCATCAGTCCCCACTGCAAAAGCCGGCTGGCACAGGGACATCCCCCCAAACCGTTTTGCCAGCCTGACGGACCGTTGGCTTATCCCTTTTATTTTCCGGAGGGGATCGAACTGCGCAAAGCCCTGGCACGTGAGAAAATTTACGTTCCCACCTATTGGAACAACGTGATCCAAAATGTTCCCAAGGATACGGTGGAATACGAATGTGCCGCCAATATTCTGGCTTTGCCCTGTGATCACCGTTATGGAAAAGAAGAGATGGCATTTATCGCAGAATCCGTCCGGCGTCTGGCAGACCTGTGACGGATAACCCCCCCTCATAAATACAACTTCTAATCTCAAAATGGAGGAACCCACATGCATCGACTGATGATCTTAGGATCGCTCTCTGAATTCACCGCTTTGGTCCGGATGGCCAAGGCCAGGGGATACTATACGGTGGTCTGCGACGGCTATCCGCAGGGACCGGCAAAAAAAGAGGCCCATGCAAGCTATGACGTGGACGTGCGTGAAATTGATGAAATCGCCCGGATCTGCCGCCAGGAAAAGGTGGATGGCATCCTCACCTCTTTTTCTGACCTGCTTTTAGAATGCATGGTAAAAATCGCGGACCAGACCGGACTTCCCTGTTATTTAAGTCCAAAGCAGCTTCCCTTCTACCGAGACAAATGGGTCATGAAGGACCTTCTGTGCCGCTTAGGAATCCAGACGCCCAAATATATCTGTCTGGAAAAGGACTTCCCCAGCCAAGCCCTGGATGGCTTCACCTTTCCCGTCGTCACCAAGCCGCTGGATAAATACGGCTCCCGGGGTCTTTTTGTCCTTCACTCCCCCCAAGAGCTGCGCGCCTCCTTCGATGAAGTATGCGCCTCCTCCGATATCAAAAAAATCTTAGTGGAGGAGTACCACGATGGATATGAATTCAATATGATGACCTGGGTTCACCGGGGCCAAATCCATGTCATCAGCATTGCCGACCGGGAAAAATCCCCGGTTCCCACCAAAGATATCCCCATCAGCAGCCGGAATGTGTATCCCTCCCGTCTCATCGACCAGGTGCTGCCCGGGGCCGTTTCCATACTGCAGACCTATATCGGGGCCACCGGACAGACAGAGGGAGCTTTATCCATGCAGTTTTTCTGGCGTCCCCAGGAATCCATCCAGGTTTGCGAAATCGCCGCACGTTTCTTTGGTTATGAACATGAGCTAGTGGAAATCAGCGGCGGCTTATCCATCGAAAAGCTGCTGTTGGATGCTGTCTATGAACCTGAGGCGTTAGAACAGTCCTTATCGTCCCACGACCCGCATCTGCCCAAGGTCAGCGCCACCTTATACTTCCACGGACGGGAACAAACCATTGCTGATCAAAGCGCAGCCAGAGAGCTGATGAAACTGCCCGGCGTACAAAAAGAAGGCTCCCTGCTCTTTTATGAGGACGGGGACACCGTGGTTTGGCATGGGCCCAAGCCCTATGTGGCCCGGTATTATATCGCCGGGAACGAAAGAGCACAGATAGATGAGCTGTCCCGGAAAATTTTCGATGAGATCACCGTCACAGATGCGGGGGGCCGGGAAATCCTGTACAGAAATGTACTGCCTGATTATCCCGCATAATAAGCTATTGTCCCCCTTTGGACATCCCAATCCGATAAAACAAAAAACCGGCCACCCAATCGTTAGATTTTTGGTCTGACTTTTGGGGGTCGGTTCAATCATTTCTCCATGAGACGACGGTTTCTTTCTTCTTCCTCCTCCTTGATGAACATCATCACAAACCCAACCAGTAAAAGTCCGGCAGCAATCCAAATCGCTTTTTCCCCGATTTGGCCGGAGAGCACAGCTCCTACGGCAGCTCCCACAGCAAAGATCAATATGATCAAGTAATAATGCACCGCTTTTTTCTTAAAAGCTCCATCCCTGGTGATATGATACTTACTTAAGGCTTCCGTGGCGCTGCGCATATTTCCGATACACATGGTCGTGGCACTGGGCAGTCCTTTGAATTTACGGAAGCTGTCCACCTGCATCGCACAGGCAAAAGACAGCATCACATTGGCAGCAATATTCAAAGATGCCGTCCTAGGCAAAGCCCCGGCCGCTAAGAGCAGCAAAATCTCGATCAACAGCACCACCTGACGCCAATGAAGCCTTTTATTTTCTTTAAAAAAATGCTGGATCCATTCGGATATGTATACGCCGGCGATAAAAGCCGCCAGCGGCAGCAGGTACCGGACTGCCTGGGTAAACTGTCCCTGTGCCAGATTCTGTCCCAGCAGCACAATATTTCCCGTCTGTGCGTTGGCAAACACATGGTCTCTTACGTTATACGAATAGGCGTCCTGAAAGCCGCCAGCCAGCGTCAAAAAGACCGCCAGCCCCATGGACTCAGAAATCTGGCCTTTTCTCGCAATCTCCATCCCTTTCACCTCTCAACTGAAATTTCTCACTTTCGGCAGACTCCGAAACTGTCTCTGTTTCCTTTTCCTTCACGCCCTTCAACTCCCGGAAGAAGCTGACCACTACCAAAATCATGATAATTCCCAACGGAAAAGCCGCAATGATAGAAACCGTCTGTAAATTAGCCAAGGTGCTTTCCGAGAACAGCAGCGCCGTAGGCAGAAGCAGAAAAATAGCCGCCCACATCGCCCGAAGCTTCTTATCCGGCTCACGGCCGTCCCTGCAGTTTTTCTGGGAATAGCCGGCCACTACCAGAGTGATTGCATCAAAGGTGCTGGCGTAGAAGGCTACCATCGCCACACACAGAACTAGCAGGGCTATACCGGTAACCGGCAGAGCATCAAAAATCTGCAGAATCACCTCAGAAGGCGGCGTCCCCTTTTCCAGCAGGCCGGCCAGATCTACCTGCCCTGTCACCTGCATATGCAGCCCGAAACCACCGAAGGTAATAAAAGAAGTATACGTCCCTAAAAGACCGCAGGAAAGTCCCCCTAAAATGGTCTGCCGCACGGTGCGGCCTTCGGATATTTTCGCGATGAAAAAGGGCGTAGCCACAAACCAGGCAATCCAATAGGCCCAGTAAAATATGGTCCAATCCTGGGGAAAGCCGGTGCCGCCTGTGGAAGAAAGCCGGAGTGGATCCATCCAGGTAGACATATGGAAGAAATTCTGTATCACCGTTCCAATTCCGGTGATCCCCGTCTCCAACATATAACGGCTGGGTCCAAAAACCCAGAAGATCACCAGCAAAACTGCAAAAATAGCCACGCAAATGCTGGCCAGCCAGGAAATCGCCTTCATTCCCTTCATCACCGCAGCAATGAAAACCACGCCGATGACCGCCAAAATCAAAATAGATGCCAGTTTCCCAGTCTCCACACCGAACACCCGTCCCACCGCTCCGGACAACAGCGGTGTTGCCAGAGAAAAGGTGGTGGCCGTTCCTGCCAGAAGCCCTACAATCGCAATCATATCTATGAGTCTTCCCGGCATCCTGTCCGCCCGGTCTCCCAACAGAGGGCGGCAGGCTTCGGACAATGTCTGGCGTTTTCTGTGCTTGACAAACATCATATACGCATAAGCACAGGCCGGCAATATATAAAAAGCCCAGGGAATCGGGCCCCAATGAAACAGCGGATAAGCGGACGCCCAGTCCTGTTTCTGTGCCAGCGTCATAGATTCCATGGCAAAAGGGGTGGCATTGTAGTAATAGGCCCATTCGATCAAGGACCAGTAGAGAATATCCGCAGCCATGGTAGAGGTAAATATCATCGCCCCCCAGTTCAAGGTCTTATACCGGGGTTTTCCGCCATTTCCCAGGACAATACTGCCATATTTGGAAAAAGCCACACCAAGCGCCGTCAAAATCATTCCCAAGCCCAGCAGCAGATAAAAAAATCCAAAGTCATTGACAAAAATCTGTCTTAAAAAATCCACTGTGTTTTTGGAGGCTTCGGGAAAACACATGAGCAATCCGGACAACACGGCAATCATAGCCAGTGGTATCAGGGTAATTTTCCAATCTACATTGTTACTTTCCGTCTTTTTCATAGCGCTCCTCATACTCCTTCTTCCGTCTTGCCGCCCTCTGCAGACGGTCCGTCCCATAGGTGCCGAAATCTTCTCCTTTTTGTTCTTTCAGTCTAGTCCAGGCACTCCATAAAATATCCTGACAGATTTCAAAAATCAGGATTTTTTCTCTGGCTTCACCGGGAATCTCTCCTTGAAAATACTGCTCCAGAAACAGCTGCTTTGTCTCCTCCGTAAATTCACACTCCAAAAGATGAGAGGCTAAATCCCACATCGGATCATTGCTCCCTGCATACTCCCAATCAATGAGATACATCCTTCCTCTGCTGTCCTTGATGAGATTTTCCGGCACCAAATCATTGTGGCAGGGCGCCTTTTCCAAACCGAGAAGCTCCAGACGCTCCATCAAATGATCAAAAAACCGGTCCATTTCCTCAAACCCCGGATAGAAGCCGCCGCCAGCGGCCTGTATCTGCTCCTTATATTTTTCGTATTCCTTCTGGACAGAAAAACTATTTTCCATCACCAACCCGGAACCATGGAGCGTCCGCAGGATTCCCGCTGTCTTTTTCATATTGCTCTCCCATTGGGCGGTCATGGCGTTGAGCGTCTCCGCATGCTCCACATAGGAAGTGATTTTCACCCCTGTCTCCTCGTTGAAATAAAGGGTCGGCACATTGATGCCCAGTTTTTCTCCCAGCCTCGCATTTTGCCCTTCCATATAACGGTCAATCATCACTGTCGTCCCGGCACCCGGCACCCTTAAAATATAAGCACCCGTTTTTGTCTTCACATAAAAATTTGTATTGGTCATGCCGCCGCAGACTCTGAATTCCAGAATCTCTTCCTCCAAAATCCCAGTGCTTTCCGAGAAAATTTCCTTTGCCATATTTTCCTTCCGGAGACGGTTCTTTTTCTGTATCTTGGGATATACCAGATTCCTCGCCCTCTGGTAATGCTTCTGATTCTCGATTACCGTCCATTGGAGATCGTCCTCCCGCACTACAGGAATTTTATAAATTCTCCCAATATTTTCCAGCACATATTCATAATTGAGAAGAGGATTTTCGTTTTTTTCATAATACTCCATCATCCGGCCGAACAGCTTCCGTGAAATTTTGGCAACCCCCACCAGCTCTCCATCCACCCGGTTCATCTGCCGGATGTCCTTGGAAATACGAAAAATATTGCCTTCCTCGTCCAGTTCCACATATGCCTCGTCCGCAGAACCGCTGGGGTTGACCAGAAGACAAGCGTTGCTGGAAGGGGCATGCAGCACATTCTCAATACCGGCCCTCTCCAGAATCTGGTTGCTCTCCACCACAAGAAAATCCCCGGAAAGATACTGGGCAGCACAGGCCAGGGAAGCCATAGTCCCTGTCCACCGCCAACGCTTATTTTCTACCAAAGCAATATCCCGGCCCTGCAAATATTCCTCAAACAGCTCCGCCTGGGATCCCGCCACCACACAAATACGCGTAATGCCAAGCTCTGTCAGCTCCCTAAGCAGAAATTCCACGATAGGCAGCGAATCCAGCTCCAACAATCCCACCGGCCGGTCAAACGCACGGTTGCCGCCCGCCGCCAGGATCACGGCCTCCTTCACTCCAGCACTCTCCTCCTCTGCGGAAAGCTTCTGCTCCTGCCGCTGCTTCCATTCCTTTTCCAGCAAAACGGCCCCCGCATCTGTCACAGTATACTTCCGTTCCTGGCGCTTTAACATCCCATTTTCACACAATTCCTTCAGCAGGCGGTTCACCAGTCCCACGGAAATCCCCGTCCGTTCCGCCAGCAGCCGCTGGCTGCCAAACCCTCTGCTGTTGATCTCATATAATATCTGTAGCTTCTTACCCATTTCCAAAACCATCCTCTGTCCGATCCTTAAGTAAACGTTCATCTTTTGAACGTTCATTTTTTGAACAAATATATCATACGCCCCATCAATGGAAATGTCAACTACAGAATAAAAAGGAGCCGCCGTACTAATTGCTCAGTACGGCAGCCCCTGTATTTTACATATTCAGTTCTTGATTAAAGAGCTGGATCGGTCGGATCATAGTGGATGGTCGGACCAATTTTAGGAATGCTCGGCTTATAGAAAATATTGCCGGAACGATCCAAGATTCTCGCACGGTTGCCGCCATTGCCCCAATGATCCCAAATCCACTTGGCATCCCTTACACACAGACGGATGCAGCCGTGGGAAGCAGGTGATCCCAGTCGGTTATATTCCACCGGGTTAAGAGCATAATGGTTTGGTGCAGACCCTGCCACAGAGTGGAAGAAGATTCCGCCCTGTCCAGCCCCGTCCACATGAGTCGCATACTGGCCATAGGAAGGTCCCATCAGCAGCTGCCATCTGCCAGCTCTGCTCATGCCAAAAGAGGAACCTGTGGGGGTCGGTGTCCCCGGGAGGCCTACGGAACAAGCAAACGCAATGACAGGCACGGTATAATTGCCATTTTCATCCCGTCCCAATACGGTAACCGTACAAGTGGAACGGTTCACATCGTACAGATACGGTCCACCGGTGAAGCCTGCCATGCTGCTTAAATCAGTCACCATATCTCCGTTATCTCTGAACAAATATTTGTAACCATTGATACGGGTCCAGCCGGTAGCCCAGCCTTCTGATCCGCTGGTCGCCTCGCTCAGATACCGCCATTTACCTTTATAGTTCACCCAGCCAGGTCCATTGAACAGACCATCGGCATCCAGATATCCTCTGACACCCTTCTTATTGGTGATCCACTGATTGGTCACTAAAATATAATCGTTGCCCAGATAATATTCTTTACCGGCCAGATTGATCCAGCCTTTAACCATGCGGCCATTGGCGCCGGAGCGATACCATTTATTATTGGTCTTCACCCAGCGGTTGAGCAGGCAATATCCATATTTGGTGGATTTCGCGGTACCCTGGCTTCTCTTAAAGTAATACAGGTAACCGCCTATCTCCTGCATTCCGGTGAGCATTGCTCCCCGTTTGTTCACGTAATATTTATTCTTCGTACCATTTTCCGTCAGAGACAGGAAACGGTCCGTGTACAGATTGCCGTTGGATGAGAAATAATACCAATATCTCCCGATTCTCTGCCATCCGGTCCTCTTCACCCAGGCACTAAAAGAGCCGAAGTAATATTTCTTGCCGTTAATCGTAGCCCACTGGTTCTTATAGGTAGCGCGGGCTCCGCTGTTCGTAAAATAATATTTCCTGCCGCTGATGGTCACCCATTTGTTCTCTGTCCGGGTGCCGTCCGCCCCAAAGTAGTAATATCTGCCGTTCTTCTCATACTTCTTCTGCACGTTGGTCATCGGAACGCCATCTTCGTCCAGATAATACCACTCATCAATATTGCCGCTGATCACTTTCTGGAATCCGGTGCGGATTTCAATGGAACCATCCGCATTCACATATTTCCAGGCATTCCCTTCCTGAATCCAGCCTTCCTTGGAATCGACTGCTTTTTCTTGCCCGATCGGAGTGCTGTTCGGATTGAAATAGCGGGTCACTCCATCCACTTCAATGGAACCTGTAAGAATTTTCCCATCTTTGTCCAGATAATAATGTGCGCCGTTGATGGCCTGATATCCGGTTTTAGAAACCTGGGCACCGTCTGCTCCAAAATATCTCCAGGATTTCCCATCCTCTGACAAAATCCATTTATCGGTGACCATAGTTCCTACATTGCATTTCTCTGGGTTCAGGTCAGAAACCTGGACGTCCTCTCGGGTGAGGAAATAATAGTCCTTATCTTCCACCTTCTGATAACCTTCCAGCATCATGCCGTGTTCATCAAATGCGTAAGTCTTCGTCTCTTTCGCCTGCACAGAATCCTTGATATTTACAAGGCCGTCCAGGTTTGTGAAATATCGGCTGGCTTTCCCGCTCGGAGAAATCCAGAACAGGCGGTAGGGTATCTTGCCGGTGATAAAAGATGCATATTCCCATTTCACCTCATCACCTTTCACATAGATGTCCTGTGCCATATCCGGAGCTTTGGTCTTCGCGCCGTCATCTCCATAGTATACCCATCCAGGGCCGTGGCTCGTCTCACCAAGCACCCAGTAATCGGTCTGCATACGGCCTGTCTGCGGGCAGGTATCCGTACTGCTTTCCTCAACCATGTTGTGCAGGATAAAGAAATATTCATTCTCTCCAATGGGCACAACACCAGTATCAATGAAACCGTTTTCATCAAAAATATATGTATACGCTTCCGTGCTGGTCACCTGGACCCTCACCATGCCGTCAGCCTTGGTGAAATATTTATCCGTAGCGGTTCTGTATAATTTTTTGTTCACGGTATCTGCAGGAACGCCGGTATTGACTTCCTTCCATACGACATCGGTTCCCAGCTTCACTGTGGTTACAGACGCTTCCATCATATCCTGGAACGCATCCTCCCCTTCCTCTATATCCGGTTCCTCTGTCGGCTCTGTCTCCTCCGGAGCAAAACCGGAATCCTTCGCTTCCTCGTTCAATATAACGCCGGAATCCCCTTCGGCTTCAAAACCGCCGTCCAAAGCCTGGTTCTCCTGCGCGTTCAATTCCTCCATCTCGAGACCTTCCTGGCTGACTGCTGGAATTCCCTCCATGCCTGCTGCGCCGACGCTGAACGTGCTGGCGCTCATGCATATGGTCAACAGGATTGCCATCAGTTTCATTCTTCGCTTCTTCAAAACCATTTCCTCCTAAATTCTGCTAACAATTACCGTCTTCCTATCGAGATACGATCCTATGTTTCCATAGGCATACTATGCTTATCCCCATTCGGCACCCCGTATCATAATGCCCTTTGGGCGATGGCGCTTTCCGCGCCTGTTACTGTATACTTTACACTATTTTTCCGGAAAAGTACATGGGTTCTTTAGTAACAGTTGTAACTAATTTGTAAAATACAAAAAGTCCGCACACGCCCGTTCACTGCCTGCGGCCGGAGTATTCAGACGCTTGCCGTTAAAATACATCGTGGAAGATCCGCCGCCGTCCAGATTATACGCATACTGACATCCGAAGGACTGGAAAATCTTAACCAATTCCCAATGGTTGAGACCGCTGTAACCATTGTCTGTCACCAAAAGCACATAATCATTTTTCTTCACCATGCCGACCGCAGTCCTTGGATACTGCTTATTGGTCTCCGCGATGGACGGCTGGGCGTTGCCATTATTGATGAGAACAGGGCCGAAATTATAGGTATCCTTGACACCCATATTCAAAAGGTCCCTCCCCATCAGCCCTTGGCGCGGCGTAAACATCGTACCGTCATTTTTCACCGCAAACACCGTATAGCTGGTCATATAGTCGCCGTAAATCTTGCCGTTCTTAATGCACATCCCTCTAGGAGAAGGTATGCCCGTAGCATAGTCAAATGCGCTGCCGTTCACACCGATGATGCCTCCGTTGGCCGGCACCGCGTTGGTGGTATTCTGTCTGGTGCCACCATAGGTTCCAAAAGACAAGGCGGAGCGCAGCTGCTTAGGGCTTGCGGTCCTTACCCTGGCCACCCAGTAAGGATGTCCGTTCATCGTGCTTTTCTTCGCTTCCACATGAAGCGTTCCGCTGCTGTAGATCAACTGATTCCCCTGATTATCCTGCCAATTGGCCGGAGTCATCGCTCCGTCGGAACCCACATAATAATTTCCGATCCATGTGCTGGCTGCCATCACGCCGCTGCTGTAAAAATAGTACTTCTTCCCGCCGATGCTGCACCATCCGGTCACCATCTTACCGTATTTCCCGAGATAGTACCACTTTCCGTCCAGCTTCAGCCAGCTGCTCCGAAGCTGTGCGCCGCTGCTTCCCACATAATACCAGCCGTCATTATATTTCAGCCACTTGCTGGCTGCCATCCTCCCGCTGCTGTCAAAATAGTATTTTTTCCCGCCAACAGACCGCCACCCCTTATACATGGCGCCGTTGCTGCCCAGATAATACCAAGTATTTCCAAGCTTTAACCACCCCTTGTACATTACGCCATTCTTCTGGAAATAATACCACTTTCCACCCAGGGATTTCCATCCGTTCCTGGCCATCACGCCGCTGCCGTTGAAATAATACCATTTTTTAGAGCGGGTATTCTGAAACCATCCGGTGACCATCTTTCCATTGGGCCGACAGTAATAATAATTGCCCTTATAGCGGATCATTCCGCACTGCATCCTTCCGTTGGAAGCATAATAATACCAGGATCCACCGATTCTCTGCCAGCCCTTTTTACTGGATGTCACCTTCACATTGGTCTGCGACTGGCTGACATTTTTCGCCGCATAAACTGCCGTCGTACTGCCCAGACAAAGCAGCAGTACCATCACAGCCAGCAATATCCATCTTTTCTTCTTCATGTTTCCTCCTTACTCATTTTCATACTCCCTGTCATATCTTTTCAAAGCTCCCTATATTTACCTATTGTATGATATTTTCACAAACATTTCAACATCCGCCGGCCAATTCCAATTCTTGACAAACAAGGATTTTCCCTCTACAATGCAATCCAGGGATAAAACCGTCCCATTTGATCAAACAAATACCAGACGGCATCCGTCTATATGTATGGATTGGAGGAAGTTTTGAAAATAGATAACGCGGTCATTTTAGCGGCAGGCTTTGCCAGCCGTTTTGCGCCCATTTCCAGTGTATGTCCCAAGGCATTGCTCCCGGTGAAGGGAGAGGTCCTGATCGAACGCCAGATCCGGCAGCTGAAAGCCGCCGGCATTTCCCAGATTTACATCGTCACCGGCTATCAGGCCGAAAAATTTGCATATTTAGAAAAAAAGATGGATGTGTGTCTGATCCACAATCCCGAATACAGCTGCCGCAACAACCATTCCAGCATTTATGCGGCAAGAGAGGTCCTCTCCTGCAGCTACATCTGCTCTGGCGACAATTATTTTCCCGAAAATCCTTTTGCCTCACAGGCCGACCGTCCTTTTTATTCCGCTCTGTACGCAGACGGCCCTACAGAGGAATATTGCCTGACTACAGCTGCAGACGGCCGGATCACAGGGGTAGAAATCGGAGGCAGCGACTCCTGGTACATGCTGGGCCACGTTTTATGGGATGCGGCTTTCACCCGTACTTTTTTGGATATCCTGGAGCGCGAATACGACCTGCAAAAGACCCAAAACCGCCTGTGGGAAAACATTTATATGGAACACCTCCCAGAGCTGGCTTTATATTTGAAACCCTATGAAAACGGCAGCATTTTGGAATTTGATACCTTGGAGGAGCTGCGTGCCTATGACCCCTTTTACCAGGATAAAAGCACGGAAGAGCTGCTCGTTTTGCTCGAAAAAAAATAAAAGAAATGAAGCAAAAACCGGCAGGACTGCATCTAATGATGCGTACCTGCCGGTTTCTTACATTCTTATTCACCCAATCCGCTCTCAATTGCCTGAATCAAGGTATCCATCGCCTGCTTCTCATCCTCGCCCTCACAGACTAATTCGATCTCATCGCCGCATTTCACACAAGCGCCCAACACACTGAGCACGCTCTTGGCATTGGCTGTGCCGTCTTTAAAAGTAAAAGTGATCAGCGATTTAAATTTCATGGCTTCCTTACAAAGGATCCCTGCCGGACGCAAATGAAGCCCGGTTGGATTTTTTACTATTACTTTCTGGCTAATCATAAAACTCTCCCCTTATTCTTCAATTGTTAAATTCGTAGCTGTGGCAACCTCCGACAGCTTAACTGTGATAGTGACATTCGATACAATGGCATAGCCTGCCGGCAAGCTCACCTGCACCGGAACTTCATAGCTTCCGGCTTTCTTGCCGCTTAGATCCACCGACAGCTGGATATTCTCCGGATCCAGAGCCTCCAGGGACTGGGTCCCTTCACTTACGCGTATCTCCACTTTCTCCGTCTCACAAACTGCCTGAAGCCCTTCCGGTATATTCTGGATGACAATCCGCTTCGTAGGAATAGAGTATTCTTTACTGCCCACAGGCAGGATGCTCGCTTTCACAATGACGGAATCGCTGGTTCCGGTAGTCAGCTTGATCCCATCCGGCAGCAGCTTGGCAATGTTCACTTTTGTCTCAAAGTCGGCTGATTTCCCAAACACATCAATGTTTTCTGCAGGAATGACAATTTTATTACCATCCGCAGCCAACTGGCTTAAGGCCTCATCCGTGCCAGCCACCTTTACTTTCGATGGCGTGGAAACCAATGCTTCCACTTTGTAACCGATCGCCGGTTCTCCCACATAGCCGGCTTCAATCGTTACATTGTCCCGGACCTTCCATAAGCTCACTGCCACGTCCACCGTCGGCTCAGAAATATCGAATTTCAGATATTTTACCTGATTGGCCGATAATTCGTCCTGATTCTTATCAAAAATCTTTAATTTTACTCTAGTGCTCAAATCTCCGGTAATCCCGGTGACATCGGTATATGCCACCACCCGGTCAATTTTTTTGATCAGTGTCTGGGGCCCGGTGATCTGGACTTTTTCCGGATTCGCCTGGACCTCTCCAATCTCATAGCCTACCTCCGGCTTGGAGGCTCCGGTATCCACGGTAACGATGAAATCCTGGGACATCATCTCTTCTATCGTAATAGCCATATTCCTCGGCACAGGCTGGATATCCACCTGGGAGATGCCAGGGACGCTCACATTGATGGGAACCATGACCGGATTCGTATCCAGCGACAACATCTGCTTTAAATCTGCAGTAGCAATGACATCTGACGCAGTTAGATTCTCCACCGTCTTTCTCTTACCGGTAACGCTTACGGTAATATCGTCCTGGGATTCTTCGATCAGACACATTTTACCGCCGCTTTCAATATATGCCTCATTTAAAACCTGCACAGGCACATCCGTGATGATCCTCGTGCGGATCGGATTGTCGATATTCACCACCAGCAGCCATACCAAAATAGCTACGGCTACAGACATGATCTTTAAGGGGATATTATTTAAGAACTTTTCTTTCATGCTTTTCCCTCCCCTTCAGCAGCTGCTTCAGCTTCTTATTGTCGCTCCTGGTCTTATTCTGGATTTTCTCCAGCTCCGCTCTCAGCGTACTGCTGTCAATATTCCGTTTTAAAACGCCATTCATCGCTGTGGAAACCTGCCCGGTCTCCTCGGAAACAATGATGGTCAGGGAATCGCTGACTTCGCTGATCCCCACACCGGCTCTATGCCGGGTCCCAAGCTGCTTACTCAAAAGCATGCTGTCTGACAGGGGAAGATAACAGGTCGCTGCCACGATCCGGTTTCCCCGCACGATCACCGCTCCATCGTGAAGAGGTGTATTGTGTTCAAAGATATTGATGATGAGCTGGCTGGTGATCATAGAATCCAGGAGAATCCCCGTCCGCTCATACTCACTTAACACCACATTCTGCTCCACCACGATCAAAGCTCCGGTCTTCACCGCTCCCATGTCAAAGCAGGCTTTTACGATTTCATTGATCGTCTTATCCGTAAAGCGCTCGGTAAATTCCTTGTTGGATTCAAAAGGAATAATGGAAGAAACGATATTCTTCTGACCCAGCTGCTCCAAGGCCTTGCGCAGCTCCGGCTGAAAGATAACTATAATACCGGTAATCAGCACGGTGGAAATATTCTTGATGATCCATATGATGGTATTCATCTTAAAGATATAGGCAATAAAAATGAATGCCAGAACTACCAGGATCCCCTTCAAAAGCATATAAGCTCTTGTGGTCTTGATCCACCGCATGAACTGATAGACAAAGAAGGAAATCAGCAGAATCTCTATAATATCGGTGATTCCGATCCGGGGCAGTGAGATTTTCGAAATATAATTACTCATCAGCTCTCCAAGAGTTGACATAGATTCCCTCCCTTCTTTGAAATCTGTCTGCGGGTTCCTATAAATCCTTCAAAGATTCTTCTAATTTCTTCTCAAAATCGATGGTGTCGATCTCCGGTTTCTCAATTTCCGGGACCGGACTGTCAGACTTTGGCTGGATAGGGGCATCCGGCATAGCCGTTGGCTCCTCTTTCTCCGGCTCCTCTTGCCAGGAGTCATCCTCAAAAATCGGGTTGGCATATTCCACCACGGTCTCTTCCTCTTCCCGGTTCTGCTCTGGCTCTGCCGGTTCCGCGTTGATCTTCTTGATCTTCCTCTTGGAAGTGGCAATGGATACTTTCGGTACAGCCTTCACATAGTAAAAATACTCATCATCCTCGTATTCCAAACGCTCCGTTCTGGTATAATCACCGCCAAACGCAAAGAATTCCAGGACCAGCCCCAACACTACCGCGACCACCGTAAAGATGATCTGGGAAGCAATGTTGATCTCGGCATTCAAAAACAGACCGCCAGCCAGCATCACCAAAATATACGTCACGCCGCCTACGACGATGGCAATACGCCATGCATAGTCCAAAGAACGGGTACGGATCAGATTTACCAAAAGAACCACCGCTACAAAGGCCAGCACCGTGATCCACATCTCCTGGTTCTTCATCAAACCGTCCACTAGAAGCTTGATCTTTGTCGTAATCTCCGCCGCATCGGTATTCTTCAGCACTGCGGACTGCTCTTTTAGAAAAGTCAGAAAATAGTAAAGCACAACACTGCATCCGGCCGGCAAAGCTGCCAGCGGAGCACTCAAAAGGCCGCCGCCGATGGGAATCAAGGCCGGCATCTTCAAGGTAAATCCCAACGGAGTAAATGCCATCAATATATTGCTCTTATTGCTGAAACGCAAAAACAAAATAGCTAAAATCAGCACTAAAACTACCGCAAAAGCTGCTACCTCAATGCCCAGGCTGTAGCAGTTTCCGATAATCAGCGCATATCCCAGCCAGACAATGGCATTGCTGGGAAGAATCGCACAGATCAGCGCCAGAATCAGCACCACAAATGGGCTGCTAAGCTTCTCTGAAAATCCGATCGTATCATTGATCCAGAAAAAGTAAGTCAATGCCAGAACACATTTGAGCACCGGCAGGATATATACTTCATATTGTCCATACAGATTTTTCAGTCGTTGTTTAAATTCTAATAATGCTGTCATAATTATTTTCTCTTGCCTCCATTCCGATTGCCGGACCTTCTCTCCTCGCGTTCGTATGTCTTAGCGAGCCTGCTCAGATTCACGTAATAGTCTTTTACGCTCTTCTTGGCTCTCCGGTAACGCACCGCATATTGGACATAAGTCAAAAGGGAATAGAAGACCAACAGCACTGCATATCCCACAATGAGCATGGTTCCCAAAGAGACTAGATTCATTTTATGGATATTGTTCAGCAAATATTCGCTGTAATATGCCACACCGGCTCCCACCAGCAAAAAATACCCAATGGTAATGATAAAAAAATTCTTGATCAGCGCAAGCCCTATGTAGTCGCTGCGATAATACTTACTGATCGGCAGATGGATCTTGCCTTCTGTATTTTCATACATGGAAAGCTTTGTCATCAGCTTCACTTTTTCTAGATTTAACATAGACATCTCCTCAATCCAGATTTAGAAATACTCATACAGATTGATTGTAACATAGAAACCTTCCAAAGAAAAGTTATTTTTCTATTAGTAGCCATCTCCGATAAAAACAGTCAAAAAATAAATTTCCTCCACGCCGTGGGCCGCCGCTGCCTGGGCTGCCGCATCTATGGTGCTTCCAGTGGTATAGACATCATCAATGAGCAAAATCCTTCGATAGGGCCATATTCCAGGAGCGCCAGCATAGGCACCCCGGACATTTTCCCGGCGCTTTGCGGCTTCCAGGCCTTTTTGGGCCTTTGTCTTCTTCACCTTATATAGAAGCCGTTCTTCCACCGGAATCCCCCAGGCCTGGCCCAGTCCTCTGGCAAGATTGACAGAAGGACAAAATCCCCGCTTTCTCCTGTCCACCTCCCGCATGGGAATAGGGACCAGCACTTGGGGGCGGAACCGGCGGACCCAGGCTGCCCCATACAGGGACGCCGCTTGAATATAAAACCGTTCATATTCCTGCCGCCCGCCGTTCTTATACTTCATCACAGAGGCATGAGCCAATCTGTTATATGGAAAAATCCCCAGACCGCGGTCAAATAAATGACTGCCTTTGGCGCAGTCCGCGCAAAGCTCCTGTTCCTGGTCACGGAGTGCCTTCCCACAGGATTGGCACCTCGGTTCCCGAATCGGGCGCAGCTTCGGAACACAATCCGGACATACCGTCCATTTGCTGTTACGTAAAATCCCATGGCAAATCGGACATCGCCTGGGATATAAAAAATTCAAAAGATCCATACGCGAAAGCCCTCCCTGACGGAAAATGCCCTATCGTCAATGCTCCAGCTCTTCTAACTCCCGGATGCGCACATCCAGCGTACTGTACCGCCTCTGCTCCCGTTCATTTTGTATCATCTGGCAAAAGGTCTCCTCACTGCCCACCAGGGTAACGCATTTTCTGGCCCTGGTCACTGCCGTATAGAGGAGATTCCGGTTCATCAAAAGCCTCGGTCCGGTGAGCAGCGGAAGGATCACGGCCGGATATTCACTGCCCTGGGATTTATGTATGGTCACCGCGTAAGCCAGCTCCAATTCATCCAGCTGCTTATACGGATACTCTACAAACCTGCCTTCATCAAATTCTACGGTCATCGTCTCTGAAAAATCATTCATATCGCGGACGATTCCCGTATCACCATTGAAGATCCCCACTCCCTTTTCCACCGGGATCCCATATTTTCCACGGACTTCCCATTCCGTCTGGTAATTGTTCTTAATCTGCATCACCTTGTCCCCCTGACGGAAAAGGCCCTGGCCATATTCCTTCTCCTTCTTGTCAGGAGATGCGGGATTTAGATATTTCTGAAGCACCAGATTCAACCGTTCCACTCCCAAAAGCCCTTTTCTCATCGGCGTGAGCACTTGGATATCCGAAGGCCTGGCCTGGACATAGGGCGGCAGTTTTTCCTGGATCAATGCAATGATGACACGGATGATCACATCGGCATCGCTGCGTTTTAAAAAGAAGAAATCCCGGCTTTTATTGGTCAGCGTGACCGGCTCTCCCCGATTGATCTTATGGGCATTGACTACGATATCGCTCTGGGAAGCCTGTCGGAAGATCTTATTGAGCTCCACCACCGGAAAAGCCTGGGAAGCGATCATATCCCGGAGCACATTACCCGGCCCCACACTGGGAAGCTGATCCACGTCCCCCACGAGCACCAACCGGGTCCCCACCGTAATCGCGGACAGCAGCGCATGCATCAAATGAATATCCACCATAGACATCTCATCAATGATGATCAGGTCCGCTTCCAAAGGATTCTGTTCATTCCGTTCAAAATGAATGCCCTGCGGCGTCTCCTCCAGCATGCCCGTAAGCTCCAGCAGCCGGTGGATCGTCTGGGCTTCATAGCCGGTGGCCTCCGTCATCCGTTTGGCCGCCCTTCCCGTGGGGGCAGCCAGGCGAATATCCATATCCTCACCCTCAAAATAGCGGATGATGGCATTGATCGTGGTCGTTTTACCGGTTCCCGGACCACCGGTGAGAATCAAAAGCCCCCGCTTGGCGGCTTCGCTCACTGCCAGACGCTGACGGTCATCGAGTACGGTGCCTGTCTGGTGCTCCACCGCTGCCAGACGTTTTGTCAGACGTTCTTCCGGCTCTCGGCAGTAAATATTTAAATCCATCAGCATCCTGGCTGTATTCAGCTCCAAAAAATAATTCTGGCTGCTGTACACCAGCTTCTCCCCATGGGTCTCCTTGATCACGATCTTCCGTTCCATGGCCAGATCCATCAGATGCTTTTCCATATGGCAGCCTTCCACACCCAGCAGCTCCTCACACCTCTGCAAAAGCAGCTCCTGGGGCAGATAGGTATGGCCTTCTCCCACAGCGGTGAGCAGCACATATAAGATGCCGCTGCGGATCCGGTAATCGGAGTCCGTATGGATGCCCACCTTTGCAGCGATCTCATCGGCAATCTTAAATCCTACGCCGGTGATGTCCTCTGCCATTTTATATGGGTTTTCCTGTATTACCCCATAGATCTCCTGGCCGTAATGCTGATAAATCTTAGCTCCCAGGGCCAGGGAAATCCCATATTTTTGAAGAAACATCATGGCCTTGCGCATATCAGATTTTTCCGCCACCTGCTCTGCAATCTCCCGGGCCATGCGTTCACTGATTCCTTTCACCTCGGACAACCGTTCGGGCTCTTCCTCCAGCACCCGGAAGGTATCTTCGCTAAATCGCCGGACGATCCTGGCCGCCAACGCCGTCCCAATTCCCTTGATCGCCCCGGACCCTAAATAGCGTTCCATGGCCATGGCATCCTCCGGGACCTTCGTCTCAAAAGACCGGATCTGGAATTGCCTGCCATATACCGGATGTTCCCCGAATTCACCCTGGGCCTCAATCAATTCGCCCTGGCCGATATACTGAAAGCTTCCCACACAGGTCAGCTCCTCCTGCTCCTGGATCAGCACCAGCACCGTATAGCCGTTCTCTTCATTTCGATAGATAATATGATCCACATATCCTGTTACCGTTTCCATTGTATCCTCCACATATCCACTGATGTATCCACCACAGCCACATCACGCCTTGCTGGCTTATGCATTTGAAGCGCCTGCTGCCGATAATCCAACAAAAGGGCTATGGGAAAACCGCATGCTCCTGCCGTCTTTCCAATAGCCCCGCTCATTTCTATGCCATTTTTGCCGCAATCTCCGCATACTGACCAGTCCCGATGGCCACAGCCATCATAGGATCATCCGCCAATATGGTGTTGATGCCTGTCTTCTGCTCGATCAGCTTATCCATGCCGCCCAGAAGCGCACCGCCTCCCGTGAGCACGATCCCCCGGTCCACCACATCTGCGGCCAGCTCTGGCGGCGTCTTCTCCAGAACCCCATGGACCGCCTCCAGGATCTGTGCCGTACACTCTTTGAGTGCCGTCCGGATTTCCTCTGAGGTGAGCTTCGCCACCTTGGGAAGGCCCGTGATCACATTCCGTCCCTTCACCTCCATGGTGGTGATGTTGGGATTCTCAAAGGCCGTACCGATCTGGATCTTAATGGATTCCGCTGTCATTTCCCCGATAAACAAATTGTGCTGCTTGCGTACGTAACGCATGATGGCCTGGTCAAAATTATCTCCAGCCACCTTTACGGATGTGGATACCACAGTATCCCCTAAGGAAAGCACCGCCACATCCGTGGTGCCTCCACCGATATCCACCACCATGTTGCCGCAGGGCCGCAGAATATCAATGCCTGCGCCGATAGCGGCCGCCACCGGTTCTTCGATGAGGTAAACCTCCCTGGCACCCGCCTGATAAGTGGCTTCTTCCACCGCTTTCTTCTCCACCTCCGTCACCCCGCTGGGCACGCAGATGCTGATGCGCGGCTTTCTGAACGCCCGGCGTCCGATGGCTTTGGATATGAAGTACTTCAGCATTTTCTCTGTAATCATATAATCTGTGATCACACCCTGATGCAGCGGCCGGATCGCCTCAATGTTTCCCGGCGTCCTCCCGATCATCTGCCTGGCTTCCTCACCAATAGCTTTGATCTTCTCCGTATCTTTATCATAAGCGACCACGGAAGGTTCCTTGAGAACAATCCCTTTCCCCGTGGCATACACCAATATGCTGGATGTACCTAAATCAATTCCGATATCACTCGCTGCCATAAGTTCCCCTTTCGCATTACTCCCGATTCCCACATGCGAGGACAATTCCGCACATGCCATAATATCAGTATCTTACCGATTTTCTATTCTATACATCGGATATCATACGTCCCAGATACGGACGCAAACCTTTAATTACCGAATATTATATACAAAACCTGGAAATAGAGCAAGGCATACTTTATCGGTTCCATCTACAGATATTTCTTCACATACTGTCCGGTATAGGAAACAGGGTTCTTGGCCACTTCCTCCGGAGTCCCCTGGGCAATGACCGTACCGCCCTTATCTCCGCCCTCCGGTCCAATATCGATAATATAGTCCGCTGTCTTCACCACATCCAGGTTGTGCTCAATGACGATAACCGTATTGCCGCCTTCCGCCAGGCGATGAAGGATATCGATAAGCTTATGCACATCGGCAAAATGCAGGCCTGTGGTGGGCTCGTCTAAAATATAAATGGTCTTGCCAGTGCTCCGCTTGGACAGCTCAGTTGCCAGCTTAATCCTTTGGGCCTCACCGCCGGACAGCTCGGTAGAGGGCTGTCCCAGACGGATGTAGGAAAGTCCCACATCGTACAAGGTCTGGATTTTCCTGTGAATGGAAGGAATCGGCTCAAAAAAGGCCAGCGCCTCTTCCACCGTCATATTCAACACATCATAAATACTCTTATCTTTGTATTTTACCTCCAATGTCTCCCGATTGTAACGCTTGCCCTTGCAAACCTCACAGGGCACATAAACATCCGGCAGGAAATGCATCTCGATCTTAATGATACCGTCTCCCGAGCAGGCCTCACACCGCCCGCCCTTCACATTAAAGCTGAAACGGCCCTTCTTATATCCTTTGGCCTTGGCATCTGCCGTCGCTGCGAAAAGATCCCGGATCTGATCAAAAACGCCGGTATAGGTGGCCGGGTTGGACCTGGGCGTACGCCCGATGGGGGACTGGTCGATATCGATGACCTTATCCAGCTGCTCCATCCCCTCAATCCTCGTATGTTCCCCGGGTATGCATCTGGCCCTGTTCAGGTTCCTGGCCAGGGATTTGTACAGGATTTCATTGACCAGGGAGCTCTTGCCGGAGCCGGAAACCCCGGTCACGCAAGTCATCACACCCAGCGGAAAAGAAACGTCGATATTCTTAAGGTTATTTTGCTTCGCGCCCACCACCTTCAGCCAGCCGGCCGGCTTCTTGCGCTCCTTCGGCACCGGAATTTTCAGTCTCCCGCTCAAATAAGCCCCGGTGACGGATTTTTTATTTTTCATCAATTCAGCGGCTGTGCCGATGGCCACCAGCTCTCCGCCATGCTCTCCGGCCCCCGGCCCAATATCTACAATACAATCCGCGGCCCGCATCGTGTCCTCATCATGCTCTACTACGATCAGCGTATTGCCCAGATCCCGCAGATGCGTCAGCGTATGGAGCAGCTTGTCATTATCCCGCTGGTGCAGGCCGATGCTGGGCTCATCCAGAATATAAGCGACGCCCACCAGCCCGGACCCAATCTGGGTAGCCAGACGGATGCGCTGCGCTTCGCCTCCGGATAATGTGCCGGTAGCCCGGGACAGGTTCAGATAATCCAATCCCACATCAGAGAGAAAGCCCACTCTGGCCCGGATTTCTTTGAGCACCTGGTGTCCGATGAGCTTCTGCGTCTCCGTCAGATCCAGGCTCTCCAAAAATTTTTTCAATTTAGCCACAGACATGGAGGTGACCTCATGAATATTCCTATCACATATCGTCACCGCCAACGCTTCCTTCTTCAAACGCTGTCCATGACATACCGGACATGGTGTGATCCGCATAAACGTCTCATATTCCTGCTTCATCGTATCGGAACCAGTCTCCCGATAGCGGCGCTCCACATTTTTAATAAGGCCCTCAAAGGCCACATCGTATATGCCCTCTCCCCGCTGTCCTTTATAATGTACCTTTACGGAATGGCCCTTGGTGCCATAGATCAGCATATCCTGGATCTCGTCTGGATACTGCTCAAAGGGCGTATCCAGACGGAATCCGTAATCCTCCGCCAGCGCATCCAAAATTGCTCTGGTAAAACTGCCCTTGTCCGTGCAGGACTGCCAGCCAGTGACCACGATCGCTCCCTCCGCGATAGACAACGTTTTATCCGGGATCATCAGCCGGGGGTCAAACTCCATCTTATATCCAAGCCCCAGACACTCGGGACATGCACCGAAAGGATTGTTGAAAGAAAAGCTCCTGGGCTCAATCTCATCCACACTTACGCCACAATCCGGGCAGGAAAAGCTCTGGCTGAAATTCAAATAAGTGCCGTCGAGTTTATCCACCACCACCAGGCCGTCCGTCAGCTCCAATACCGTCTCGATAGAGTCCGTAAGCCGCTTCTCGATCCCCGGACGGACTACCAGACGGTCCACTACGATGGCAATCGTATGCTTAATATTCTTATCCAGCTTGATCTCCTCAGACAGCTCATAGAGATTGTCGTCAATGATCACCCGGACATAACCGCTCTTCTTCGCCTGCTCCAAAAGCTTGGCGTGGGTTCCCTTGCGGCCGCGGACCACCGGGGCCAGAAGCTGGATCTTGGATTTCTCCGGCAGACACATCACGTGGTCTACCATCTGGTCCACCGTCTGCTTCTTGATCTCCTTGCCGCACACCGGACAGTGGGGAATGCCGATCCTGGCATAGAGCAGCCGGAAATAATCATAGATCTCCGTCACTGTTCCTACGGTGGAACGGGGGTTCCGGTTGGTGGATTTCTGGTCTATGGAAATGGCCGGGGACAACCCCTCGATGGTCTCCACATCCGGCTTCTCCATCTGTCCTAAAAACTGTCTGGCATAAGAAGACAACGACTCCATATAGCGCCGCTGTCCCTCTGCGTAAATCGTATCAAAGGCCAAGGAAGACTTCCCTGATCCGGACAGACCCGTCAGGACCACCAGTTCATTCCTGGGGATATCCACATCCAGGTGCTTCAGGTTATTCACATTCGCCCCGCGGATCTTAATAAATTCCTTTTTTGGTGTTTTTGCTGCCATAGTATTCTCCTCTTTCTTGTCTCCAAGTATACTACAGATCCTTCCATTTTGCAAACACTTGTTCGATGTTTTCTCAATCCAGCAGGAAATCTGCAAAGATCACATTGCTGACATTGATCCCCTGCGGCGTCAGAAAAATGCGTCCCTCTTCTTCTGCCAGAAGCCCCAGTGTCCGGTATTTATCCAGCACCGGTCCATAGATTTCCTCCAGCTCTACTCCAAACGCCCGGGCAAACGCTTCTCTTCCGATGCCGTCCGTCATCCGAAGCCCCAGAAACATAAACTCTTCCATCTGCTCCTTTGCTGTCAGCCGCTGCCGCTGCTCCCGGATACAATCCAAATCCCCGGAAGCATCCAAATACCTTTTCATTTCCCTGGTATTAGAAAACCGCTCTCCCAAAAACAGCGAAGCAGCTCCCAGCCCAAACCCCAGATAATCCGACCGCCGCCAATATCCTATATTATGGCGGCATTCCTTTCCCGGGACCGCATAATTGGAAATCTCATACTGATAAAGCCCATACTCCTCCAAAATCTCCCGGGTCATCTCATACATCCGCCGCTCATCCTCTTCCTCGGGCAGCTCCAAATCCATCTCTCCGAAAGGGGTTCCCTCTTCTACAATCAAACTGTAAGCAGAAATATGCTCCGGATGCAGACTGCCGATGGTGCGCAGGTTTTTTTCCCAATCAGCCGGACTTTGACCCGGCAGCGCGGACATCAGGTCCACGTTGATATTAGAGATTCCAGCCTCTCTGGCCATATCATAGCTATCCAAAAAGTCCTGGAAGGTATGGATGCGTCCTAACATACGAAGTTTTTGGTCCTCCACAGACTGACAGCCGATGCTGAAACGATTGATTCCCAAACGGACATATTCCCTCAAATTCTCCCGGGTAAAAGTGCCCGGATTTCCTTCCATGGTGATCTCACAATCCTCTGCCAGCCGGTAACGGGCATGCAGCGTCTTCAACAATCCACCCATTTCCCGTCCATCTAAAAGAGACGGCGTGCCTCCTCCGAAAAATACGGAAGTGATCCGACAGTCCTCTACCTGCGGTGCAGCTGCGGCCATTTCCTTCTTCAACGCTTCCAAATAGCACTTTTTTGTATTTTCCCCATAAGGCCCGGAAAGAAAATCGCAATACTGACACTTTTTCACACAAAAAGGCAAATGTATATAAAGCTCCAATTCTTTTCCCATCGCCGTGTTCCTTCCTCTTTTTAATCTGCCCATTATCATACCATATAATCACCAAAAAATCTATTGACAGGATTCTCCGGATAGCATATTATGATGATATCAAAATAATATCATTTTTATTTCTTACAAGGAGGATGGGGTTATGGATAAAAGGTTAAAAGTTACAGAGGAGAAGATCCTCAATGCCAAATCCGGCATGGCAATGCTGATACTTTGCATTGTCCTGGTTCTGGCAGGCCCGGTGTTAAACGTATTCGGATCATTATACTACAATGCAAAGCTTCCAGCACAAAATCTGGTATTGGCACTATGTATCACCGTCGGCGTTTTGATTTTGCTCGTCGGATGTATTTTTATGGCAGGACTGAAGGTCATTCATCCCAACGAAGCGCTGGTGCTCACACTTTTTGGTAACTACTACGGCACCTTATATGAACCGGGATTTTATTGGGTCAATCCTTTCTGTACCGCAATCAATCCTACCGCAGAGCAAAAAGGCACCCAATCGAAAGCAAAAACAGGAAATAGCCAGGAACTGTCCATCAACGTGAACATGAATGCCACATCCATCCGGAAAAAAGTATCCCTCCGGACAATGACCCTGGACAACAAAAAGCAGAAGGTCAATGACGAGCTTGGCAATCCTGTGGAAATCGGCACCGTCGTGATCTGGAAAGTGGCCAATGCCACCAAAGCTGTACTGAATGTGGAAAACTATGTGGAGTACCTCTCCATCCAGTGTGACGCCATCACCAGAAATGCGGCCAGAAATTATCCTTATGATGCCAACGACGGTTCCGATGAGAAAACACTGCGCGGAAGCAGCCAGGAAATCGCCGATATCATGCAGGATGAGCTTCAGGCCAAAGTGCTGGATGCGGGCATCGAAATTTTAGACGTGCGCATCACTCACTTGGCATATGCGCCGGAAATCGCCTCCGCGATGCTGCAGCGCCAGCAAGCCACAGCCATCATCGATGCCCGTCAGAAGATCGTAGAAGGCGCTGTGAGCATGGTGGAAATGGCCTTGACACAGCTCAGTGAAAACCAGATCGTAGAATTGGATGAGGAACGCAAGGCCGCCATGGTCAGCAACCTTTTGGTGGTTCTGTGCGGCAACAAAGACGCACAGCCTATTGTCAACAGCGGCTCCATCTATTAAAATAGAATGAGTCTTTGCCTGCGGCGGACCGCATTCGCGGTACTCTTCCATTCCGCCGCAGTGCGATTCCGCACGGAGTGCTTTTCATTTCATAGGACGCAATTTCCTATGAATGAACAAAGTGGGCAACCCCACCTCAAACTCCCCCTGCCCTCAATCTTTGAGGGGCTTGACAGCTTTACGCGCCAGATGCATTTTCCTCTTGCATCTGTGCGCATCCTGCACGGAGTGCTTTCATTTCATAGGACGCAATTTCCTATGAAATAAAAAGCGGGGCAGCAAATGCTTGCTGTCCCACCGGGCAAATACCATATTTCATGAGAAAGGAGGGTGACAAATGGCCGAAACAAAGAAAGAAAAACAAAAGAAACAGGTTCCCCTGCGGCTGTCTGCCACCCTGTACAACGAATTGGCCCAATGGGCGGAGGACGATTTCCGCTCCGTGAACGGCCAGATCGAATATCTGCTCACAGAATGTGTAAAATACCGAAAAAAAGGGAGAAAAAATCAGGATAACGGCTCTTAACGGGCAGTTATCCTTTTTCTTTCCCGTCTTGGCTCCCATTTTCCCTCTGACAAGAACAATCCAGCCAGTATGAGCAACGTCCCGGCTACCGCCATCGGCGTGATCGTCTCGCCCAAAATGAGCACAGAGGTCACAACGGTGATCACAGGAACCAGGTAAATATAGACACTGGTACGCACTGCCCCCAATGCCCTCACTGCAAAATTCCAGGTCACAAAGCAAAGAGCGGATGCCCCCAGACCCAGGAATAAAATATTTATCAAATAAAGCGGGTCGGAAAAGCGTCCCAGATCCAAACGAAAATCAAAAAGGAACAAAGCAGGTATCATGAACATAAGTCCGTAAGCGAACACCCGCCGGGTGGTCAGAATTGTCGGATGGCCATAAGAACTGATCTTCCTCGTCAGCACGGAATAAAGGGCCCACACCACCGCTGCCGCCACAGCCAGCAGGTCCCCCATAGGATTGAGGGAAAGCTGCGCACCGTTAAAGCTGATCAGACAGATTCCCCCCATCGCCACGATAAATCCCAGGAAAAACTGAAAGGGAAGCTTTTCTTCCCCTTTGAAAAAAAAGTGGCTGAAAATCGCCGTAAAAAACGGAGCGATGGAAATGATCACCCCTACGTTGGAGGCCATCGTGTACGTTAATGCGATATTTTCCAGCAGATAATACAGACAGATGCCGCACAGCCCTGCCGCTGCAAAAGTCAGCTCCTGTTTCCTTCCGGTATTTTTCAGCCTTTTGGGCGCTACCATCCAAAGCGCCGCAAAGCCCATCAGAAACCGGAAAAACAAAATTTCCACCGGTTCAAACTTTAACAGCATCACCTTTGTTGAAATGTAAGTGGTTCCCCAGATAAATATCGTAAGTACAGCGGCTAAATGCCCTGCAGTCTGTTTTTTTTCCATAATAATCCTCTTTCTAAAATGTATGCCGCCACAGGCACAGCGAATGGTACCTGCGGCGGCAGATCTCATTTACTTTTCCTCTTCTTGCTGAAACATGCTCCGGTATACTCCCGGCGCCAATCCGGTAAACATAGTGAAATAATTGGTAAAATGGCTTTGGTCCGAAAATCCGGTCCTAAGTGCCGCTTCCACAGGCGTCATACCCTGTTCCAGAAGCTTTTTCGCCGCATTGATTCGCACCGTCTCCAGATAACGGTAGGGCGTAATCCCCTTGGATTTAGTAAAAGCCCGCAGCAATGTGGATTTGCTCAGTCCCGCATAGTCACAGATGTCCTCCAGGGAAATCCTCTCCCCATAATGATCATTCATAAACGCGCAGGCCATATCAATTTCCTCCCGGCACTCCCGAATAAGGCTGGGAAAAGGCCGGCTGTATTTCGTGATCAGAGAATCCATGAAAAACAAAAGGATTTCTTCTTTTTCAAATTCTGCATAGCCCTCCATGATCATCTGATGAAATTTCAAAAAATAACCTGCCAGCTCTTCATCCATGATCACATTGGGAAAAAACCCCGGCAGCCCTTCCTTGCCCGTGACCTCATAGGACAGCTGCCCCATCACTTCTTTCGAAATATTCACCGCCCGGTAATTCAAAAAACCAGTCCCACTGGGCGAGCAGGCATGATTGTCCTCAGGATTGAACAAAACCATGTCTCCCCTGACTAACGTATATTCCCTGTCCCGACAGACCAGATGTCTTTCCCCGCCTTCCATAAGGCCTATCACATAATTTTCATGAAAATGGTTAGGAAACGGCTGGGTCATACCATATAACAGATATGCCTCTATCTTTAGCTGCTTGTCATAACGCACAGTCCTTGTATCATTTCTCATCATTACGTTCCTCCTGATGACTAAAGTCTACCATACGCCGCCTGACATTGCTTGTAAAATATCTTCATTTTTCATTGACAAAGCGACATTAGTGTCGCATAATAAAAGTGACACCAATGTCGCAAAAGGAGAATCGTTATGGGTACCAAAGGAAACCAAACCAAAAGACAGATCTGCACTGCCGCTTACAGCCTCTTTGTCCAAAAGGGATTCAAGGACGTAACAATGCAGGACATCTGTCAAAAAACCGGGTTAAGCCGGGGCGGCTTATATCGCCACTACAGCAGCACAGAACAGATTTTTTCTGAAATCATTTCTGCTCTGATGGCCTCCCAAAGAAATGAATTCCAGGATAAAATCCGGCAGCAGATTCCGGCACAACAAATCCTGAAGGAGGTGCTGGATCGTTATGAAAAGGAAATGCTAGATTGTGACGCCTCCTTAAGCCTTGCTATCTACGAATTCTTTAGCCAGCCAGAGACTGCCTCCGGGGAGAATTCCCTTTTTAAGCAATATCTGGCTTCCAAGCAAATGTGGATGGAACTTCTGGAATATGGCATCCAAACCAAGGCCTTCCGAAAAACAGACCCTGAAGCGGTCTTCGACCTGATTATTTTTTCCTATCAAGGCGTCCGGATGTACAGCCGGATGATGCCTGTGGACCCGTCAATTCCCCATAGAATCGTCCACCAGATCAAAAACCTGCTGCTTTTTACAGCGGAAAGAGAGGACTCCCTATGAATACCGTATTTTACCAAACAAGGGCAGAAGAACCTGCATGGATCCGGCCTTCCCAAGTAGTCCCGCCCATCGAAGGGTTTCCAAAGGTCTGTATTTCCACCTTCTCCCAGCCGATCATCCAACGTTTTGCCTCCATGGCACAGACAAAGACCATCGCCCATCTCTATAACGCCAATGGAAGCATCCCTGTCTATCAAATCACCTATGAGGGTGTGAAAATGGCGTTTTATCTGTCACCGGTGGGTGCTCCGGCATGTGTCTGCGCTTTGGAAGAAATCATCGCCATGGGCGCTGAAAAATTCATATTTTTTGGAAGCTGCGGCATTCTGGATGATACCCGCACACATGGACGGCTGATCATCCCCACTGCCGCCGTACGGGACGAAGGAACCAGCTATCATTATCTGCCGCCCAGCCAGGAAATTCTTCCGGATCCACAAAGCACCGCCGTTTTGGAACAATGCTTCAAACGCTGTGGCTGTTCTTATGTCCTAGGCAAGGTCTGGACCACAGACGCCATTTACCGGGAAACCGTAGAGGGCATCCAAGCACACCGAAACGAAGGCTGCCTCGGTGTGGAGATGGAATGCGCCGCCCTTTTGGCTGCCGCCAAATACCGTGGTGTAAAATTTGCCCAATTTTTCTATGGAGCAGACTGCCTGGATGGAGACGAATGGGAACCCAGGGATCTGGCCGATCTGGGGTTGACACATGCGGAGAAATATTTTTCCCTGGCTTTGGAATGTGGACGGACTCTGTGACCGGATATGTTTTCCCCATGGTACCGAAATCGTTTGGCTGACGCGGGCTTTACGCCCCCCTGACACAAAGATGCCGCAAGATCACTCATGGTCTTGCGGCATCTTTGTGTCAATGTAAGTTTCATAGAAATATCGGCAGGCAGCGTCCTGCAAAGACAGGCACCTGCATCCGACCTCATTATTTATCATCCAGTTTCAATACGCTCATAAAAGCCTTCTGCGGAATCTCTACGTTACCGATCTGGCGCATCCGTTTCTTTCCTTCCTTCTGTTTCTCTAACAGCTTTTTCTTACGGGTGATATCGCCGCCGTAGCATTTCGCCAACACATCCTTGCGCATAGCCTTCACTGTCTCTCTGGCAATGATCTTACTTCCCACCGCTGCCTGGATCGGAATTTCAAACAGCTGTCTGGGAATCTCCTCTTTGAGTTTTTCGCACATCTTCCGGCCGCGCTCGTAAGCGGTCTCTGCATGAACGATGAAAGAAAGCGCATCCACCTCTTCCTTATTCACCAGGATGTCCAGCTTCACCAGATCACTTCTTTCGTAACCGCACAGATCGTAATCCAGGGACGCATATCCCTTGGATCTGGATTTCAGTGCGTCAAAGAAATCATAAATGATCTCATTGAGCGGCAGCTTATACTTAAGCAAGGCACGGGTTTCTTCCATATATTCCATTCCCTCATACTGCCCTCTGCGCTCCTGGCACAGCTCCATGATAGAGCCAATAAACTCCGTCGTCACCATGATCTCCGCTGCCACCATAGGTTCCTCCATGTAGTCAATCTCCGCAGGATCGGGAAGGTTGGACGGATTGGTCAGCGTGATCATCTCACCGTTGGTTTTATAAACTTTATAGATAACACCCGGAGCCGTAGTCACCAGATCCAGATTATATTCTCTCTCCAAACGCTCCTGAATAATTTCCAGATGTAATAAGCCCAAAAAGCCACAGCGGAAACCAAAGCCCAATGCCACAGAGGTCTCGGGCTCGTAAAACAGAGACGCATCATTGAGCTGCAGCTTCTCCAGGGCATCCCTAAGATCCGGATATTTCGCTCCGTCCGCCGGATACAATCCGCAATAAACCATGGGGTTTACCTTTTTATAGCCTGGCAGCGCTTCCTTGCAAGGCTCGTCCCGGTTGGTAATCGTATCGCCCACCCGGGTATCCTGGACATTTTTAATGCTGGCAGTCAGATATCCTACCATTCCGGCTCCCAATTCCTCACAAGGAATAAACTGTCCGGCCCCGAAATAACCTACCTCCACCACTTCGAAGGCAGCCCCAGTGGCCATCATTTTCACCGGCGTGCCTTTTCTTATGACACCGTCCATAATACGGAAAAATACGATGACCCCCTTATAAGGATCATAGAGGGAATCAAAGATCAGCGCCTTCAAAGGAGCATTCCTGTCACCGGATGGCGCAGGGATTTTCTCCACGATCTGTTCCAGCACCTCTTCCACATGCAGCCCGGTCTTCGCAGAAATCTGCGGCGCACCCTGGGCCTCAATGCCGATCACATCTTCGATTTCATTGATCACACGCTCCGGCTCGGCACTGGGTAAATCTACCTTGTTGATCACCGGCAGCACATCCAGGTCGTGATCCATCGCCAGGTAGACATTGGCCAGCGTCTGCGCCTCGATGCCCTGGGCGGCATCCACCACCAAAATAGCGCCGTCACAGGCTGCTAAGCTGCGGGAAACCTCATAATTAAAGTCCACATGCCCCGGCGTATCAATCAAATTGAAAATGTATTCCTCTCCGTTTTTTGCCTTATATACCGTACGCACCGCCTGGGATTTTATAGTAATCCCGCGTTCCCGTTCCAATTCCATATTATCCAGCACCTGGGACTGCATCTCCCGGTCCGTCAAAAGCCCGGTCATCTGAATGATCCGGTCCGCCAGCGTAGATTTTCCATGATCAATATGTGCGATGATACAAAAATTTCTGATTTTGCTTTGGTCTATTGCCGCCACGGCTTTTCCTCCTGTTCTCAATATCTGCCCTTATAGGGATCCCCCCTAAGGCCACAGCGCAGCCCGCGCCGTTCATGTATTCCCTCAGGTCACCTTATGTTTTAGGACCCTCCGGGCGAGGGCGCTTTCTGCGCCTGCTAATGTATACCCATTGGGGCATCCCACATTTCAATGCCCTCCGGGCGTGGGCGCTTTCTGCGCCTGCTAATGTATAAATAATCGTAATATTATAGCATAGAACAAGAGGAAATCACAAGATACATTTCGTATTTAAAACTATAGCTTTAATTTTGAGGAAGCTGCCCTTCTCCGGAAAGCACCCGGTGCAAAATATCCGCAAAAGGCTCCATGGCATTTTTCACCTCTTCCACCGTATTGGTCTGGGCACCCGCCTCCAAAAGCAGGGCCTTAGGCCGCAGATGAAGATTATACCGAAGACCTGCCAGATAAATCCCCCGGTAGAGATCCGGATAATACATGGCCGCCTGCATTTCCAGCTGAAATGAAAATGCCAGATTATCCTGGATATAGGGATTGGGAAGATAATCCACAGGTCCATTGTTCACCGTATAGCTTAAGCCGTTAAAGCACATGATCTGGGCTGTAGGCTTGCCGTCAATCTCTGTCACCAAATGACGGCTTTCGTCCACGCCGTCCCGGTGCAGGTCAATCACCACCTCAATGGAGGGGTTTTCTTCCAACACCTGTTCCACCTTCTCCCTGGCAAAATCATAGGCCCGGTTCCGGTCAATCTCCCCATCCACCACATCAAAGGTATCGGTGAGATGGATCACCTGATACCCATAGCGGTCCTGCAAAAGAGAGGTGAGATAATTCCCCACCCCCACCACGGTAGTTTCCACATCACCCGGCTGGGTATCTGTAAAATCTTCTTGGGAATGGCTGTGATAGATGAGAATCTGCGGGGAGGAGCTGTCCCCAGTCAGGCGCATATCCTTTTCCAGGAACTGCGCCGCATTGATCTGACTGGCATCGGTGGAAGTATTGGGATCCAAAATAAAGAAGTGATTCATCAGATAATCAAAATCCGCCAGCTTCTCCGGCGACAGATCCAATTCGGGATGAGGCGTGACCGCCGTCTCCTGGAAGGGTTCCCCTGTCTCTTTCGCATCGACTCCTTGTGCTCCCTCCTTTTGCGTACCTTCATCTGCCGATGGCTCCTCCTCTTTCGTCTCCTGCTCTTCCAGGTTTTCATCCAGCACTTTATTTTCCAAATACGCCTGATTGCTTTCTATTATTTTTTCACAAGTCCAATCGTCTTCCAGAAATGTTTCCTTTGCATCCATCTGCTGACAATATGCATACAATGGTACAAGCTTCCAGAAATCCTGCGCATGACAGGTTTTCTTCTGAGGCAGGAAAAAGAAGCCGGAAACGGCCAGGGCGGCGGCTCCCAGCATACACATGCATAAGAATACGCAAAGCACTTTCTGGATTCTTGTCACTTTATCACCTCATAAGTATCTGTTCAAAGCCATGAACAGTTACTCTCATATATATGAGGGAAAAAATCCGTTTAGACTTCGCCAAATGCAATATTCAGACCTTCTGAAATGGTAAATCCCAAGCGTTTCATCGTCTCATCGATATCCTTAGGGGTCACAAACATGCTGTGAAGATGGGGGGAGATCATCTCCTCCAAAAATTCCTTCTGCTCCGCTTCATCCAGCGCATCCAGCAAATGAGCCATAGCATCGTGCACGATAGTAGCCGCATCCACCACCGTCGGCACGCCGATCCCGATCACCTTCACCTGAAGTGTTTCTTCATTGAGCGCATCCCGGAAGTTTCCCACACCGGAACCCGGGTTGATTCCCGTGTCCGTGATCTGAATCGTCCGGTTCACCCTTTTTGTGCTCCTGGCCGCCAGCGCGTCAATGGCTACCACCACATCCGGCTGGGTTTCCGCCACCACGCCTTGAATGATCTCTAAGGTCTCCATCCCGGTCTGTGCCATCACCCCCGGAATCAATCCGCTGGTCCTGTGCACATGCTCCTCTCCCATCCCGGACACGCCGTACTCCCGAATGATATGCCGGGTGATCCGCAGATTGTTCACCACGTTAGGCCCCAGAGAGTCCGGCGTGATCTCCCGGTTGCCAAGCCCTACCACCAAAATGGATTTCTCCGTCTTCAGGTCGATCAGCTGCCGCAAATGCCGGGCGAGCTCCTTTGACACTTCCCTGTGGTAATCCTCATCGGGCACAGACATGTTGGGCGCTTCCAAGGTGACATAAGTGCCCTGGGGCTTTCCCATGGCCTTTGCACCATTTTCCGTCTCGATTTTGACCACGGTAGTACGGATGTCTTTTTCCTCATCATAATCCTCATGGACCACCACACCCCGTATTTCCACATTATCCTGGGTAAAACGCTCTTTTGCCTCCAAAGCCAGATCTGTCCGGATCCTATAATTTGCCATCATTGATTCGTCCTCCGCATCTATTGTTTTTCTTATTTTTTACCGTTTTTCTGGAAATATGTATTGACAAATAAAGCGCGTTATACTAAGATATATAAGCATGTTTCCGTAGAAACGTCCGTGTCTGTTTCTGCGGGTAAAATCACAATTTGAAAAAAATTATAAAAAATCGTCGCATTGGAGGTGTACACATTGGCTAATATTAAATCCGCAAAAAAGAGAATTTTAGTAAACAGAACAAAAGCTGATAGAAACAAAGCAATCAGATCTGCTGTGAAGACTTCTATCAAAAAAGTGGAAGCTGCTGTCGCTAAGAAAGACAAGGAGGCTGCTGCCGCTGCATTGACAAATGCTATCAGCATGATCAACAAAGCTGCATCTAAAGGCGTTTATCATAAGAACAATGCAGCCAGAAAAGTTTCCCGCTTAACTGGTGCTGTAAATAAGATCGCGTAAGCTATCACAAGCAAAAAAAGAACAAACATGTAAAGGCAGCCATCCCGTCAGTGGCCGCCTTTTTTTATTTCATAGGATTCGGTTGTCAAAAGAGGGACAATGGCAGGATCCAGCTTCCCCAGCTTCTATCCTGCCTTCCCGCTGTATTTCACAATCATCAACTCTACACTGAGCACATCGCCCAGCCTTCCGGTCTTCACCGCCTCTTCTGCATCGGTAAAATCCTCCACCGCCCGGCGGAGCGTTTTCAAATCATAATTTTTCACGCATTGGATGTAATTTCTCACCACAAAAGAAGGCACGCCCAGCTTGCTGCTGATTTCGTTGGCCCCATGGCCGTCCATCACCATTTCTTTGGTCAGCATCAGCTGACGGAACTGTTTGGCCAGCAAAAAGAGAATCCGCATAGGCGGTTCCTTCAGCGTCAGCAGATCGTAATACAGATCCAAGGCCCTTTTCTGGTTCTTCTCCGTCACCGCACGGACCATATCAAAAATCTTATTGGTGGTCTGGGTGCTGCACACTGCCTCGATATCTTCCTTCGTGATCACCTGCCGGCCCAGCGTATAGTCCAAAAGCTTGGTCACTTCCATATAAATATTTCCCATGTCCGTTCCGGTCTTGGATAGAAACAGCTCCATATCCCGCTGGGTGATTTTCTTGTCCTCTTTTCCCAAGAGGCCCAACACCCAGCGCATCAGGGACTTCTCATCTTGTTTGGTAAATTCAGCCACCCGCCCGGCGCTTTTGACTCCCTTATACATCCGGCTTCTTTTGTCCACCTCTGTCTCCACAAAGACCAGGGTCAAGTAATCCGGCAATGCCTTCAGATAATCCGCCAGCTCTTCACATTTATTTTTAAAAAATCCGGTATTTTCCAGAAGGATCACCCTGCGTTCCGCAAAAAAAGGCATGGTCTCCGCCAAATCAATAATTTCCCGTACATCGATGCCTTTTCCCTCATACCGGCTCATATTCATGGAATCCTCTTCCGGCATCAGCCCCGCCAGAAGCCGTTTCTTATACTGCTGCTTCAGATATGCTTCTTCCCCGTACAGGAGATATGCCTGCTTCCATGTTTTGTTCTTGATATCTTCCTGAATGCTTTTCACGCTTCCAACCTCCGCCTGTCTGCCAGCTTCCCATTCCTATGGGGACTGCCTTAAAGACAATGGTATCATGTTTTTTCTGCCCCGTAAAGGCTAAGGATGCAGGAAGCCAGTGATACGCATATCCTCCCCATCGGTGGTCAAAGTCAACGCCCCATAATCCTTCGTGATCCAATAACGGCAGCCCGCGGCTTCCAGGCGTTCCAGGGTTTCACGGGCTGGATGGCCGTAACGGTTCTTCTCCGCACAGGAAATAAATGCCGCTTCCGGCTTAGTCTTTTCTAAAAACTCCTTCGTCGTAGAATTTTTCGAGCCATGATGGGCAACCTTTAAAAAATCACAATCCGGAAGCCTCTCCAGCATATCCAGCTCCTGATTTGCCCCTGTATCCCCGGTAAAAATCCCCCGGAAGCCGCGGTAGGTCAATTCCATCACCAGAGAGCCGCCATTGATATCCTCTTCGTCCTCCCAGACATTGGGATACAGGACGCGGATCCTCGTCTCTTGGGCAGCGATGCACATGCCAGGGCGCAGACGGACTACCTTCAGCCCCGCTTCCTCGGCCAGCGTAACGATCCGCCGGTAGTCATCATTCTCCATCCTCCAGTCAGGCAGGTAAAGCACCTTTGCCGCTATAGAAATGGTATGTTCCTTCTGTCCTTCTAAAATTTCCAAGATCCCATTCCTGTGATCGTCATCCGTATGGGTTAAAAAGATGCCGTCCAGCTTCCGGATCCCGCGGCTCATCAGATATGGCAGAAGCTGATATCTCCCCACCTGTTTTTCACTGCTGCTTCCTCCATCCACCAGGAAATTACTCCCATCCGGAAGCTCCCAGACAATGCCGTCTCCCTGGCCTACATCCAGGCAGGTCACAGTCAGGCCTTGCCGCAGACGGATTCCCATCAGACAGAGGTTCAAAGCCAAAAGACCCGCCAGGGCAAAACGTGCGCGCTTTTTCTTCCACAGATAAAATAACAGAGCCAGCACCAAATAATAAAAGACCATTTTCCAGACCCGTGGTGTGCCCGTCACCCATGTACAAAAAGGCAGGGACGCCCCCATCTTAGCCCCCAGAAGATACCCCTCCAGTAAAAGCTTGCCCGGGAACAGAAGCACCCGGCCCAAGGGAATCCAAAAAAGCCCGGCAGCCAGTCCAAGAAAGCCGAAACCAAGGGCAATCCCTGCCGTAGGCAGCACCAACAGGTTCCACAGGATACCAAAAAGAGAGAACTCCGAATAATAATAAAGCACCAGCGGCAGGGTAACCAGCTGTACTCCCAGGGATGCCCGGACACTCTTCTTCAGTCCTCCCACCTTCTTCCGGCCAGAACCATCCCCCTCGATCTCCTGAAAGCTGCCCAACCCCAGAACGGCCCCAAAAGACAGGAGAAAACCACTGTAGCCAAGGTATGCCGGATTTGTAAATAGGAGCATTAACGCAGTCAAGGACAACGCACACAACAGGTCATACGAGCGTCCCAGCAGCCTGGCTCCTGCCGTAAAAGTGAACATCCAGACCGCCCGCCAAGTAGAGGGTCCGCCCTGGATCAGCGCCCCGTAGCACCACACAACCCCTGTGGCCACGGCATAAGAGCCTTTGACGCCAAGCCCCAGAGCTTTCAATAGTTTCATGCACCCCAGCCCCAAAAAGGACAGATGCAGTCCGGATATACTGAGCAAATGAAGCATGCCCGCCCTCCGGTAATAATCAGAAAGCGCCGTTTCCAATTCACCTTTGTCCCCCAGCAGCAGGGCCTTCCACACTCCGCTATTTTCTCCGGCCATCTGCTCCGTCACATGACGAAGATGCCCGTACAGCCGTTCCATAAGCGGACGGAGCTTATTTTTCCCTCCGGCTATTTTTTGCGCTTTTTTGGCATACATCAGATAATAAATCTTCCTTGCCGCATAATAACTGCGGGCGTCAAAAGTACCAGGATTTCGTCTTGGAGGCACCGGAACCAATTCGCCCACAGCCTTCACCTCATCCCCAGCCTGTAAATCTTCATATTCAGTTATAAAAATTCTGAGATTTTGTATTGAATAATACTTCGATTGGATCCATAGATAAGTATCTGTCAGATAAATAGAATCTGTGCCCTCCCCGGGCGCTATGCGCTGTACCCTGCCACACACGGAGACGGTCTTCCCAGATCCAGTCTCCTCTGCAATTTCCGGCGGCAGCAGGGAAACCTCGTTCCCTGCCGACCGCCAAAGCCACAACACAATCATCACACCGAGCAAGACCAGGCACATAGGCCTTCTCGCCATAGAACCTCCTATTTCCCAGGAGCTTTTGCCTTATCCCTTGCCGGAGCCGCCGTCACGATATTTGCAGCCCGCGGTACCTCGGATACTACCGGCTCTTCCGCAGCAGACGGCTCTGCCTCAGCCACGTCTTCCGCCGTCTTTGGCAGATTTTCCGCTTCCGTTTCTTCCACTATTTCGGTGTTTTTCTCATAAAACTTATCCAAACGCATGGTTTCCCGGAAGGTGATATTCGTCTCCCCGTTGACGGAAATCTGAACCTTTTTCACTTTACAAGTATCCACCAAGGAATTCACAACAGAATAAATAGGGATATTTTCCTGTACTGCCAGCGCTCCGTCCGTAAATACCTGGTCAAAATTCACATAACAATTTCCATCGGCGCTGGTCGCACCCAAAACATTCACGTTGGACGGCAGCGTAGGAGAATTTTCCCCTTCCCTTGGCCCTTTGAGCAGCTGGTCCAGCACCACCCGTTCCAAAGATACGTTGCTGTTGTAATAAACACTCCGTTTTTCGGGAATCAGCTTATCTCCCGTTTGATTGGTAAAATACAGAATCAATGTTGTATACTGGTAAGAATTGATATCTTTTCCCGCCTGATCCACAAAGGTATCGTTGCTCATCAGCCCGATTTCCTGCCCCTTGCTGTCTGTCAGTTCCTTCCCATCCACGGTAAAGTGAACATAGACAATGCCAGGAACCTGCAGGAACATTTTCACAATCCCGCCTCTGACCAGGACCTCCCTGGCAGGCTTCATTTTCAAATATTTTGTATTAAAATCGATGGTAAGGGTCTTCTCATGAATATCATAAGTAGTCATATAAACCCCGTCCGGCAAAAGGGTCAGATTCCCATTCTTAGGGGTCTGTTCCTTGAGCAGGCGCATCATCTCCTGTATCATCACTTCTTTTGTCTCTTCTTTGGGCTCATAGGCGCTGCGCACCAATTCTGTCTCGTCCGCATTGAGATAGTAAATGGCATAAGCCGTAGACTGCTCCCCGGTATTTTTCTTAGGAGCGGAAAGCTTTCCGCAACCGCCCAATGTCCCGCACGCCAATAGGAACAGCGCCGTAAGAACACATATCCATTTCTTCATCCTGGGCACCTCCTAAGGAATATAGGACAGCGGGATCCGCACGGAAAATGTCGTCCCTTCGTCCTCTTTGCTGTATACTTTGATGGCCCCGTGATGCATGGCAATGGCGCTTCTGGTGATGGCCAGACCCAGCCCGGTGCCGCCAATTTCCCTGGAATGGGACTTGTCCACCCGGTAAAAACGCTCAAATATCCGCTCGATGGATTCCTCCGGAATTCCCATGCCGGAATCTGCCACTGTCACATAAAAATACTTGTGATCCGCGTCTAAGGACACCCGGACCCAGCCGTCATCCACATTGTATTTGATGCCGTTTTCCACCAGATTGGAAATAGCCAGAGTGAATTTCACCTCATCCACATCCGCCTCCACCGGCCGGAAGCTGTCCAGGATCAGGTCAATATTCCGCCTGTCCGCGATGGGACGCAGCCGTTTTAAAATGCTCTCCAAAAGCTTATTGATATTAATTTGCTGGATATTTAGATCCGCCGCCTTTTTATCCATCTTCACCAAGGACAGCAGATCGGAAATGATCTTATTTTCCCGGTCAATCTCCTCTGTGATATCCTGCATAAATTCCTGATAAAGCTCCACCGGCACATTTTCCTGGCCCACCAGGGAATCCGCCAGCACCTTCATGGAGGTTAACGGCGTCTTAAGCTCATGGGACACGTTTGAGACAAACTCCTGGCGTGACTCGTCCAAAACCTTCATCCGGCTGAGCATCTTATTAAATGCATCGGTGATCAACTCCGTCTCCGTATAGTCCGGCACGGAAATCGTATCCTTCTGATAACCGTCGGTGAGGTCCTCAATAGCTTTGGTTACCCGCGCCAGAGGCTTTACAAGAACACCGGACAAAAAATATGCCAGCACCAACACCAGGGCAATCAAAATCCCCAGGATCAATATGCTCTTCTGTTCCAGCACCTGCATGCTGGCTACGATTTCATTGGTGGAAATACTGATCAGCATCACGCCCAGCATCTTCTTGGATTCCAGATTCTGAATGGGAATGGCCATCTCCAGGTAGTGATTTTCCTTGTTGTACTGGCTGATACTCTCCCCCCGGAAACATTTGATGGCGTCCTCGGATAAGACTGTTTTGCCTTCATCCAGATTATAGGTATCCTTGACAATCCGAAAATCCCGGTCAATCAAAAGAATCCGGCCGCTGTAGACATTAGACAGCAGCTCCAGCTTACTGCTTATGTCCACAGAGTCCGGTTTGATCAGATAATTATCCGTGACGATTTTGTTGCACAAAATGTCACAATGGTTTTTCACGTTGCTGATGCGCAAAGATACCGCCCGGTCTTCATACGCGCTGATCACCATCTTCGATACGAAGAAGCTGGGCACGATCCCCAGAAGCACCAAGAAGACCAGTATCCGGAAACGCAGGCTCCGGAAAAACCGGTATACTCCTTTTTTTGTAGAATCCATAGTCTCTCCTGCTTATGCCTGGAAATAGTATCCCACACCCCATTTGGTATGTACATACCTTGGCTCGCTGGGGTTGGTCTCAATCTTCTCACGAAGTCTCCGAATATGTACATCCACCGTACGCACATCTCCCGGATACTCATAACCCCAGACGATATTCAGCAGATTTTCACGGCTGTATACTTTATTCGGGTTGAACACCAAAAGCTCCAGCACATCAAACTCCTTGGCCGTAAGATTGATCTCCTTGCCCGCGATGAAGACACGGCGGCCTTCGCAGTCCAGACGCAGATCGCCCACTTCTACGGTCTTGGCCTTCTCTTTTTCCTCATGGTCATTGGCAGAACGGCGCATGATGGCTTTGATCCTGGCCTTCACCTCCAAAATGTTGAACGGCTTGGTGATATAGTCGTCGGCGCCATATTCCAGCCCCAGGATCTTATCCATATCCTCGCCCTTTGCCGTCAGCATGATGATGGGAACATTGGAAAATTCCCGGATCTGCTGGCAGACCTCCAAGCCATCCACTTTGGGGAGCATGAGATCCAAAAGGACCATATCGTATTTGTTGGCCTTAGCCATCTGCAGAGCTTCTTCCCCGTCATAGGCGCAGTCCACCTGCATATCATCCTGTTCCAAGCTGAAACGGATGCCTTTTACGATCAACTTTTCATCATCGACTACCAATACTCGTTTACTCATGATTATCTCCTCATCTTATGAAACAACGATATCCTCTTTTATCTTTGCAAATGTACCGTCACCGATACCTTCTACTTCCGTAATCTCCTCAATGCTGGCAAACCTGCCGTGTTCCTCGCGGTAGGCTACGATCGCCGCCGCCTTGGACGGGCCGATACCATTCAGCTTCGTCAGCTCCTCTTCCCCGGCGGTGTTCAAATCGATCTTTCCCTGGACCTCCGCCGCTGCCTGACTGGCTTCTCCCAAACCAGCAGAAGCCTCTTCCAGGCTTAAAACCCGAATCTGTTCCCCGTCAGAAAGCACCCTGGCCTGATTCACCGAGGCGGAAGCCGCATCTTCTGTAAAACCTCCGGCCTTTTCCACCAGCTGGTACAACCGGTCTCCCTGGTCCATCGCATAGACTCCCGGCACCTTCACTTCTCCACAGATATCCACCCAGATCACTTCCTGGGCCGGATCTCCTTTTGCGGATTCTGTGGTCTGCACGGGCTCCCCGGTATCTTCCACCCCTATATTTCCGCTGTCTTTGGCTTCTTCCAGCAGCACCTGGGGTTCCTCCCCGGCACATGCTGCCGTTCCCAACAGCAGTATGGGGATAAAAAAACAAAGAAACCACAGCCTGCCTCTGCTTGAGAGGAAGATCTTCTGTGGAATATAGTACTTACATCTTCTCATCTGCCATCTCCTTTATCCAAAACGATCCCAGATAAAGTTCCCGACAGTCATACATAACCAACTTATATTTTAGCGAATTGGCAAGAGGATTACAAGTGCCAATCGAAAGATTCCACTATTTTTCCCACTTAAAGATGATGATTCCGGCCACTGCGATGAGCATTCCCAGCAGTTTTCTCCATTCAAAAGGAGCTTTTTCAGTGCCGAACATACCAAACAGCTCTATGATCCATGCAATACCCAGCTGGGCGATCACAATCAGCATCGCAGCCTTGGCCGGCCCCAAGGCAGACATACTCTGGATCACCGTCACCGTAATGAACGCTCCAATCACACCGCCCAGCAGCGTATATTTATTATCCACCTGCATCAGCGTTCCTACGCTTTCCCGTCCAGTCACCAGCCATGCGATCACACAGACCGCAAATGCGGATAACTGGACCCAGCCTGTGGAAACCCACAGGCTGGTCTGTTTCGTCACTTCCGTATTAAATACTCCTTGGATACTCATCAGTGCCCCTGACAATAACGCGATTAAAATACCAAACATTGGTTTTCCTCCGATAATAGCTTTTCTATTAAAGTATCCCCGGAGGCATGCTTTTATGCATACTTTAGCAGAGACAGTAAGCACCATCACCTGTTATTTATGGTTTTTCATCCCTTTGAGGGCATTGGAAAACTTAATCGGGTTGCCATAATGCAGGGTTCCAAAACGGAACAGCTTGGCTGCCAAAATCCCTGTCACCACACAGGAGGCTGCCAATATCAGCAGGGACAAAGCGATCTCCCACCATGCCACGCTGCCCATGGCAATTCGGATGAACATGGAATTATGCGCGGTAAACGGAATGAAGGAGGTAACCTTCATAAGCAGACTATCGCTGTTGCTCATTCCGAAAATTGCGATAAAAAACGCCACCACATAGACCATCGTAATCAAAGACGCACTCTTGCTGATATCCTCCGTCTTGGAAACCAACGCCCCCAAAGCTCCATAGATCAACGCGTAGAGCAGATACCCAAGAATCGCAAATACCGCATAGGCGGCCAGCACATTGGCAGGAATATAGAACAGCATATCCAGCATATTTCCCCAGGCATCCCGGAAAATAGCATAGGTTCCACAGCAGGCGGCGACGATGACAGCCACCTGAATGATGCCGGATAACGCCCCTGCAATGACCTTTCCGAAAATCAGACTGTTGGAATTGACACTGGTCACCAGAATCTCAATCGCCCGGTTGCTCTTTTCCGTCGTGACAGAAACGGCGATCATCTGTCCGTAAAACAGAATGATAAAATACAGCACAAACACTAATATATAAGTATAGAGATAGTTTCTGGCGCTGTTCTTGCCCAGGATCTTCGTCTCCACCTGCGCAGAAAGCTGGTCCAACGCATCTATTTCCTCCGGGGATACCCCTTTCTCCGCCAGCATTTTCTCCTTCTGGACTTTGACCATAGCTGTTGTAAAATCCCCTTCCGGAGAACCGGTCACAGAATTGTTCACCACTACGTGAACAGCGCTATTCTCTCCATTTACCACAAAGCCCCCGTTTACCTCTTCTCCATTGACAGCCTTCTCCAGCTCTTCCTGGCTGCCATAGGTCTTCCATTCTGCCGGATAAGCTTCCTTAAGCAGCTCCAGATCCGATTCTTCCCAAGCTTCGTTGACGATTCCCAACGGCTCCAGGTCTGGCTCCTTCTCCTGGACCACCGCAGTATCCTGACTCCCCTTTGCCGGCCCCTTATCCAAAAGCCCCGGAATCATCGGCGGCACGGCAATCACTAACGCACCCAGCACAGCCAGCAGCACCGTGGTGAGGACAAAGCTCTTATTCTTAAAATAATTGTTCATTTCAAATTTTAATACGGTCAAAAACTGTTTCATGCCTCATCACCTGCGCTTTCTACAAATATATCTGTCAAAGATGGCTCATACAGCCCGAAAAATTCCACATCGATCTCCTGCTGCACCAAACGCTGCATAATGGCCAGCTTATTGTCCGGCTGTTTTTTCCGGATCAGCACCCGGTCACGGCGCACCTTTTCCACCTCCAAAAGATCCCCGAAGGAATCCCTAAGAATCGCCGCCAGCTCCTGGGGGCTCTGGCTTAGGCTGCTCACTACCAGACGGTCCTTGCCAAATTCTCTCTTAATCTCCCGAAGCTCTCCTTTTCTGGCTACCTCTCCGTGATTGATGATGACAATATCTTCACAAAACTCTTCCACATAGCTCATCTGGTGGCTGGAGAAAATGACCAGTTTTCCTTTCTCAATGGTCTCCCGGATCACATCCTTGAGAATCTGGGAGTTCACCGGATCCAGACCGGAAAACGGCTCATCCAGAATCACGATATCCGGATCACAGATTAGTGTCTGCGCCAGCTGTATCTTCTGCTGGTTTCCTTTGGACAAGGTTTCCAGCTTGCGGTTTTCATATTCCGATACGCCCAGCCGCTCCAGCCAGTATTTCATATTTTTCTTCGCTTCCTTAGGGGAGAGGCCCCTCAGATTTCCCAAATAAATCATCTGCTCGGACACCGTCTTCTTCGGATAGAGTCCCCTCTCTTCCGGCAAGTAGCCAATTTTATATTCTTTGGGACGAAACTCTTTGCCATCCATGGTAATTCTGCCTCCTGTAGACTTAAATACGTCCATCAGGATACGGATAGTCGTAGTTTTGCCTGCTCCGTTCCGTCCCAGCAGCCCTAAGGCCTTACCGCTGTCAATGGCAAAAGAAATGCCGTGGAGAACTTCCTTGTCCCCAAAACTTTTTCTCAAATTATTCACTTCTAGTCTCATACTTTTATCCTCTCAACTTTTTCTTCTGAAGTCTTAGCGTATTCACTTGATATGCCACCACCTGGATGATCCCCAGTAATGTCAGTGCCGCTACGGCAAACACCCCGGTCTCCCACACCATATGACAGATGAGAGCTGCTGCTGCCAGCCATACAACCGCCATATTCGTCACTTTATATGTATGGTACGCAGACTGGTAAATGATCTCCCGCTCCCCTTCATCACAGCTGGCCAGCCAGTCTTTTTCAAATGAAAGATCTCCGGGATCTCCCTTTTTCATAGGGTTCAGCTTCTGGAGCAGCCGTACCATACGGACCTGCATCACGCTCTGGATCAGGATCGCCAGCAGATACAATACTAAAATCTGCAGAACCTCTCCTTCTTTGCTCCGGTTGAAAGACCGGTCCATATACACTGAAAATAAAAACATTCCCAGAAATAGGATGCCATAGTAGACAATCATAAAAATCCCATAGTCCCGGTTCATCGCATACTCCAGATCACACGCATCCTCATCGTTGTCCTCAGCAACTCTGATCCGGTCCCCGATCACCTTCATGTGACGATATTGAAGCAGGTCATAGACCGTAGACACTGCCAGCAGCATCCAGAAAAACCAAATACTGTTCTCTCCCAGCCACTTCGTGACCGTATGCGCAGTGTGACCCACTGTAGAGTGTGTCACTGCACTCATAAAGCCCACAACGCTGCCGAGCAAGGCGCCGATCAGCATAAATCCGATAATTTTCAGATAAGATTTCCCCGATGCCTTTTTCTTGTTACTGCTCATCTTCATCCCCCTCTAAATATTCAAAGATATCCTCCACCTGTACCGCAAATATTTTAGCCAGCTTCAGCGCCAGCGTCACAGAGGGAGAATAATCTCCTCTTTCGATCAAACTTATGGTCTGTCTGGACACGCCTGCCCGCCTTCCCAATTCCGATTGGTTGATCCCCAATCGGGCACGGTGCTCCTTTAACCGGTTCTCCAATGGCATTATCCCTGATACCCCCCCCCTAAAAAAATGACCATATTTCATTTTTGCAAATATTATTTGTCAGATTGACAACTTTTCTTGTCAGGTACAGAATATCATTGACAAAGATATTTGTCAATATGTAAATGAAATATGTCATTGTCTTTTTGGGCATACAATTTTCCATTCCGCCGCAGTGCGATCCCACACGGAGTGCTTTTTCTTTCATAGGACGCAATTTCCTCTGAATATGAAGCTTCGAGTGTCAAAAGGGGGACCGGGCAGGTATTGCTCCCCTTTTCCTATAAAAGAAAAAAGCAGGGCTGATCGCCCCGCCTTTCTCACGGTATCCTACACTTCTATCTACGCTCTGTCCCATCATAGGGAAACGGCAGAAAGTACCTGCTCTCCATATTCCTGACCAAAGGCAAAAGAAGCCTCCGTACCGTAAACAGTCTCATACATCTGGCACTCCAACAGATGTCTGTCATCGATCTTCGTCCAAAACCGCTGCTCCATGTTCTTAAAACTGCCATTGCTGAACTCATAACTCATACCAGCATATTTCACATCCCTGCCGCCAATTTTGAGATCCATGGGCGGTTGATACTGGACATTGGAATAATTGTCGTCTTCTTCGTAAAATTTCTTATTCTGCTCCAGATAAGAATATACCATATCTTCGGTATAGTATTCTGATAACTCCTGAATAGAATAACTGATACTGGCATTGACATTTTCGTCCTCTGCTGCATACAGGAAAGACAAATTCGTATCGCTGTTGTAAGCATCATCGGTCTGGAAATTCTCCGGCACCTTTACCTCTACCTGTACATCCTTTTCATAATCCGTTAAAACATACGCGCCGCTGTCCGTCTTGGCCACACCGGATACCGCATCCGAAGCATCTGCTGTTTCCTTTTCCTCCTGATCTCCCAAGAGATCTGTCACCTCTTCATCCGGTTTTTCTCCCGTACCGGCATCGCTGCCCTGCCCCAGCGCTCCTTCTAAAATATTCTTACCTGCCGTGACATCTTTGGCCTCCAGAGCCTCCTTCGGAACCTCGATCTTATCAATCGTATCATATTCATTAAAATTCATCGATACATCTAGCTTATTCAGCTCCGCCGCTGATCCGTCATCCTCTGCCTTTATCAGGCCTTCCAGCCCATCGGTAAACGTCACAGTCATGGCCGCCGGCAGCTTGCTCTTCTCATAAATCTTTATGGTAACATCGGCAGAAACCTCAGAAAAGTCGGCCTTATCCATATCGATCTCATCCATATCCAGAAGCTCGCTGTTGCTTTCCATCATTTTCTTTAATTCATCTCCGGTCAGAACCGTTGTGATCACATAAGCCTCCTGGCCATTGACTTTTTCTGTCTCCTCCGCCAGCACCAGCTCCGCATCGGTACTAAACACCGGCAGAAGGCCAGCCGCTTTAACCTCCTCATCGTTCAATTCCTGCTCTGTTTTTGACCAGGTATCCGCCACCTTCGTATAAGAAACCGCCTTCTTATCTTCACGTACCGTGTAGGATTCCATATCAAAACTCATATTCAGAAGGCTGAGGTCTAACTTTCCATCCAAATGAAAAACCGCCGGCTCATTTGTCGCTTCCCAGTCACCGGACATCCCCATATCAATTCCCATGGAAAAGCCGCCCTCGCCTACCTTCATGCCCATGTTCATTTCCATATCACCTTTGACAGAGGACGCCTCCTTAGCATTTTTCGCCGCGTCTGCCAAAAGCTTCTCCGCTGTCACTTTTCCACATCCGCCAAGCATTACCGACACCAGCAGACAAAAGCCTGCACTAGCCATCACTGTTCTCTTCTTCATATACTTCCTCCCTGCTCTGCAGTAAATTGGTCCTTATTTTTCGTTCTTATATTATACCATAAAAGTATAGAAATAAAAAATACTTTTTGTTTCCTCCATTTCCCCATTGACAAAACCAGCATATTATATTATCATATGAACAGATATTCATATGATAGTTTACAGGTACTGCTTTCCACTTCTATTCTGGAAATTTTCGTACCAGTCATCTCATAAATATGGAGGAAAATCTATGTTACGGAAAATTTATAACATTGAAAATCTGGACTGCGCAAACTGCGCTGCGAAGGTCGAGCGTAAAATCTCCCAGCTGCCCGGTGTAGAAGAAGCCACCATTACCTTCGCCACCAAACAGCTGCGGATTGCGGCTGACGATCCGGATGCCATGCTTCCGGTCCTGCAAAGAACTGCAGCTTCCATCGAGCCGGACGTCAGAATCACCCCACACAGCAGAGCCAGACATACAAATGTAGTTTCCTATGAAGAACACGCCAAAAAATACGCGCAAGAAGCGTCCGAGGGTCATAGCCATTCCCATAGACATGAAGAGGCCCATATTCACCAGCGCCCTCAACAACAGGAGGCAGCCTGCACTTGTGGACACGATCACGCCCACGGGCATGAAGAGGCCCACAGCCACGACCACCCTCACCTACAGGAGGCAGCCTGCACCTGCGGACATGATCACGCCCACGGGCTTGAAGAGGCCCATATTCACCAGCGCCCTCAACAACAGGAGACCTGCGGCTGCGGGCACGCGCATTCCAGTCATTCACATAACCACGCACACAGCAGCTCCACCGCAGACCGGGCCAGTGATCTTACCGATCCGTCTTCCTCTGCCGGTGCCACCCAGAAAATATATCTGCTGGAAAATCTCGGTTGTGCCAACTGTGCCGCCAAAATGGAAACACGTATCAGCGAGCTCCCCGGCGTAACTCATGCCTCTATTACCTTTGCCACCAAACAGCTTCGCATCACGGCCGCCGACCCAGATGCGCTTCTGGATCAAATACAGCAAATATGCGCATCCATCGAATCCGAAGTTATTGTGAAACCCAAAGAAACCCGGTCTATGAATCCGGCTGCACCCTCTGAAGCTTTCACTCCTAAGAAAAAAGCACTTTCAGAAAATGCCAAGTCCGGCCTCTTTGTAGGGGCAGGCGCCGCTTTCTTCATTGCCGGAGAAATCCTGGCGCATATGGATTTACCCACGGCGGCCCTGGTTGTCTTCATCACCGCCTATTTGATTCTTGGCGGCAAAGTCCTGCGCACCGCTCTTGGCAATCTAAGCAGAGGCCACGTTTTCGATGAAAACTTTCTCATGAGCATCGCCACCTTAGGGGCGTTTGTGATCGGAGAATACGCCGAGGCGGTAGGCGTCATGCTGTTTTTCCGTGTCGGTGAGCTTTTCGAACACATTGCCGTGGAAAAAAGCCGTTCCCAGATCATGGACGCTGTGGATATGCGTCCTGAAGTGGTAAATCTGGTCATGGGCGACGAAGTCCGTGTCCTGGATGCCGAAGAGGCTAAAGTTGGCGATATCCTCCTGGTGCGGGCCGGCGACCGCATTCCATTGGACGGCGTCGTTACGGAGGGAGAGAGCCGAATCGATACTTCTCCGGTGACAGGCGAGCCTGTCCCGGTAAAGGTCACCCCGGGAGATGACGTCACCTCCGGCTGCGTGAACACTTCCGGCCTGCTCAAGATCCGCGTGGAAAAAGTGCTGGAAGAATCCATGGTGACCCGTATCCTGGACTCTGTGGAAAATGCAGCAGCCAGCAAGCCCCAAATTGACCGTTTTATTACCCGTTTTGCCCGGATCTATACACCGGTGGTCATCCTGCTGGCCGCAGCCACAGCCATCCTTCCTTCTTTGTTTACCGGAGACTGGAACTATTGGGTATACACAGCCCTATCCTTCCTGGTTATGAGCTGCCCCTGCGCTTTGGTGCTCAGTGTCCCACTGGCCTTTTTCTCCGGCATCGGCGCAGGCTCCAAACTAGGGATTCTTTTCAAAGGCGGCGTCTCCTTAGAGGCCATGACCCATGTGGATGCCGTGGTCATGGATAAAACTGGAACCATCACAGAAGGCAATTTTATGGTACAGCAGGCCGTGCCGGAGGATGGCATGACCGAAGATGAACTTTTAGCTTTCTGCGCTGCCTGTGAACTATCCTCCACCCATCCCATAGCGGCCAGCATTGCCGCTGCCGCCAAGGAAAAAGGGTTGGAAATTCCCCAGCCTACCGAAGTGGAGGAAATCGCCGGACATGGAATCCGTGCCAAAATGGATCAAGGAGAAATCCTCTGTGGCAATCAAAAGCTGCTGGAAAAATACCATGTCTACCTTCCAGAGCACCATAAAAACAATTATGGAACCGAAGTCCTGGCTGCTAAAAATGGCAGATTTATCGGATACCTGATCATCTCCGACACCATCAAAGCCGAGGCCCAAAGTGCCATCCAGGCTATTAAAAAGCAAAAGATCACCACCGCCATGCTCACCGGAGATGCCTTAGAGAGCGCTCAGGCAGTCGCCGACAAGACCGGCATCGATGAGGTTCATGCCAAGCTGCTCCCCGAGGATAAGCTCAAGGTACTCGGAGAAATCCGGGAAAAACATGGGGCCGTCATGTTCGTAGGCGATGGCATCAACGATGCTCCCGTGCTGGCTGGCGCAGATGTAGGCGCAGCGATGGGAAGCGGCGCGGATGCCGCCATCGAAGCGGCAGACGTGGTATTCATGACCTCCCATATGGATGCCATTCCCCAGTCCCTGGCCATCAGCCGGGCTACCAACCGGATTGCCATACAGAACGTGGTCTTTGCGCTGATCATCAAGATTGCTGTCATGATCCTGGGCTTAGCCGGCTTCGCCTCCATGTGGCTCGCCGTTTTTGCCGATACAGGCGTGGCCATGATCTGTATCTTAAATTCCATCCGTATCCTGTTCCGAAAAAAAATCTGACCAAATACCGCAGGCCCCATCGTTTTTGACGATGGGGCCTGCACATCTTAAATAAATTATCATTTTATTAAGAAAGAATCCTGCTCGCAGGATTCTCCGCCTGCGGCGGGTCGCATAAGCGACATCCTTCCCTTCCGCCGCAGTGCGATTCCGCACGGAGTGCTTTTTTATTTCCTGTGAAATAACCGGACCAAAAAACCTGTCATCATGGCTTTCATAATCACACGATCAATTTTCTTATTTGACGCACTGCTTTTTGCCGGTCCCTCTCGATTAAGGGCTGCATGCCGTCCTCCATATATCCCGTGAAACTGTCCTAATTTCTTAGGAATAAGGGATCCGTCCGGTCAGAGATTTCGGTATTCAATGAACCAGCGAATTTTGCTCTCCCAAATGATAAGGACAAATATCTCTGCACCTATGGCAGGAGATCCTCCAACTCTTTTCTTTGTCATCCTCCCCAAAGGCAAAATCCCAACATGTCTGCTGCTTTACCTCCGGGTCTTCCAAAGCATTGACAGGACAAGCCTCCACACATAAATTGCAGTTATTGCAAATGCTTTCCTTCAATTCGTCCGGTTCTAATTCTTGTTCGCACAAAACCATCCCCAGCCAGATCATACTGCCGAATTCCGGCGTTATCAGCAGAGAATGCCTCCCTATCGTACCCAGCCCGGCAGCTTGCGCTGCATGCTTTTGGGAAACAACAGACCGCCATCTGTCTGTATTACAATCCCATTGGCTCTCATTGGTGGGGATTGGCACACATACGGCTTGTCTTTTTTCCATTTCTATACAGAAGTCAAGCGCTATTGCATCCATTTTGGGAGTTATCGAATTCCGCACTCTCGTATACGGAGTATGCGATTTACAGATTAATGTTCCCACCGGAAACCTGCAGCCAAAAGATATGACAGATTTGCATGTGGGCAAAACATCCAGAGGATGGTACCCCTTCGGGGCATGGTCAAATCTCTCAATACTGGCAACACCGCACAGGTCTGCTCCCAATGCATACAGTATTTCCTTAACTTGGTTACTATTCACCATGTCCTCATCCTCCGTACATGCGGTCGATCATCGATTCATCTGGCTGCTTGCCTGTCACCCGTGCCTGTCAGTCACCGAAACAAGCATATAGACACAGCGCCTCTTAAAAAGCATTCTATCACATGCGCAGCAAATTATGCCAGCGCTTTTCCCAATTTCTCCGCCATTTCGTCAATCTGCTCCTTGGTGATGATCAGCGGCGGCACCAGACGCAGCACATCGCTTCCAGCAGAAATCACCAAAAGGCCGTTCTCGATGGCACGTCCTACCACTTCTCCCACCGGACGTCCCTTGATGACGAGGCCCTGCATAAATCCCTTTCCTCTTCTGGAAGATACACAGTCAAATTCTGCTACTATGCCGTCCAGCTTCTTTTCCAGATAAGGAGTCAGCTCCTTCACATGGGAAAGGACCTTTCTTTCTTCAAATAAATCAAAAACTTTGCTGACCGCAGCACATACAAATGGGTTCCCTCCATAGGTGGTCCCGTGATCTCCCGGCACCAAAGAGGACGCTGCTACTTTTTCATCCAGCACAAAAGCCCCCACAGGAACACCGCTGCCCAGCGCTTTAGCACAGGTCATCACATCCGGCTTCACCCCATACCACTGCCAGGCAAAATATTCTCCCGTACGGCCCATACCGCATTGGATCTCATCAAAAATCAGCACAATATCCCTTTCGTCACAGAGCTTGCGCAGCCCTTCTAAAAATGCAGGATCTGCGGGATAAATGCCTCCCTCTCCCTGCACTGTCTCCGTGATGATCGCACATGTCTTGTCCGTTATCTGGGACTTTACACTTTCCAAATCATTAAAGTCTGCAAATTTCACTCCGCCCATCAGCGGCTCAAACGGTTCCCGGTAATGGGCAGTGCCCGTCACGGATAAAGCGCCGATGCTCCTGCCGTGAAAGGAATGGTTCATGGCAATGATCTCATGGTCTGCATGCCCATCCCGGATATAAGCATATTTCTTGGCCGCTTTCAAAGCCCCTTCAATGGCCTCGGTCCCGCTGTTAGTGAAAAATACTTTGCTCATACCGCTGGCATCAAGCAGCTTTCGGCCTGCACAGGCCACCGGTTCGTTATAAAACAAATTAGAGGTATGCAGCAGCAGGTCCACCTGATCCTTCAATGCCTGGTTATACTCCTGGTCGTTATATCCCAATGCACACACCGCAATCCCGGCGGCAAAATCCAGGTATTTCCTTCCATCCACATCGTAAAGATACGCTCCTTCTCCCCGCTCCAGGACGATCTGGAACCGGTTATAAGTGTGCAGAATGCTCTCTTCCGCCTCAGCGATCCATTCATTCGTTTTCATGATAATATTTCTCCCCGTCCTCTCTTAATATTGCCGTTCCGATACCTTTATTGGTGAAAATCTCCAGCAATAAACTGTGGGGAATCCTGCCATCCAGGATATGCACCCGATTCACACCGTTTTCGATGGCATCAATACAATTCTGAAGCTTCGGGATCATCCCGCCGCCCACATGGCCGTCTGTGATCAGCTTCTCCGCTTCATCCACATGGAGCTCAGAAATCAGACTGTCTGGGTCATTGTAATCCCGGTATACGCCTTCAATGTCCGTTAAAAAGGCTAGCTTTTCCGCTTTCAACGCTTCCGCAATGGCACATGCTGCGTCATCCGCATTGATATTGTATGTATGAAAATCCTCGTCCATTCCCACAGGAAATACGATGGGAAGGAAATCCTTTTCCAACAGATCATAAAGCACCTTCGGGTCGACCTTTTTCACTTCACCGACAAAGCCGATGTCCTGTCCATCGGACAGCTTCTTCTCTACCTTCAGAAGGCCGCCGTCCTTGCCGCTGATTCCCACAGCTTTAATCCCTAAGGATTCCACTAAAGTTACCAGCTCCTTATTTACCTTGCCCAATACCATCTCCGCCACTTCCATGGTCTCTGCGTCAGTCACGCGCAGCCCATTGATAAACTGCGGTTCCATCCCCACTTTTCCTACCCAGCGGCTGATTTCTTTCCCACCGCCATGTACAATGATGGGTTTAAAGCCTACCAGCTTTAGCAGCACCACATCCTTGATGACATTGCGTTTGAGCTCCTCATCCACCATAGCGCTTCCGCCGTATTTTACAACGACAATCTTCCGGTTGAACCGTTGGATATAAGGAAGGGCCTCGATAAGCACCTCCGCCTTATCCAGATATTTTTGTTTTACCATAACCTCTCTCCTCTTTTATGAACGGTAATCCGCATTGATTTTTACATAATCATAAGTCAGATCGCATCCCCAGGCAGTAGCAGAAGCTTCTCCTTGCTTCATATCCGCAATGGCAGTCACCGCTGGCTCGGAGAGGATTTTTGTAGCCTCTTCCTCACTGTAGTCACATGCCACACCATTTTCTATGATCTGCAGCTTTCCTGCCGCGCTCTCAAAGAACAGGTCCACCTTTTCCGGATCAAACTCCACACCGGAATATCCCAGCGCACATAAAATCCTTCCCCAGTTGGCATCGTGTCCGTAAATAGCAGCTTTCGTCAGACTTGAGGTCACTACGGATTTGCTCAGGATTACCGCTTCTTCCTTGCTTCTGGCTCCTTTCACCTTCACCTCAAATAAAGCAGTACAGCCTTCCCCGTCCCCGGCAATAGCTTTTGCCAAATAAGTATTCACATAATTCAGAGCCTGCACAAAGGTTTGATAATCTTCATTTTCTTCTGTAATAGGCGCATTGCCTGCCATACCGTTGGCCAGAAGAAGCACTGTATCGTTGGTAGACGTATCACCGTCCACGGAAACCATATTGTAAGTGTCCTTTACATCGTCCTTTAACGCCTTTGTCAGCAATTCCTTGCTGATAGCAGCATCTGTAGTCACATATCCAAGCATCGTACACATATTGGGATGGATCATTCCGGACCCCTTACACATACCGCCTAAGGTTACGGTCTTGCCGCCGATTTCCACCGCAACGGCAATTTCTTTTTTCACTGTATCTGTGGTCATGATGGCCTGCGCTGCCTTCGTTCCTGCCTCCAGAGAAGCCTCCTTCGCCTTGGCCAGCATTTCCACGCCCTTTACGATCCGGTCCATAGGCAGCTGCATGCCGATGACGCCGGTGGAACCCACTAATACACTGTCCGCAGGAATTCCCAGGACCTTGGCTGCCTTCCTGGCGGTCTCCTCACAATAGCCATACCCATCCTGGCCGGTACAGGCATTGGCAATGCCGGAGTTAATTACCACTGCCTGGGCAAAAGGACTGTCGCTTACGATTTTCTGGTCCCATTTTACTGGCGCCGCCTTCACCACATTGGTGGTAAATGTGCCGGCTGCCATACAGGGCTTTTGGCTGTAAATCAAGGCCATGTCATCCCGCCCTTTATATTTGATCTCCGCTGCTGCCGCTGCTGCTTCAAACCCTTTGGCAGCCGTGACGCCGCCTTCTATTACCTTCATTTTTTCATCCTCCCGTCACTGTTCATTAAAAGCTGTGATATTTGCTTCATTTAGCGTAAAATCATAGTAATTCAAGTCTTCCCGTCTGGTCCATCCGATGGTGTTCCAAAAGGCATTGCCCACATCGTTTTTCGTAAACGCGATCAGAGACACCTTATTGATATGTTCCCGCTGCAGCGCTTCCATCGCCATCACCACCATGGCCTTCCCGATGCCATGTCTCCGGTAAGCCTCATCCACACATACATGATAAAAACAGCCCCGCCTGCCGTCATGACCGCACAAAATGCTGCCAACGATCTTTCCGTCCATTTCTGCCACAATGCTGGTATGGGGGTTTCTGTCTAAAAAACGTTCCACCCCTTCCCTGGAATCATCAATGCTCCGAAGCCCGAAACCCCGGATCTTTTTCCAGAGGGCATACACCCCATCATAATCTGCCGCTTTCATCACTCTGATCATTTTTATCACTTACAGGAATTCCTGTATCTCCTCTCTATTTACGGGATCATCGGTATCTGGAGAAGCCCCTCCGTCTCCGGGAACCCAAACATCAAATTCATATTCTGGACCGCCTGTCCGGCAGCGCCCTTGACCACATTGTCGATAGCGCCCATCATAATGATCCGTTTTGTCCTGGGATCGATCTTAAAATTCACATCCACATAGTTGCTGCCTTCCACCCACTTAGTCTGAGGGCACACATCCTGATCCAGCACGCGGACAAATGTTTCATCCTTATAATAGGTATCGTAAACGGCCTTAACCTCTTCATAGGAAACGTCCTTTTTCAGGGACGCATAGGCAGTCACCAGGATTCCCCGGTTCATCGGCACCAGATGGGGGGTGAAATTAATCAGCACCTCTTCTCCCGCCGCGTAGCCAAGCTGATCTTCAATTTCCGGGGTATGTCTGTGAGTAGCCACCCCATAAGCCTTGATATTTTCGTTTACCTCGCAAAAAAGATTGTCCACTTTTGCTCCCCGCCCGGCACCGGAGGTTCCGGACTTGGCATCAATGATGATTGTGGAAGGATCAATGAGACCTTCTTTTAATAAAGGATAAATGCTCAATGTAGAACAGGTGGGATAACAGCCCGGATTGGCAATCAGTCTCGCCTTTTTCACAGCTTCCCGGTTAATCTCACAAAGTCCGTAAACTGCCTCATCAATAAATTGGGGCGCCTTATGCTCCAACCCGTACCATTTCTCGTACTTCTTCACATCCTTAATACGGAAATCAGCACTTAAATCCACCACCTTGGCCTTTTCCAAAATCCCCTCATTCACCAGGGAGGCACATAACCCCTGCGGCGTGGCAGTAAAGATCACGTCCACCTCATCTGCCATTTTCTCCATATTATCATCCAGACACTTTGCTTCCACAATCCGGAAAAAATTCTGGTAAACCTCTGCATATTTTTTATCTATGTAGCTTCTGGATCCGAACCAGGCCACTTCCACTTCCGGATGTCCCACCAACAGGCGGACCAATTCATTTCCCGCATAACCTGTTGCGCCGATGATACCTGCTTTTATCATTTTACCCGTTCCTCTCTTTCCTATTATATATAGTAATTATTCATCACAAAGCCACTTTAATCTGCCATAGAATAGAAAGCATTTTTAATCATATACCTTTTTCCCATATTCGTAAAGCATTTTTATGGATGTGCATGATTATACATTAAAAATGAATATTATGCAAGTTTTTCTTTTATAATATCATTTTTTCATTTTCCTCTTGCATATTTATTAGAGATGTTGTATATTATCACATAGTTAATGCTTCAGAAAGAACATTTACCTTAAGGAGGATATAGAAAATGAAAGAAAAAGTAGTATTGGCGTATTCCGGTGGGCTGGATACCACGGCCATCATTCCGTGGCTGAAGGAAAAATTTGATTATGAAGTCATCTGCTGCTGTGTAGACTGCGGACAGGGTAATGAATTGGACGGATTGGAAGAAAGAGCGAAATTATCCGGCGCTTCTAAGCTGTATATTGAAAACATTGTCGATGAATTCTGCGATGAATACATTATGCCTTGCGTAAAAGCAGGTGCTGTCTATGAAAACAAATACCTGTTAGGCACCTCCATGGCACGTCCGGTCATCGCCAAACGTCTGGTGGAGATTGCCAGAAAAGAGGGCGCAGCTGCCATTTGCCACGGAGCTACCGGCAAGGGAAATGATCAGATCCGCTTCGAGCTGGGCATCAAAGCTCTGGCTCCAGACTTAAAGATCATCGCTCCTTGGCGTATGACCGATATTTGGACCATGCAGTCCCGGGAGGATGAAATTGAATACTGCAAACAGCATGGCATCAACCTTCCGTTCTCCGTTGACAACAGCTACAGCCGTGACCGGAACCTGTGGCACATCAGCCACGAAGGTCTGGAGCTGGAAGATCCGGCACAGGAGCCGAATTATGACCATCTGCTGGTATTGGGCGTATCCCCGGAAAACGCTCCGGACGAAGGTGAATATGTCACCATGACCTTTGAAGCCGGCGTTCCCAAGACCTTGAACGGCAAAGCCATGAAAGTCTCTGAGATCATCACCGAGCTGAACGCTTTGGGCGGAAAACATGGCATAGGTATCGTAGATATCGTAGAAAACCGCGTGGTAGGCATGAAATCCCGTGGTGTTTATGAAACCCCTGGCGGAACCATCCTGATGGAAGCCCATCAGCAGCTGGAGGAGCTGGTGTTAGACCGCGCCACCATGGAAGTAAAAAAAGACATGGGCAACAAATTTGCTCAGATCGTATACGAAGGAAAATGGTTTACACCGCTGCGTGAGGCTGTCCAGGCATTTGTGGAATCCACCCAGCAATACGTGACCGGAGAAGTGAAATTCAAGTTATACAAAGGCAACATCATCAAAGCCGGCACCACCTCTCCCTACAGCCTGTACAGCGAATCCCTGGCCTCCTTCACCACCGGCGATCTCTATGACCACCATGACGCCGATGGATTCATCACACTGTTCGGTCTTCCTTTGAAGGTGCGGGCAATGAAGATGGCAGAATTGAAAAAAAACGCTCAGAAATAATCTGCCGCGAAACCCAGCAGACGAAAGCAGGGCACCACATTTGTTTGCAAATGTGGTGCCCTGCTATTTTCAACTATCATCCGCGGTCAAACGGGCCGCTCTCCACATAAGGAAAAGACGTTAACCTTCAATGGCAATATAATGATTTTCTTCTACCTTCTTTTGCTCTTCCTTCGGCAGCGTCAGTCTCAAAATGCCGTCCTCAAATTTTGCGTGCACCTGGTCCTGGGTAACTGCTTCTCCCACATAAAAGCTCCGGCTCATGCTGCCTGCATAACGCTCTTTGCGGATAAATTTGCCGTCCTTGTCTTTCTCGTCCTTATCCAAGCCTTTTGCCACGCCGATGGTCAAATACCCATCCTTCAGCTCCAGCTTGATCTCATCTTTTTGAAAGCCCGGCAGATCCACAGCCATTTCATAGCCTTCTTCTGTCTCTTTGACATCGGTCTTCATTAGATTCTTCGCATGTTTTCCATACAGAGGATTACGTCTGCCGAAAACTTCTCTCTCCAATGGGAAATCCATCATATCGTCAAACAAGTCTTCTCCAAAAATACTAGGCATCATCATAAGTCATTCCTCCGTTCTTCTATGAATGATCCAATCGGTTATTTCTTTGTTCTATTTGTAATATAACACCTATTATTTAAATTGTCAACGAACAAACATCATTTTTCTGTGAAGATTTTGTGAAGTCAGATGATATGAGTGATATTTGTTGCTGTTCACTCCCGGCATTTTCACCTGCCGAAAATACACGGGCCAGTACAGATAAACAGCCAAAGTATTTGGTTCCTCGCCGAAGCGGCTTTAAATGGGCCAGATTCTGCTGCCGCTTACAGGGCACCTGTGAACGGTAACTGCTATTCTTTCTGCCGCTACAGTCAGCCGGCATATCATTTGCATTTGTCTTCCATAGTGCTATAATATACGAAACGGTAATCAATTACCATCGCCAGGGACAATCGAACAGCCTGCAAGGGTAACCCAAAAGGCGTGCAACGATGATAGTTAATACCTTTGACCTATGTAGAATCAGCAGCAGCGGAGAACTCTCCGCGGAAAAGAGGTAAACTATGACGACATTGAAAGCAGTAAAAAGGGACATGAACGTAAAAGCTAAGGCGCTCAGACGACAAGGAAAGATCACCGGCAATGTCTACGGCAAGGATATGACCGAATCCATTCCCATCCAGTTTTCAGCCAAAGAAACGAAACAATTCCTTAACACGCATACAAAAGGCAGTCAGGCAATTCTGGATCTTGAAGGCCAGAAGATAAATGTCCTTTTAAAAGACGTAACCTATGATCCTATGAGCCGCCAATACTATAACATTGATTTCCAAATGCTCGTAGAAGGGGAAAAGGTGATCAGCTCCGTTCCGATTCTACTTCTGAATCCAGAAAATGCCGTGGGGTTTTTGACGCATCACCTATCTGAAATCTCCTACAAAGCCATGCCATCGGCGTTGATTGAAAAGGTCGAAATCGACGTTGGGAAACTCAAAGCAGGAACCATCCTCACCGTCGGAGATTTGGATATGGCCAAAAATGAAAGGATTGAATTGATCACTCCCCCTGATACTTTGATTCTGCATATGTCTGAATACCATGGATACACGAAAGCATCGGAAGAGGAAACCGATGAAAACGCCTGAAAATGCCCTATTTTCCTTTTAATTCAGCCTTGATTTTTACTGTCGGAGAGCATATACTAATTCATTAGTGTAAGCACCCAACAATATCAATGAAGGAGAATATCCATGATACAAGATATCGCACCGCATATCTATCACAATGAATACCAGCCCCAGGCCCCCGATTTACATAGCTATCTGCTGGTCTATGAAAACGGGGAAATCCTGCTAAAAAAGGAAAACGACACCTTAACCCTTCCCCAGTTCCGGGAATTGGAGGGCAAAACAGAGCAACTGTATGAAAACTATGTGTATCTGTTTTCCATTGATGAGGACCGTTTCTACCTGATCCCCCATCTGGATCCCAGCCTGCTTGCCGGGTATCATTTTGACAACATCCGCACACTCCGCACCGCCGGACCGCAGCACCTGGCCTTTGCCGGTGTGACCGGCTACCAGCTCTATCTCTGGTACCAGCGCCGCCAGTACTGTGGAATCTGCAAAACACCGATGATCCACAGCAAGAAGGAGCGTATGATGTATTGTCCGGAATGTAAAAATCCGGAATATCCTCCGCTGTCTCCGGCTGTCATCGTAGCGATCACTCACGGGGACAAGCTGTTGTTGTCCAAATATGAGGGCCGCAATTACAAAAAATATGCTTTGATCGCCGGTTATGCAGAAATCGGGGAGACTATCGAAGAGACCGTGCACCGGGAGGTCCTGGAAGAGGTCGGCCTGAAGGTCAAAAACCTCCGCTATTACAAAAGCCAGCCCTGGTCTTTTTCCGGGACTTTGCTCTTCGGCTTTTTCTGTGATTTGGACGGAGACGACTCCATCACCTTGGACCGTGAGGAATTATCCATGGCAGAATGGTTCCACCGGGATGATATTCCAGATGAAGGCGAAGATATCAGCCTTACGAAAGAAATGATGATGGCTTTCAAATACGGCAACGAGCCCCTCTAAATAGAGGGGCTCGTTTTCTTGTACCTTCTTTTACTCACTGAAATATAAGCTTGCCTTCTGCATAATGGCTTTCAAAGCCGTGTCCAAATCTGTGGACCCTGCCAGATATTTGGTGCCTTCCTCCATCACCAAATCTTTGATCACCTGGGAACTCAATTCCGGTATCTCCACCTGCTCTGCCATCTGGTAAAAATCCAGCATTTCTTCTGCGCTGGGTGCTTTCATATCTAACATAGACATCGTGCCATCGCTGTTCATGAGGGCCATTCCCCCTGCAAATACCCCATTCTCCACATTTTCTTCTATGACCGCCAACGCCGCCCGGTTCACCGGAATTCCGGATAACATCGTGGAGCTGGCATCTTTTCCCCAGAGGATTTTAAGAAAATTCTTCGCCTCTGTCTCCATTTCCGATTTGCTGCTGATTCCCGCTAAGAGATAGGGAACAAAACTTTTTCCTGTGCCCATCTCTCCATGGGTCAACCCTTTTGCCTGTTCAATGGCCAGCATTGTCATATAATCAGATATCCCTCCCATAAGTCCATAGGCCATCCGGCTGTATCCAATGGCACAATTGAGCCCGGCGGAAGTAATAGTTCCACTGATGGCAGAGTTTTCAGAAATGTTGCTGGAAAAGCTTACGGATGGTATTCCCTCGTCGCTCTCTGTCAGCCGTGTATCATAAATAGCTTTTGACGCTTCTAAATAACTTTTTATTTTGTCCCTGGATAATTCCCCATCCTGCATCCAATGGCCGGATTCCCCATGATAAAATTCTTCCAGCACCTCGCTTGGTTCGGAAGCAGTGATGATACCGGCATCCGGTGACTTTTCTTTCATTTCCATGGCATACTCCGCCAAACTGCCCAGATCCTTGCCAGCCTTCACCGTTGCTTCGTCCCCTTCCACCACTGGAAGAAAAAATCGCGCCGGAAGTGCATAAACTTTTCCATCTTCTTCATATGCTTTTCGAATATTTTCAAAAATCCCGTCCTTCTCCTGCACGTCGTCAACGACATCGCTGATATCCTTCAGCAGCCCCTTTTCCAAATAGCTTTCTAACGGAAAGCCGTCCATGATCAAAATGTCTGCGCCTTTTCCTGCCATCTGGCTGGTATTCTGTGTCCGGATAGCATCCTCCACCGTAATGCCGTCCTCTCCAGTCAGGGCAGCCTCCAGATTGACATAAACCTCCGGATGTTCCTTCCGGTAGACTGCAATCGCCTGCCGCAGCTCGCTGGAATCCTGAAGGGTGAAAATCTTCAATTCCTTATCCGGCACGGTAGGCACGGTCTCGTCATAAACATACCGGTACAAATGACTTTCCCCGGCATGGCTGTCATAAACAGCTAGTAAATACTGTTCTTTATCCAGACAAAGCAGCTGTAGCAGTTCCTGTCCAGGATTGCTGATGGAATTCAAATCCCCATTAATCAGCTGCTCCACCGTGCTGCCGCCCTCCAGATAGCTGAACAAGCCCTGACGGCTGCAATAGACCAGATTTCCTTCCTGGGCACCGGCCGTACAGATCATATCCTCACCGATGGTGGAGTTCCCTTGACCAGACCCGGATTTGGCTCCCAAGGCTTCCGTTAACACATTCTGCCCGTCCACTTCCTCTTTCTGGGCAATATCATAATAAGACGGCCCGTCCGTCCCCATGATGATCAGCATATTGCCTGCTGTCTGCATATTGCCGCTGGCACTGCCCTTTGCATATTTATATAAGCACTTTCCGGAGGTTTTATCCATTTCCATAACGTTGCCATTGAGGTCTTGCACCAAAAGCGTACCATCTGGCCCGAATTTCACTTCCCGGACCATATTCTCCATCTGCACGCTTTCTCCCAAAGCTTCCATATCTGGAGCCTTTTCTTCCCCATCAGATTCCGCGCTTACGGAGGCACTTGTACTGGCAGCCGCCGTTTCCTGCGCATCATAGGGATCCAGCTTGGGATCAAAAGGCGTCACCTGGCCATCCGCATAAAGATAAAACTTTGTCTGCCAGGATTCATCCAGCGCTTCCACCAAAATTTCTCCCTCCGGTGAAATTTCCGCATGATCAATTTCCACAAGCTTTTCCTTGGAAAACCCCTCCGGAAATGTTTGAGATTCCCAACTCCTTCCGCCATCCTTACTGGTCTCCCAATAACGTGTGCCCCCTTTTGTGTCCTCCCCCAACATCAAAAGCGTCCCGTCTGAAAGCTGGTCCAAGCCTATGATCCGATTGATGCCGTCTGGCAGTTTTTCGTCTTCCTCCATAAAACGGCCCATAGCCGCTGTTTTTGTTTCTTTTTCCCCTCCGCAGCCCATCAGGCAGCCAGCAAATAATACTCCTGCCATAACTGCCGCTAATAATCTCATCTTCATCTTTCTCTCCTTTCCTCCTGATGTACTGAAAGCTGTTATTATCCTACCAGGAGAGCCTTAATCTTTTCTTTAAGATTCCCTCTAAATATTTTTTCTTTTTTAGAGAAAATTGGGGTTGGCATTTAGCAGAAGGGAACGTGCGTCTGCCACAGGGGGAACATTGTCTGCCAGTTCGCCCCTTTCGACACCAAAATCTAAAGAAAAAAGAAAAAATTTACTCTTTTCATGGAAGATCAACTGTGATATAATGCTCTCACGGGGCATTAGCGCAGTTGGGAGCGCGCCACACTGGCAGTGTGGAGGTCACGGGTTCAAGTCCCGTATGCTCCATTTAATAAGTTTAAATCCGAACTCTTTAACGGGAGTTCGGATTTTGCTTTATCTGCTCCACTAAAACGTGCAAATCTGAATCCGGAGTGTTCGGATATTGAGTGATCGACTGCATTTTTTATTTTCCTTGAAAATGCTACGGTCCGCATAAATGCTGGATTTTTTGAAGTTTTCGAATTTCTAAAAAAATAGCAAAAATAACTATGCAACACGAACTAAGCAACGGTTTTCCTATCATAATCATCTACAGACCAAAAACAGGCTTCCTGATCAGACAGGCAACCTGTTTTTTTATTTGCTAAGATTTGGGTGTCAAAAGAGAGACCGGGCAGGATTCTTTCTGATTATCAGCCTCGTCCGGTCACAGCCGCTGGAACAGCTCATAGAGATAAATACAGTACCGGATATACAGCCGGCTTTTTGCTGTGTCCAAATCCACGGACTCCCGGATCCGGTTCAGGCGGATCTGCAGTGTCGTCCGGTGGATAAAAAGCTCCCGCGCCGTTTGGGAGGCATTCATCTCATTGTCCAGATACACCTTCAGGGTGTTCCAGTCATCCGTTCCGGTATGCTCCTCTTTTTTCAGCTTCAGCAGCCCTGACGGAATCAAAAAATCCGGCTTCAACTCGCCGATGCTGTTTTTGAGCACATAGGACAGCGCATAATCCTTAAAATAGCAGATTTCACTGCCCGGATCCAGGCTGCAAGCCATCTCCAGCGCGATCACCGCCTGACGGAAAAAGCCGCGGGCCTTTAAGATATTCTCAAACCGCAGACTGATTCCGGCAGGCAGCCCCACCTCGGCCAGCCCTGATTCCAAAAAAGGATATTTTCCGTCTGCACTGACCTGCTCCGGTTCCAGCATCAAATATAGGACAATATAGGAATTAAATTCAATGGCATTGCTGCCGGGAAAACGGTTCTCCAGCTGACGGCAGAAATATTCCCGCGGCAGGTTGTTCATCGCCCCTACCGGCCGCAATGCGGCGCAGATCCATGGCCCACCCTCCTGACCGCTGTTTCTGCAGGCCTTCTCCAGCTTCGCGCTGCTCACCGGAAGACATTTTAAAAGATCCGTGAGCACCGTCTTCAGCGTGATCATATTTCCCCTGCTGTTGTTGATATTTTTCTTCAGCGCCTTCAAAAAAATATTATAAAAATACTGAAACAAAACAATCTTTTCCGATAAGATATCCAACCGGGTGGCTGCCATTGCCAGCATTCCCCAATAGGCATCGTGTATGTAAACATTGATGCAGTATGTAGACATTCCCTCCACCTGGAAGAAAAAGGGATCTCTCATAGATGTATTTCTCTTATGGGAATCTGCCCACAAACGCACGCCCGCAGGAGTCATAGATGCTTTGGCATCATCGTCCCCTTGTTCTGATTGGACAATGATCTCCAGCTGATTGTTGATCAAGGTAATAGATCGCCCCAAAAGCTTTGAAGCTTGCTGTATCATCTCTTCCAGATTTGCAGTAGTCTCCAAAATATGGGACAGCTTCATATCCCACTCATTGTATCGGATAAATGTCCCCTGGACGATGTTAAATATATGCAGGATATCCGCTTCTGAAGAAATGGAAAATGCACAGCTGCTGCCCGGTTCCCAATCCGGTGGAAGAACGCCTCCTACGCAGATGATCTGGCAAGATACCCCTTCCGGAGGCGGAGGCAGCTCCCCGATCCGGCCGATATATACAATGTCATTTTGATACCTAAGATCTGAGCTGTAAAAAATCGGAGGATTTAAAGACAACGTCATACGTTTTTCCCCGATGCATTCCACCTTCACGTATTGGGACAGATCTTTTAACAACATATCTGAACAAAGTCTCATTCCCGCACCTCCATTTCCGTGGTCTTATTATATCACAATCCGCAGGGTACCGTGTGTACCTTTTGTTTCTTTTTCCTAAAACATCTATCTCTAAATCCGTTCGTTTTTTTAGAGATAACTTCCAGATTTTTTGAAGATTTTTATGATATAATTCTTAAGAACCTTGATAATTTCGGCTTAGAGGTGATATCATGCATCTATTACTCATTGAAGACGATCAAAACCTTTGTGAAACCTTAAAATACCAATTTGAGCAGGAACACATCACTGTGGATATCTGTCATGACGGCCGGGATGGCCTGGATCTGATGTTGCAAAATGCTCACGACCTGGTGATTCTGGACCGGATGCTTCCTACCATGAATGGACTGATGGCATTAAAAAAGGCCAGGGATAATCATATTGAAACTCCCGTCATTCTCCTCACCGCACTGGGTGAGCTCTACGACCGAATTGAGGGTTTGGACTGCGGAGCAGATGACTATATGGTCAAACCCTTTGAATTTGAAGAATTGATGGCGCGGATCCGTTCCATCCGCCGCCGTTCAAAAAATATCGTGGAACAGGAAACCCTGAGCTTGGGAGACGTCTCCTATGACATTTCCCTCAGACAGCTATCCACCAAACACCACCAGCTCATTTTATCCAAACGGGAGGGCCGTCTGATGGAAGTATTTTTACGCAGTCCGGACACCGTCCTTCCCCGGATGGTGATTCTATCCCGGGTCTGGGGCCCCGATGCAGAGGTGGAAGAAGGCAATTTGGACAACTACATCCATTTTCTCCGGAAACGTCTGCTGTATGTCCAAAGCCGTCTGACTATTACCACGATACGGGGAATCGGCTACAAATTGGAGACTGCTTATGTTTAAAAGATTGCACGCACAGCTTACATTTTTCTGTACCTTGATCACCGGACTGATCTTGGTTTGTTTAAGTCTGGTCTGTTTTTTTATCACCAAAAACAGCCTGATCCAAAATGCAGAAATCTCCTTTGCAAATAATATCCAATCCATTTTTTCCTATTTGGAAAGTCAGGACATCATCACCCACCAATGGGTACTACAAATGGAATCCAGCAACCAGGTCCGGCTTTACATCTACGATGGGGAACGGCCGCTGCTTTCCCAGGATTTTGGCTCCGGGGACGCACAGGCCCAAATAAAAGAAAAGGCTTTGGAAAAAGCGCGCAATTCCTATGGAATTGACATCTTTCTTCCCACCACAAACCGCCTTGCCATACATCAGGAATTTTCGCTCAAAGACAAGGATGGAGAATACTGGGATGTTTCTGCCGCTGTTCTCCCTAAGAGCGGCGGTCAGCTCGGCGTCCTGGTCCTACACTCCCTGGCTCCCCAAAAACAGCAGCTCATCCGTACCGGTATTTTATTTTTCCTGGCTGACCTGCTGGCTCTGACCCTCCTGGGTCTATTTTCCTGGTTTTTTACTCTGCAGATGCTGCATCCCATTGAGGAAAGCCAAAAAAGCCAGAATATTTTCATCGCTTCCGCTTCCCATGAGCTGCGGTCCCCGCTGGCAGTCATCCTCTCCGCCGCGTCCGTATTGGAAAAAGTCCCTCCCGGCCGGATACCGCATTTTGCTTCTATGATCCGCAAGGAAGGGAACCGCATGTCCAGCCTGATCCAGGATATGCTCACCTTAGCCAATTCCGATGCGGATGCTCTGCACATCACCAGCAGGCCAGAGCAGCTGGACAGCATTTTATTGGACACCTATGAAAAATATGAAGTGCTCACCAAAAGCAGGAACATACGTCTAACTCTAGATCTTCCGGAAGAGGTACTGCCCGACTGCCTCTGTGACCGAGAACGTATGGAACAGGTGCTGACCATTCTTATGGACAATGCTTTACAGTATGTAACGGATGGGGGCCATATCCTGCTGGGATTAAGCCAAAAAAATAACTCCCTGGAAATCCGGATAGCCGATAACGGCCCCGGAATCCCCAAGGAGGAAAAGAATAAAATTTTTGAACGTTTTTACCGAAGCGATACCTCCCGCACTGACAAAAACCATTATGGTCTGGGCCTTTGTATTGCCCGGGAAATCCTCCGTCTCCACAAAGGCTCTATTCAAGTGGAAGATACGCCGGGAGGAGGCGCCACTTTTCTCATCCAGCTTCCGGTAAATCCAAAGCTCTAAGATGCGGCTGACAAGACCTCCGGACCATCTTCTTTTTCCAGATAACCGGCTTTGATCATCTGTGTGCGTACCTGCTGCTGACGCTGTACCGCCAGCTTTGGATTATCCACCGGATTATAGACAGAAGGCGCATTGGGAATTCCCGCCAGCATGATGCATTCATCTTCGTTCAGCTGGCTGGGAGCCTTCCCGAAGTAACCTACGCTTGCCTCTTTCACACAGCTGTAGCCATTGCCAAAATAAATGGAATTCAAATACAGCTCCAAAATCTCTTCTTTGGAAAATTCTTTCTCCATTTTAACAGCCATGAACACTTCCGCTATTTTCCGGCTGAACCGTTTTTCCTGATCGAAATACATATTTTTAGCCAGCTGCTGGGTGATGGTGCTTCCGCCCTCCACCAACGCCCCGGCCTTGATATCGTTCACCACAGCCCGTCCGATAGCCAGCACATCAACACCAGGGTGCTTATAAAACCGCTTATCCTCCACTGCGATCACCCCATTCAAATACATTTGGGGCATCTCTTCCAATGTGGTATATTCCTCTTTGGACTGAATCTGTGCTTCCATCTGATGAAGGCTCATCCGCTGAAGTCCGTTCTCATACATGTGATACCCTTGATAGGTCAAGACCGCTCCGGCGCACAAAACAGCAAACAGGATCACAGAAACCACTCTTTGAATAAAACGAAGTATGAACATATTACGCTTCACCTCAACCTTCCTTCTTTCATTTTGAAAAACCATTATTTTTATTGTTAAACACAGTATAAATCCTTTTTCTTTTGGCTGCCATCGATGCAGCTTACATTTTTCGTGCTAAACTTACACCTATGTAAGATAACGAGCCAGATAAGGTTATTTCTTCATAAACCAAAATAAATGCGGATAAACGCATTTCCTCTGTATTTATGCGGGTTTCAAGACTCTAAAAGCAGAATAATAAACAATCATAACCAGTATTAAATTCTCATCAAATGGTATAAAAAATGGTGTAAAATCGCTGAAATGGTGTAAAATTTGGTGTAAAACTTTTTCTCTAAAATCCGCTGCTACTGGGCAGTTTCAAGGATTTCATGGCGTGCTCTTTCCTCTTGGACATGATCATATATCTGTGTGACCCTGGAGGTTGAATGTCCCATCAAATACTGTAAAACACTTCTATCCATACCATTTTCAGCCCTTCTTGTGCATCCAGTGTGCCGTAATGTATGTGGACTTAGGTCCTCTATTTTTTCAGTATGCGTCTTGTTATACGCCTTTTGGACTTGCTTTAATTCTGCGTATAGTTTAGTTTCATAAATAGGGACTGCTCTATTTTCAAAAAACAAAAAACCACTTTGGCCATCTATAGATACCCCTGAGTCCTCATAGTACAAGAATATCCATTCTTTTAGCGCTTTATAAGCCATGTTGTCCATTGGTATGCTTCTGATACTGGAATATTTGGGAACGGCGAGGAGAATTTTGCCATCACGAAATTTCAATTGATGGTTGATTGAAATTATACGACGCTTAAAATCTATATCATTGACTGTTAGCTTATTAAATTCCTGCGCTCTGCACATAGTATGTATTAAAATCAGCATTTTCAAATAGGTTTTATGATAGTTTTTCTTTGCAAAATCGAGCAAAGCCCTTTGCTGGCTTCTGGTCAATGCCTCTTTTACTTTCTGGTGCCCCTCAATTTCCTGCATTACTCTAACCGTTGGATTGCGTTCAATCAGCTGATAGTCAATGGCCATATTCATCATCGCACTGATTAATTTATTAATTAATGTGATTGTTCCATAAGACAGACATTCTTCTCTCTGCAAATGTTTATAAAGATTCACTAAATCCATTTTGATCAAGTCATTCACTTTCTTTTTTCCCACCTGCGACTGCTCTATATGGTTTCGCCATAACTGCCTGTAATTATTACTGGTCTTTGGATCTAAGCGTTTACCCTTATAACGTTTATTTTCTAAATAAAAATCAAAAAACTGATTCATGGTATAATACATGCCAGCTGTTGATCCTCTTTTTTCAAGAATTAACTGTATCTCTTTTTCCTGTTCACGGAGAGGTTTCTTTTTCTTCTTTCCAGAAGGGTTTTTATCTGTGCAAACCAGTTGCCAGCTATCAACAGACTTCCTTGTCCCATCTAAGTCAATGTATCTGAAAACATATTTTCCGTCTGTCCTTTGACTCTCACCCTTCTGTAGAATTCTTCCTTTGTTATCCCTTCTTTTTTCAGACACCGTTTATCACCTCTCAATTAATTACATAAGGGCAGCGGTCAATGCGCCGCCCATATACTTCCGGTTATCAGTGCAAGGCCAATCCGAACGCCAGCTAAAAATGCAGCCTTTTCATGTATGCATACCGCCCGCATAACATTGGTTTCTATGTAGTTTTGATCGTTTCCCTTTGCCTTAAAATGTTCCACTATATCGTTAATTGCTCCATCTGAAATCTGATCCGCTGCATAATCTATGCCAAACTCCCCCTCACACCAGCTGTCAAATAGAACCTGTATGATCTTTTCTTTCATATTCTCCCTTCTTTCTTCTGGCCCGCTCTGCACGCTGCCCATATATATAACCCAATGTAAAGACATCCGCTGCCGATTCAACACTGACTGTGTACGGTCTTGCCTTTGCGATTTCATCTACTTGTTTCCTGGCTTCATCGTTTGCCCAAAAAATACCGATTCTTTGGCGGCTTAAAAACTGTATGGTTTCATTCTCGTGGTTCATTGATGACATTTTTTAGTTTCCTTTCCTGCCGACATATGCTATACTACTTTTGCTGATTATTTGTATAACATCGGCTTTGCTGGCCCCTGTCAGAGTTGCCGCTTTGACAAGGGCCTCTCTTATGCTACTGTGAATCTTTTGCATTCTGTTGTTCTTAAATACTGACTGTACAAGCTTTCATGCTCTTTTTTAAAAGCCTTGCTGTCAAACCGACTGCCAATGACCGCTTTCCATTTCACCAGAAAGTCCCCGGCTTGCAGCTCGTCCACCTCTCTGCGCTCCATATCTTTTTTAATTTCATCTTTCAGACTTTCTATTTCCCGTTGAATTGTATCCCGTTGCTCTTCCAATTCTTTAAGCTTTCTTAACCGGTTTGCTATCGCTCGTTCACCCATCGTTTTTACCTCCTGTTATCATCATCATTTTTAATGGTTAAATGCTATAGCCTAACAATTCTCCACCGAATGGTTTAAAATCGATTTTTGACCGCTTTCCCTCCCACAGTACGTGCGTCAAATTTATTTTCTCTGCAATCGCACTGCCATCTTTTGACGCTGTTCCTCCGTATATTTTTTGGGCGGACTAATTTTCACCCAATTAACCGGAATATGAGCGCATATACTGCCGTCCTTATTTTCCGTCATAATTTCACATTCTTCAGGTCGGGCAGCGGCCAGCTTTCTAATCCTGCCTATGTACCTCCCTTGGGAAAACGAAACGGTGGCTCTGTCACTGTCTTTTGTAAATTCAATTGCATTTTCCACGTCCATCATCGCATCCGGCAGCAGGATCTTTTTTGCTTCAATCCCTACGGCTTCGGCAATGCGTTCCGCTGCTTCCATCGATACGAAGCCGCTGTCAAGAATCCATTGCAGTGACTTTCGGTAAAGACCTGTTCTAGAGCAAATCATTTCGTCTGTGAGGCTCTTGTCTCTCATTAAATCCAGGAGCTTTTTCCCGTTTAATCTCATTGCATATACCCCTTTCTGCCTTATATGGCACGTCTCTTTGAATGTTTTTATCTGTCAAGGCAGCGGCCGGATCATCTTCCTGACTATTTTTCTTGCGGTTCGCTCACTCACAGGGATATGGTTTCCGGCTTCACATCTTTTCGAGATGTTCGTTCCTTGACTTTATTTGTTATCCATGTTATTCTGTATTTAAGTCTTGGGCTTCCCAGTTGCAAGACTAACTGTATTGGAAGCCCTTGGCTCTTGCCTATTACTTAATCAATTCTTTTATCTTTTCTGTAGCTTCTTCCAGTGTTCTACATTCCCTTAGAATTTCGAGTATTTTTCTTGTCTGGTTTTCCTCTACTATCTTCTGGAATGCTTCTGTCTGGTTCGGCATCTTCATTTTTACCATCCTTTCTGTCTTGCGATTTCAAAGGCTTTTGTGTTCCTTTGATAATTATATTATACACTTATTATCAGTGTATGTCCATTGTCATTATACACAATATTTTAGTGTATATATTATTAATAATATACACTTGTAATTTGTGCATACCATGTGTTATACTATGTATAGTGGAAAAAACATAATCTTTTTTTCCAGCAAATCTCAGAAAGAAGGTGTTTCAATGCCCATTGGATACAAAACAAATATTATTTCAGCTTTAAAAGACGCTGGATACTCAACGTATAGGCTACGCAAAGAAAAACTATTTGGTGAGGCAACAATACAAAAATTCCGTAACAATGAACCAGTTTCTTGGGAAAACATATCTTTGTTGTGTAAATTATTGAATTGCCAGCCTGGGGATTTAATGGAATATTGTCCTGAGGAAGCCGGGCAGCAGGAAAATAATTAATTTACCTAAAATTCATCTTTTAAACCGTCTGGAAAGAAGGTGCCATAGTACCACTAACAGAAAAATCAAAAACAAGCAAGATATAATTACGCAAAAAAAGCACTTAAACGGATTCCTCTGGATGTCCAAAAAGAAAAATGTGAGGAGATAGCCGCCGCAAATAAAGGAGAATCCGTGAATGGTTACATCAAAAAAGCTATTGATGAACGAATGGAGCGTGAAGCCACTTGACCACTCCCAACATTTTGTGGTTACCTGACAGTTATATTTTGAGTTGTCCGAATACTTAACAACCAAATGTCTACACTATTACAGAAAGGATGTGTTTCCATGCCATTACCACAGGAAAGAACATACACCATTGAAGATATCTACAATCTGCCGGATGGAGAGCGGGCAGAGTTGATTGATGGACAAATCTATTACATGGCACCGCCAAGTACCAACCATCAGAGAATCCTACATTTTTTTGATCGCACGATCGGGAACTATATTCAGTCCAAAAGAGGTAATTGTGAAGTATTCCCTGCGCCGTTCGCTGTATATCTGGACGAAAATACAAATACCTATGTGGAACCTGATATCTCTGTTATCTGTGACAAAAACAAGCTGGATGATAAGGGCTGCAAGGGCGCTCCTGACTGGATTATAGAAATAGTTTCCCCCAGTAGCAGACAAATGGATTACTACACCAAGCTTTTTAAGTACCGCACAGCGGGGGGCCGGGAATACTGGATTGTAGACCCCGCAAAAAATCTCGTACTGGTATATAACTTTGAAAATAATGATTCATGGCAGTATACATTTGCTGATACCGTCAAAGCTGGAATCTATGAAGACTTATCCATTGACTTCTCGCAATTAAATATCTGACACCTGCCGCCCCTGTATGACCAATGCAGCGGGCGGTTTTCTAACGGTGATTTTAGAGAACGCAATTATTTGTTTTGCAAACATATGCCACTGCAAATATGGGTTTTGGGAATTTTGCGTAAGGATTGCGGCATATGTGGTCGTAGCGGACCGCCAAAAAACAATTTTCGCCCCCCCCCTTGCATCCGTTGGGTAAAATTTAAAAACCTGATCTGGGAATACATCATTTACTAATAGGCATATGTGGTCGTGAGCTTCCTCAAAAAATGCGATACACTTCCCCCGGGGGATACTGCCCCCCTGCTGCCTGCACTGTCTATCTAGCCCTCTGCGAGATATACCTTTAAGTACAACTGGCATCGCTTAACATATCTCTTGCCTTTACTCTATCGGCATATAGAAAACACGTTCTCCATTTTTATAAGCATGAAGCATATCCACAAGAACCCCGCAGCATCGGGCCTTATCTTCGTATCGACCTGCCAGTGCGCCATTTCTGCTGTATAAGCTCTTCACATATACGCCAGCATAACCATCCTTCGTATACTCCACAAAGGCTTCTCCGTACTCTAATACTTGGCTGCCATCCTGCGCCCTTACTTTCATCCCGCCATCCGCTCCAATTCATTTTTGATAGTCCCTAAGATCTCCTCACAAAACTTTGTTGGGTGCCGCTCCCTTACATCGCTTAACACGATTACCACCTGTTTCCAATAATCTTCATCGTTCAAGCTCCGCCCTGGATATAACTTCTTGTATGCCCTCCAGCACTCCGTGAATACTTCGTATGTTTGTCTCAGATTGTCCATAAATACCCCCCCATTCTTTAAAACGGTATCTCCATTTGCTCCGCCTCTTCTTCTGTCACCCGAATAAAATCATTGTTATCGGTCTCCCACTCATAGCTCCGTCTAAATTCCTCTCTGTCGTCACTGATCCTTTTCGGTCTGTTTGTCAAGGACATAGAGAAAAGTTTTTATCATTTCTTTGTAGATAGGTCATTTTCCAGTAGCCGCATGACTTTATCACTCATGCGTTCTGTGCTTGTCTGGCTGAAATGTAGCGACAATTCATAGGTGGTCTTTCCGATTTTCCGCTTGACGGTCTGCGGCTTCGGGGCGGCGGTGGTTTTCGTGGCTGTCTGTGTGGTTTCCTGCATAGGCTCTCCTTTCTGATTTTGGCAAAAGAAAAAGCAGGAAGTCCTTTTCAAGATTTCCTGCTCGGTAGTGCTACTGTGAGGGTAGCGGTTATTCAGTTTTCAATGGCTGTGTTACGCAATAGAAGCCCATTTTTGAGGAAAAAGGTATAAAACACCGTCTTTACGATTTTGACGCTTAAAAAGCCTTGTAGAATAGGAGCTTCAAGCCGCCTACTGCGTAACTAAGGTATATTATTTCCAGTGCTTCAATTTGGGAAGTTGTTCGGAAAAATATGCTCTTGCCTGTTCAGGTGTAAAACTGTCATTCGACATGTGGCTTACCAGAAAATCAAGCAATTCGTCTATATCTTTATACACAAACTGCCCGTCTGTATAACACCATTTGCAATAGTCCTCATTAAAACTGTTATCGGTTTCTCGGCTGATAACACTATCATCATCTAATGGCATACCGCAACACTGACAAATGAGTTTTCTTGGACTACCCAGTAATGTATTGATAGAAACATCAAATGCGATTGATATTTGCTTTAATGTTTCTATATTCGGCGTTGAGTCGCCATTTTCCCAACGTGAAACTGCTTGACGGGTAACAGATAACTTTTCAGCCATTTCATCTTGTGTTAGACTATTTTTAACACGAATATTTTTTAATACGTCCTTTGTACTCATGCTTTCGCCCTCCCTCTATGGAATAAATATATTATAGCGTATGCCTATTTCTCTTTCAAGCAATCGTCTATTGCTATTATGGCGCAATTACAATTCCATATCACGCCGTTTGTTCTGCGTCTTGGCTCTGGTCTGCTCCGGCTGTACCGCCTGTTCCACGCATTTCTTGACTGCTTCGGCTTCCTGCACCTCCGCTTTCAAGGTCTGCAAACTGCCGTACAAGCGGCTTTTCTTTTGGGTAAGGTCGGCAACCTCGGCTTTCCATGCTTTCGGCTTCAGCACCTTGTCTTTCCCTAAATGCTCTTTGAGATAACGCTCGGCACTCTGATACAAAATCAATGCGGCTCGGTTGCTTTCAAAAAAATCCTCCTGCTTCTTGGGCTTGGTCTGCATATACGCCTTGTAGGTGGGGCGGTGTTCCAGATATTTCTCGGCTTGGCTTATCAGTTCCTTGCGCTCATGGAGTAGCTTTTCCGTCTGCTTGATTTCCCCGTTGGTATTCCAGTACCGCTTTTTCATATCCGACACAACCCCCTGCAACTGCACAAGGGTAGTGATATTCCTGCTCTGCAAGAATTGAAATGCCTTTGCGTACAGCTTCAAGTCTTGGATTTTCCCTTACCGGCTCTGTGGTTTGGCGGCTTCTGTGTAGGCTCGGTTAAGCAATTCTAAAAGGGTAGGCGGCTGTTCGGAACGCTCGGAAGGGATAGGAACGGAAGGGAAAGGATTGACCGATTGATTTTCCTTTGCCTGTGAAGCCTTTTCTTTTATCCATGCTGTGAGGGCGGCAATCCGGCGTTTGACTTCTTTTAACAGTCGGTTTTGTTCCCGTATCTCTCTGTTATGCTCGCCTTTCTCTGTCACAATCCCTCTGCGCTCCATTTGGGTGGCGGCAACGCCCATGTGAACGGTAGGTATCTGCTCTATGCCTTGCCGCTTATAGGAACGGTGGTCTATGCGCTCTGGTCTGTCCTGTGACGCAAGATAGCGGTTTGCAATCTCCGCCCACGCCTGCCGCCATACCTCGGCTTTCTCCTGGCTGTTCCAGTCAACCGTATCAACCTTACGGCTCTTGAATGTGCCGTTTTTCAGCTTGATACGCTGACCGTCCTTGTCTAAAAGATATTCCTTTTTTGACTTTGCTCCCCACTCGCCGGACTGCTCCAATGGGCGCATGGTAAGCATGATATGGGCGTGAGGGTTTCCGTCCTGCTTATCGTGAATGGCAAAGTCGGCGCACATTCCAACGGACACAAAATTTTCTTTCACATATTCCCGTACAAGCTGTATCTGCTGTTCCCTGTCCAGTTCTACGGGCAAGGCAATTTCAATCTCCCTTGCAAGCTGTGAGTTCTTGGCTTTTTCGATTTTCTCCACGCTGTTCCAAAGGATAGAACGGTCTGCAAAATCCGGCGGCGCATGGGGCGGCAAGAGGATTTCCGTATGCACGATACCGCCTTTCCTCGTAAAGTCATGGGTAACGCCGTCATAGTGGTTTGTGAGGGTTTCTCCGCTTCGGTAAGCGGCGGCGGCAACGGCTGACTTGCCTTTCCCTCTGCTGATTATCTTAATACTGCAATGGTATATCGCCACGCTGTCAACCTCCTTTCGGGCGGCATATTCAGACTTCATGGCAGACGATAGACTGCAAAGCAGGGTATCGTCTGGCGTGAAGTACACAAGGGGTAGGGAATGAAATTCCCGTAGGGGAGTGTAGCTCCCCTGTATCAGCGGAACGCTGATAAAAGCCCTCGGCAGAGCGCACACACCTGTAAAGGTGTATAAGTGCGCCCTTGTCAAGCAAGGGAGATTTAATTCTCCCCGTTTTCTTCCCCGATTTTCCGTAAATGCTCCTGTGCCTGTGTGGTCTGAAAAGCAATCTCCAACAAGCCCTTTATCTGCTCGTTGCTGTACTGCTCCGGCTTCTCCAACAGGCTTTCTAGTATCGCCCCACGCTCAATAAGGCGGTGCGTCCTTGCCTTGCGTTCTGCGTCCTTTTTCTGATTGAGAAGTTTCCGCTTTCTGTTCTGCAACTGCCGGATTTCTTCCTCGGCTTTTGCAATCTTTTCTTCAATGTCTGTCATGGTTACAATCTCCTTTCTGATTTCGGGCATAAGAAAAGCAGGAAGTCCGTTTCGGGATTTCCTGCTCGTTGGTGCTACTGTAAGGGTAGCGGTTATTCAGTTATGTATTGGTCTATGAATTTCTTTATCAGCGTTGCGGATTGTTCCGCATTGGAAAAAAGAGAGGGGTGTCCGCCGCTTGGAAAAAGAAATACAGAAGATTGCGAACACTTAGAAGCCATTTCTTTGTATTCTTCTTCCATGTTGTTCCGGCAACTTTCATCTTCTCTACTTCCCATGAATAGGATAGGTGTTTTTAATTCATCCAATGGCTTATGGAATAGTGGGCGTTTTTCTTCCGCACACTTCAATAATGCTTCGGTATCAAGGTCAACCACCTTTTCCCAGTCTGCGCCCTGACAATATTCATAAAATTCTCTTGACTGTATATTTTCTTTCGCCGCTTTCCTTTCAGATAAAAGGTTAGCAGAGAAATTTTCATTGAGAGTACGTCCGTCAAAGCTGTCTGCTATGATAGCATGAAACAGGTCGGGGCGTTCCAACGCCGCATTGACTGCCGCCCATGCGCCGCCGCTTGTTCCGATAAGACTTACTTTTCCGCATTGTAAATGCTCGGCAAGCGCAATCGTCTGCAAGGCTTCGTCATACCACATATCCGGCGAAAAGTTTTTTACTCGGTCTGACTGTCCATTGCCTAAAAAATCAATCAGAATACATCGGAAATGTTCTTCATACAACGGCATGATAAGTTCTGACATTTTGGAAGAAGCCGTATTGCCATGTAGGAAGATAAGCGGCTCGCCTTGCCCGTATTCTTTGTAAAAAACGGATTTACCTTGATATTGGAAATATGCCATATATATTCGCCTCCTTACCTTATTTTTTCTTGACACTCGCTACATTCTCTGTCGTGGATAGAAATGATACCGCCGCATTTCAGACAGGTATATTTTTCTTTCTGCTGTTCCATAAAACGTACTAAACCATGTGTTTGAACAAAATGGCTGTTTTCTATAAGGCTTGCTTGATACCGCTTGTTATAGCTTTTCTCAAGATTTTTAATTAACTTGCATGGGTATTCCGCACACGCAAAACAGTAGGACAGCGATTTTTCTTTGATACAATCCTTTATTTTACATTTGCGGCAATGTTCCGGCTTTCCCTTGTCACTGTTCAAGCAACCGTCACAAGGTTTCTTGTGGTAACAGTGCTTATAGCAAACCTTGCAATTCATTCCACAAGGGGCGAACATACTCGTATCAATTTTATCTTTTGGCATTTGCATAGTTGCTTGCCCCTTTCTATTCTTTACAACAGTGCTTTACATAAATCTGCAACAAATTTTGCCTGCTGTTTTTTCAGATAAGATTTTACAAAAGGTTTCATAAAAATTTTTTTCGCCGTTACACACTCTGTAAAATCAATTTCTGTTTCGTTACCTTTGGAAGTGAAAATACCAACCCAGTGTCCTTTCATGTTGTTGTTTTCCATGTCAAATTCCCAACGCTTGTATGGCTCTGTGACAGTGATTATAAAAGTGGTCGGATAGCCCTCTTTGGTATATTCGATAAACTGCTTGTCGCTTATGACTTCGGTTTTACTTAAATCGCTACGCCATGCGTAATTTTCAACGTCTGTAACAACTTTCCATACTTTATGAATATCACAAGGAATACTGGCTTTCATATTTGAAGTTGCCATTTTCAACACCTCCGCAAAATCAAAGTTCTGATATAGTTACATTCCAACTACTTTTCTAACTGTATTCGCCGTTCTTATCGTCAATTTACTGCTGATATTTGCGCTTGCTGTTTTAGACCACCAGTTTGTTTTTTGATAATATTTCCGGCTAAAAGACCAGAATACCGTTTCTTTGTATTCCTCTATCTTTTCCAATCCCTCTTTAGGCTCTCCGATTTCGTTATATACCTCTTTGAATGTGGCAGGCGGCATGATAAAGATTAGATTGTCATAAATCTCCTTACTCTCATCTCCCCACCAGTCGGGCGCATGATGTAAAATGTCCTCAAGCTCCTCCTTTGATATGACAAAAACAGGAATATCTAAACGAAACTGATTTTTAATCATTTCCTCAATCCGGCTTGTAGTCTTGATTGTATCGGCTTCATCACTTGAAAAAATTACATTACCACTGTTCAAATAGGTTTTGACTTCTGTATAATTCAGCCTTTCAAAGCCCTGTTTTAATTCTGCCATTGGCACTTTGTTTTTGCCGCTTATATTGATACCTCGTAGAAATGCAATATATCTTTTCATGTATGCTGACACCTCCGCACAAACGCTGTTTTTAATGTCTTTATTCTACCACACCTCGCCTGTGTTTCCTATCCCTATTCAACAAGGGCAATCAGCTTTTTTCTGACTGCCCCTGTCTGTCCTGCCGCCTTATCTGTTTATCTTGAAATTCTCCACGACAGCATGGATTAAGCGGCGTTCCATGAAGTCTTTTTTATCGGTGTCTATCCCGTAATGCACAAGCCCCCTTTCGTCATAAACTGTCTTGATACATTTGTTGCGGATATAGCTTTCATAAGTTTTCAGTACCGTCTGAATGGCGGCGGCTTCTCCCTGTGTGGCGGCTATGATTACCTCAACGGGCAGATAGCGGTTTTTGTATCTTTCACTCATGGCGGCGCACCTCCATTTCTGCCCGTATCTGCCGGACAGCCCTCATTTTGTGGTAGCTGATTTTTCTTGCATTACAGCCGTAGAGGGCGGCAATCTCTTTGTTTTTGAAGCCTAAGAAAAAGGACAGCAAGAGAATTTCCCGTCTGTACGGGGTAAGCCGTTCTATGGCGTGTCCTAACGGCTCGTTCTGCACTTCTACAAGCCATTCCCTCACTTGGAAATGGTAAAGCATACAAGGGTAGCGGTCTGTGGTGCTGACCTCGGCTAAATCCTTTTCCAGTAGGGAAGAAAAGGACACTTCATGCTCCATGCGGCGGCGGTTGGCGTGGTAATAGCTGATAGAAGCGTATTTCAAGACTTTCGTACAATATACGTCAAATTGGCGTTGTAAGATTTCTATGTTTTCATTCATTTTGGTTTTCCTCCTGTCTGTTTGTGTGATAGTTACGCAAAGCAGACGGGAGAGGTGGCGAACGACACCTGACCGCTTTTTTTTATTGGCTTCATGTTCCTGCACCAGACTTTCGGTTTCCGTAGTTCCTGAATTTCGATTATCGAAGTTCAAGAGTTTCGATTTCCGAAGTTCTGGACTTTCGGTTATCGAAGTGTATAAGACTGATTATATCAATACAAGTATAACAGACTTATCTATCAATCCTATCCTTTCCTTTCCCAAACCCTTTCCCTCCCACGCCTACCAGTCATAGAGGGAAGTATCGTCCATGAAGTTCTTGACATAGATAATGTTCGGCTTGCCTAAGCCCTGCCGGACACACTCAATCAGCCCGATACCTTTCTCGCTGTCCAGTTCGGCAAACAGCTTCACAATCTTTTCAGTGCCGCATTTCAGCCGTTCCCTTGCGTCCTCCAGTGTGAAATAGATAAACACACGCCCGTCCTTATCCGTCCAACCGTTTTTCATGGAAAGCTCCATGCGGTCTATCAGTATACCATACAGCAGTTTTGCGTCTGTGGAGAGGGCTTCAAAGCGTTCATCAGAAAACAACAGCTTCGGTATGCGGTAAAATGCGTACTGCTCGGCGGCTCTGCCGTAGAAGTATGGAAAACTCATTCTCTCAATCCTCCTTTCCCACCTCAAACAGCGCAGACGGAACAAACAGGGGGCAGGCATATCCTCCTAATACCTTGTGAGGTTTCCGGCTTCTCAAAATCCTATTGGAATAGGGCTTGTGAAGCATAGAACACGCCCAAAACGCCCTCATCTGTCCGTCCTCGGCAATCTCTGTTTTGCCCGTTCTTTCTGTTCCTCTGTGAGCGTGACGGTCTTTTCCTTTGACCGCAGACTGATAAACCGCTTCGGCAGGGAATAGGTCTTGCTGACTTCATCAGCCTTGACGCACTGATAGCACTGTGGGTTTTTCTCCACCAGTTTATCAAGTTTCCGTTTCCATACGGGGTCTGCGGTGTAGATACTGGCGGTGTCCTCGGCGGCGTTCAAGAGGATAATGGTTTCTTTCTCGTATCGGCTCAATCTCATATCTGCTCCTTTCCGGCAAGAGAAAAGACACTCCCTGAGAAGTGCCTGTCATGCCTTATCCGGCGGCGGTAGTTCCACCTGCCCGACAAAGTTAAAATACACATCTATTTTCTGTTTCCTGTCCGTCCTGCCGCCTGTGGCTTCATGGACTACCACCTTTTCGATAAACTCGTTCAGCATGGGGGTGGTAAGTTCCGTAAAATCCGTATATCTCCGCACAACGGCTATGAATTTATCGGCTTTTGCGCTGTCCTCGTTGAAGCTGTCAATCTGCGCTTTCAAGTCCTCTATCTCGGTTTCCAGTGCGGTCTGCTCGCTGTCATACTCGGATAACAGCCGTTCAAAATGCTTGTCGGGTATCTTGCCTGTGGCGTTGCCCTCATATAGCTTCTTGATTAAGGTATTCAGTTCCCCGTTGCGCTCGGTAGCTTCTGCAAGCCGCCGTTTCTGTTCCCTCTGCGTTTCTGCCATTTGGACGGTAGAGGTCTGTTGTACCTTGTCTATGAAAGCCTGTTCGTCCTGCCGAACATAGTCGCTGACCTCCCGTATCGCCGTTAAAATCAGTTCCCACAAAACGGAAGTCTTGATAAAGTGCATAGTACAATCCCTTGTGCGCTGTCGGTAACTGCCGCAGATATAAGCGTCGTCTGCGGCATACTTCTTTTTCTTGGTGGGGCTTGGCTGCCGGTGCGTCATTTTACTGCCGCAATCGGCACAATAAACAAGCCCTGTCAAGGGGTGGGGCGGTCTGTCATAACTTGGTTTTCTGACCGTTTTCCGTAGCTTCTGCGCTAAATGCCATGTTTCCTCGTCCACAATGGCGGGGTGGGTGTTCTTGAAAATCATTAGTTCGTCCGGCTCTGCCTTGCGCCGCTTCTTGGTCTTGTAGCTGACGCTGATTGTCTTTCCCAGTACCGTATGCCCCATGTATTCCTGCTTTTCAAGGATATAGGAAACGGCGGTAGCAGACCAGAGATAAGGATTTGTAAAGCCTCTGCTGTGGTCGTTTTCGGGACAATGGGTTTTTGCGTAGGCTGACGGTATCAGCACCTTTTCAGCGGTTAGAATATCGGCTATGGCGGTAACGCCTTTCCCCTCGATTACCATTTGATAAATCCGGCGCACAACGGCGGCAGGTTCTTCATCAATGATTAGCTTCTGTTTATCTTCGGGGCTTCTCAAGTAGCCGTAGGGAACGCTTGGGGAAACACGCTTGCCGTCCTGCATACGGGATTTGAAAACCGCCTGTATCTTGCGGCTTGCGTCCCTTGCGTACCACTCGTTCATAATGTTTAGGAATGGGGTAAAATCGCTGTCCTGTTGGTTTGCGCTGTCTATGCCGTTGTTGATAGCAATAAACCGCACACCCTTTTCTTTGAACATGACTTCGGTATAAAAACCGACTTTCAGATAATCACGCCCAAAGCGGCTCATGTCCTTTACGATAACTGCGCCCACATTTCCGGCTTCTACCTCGGCAATCATGGCTTGAAAGCCCTCACGCTCAAAAGTCGTTCCGCTTACTCCGTCATCTGTGAAGTGCCGGATAGGGGAATAGCCGTTCTTGTGGGCGTAGCTTTCAAGAAGCTGTTTCTGGTTTTTGATACTGTTGCTCTCGCCTTGTAGTTCATCATCTCGGCTCAAACGCTCGTATAAAGCTGTGATTTTCTTAGCTTCTGTGGCTGTCCTCATGCTCTGCACCTCACTTTCTGCGGTTTTATTTTCTCTGTCCTTAACAGATTAACCCTTTTCGAAACGGGATCATAGTACAGATGCAAAGCCTGTTCCCCTACCGCAAGCTTTCCGGTTAAACGATTTTTAGAAACAGACAGCAGTCGTTCGTTTTCCGCTAAATCTGCCTCCCGCTTGTAAGTCAATACAATATCCACTTTGTTTGTGATATCTGCACTCCCGGCTACTTCATCCGTGTCATCGTTCCCAAATCTGTTTTTCCTTGGATGTACCACAAGGATAATTGCCACCCGCAGCCGTTTTGCCAGTTTCACCAGCTTGTCCACAAACTTACTCTGTGCCCGGTATAAATCCACGTTCATCCCCACGTCAAGAGCTGTCATAAGATTATCCAATAACACCAGATCAATGCCGTACTGCTGCACTGATTTTTCTATGGTATCCAAAAGGGTGCAAAGCTCATCATCATCCGCTGCCTGATTATCAAACAAATACGCCCTCCCCCGGTACCACTTAGATATTTTGTCCTCTGTATCCTTGGTCATATAATAGCTTATACTTCCCGCTGCCGTCGCCCGGTCAATGATATGCTGCGCTCCTGCAATCTGTAAATCCATCCATCGTTTAAAGAAATAATCTTGTAATTCCCCGGAATACGCAAATATCTTTTTTCCATCCCGCAAGGCATTTACCAAAATCTGTGACGCAAACGTGGATTTTCCTTCTCCTCGTTTTCCGGTCAAGATTGCTGTCTGTCCCAAATAAATCCCACCGCTCAATACCGTATCAAGGCTTTGTATTCCTGTAGACACTTTAGGAAGACGAAATATATCTACCGCTGCCACATCCGCTAACTCCTTGACCTGCTGTACCGGAACCGCTTCCGCCTGATTCACCGCCCTTTTTACGGATTCTTTTCCATACTTCTGCAATAGTTCATTCGCATCTTTACATCCTTTATAGTCCTGTGGCCGTACCGACCGGATCTGCCCCCGGAACCTGCGACGCATATCCTCCAGCAACGTGATATCTCCCCGTTCACAATCGCCGAAAACAATCAGCGTATCAAATTGCTGCAGCCAGTCCCAGCAGTAGGGGACCCAGGTAAACCCGTTTTTCCCCGTTGGTACAGATACCGCATTTTCTATTCCTGATTCTGCTACAGACAAACTATCTATCTGTCCTTCCGTCAACACAAGCGTTTTGTTTTCTTTTCTGCATTGGTACATTCCGAATAAAATCGGCTTACAGTCTCTTTCACACCATTCCTTGCTGCTGTCCCGATCCGGGTCATAATCCGTCTTCCGGTATTTAACAAACTGCAATTTCCCTTTCCCATCCAGAAAAGGAAATACAAGTATATTTGTATGATCTTTCTGTACGGTTATTTGATATTTGGCAGCGGTTCCCTCTGAGATCCCCCGGCTTTTTAGATAGGCCAGCGCTTCTGGTTTTGGTTCCACCGGCTGCATCTTGCCAAAGCTTCTAAACTGCCGCTGCTGCTTCTTGTAATAGGTGTCCATCTCCTGGCCCAGGCTAAACCACTCAAATTCCCTTGCTAGGGAAATCATATTTCCAGAAACAGAACATGACGCACGCATACACTGAAACTGTCCGGTACGAAGGTTAATAGAAAAGGTTCCCTTGTCCCTTTTTTTACCTCCCTGGCAGTATGGACAATAGAGAAACTGCAGTTCGTCGCCTCTCTGCTTTGCCTCAATACCGGAACCGCTGGCAAAATCCCAGGCATCTGACTCTTTAAACTGGTACAAACTCATACTTCATCCTCCGTCCATAAATCTATTTCTGGTTCCTCTGGATCTACTGATTCCTGTATGACTACTGGAATAGCAGGCGCATGATTCAGATACCCTTCAAATTTTGTTCCAAACAGAGTTTCCGGTCTTATGTATTTTTCATTTTCAGTTCCTTTCCACTCTTTCACTTTACATGTGATGACTTTTTCAAAATCTTCCAAGGTAAAACTTTCTCTGAACCTTTGACGAATCAGGCTTCTTGTTTTTAATGTTTCTGGCCTAAAATGTGTTCCCGCCTTTTCATTCAGATATTCAATAATTTCTTTATACGGATACGCCGCTGGGCTTTGCCCGACAATATGTTTTTCTATACTATCCTTACCTAACCTAACCTGGGTATCCATTTGGTTATGATCTGGTATGTCAACTGGTATACCATTGGTAGACCGTATATATTTCCCCTCTTTTTCCTCCAGCAACTTTTTTTCGTTTCTATAAGCCGTCGGCCTGTACCGATCCCGCCGTATATAATTATTAGTTTTCCAGTCTGCAATCACGACAATTCCGCTTTCAAACGGAATTACAAAACCCTTGGAAATTAATACCCGGAGATCATCCGCTGTACAGTTTGCAATATTTGTTATTTTTTTAGGCGATGATACAAAACCATCATCATCCGCACGCATCCCCAAATGAAAATAGAGAGCCTGTGTTGTGACTGGCATTTCCAAAAAAATATCCGTATCCACCACATCTAAACTAAACATTCTTTTATTCGCCACTGTCTCACCGCCTTACTGCCCTATGCCTGTTAATTCGTTGAAATACTGGTCTATCTTCGCCCGATCCCATAAAACACGCTTTCCGATCTGGACCCTCGCTCCTATTTCATCCCCTAATTTCATGGCATTGTTACGCCCCAGGTTCGTATAGGCCCTCAATTCTTCCGTATCCATCAAACGGGAAGTCCCTAAATTTGCAGTAATGGTTCGATTTCTCATACTTTTCTTCCTCCTGTTTATCTTTGTTTAAATAGTTATTGAAATATTGTATTGGTAATGCTATAGTATCATTATACAAATCATACTATAATAATTTTCAATTGATATCAACTGTAAAAATATTGATTTATATTTAATAGTTTTATCAATATTTCATCGTATTTATTAGTATACGGAGGTCTCGTATGAAAAATAGTGATATTATATCTACACGTTTGAAAAACTTAAGAGAATCTAACAAATTAACCCAAAAAGACATGCAAGACATTTTAGGTTGCAGCCAATCTTCCTATTCTGGCTACGAGAGCGGAAAAACCCCACTTAATACCGATGCATTAATAACTTTATCCGAATGTTTCCATGTCTCCATAGATTGGTTATTAGGTACTGAGCAAATCACTTCATCGCAGGCAATTCAATCGGTAAAGGATATCATAGAAATGCTTTTTAAACTTGATGAAAACGTAAAAACCCGTATAGAAGAGACCACCATAATCGAATCCTTAATCATAGATGATTACCAGGAAGATTTTAATGTTAAATTGTACGGATTAACTTTTTATCCTGCCACCTCCAGTTTTGATTTTAATGCTTTTATGAAAGAATGGAAAGAAATCAAAGATTTTTGCAATGATAAAGAAATTGGTTCAAAAATGTACGAATTATGGAAAAAGGACAAATTGGAAAAAACATCTAAGAAATCAATAAAAAAATCAGTTATTCCAGATTTTTCTTTTATTCCAGATGATGTAACAGAAGAATTACCATTTGAATCTGAGCCACCTCTCAAATAGCTCAAATCATACCCATACCACTGGACCTATTTTGAGCTTGTCCATTATCAAACCAAAGTACCGTTTAATGGGACTATATGTGAAAGCATATGGTCCTTTTTGTTGTATATAAAAACGACGAATAATGGAGATGAGGATGTACTGAAGAAAAAAGAATATCAGTAAACAAGAAATTATTTACTAACAACGATAAGATTTGGGTAAGGTATTTATAAGCAAAACATATTTCCTTAGGAACCGTCCGAGATTAGAAATCTAAAGACAGCTTTAACAGCTTGTTAAACGGAATGTTCCGAAAGCATACGGAACGTTCCATATGCTATAAATGCATCCAGACAATAAGCGAGTACAAATAAATATATATCTAAAATAAGCCCCCGGCACTTTGATGTGCTAGGGGCTGTTCCTTGCTTAATGGGCCTTATTCTAAATGGTATAAAAAATGGTGTAAACTTCAATAATTAGAGACTATAATTGGCTGTTTTACAGCATTTACAGCAAATTACACAACTTACACCTATGTAAGATAACGAGCCAGATAAGGATATTTCTTCATAAACCGACATAAATACAATATCAAATCAAGGCGGCTTCGGTACTCGACGGCCTATAAACCATTTTCCCGGCCTCTTATTTCCTGATGCATGGTTCTACCTCTCTTCCCTTTTTCATAAAAATTACTAAGCCTAATATTCCAGGAGAATATTACATGAGCAACATTCAATACTCGATTCAGGCAAATCCAGATTCGTACCCTGTCACATATTCTAAATACTACCCGCCCATCGAAGTTACTGAAAAAAATCTGCAGTACGCACAACTTCTTATTCCGGACCTGGCCTCCGCAACCAGCGAAATGACAACCGTGCATCAATACTTGTACCAGTCCTGGACAATGAGCAGCGATTACAAAAATATCCGCCGCGTGATACAGCGCATGGCTGTTGTGGAACAGCATCACTTTACCATCATTGGGCAGCTTATCGCCCTTCTTGGCGGGCAGCCTCAGTGTCGTTCTTCCAAATTCAATTCCTTTTGGTGCGGAAATATGGTCGACTACAGCTGTGACCTGCGCACCATCCTCACTAACAATGCGAATTCAGAATTGTTTGCTGCCAAGGCATATGAAAAACAAGCAAAAATAATTCAGGATCCTTGTATATCCAAAATGCTTGCAAGGCTGTCTCTCGATGAGAAGCTGCATTATCAAATCTTTACTGATTTTTTATCTCAAATCTAGCCTCTGCCGCTCCTTGCCAGGAGCGGTATTTCTTTTTTACCAATCAAAAGCTTTTGTAAAAATACCGGCATCCTTCTATTTTGCCTCAGTGCCATTTTGCACGGAGTATTTTTGTATTTGATAGAATCGGCAAATACAAAAAGCCCTCCGAGCCATTATCCAGCTCAGAGGGCTTTGGATTTTTAAAAACATTATTTCAGGCAGCAAACTGCAAAATACGCTCCACAAGGAACACCGCCGTGCAGGCACACAGCGCTACTGTCAGCAGGCTCTTTTCCTTATATGCTGCGATGAGCGCCACACCAAAACCTGCCACGCCGGACACGATGCTTGACGTAGCTGTGAGGATGGCCGGAAACGTCATGGCCGCCAGGCTTGCATAAGGCACATAGTATAAAAAAGATTTCACATAAGGATTGGTGATCTCCTTCTTAAACAACACCAACGGCAGCATGCGGATGAGATAAGTGACTCCTGCCATCACCAATATGTATAGAAAAAATTTAGTACTGCTCATCGGCGGCAACCTCCTTTTCCTCTATCGGATGCAGCCATGCGGCCGCTCCTGCTACGAAAACCGTAGTAATGATAATCACAAAGCCGGAAGACACCTGCTTCAATCCAGGCGTCACCGCAAATAACGTGCTGATCGCCATCGCCGCAATCACAGCCCCAAGCACCGGCCGCTCCTTTTTTGCAGGCGGTATGATCACCGCCAAAAACATACCATAAATGGCCACGCTCAAAGCGCTTACCATAAACCCGGGAAGAATATCTCCGGATATAGCTCCCGCCAACGTGCCAAGGGTCCACCCGGGAACCGCCACACTCATAGCCCCGTAGGAATAATACGGGGACAGCCTTCCCTCTTGGCTGACGCTGACCCCAAAGATCTCGTCCGTCACGCCGTAGGCCACAAAAAAGCGGTGCAGCCATGGAATATTGCGCTCCAATTTCTGGGACAGAGCAAAAGACATCAGACAGTACCGCATATTGATAATCAGCTGCGTCAAGGCCAGCTCATAGCAGGAACCGCCCATAGCAATCAACGGTAACCCGGCAAACTGACCGGCAGACGTCAGATTGGTCAGAGAAATGACCACCGCCTGCCATACCTTAAGCCCCGCAGACACAGCCATGATGCCAAAGGTAAAGGACACCGCAAAATACCCAAGACCAATGGGAATCCCGTCCTTGATCCCTTTCTTAAAATTCTCAAACCGATTCAAAAAAGCACCTCCAAAATCCATTCACATGACCGATAACCGGTACATTTGTGAACACATGAGCCTTTATTTCCCATGCGTTCCAATTGTACCACCCTTCCATACACGTTTCAATGAAATTTTGAAGATGCTGTTATATGAAGCAACGCTTTTTTTATTTACTGTCCGCTGTGTAGATCACATGATTGTTGTCACTATTCAAGTACGCTCCAGCGTACTTGCTGCGAGTCGCACGTCATGCTTTGCATGACATAAGACATCTGTACGACTCTGCAATCCGCCGGAGGCTTTATCTTGGAAAGAGATTGGACTCCCACCAAGACTAATTTGTTATTACTATCCGCCTATAGAGGTGGGAGTCTTATCTACTTCCAAGATCAACGCTTCCAGGCCGGGCATATCCGGCACTTCCACCTCACAGGCCTCTAAGACCTGAGCTGCTCCCTGCAGGCTGGTCGTAATCTGGTCCTGACTACATCCGGTCATGGTAGTAATAACACCCCACAGGCCCGCGACTAACACTCCTTCTATAATTCTGCGCACTTTCCCCATCATAATATTTGTCTCCTCTCCTTTTGCTGCTTTTCTATTCCATTTGTCACAGGAGACAGGCGCCTGATTTGTACTCCCTTTACCTTATATAACGATGGTTTCTTCGTTTTTTCTTCAACTATTTACGATTTTATAATAAGTTTTGGCAGTCACCGCATAGATCACCGCATAAACCAGGGCAAACGCCACTGCTGACATCAATGTGCAAAAGCCGAACATCGGAACATTATTCATTCCCAAAATGGACAGAAGCCTTGTCATCAGCGGAAAAGCAAAAGCCACATGAACGCCAGCCATCAAAAGCGGCAGGAAAAATACCATGACCACCTGGCTTCGGATAGACTGCCGGACCTCCTTCTTGCTCATGCCCACCTTCTGCATGATCTCGAAACGTTCCTTGTCATCATAGCCCTCGGACACCTGTTTATAATAGATGATTAGCGTAGTACCCATCAAGAACAGGGTTCCCAGGAAAAGCCCCAGGAAAAAGAAGCCGCCGTACATCGCATACATATCCTGGTATTCCATAGTTTTATAGGAGGAAACTACGGAAGCCCCGCCATTTGGAAGCTCTTTTTCCAGGAGACTTGTCATACGGGAGTCAATTTGCTTTTCACATGCCTTCTTTTCCTGTTCCGTACCGCTGATATCGTAAGACAGGTAAGTTGCCAGCTCACTGGCATCCTCTCCATACGCCTCCTTTTGAAGCTGGTCGACGCTTTCCAAAACGGAGAAATCCCTGACTACCAGAAAATATCCCTCTGCCACATATATACCCAATTCATCACCATAAGGACACTCCTCAAGGCGCTCCTTTACCCGGAAAGTCTGGTTCCCAAACGTCATGGTTTCCGGTTCTCTGGGCGCATTGGTCTGGTACAGCAGGATATCTTCGTCGGATTCCAGTACCCTATTTTCTCCTGTGAGACGATTATAGTCTTCCAATGTCATCAAAACCACCACAGACATATTGGTCACATCCACCGTGTCACTGTTTTGCGGGGTCAGAAACAAAAACTCTTCATTTTGCCTCACGGTAGAAAATGTCACCGCCTGATAATACTGCCGGTTTTCCATGGTAAGACCGGCGTTTTCGATCTGCTGCGCAGCCATTTCCTCAATTTTTTCAACTGCCTCCGTCTGCAGAGCCCCCCTGACGTTATGGGATACCTCAAAGGGATACCTCTGGTCAATACATCCATCCATTCCCGCATACATTGAGACTGTACCGGAAATCATCATAAGCACACCGGTGCTCAGGATACAAATATTTGCCAGACCCACGGCATTTTGCTTCATACGGTACATCATGCCGGACACACTGGTAAAGTGTCTGGTCTTATAATAAAATCCCTTGTTCCATTTCATCAGCTTCAAAATAGCAATGCTTCCCGCAGTAAACAGGCAGTAGGTGCCAATCATCACCAGAAGTACCGCCACAAAGAAGATGCCCAAAGCAGACAACGGATTGGTGGTGGTCACTGCCAGATAATAGCCAAGTCCCAGACAGATGCCTCCGATGAGGACCAGCAGAAATTTAGCCTTCGGCTCCCGTTCCCCGGTATTCCCGCCCCGAAGCAGCTCCACCGGATTGGCCAAATGAATCTGGCGCATATTGACCAGTAAAGTGATGAAAAAGATCATCAAAAACCACACGGTAGTTCCCACGATGGAGGAACCTGAAATCCGAAATCCAAAGACCGCCGGCACTTTCAGAAGCTTCAAAAGAAGCAGGAATAACAGCTTACTGCCCAATATCCCAAGCAAAAACCCTGCCCCAAAGCTGATGAGCACCACATAAAACATTTCCCAGCGCATCGTCCGGCGGATATGTCTCTTCTCCATGCCCAACACATTGTAGAGACCAAATTCCTTCTTTCTCTGCTTCGTCAGAAAGCTATTGCTATAACAGAGGAAAATCAGAGAAAAAATTCCGATGATGATAATCCCGAGAAATAAAATTGATTTCACCATGTCACCACCGCGGATCTTTTTCAAATCCGGGTTAGCAAACATATAATGCATCATATAAAACATAGCCACATTGCAGATGCAGGTGAGAATATAAGGCACATAGATCCGCCGGTTTTTCCAAATATTCATACCCGCCAGTTTCGGATAAAACAGTTTATTCATGACGCTCACCACCTGTCGCCAGCATTGTCAAAGTATCCGAGATCATATGATACATTTCCTTGTTGCTCATGTCTCCGCGGTAAATCTGATGAAAGACCTCCCCGTCCTTGATGAACAGCACACGCCCTGCATGGCTGGCAGCACTGGTGCTGTGGGTAACCATTAAAATGGTCTGGCCCTTTTCATTCACTTCATTAAAGATATCCAGAAGCTGGCCGGCAGCACGGGAATCCAGTGCTCCTGTCGGCTCATCCGCCAAAATGATCTTCGGATCTGTGATCAGCGCCCGGGCAATGGCCGCACGCTGCTTCTGGCCGCCGGACACCTCATACGGATACTTTTCCAAAATATCCGTAATGTGCAGTTCCTGGGCGATGGGCCGTATCTTCTGCTCCATTTCCCGGTAGTCTTCCCCCGCCAGAACCAGCGGAAGATAAATATTGTCTCTGAGGCTGAACGTATCCAGCAGGTTAAAATCCTGGAAGACAAATCCCAGATTTTTCCGGCGGAAGGCTGAAATTTCTTTATCACTGATCTTTACGATACTGCTGCCCTCCAGCCGCACTTCCCCCGCCGTAGGCTTATCCAGGGAAGCCAGGATATTCAACAGAGTGGTTTTTCCGGAGCCGGATTCTCCCATGATGGCCACATATTCTCCCGCCTCCACGGAAAAGGTCACATTGGACAAGGCCTGCACCTTGTTCCCGCCAAAGCGGGTGGTATATATTTTTTTTACATTCTGCACTTCCAACAAAGGCATCTTTTTTTCCTCCCAGCAATCATTGATTTGTTATCCTAAGTATAAAAAAAAGAGGGAACGTCTGCCATAGTTTTGACTTACATTTCCCCCTGATAACTTACAATTTGGTAAGATACTCCTGTTTTTAAAACATTTCCAACGGATCCCGGTTCAGATCCAGGTATACCTTTGTCCCTTTTCCCACTTCAGAATTGATAAAAATAACGTGAGACAGCTTATCCATTATTTTCTTAACAGAGTAAAGGCCAATCCCTGTGGAATGCTTATCCTTTCTTCCATTATATCCGGTAAATCCCCGTTCAAATACCCGAGGAAGATCCTGGGAAGAAATTCCAATTCCTGTATCCTCAATCACTAAGGTCTTCTCTCTCTTGGTGTCCATATAAATGGATATCTTCCCTTGATGGGTATATTTCAGGGCATTGGATAATATCTGCTCCAGCACAAATTCCAGCCACTTTCTATCGGTAATGACCCGGCAGTTCACCGGCCGGTAATCCAACGACACCTTTTCCAAAATAAACATCTTCGCATACTTTTTCACAGCCTGATGGATGATCTCATCCAGGTCAAACTCCTGTACCTGCAGATCCCCGGAAATATTTTCCGTACGGAGATACCCCAGCGCCAGCTCCACATACTGCTCCACCTTAAAAAGCTCCAGCTCCAATTGGCGGTTTACCGGCGTCTCCTCTGTCTGCAGAAGCAGCCGCATGGCTGCGATAGGCGTCTTGATCTGGTGCGCCCAGATAGTATAGTAATCCTGCAGATCAGCATAACCTGTGCTCCACTTTTTCTCCAATTCCCGGTTGGCCTCATATAACCTGTGCAAAAGCTCCTGATAAATTTCTTCCACTTCGTCAGAAGGACGCGGCATCTCTTCTACTATCGTTTCCAGACTGCTCCTCATCCGCTGCAGCTTCATATATTTTCTGGAATAGAAGAACAGATCCAGGTCAAACAACAGGATGCCCAGAATCAGGCACAGCACCAGACCATAGATGACCGGTTCCATCGGCAGCCCGTATAGAAAGAAAACTGCCGCAAACACTACCAGAAATAGAAGTGCTCCCAAGGCTGCTTTCCACACACGTCTCCACTCACTGGCTAAAATATTCCACATATGAGATTTCCTTTCCGGGAGGTTCTCCTGTTCCCGTCAAATACGGTACCCAAGTCCCTTTTTCGTCACAATAAAATCCTTCAGCCCCACCGCTTCCAATTTCTTGCGCAGACGTGTCATGTTCACCGTCAGTGTATTATCATCGATAAAGCTGTCATTTTCCCACAGTTTCGTCATGATAGCTTCCCTGGACACCACTTTTCCCGCATTCTCAAACAGAATCTGTAAAATCCTAAAATCGTTTTTGGTCAGTTCTACCGCCTCTCCGTTCCAGGTCAGCGTCGTATTGGCAAGGTTGAGGATTGCACCTCCATGTTCCAGTATATTGCTGGTTCCGCCAAAAGAATAGGCACGGCGGAGCATGGCCTGTACCTTCGCCACCAGCACTCCCATATCAAAGGGTTTGGAAATAAAGTCATCGGCACCTCTGCTCATGGCCATTACAATGTTCATATTGTCCGAAGCGGAGGACAAAAACAAAATGGGGATCTGGGATATTTTCCGGATCTCATCACACCAATGAAATCCATTATAAAAAGGCAGGGAAAGATCCATCAGCACCAGCTGGGGATCAAACCCTGCAAATTCCTGGAGGACATTTTGAAAGTCCTCCACACATTTTACCTGATATCCCCAAGAGGAAAGCTGATTTGCTACGGTTCCCGCAATTGTAAGATCATCTTCCACGATCAGAATTTTATATCCACTTGGGCCTCCTGTATGGGAGTACCCTGAAGATAACGGCGTTGCTGCATCTGTTATTTTATGCATATTATTGGCTCAGCTCTCCTACATTTGTCAATACCGTAAAGCCTTTACGGGTTAAGATCTCCTCAGTTTCATAAATTTCTTCAGAGTGGATGATGACAACCGCCCGTTGGTTTCCTCTGCAAAAAGATGAGTACGTATAATTGATGCTGATATTGCTCTCAGACAGAGCCTCCAGCACCCGGTCCAAACCGCCGGAATGGTCCTCCAGCTCAATGGCAATGACATCGCATACCTTTGCCACACAGCCCTTAGAGGTCAAATATGATTTTACCTCCTCCGGCTGATCCACCACCATGCGGAAAATACTGAATTCCGGATTGTCAAAAGATACAAACGCATAAATATTCACTTGTGTGTCCCGAATCATTGCTGTGATCTTTTTCAGGCTTCCCGGTTTGTTTTCCACAAATACTGCTAATTGCTTTAACATCTGTATTCTCCTCCTTATAGTCCGTCGCCACGCAAATCCGTGACGCGTTTTGCTTTTCCTTCGAAACGCTGCAGGCTCATTGGCGCTACCAGCTTCAAAACAGCGTCCAACCCCAGCATCGCTTTTAAATTCTTGCGGATCTTCTTTTCCAATTCCCCTAACTTCATATAAGAATCCAGCAGGCGGTCATCGATCAATTCCACCGTGATCGTCATCACATCCAGACGGTTTCTTCTCTCTACCTGAATTTCATAATGAGGACCAATCTCCGGTATTTGAAGCAGGACCTCCTCAATCTGTGTGGGGAATACATTTACGCCGCGGATGACCAGCATATCATCGGAACGTCCGGAAAGATTTTCCATGCGGCAGGTGGTCCGGCCACAGGCACACGGCTCATACATCAGCCTGGAAATATCCTTGGTCCGGTAACGAACCAGCGGAAGCGCCTCTTTGCCCAGGCAGGTGACTACCAATTCTCCCTTGCTTCCCGGAGGCAGCACCTCACCTGTGGCAGGATTGATAATCTCCGGAATAAACCAATCCTCATTAATATGCATGCCATTCAGTTCCTGACATTCGCCAGAGACCCCAGGGCCGCACAATTCACTCATTCCATAGTTCTGAGTACAGAAAAATTTCTTTCCCCAGATTCTGTGCATCTCATCTCTCATTGGCTCTGTCATTCCTTCGCCTCCAAAAAGGCCGATGCGCAGCTTCAAATCCTCTTCCGGATCCAGTCCCATAGACCGGACAACTTCGCCAATATGCAGCGCATAAGACGGCGTGGCTACCAAAAGAGTCGTCCCCAAATCTCTTAGGAACATGATTTGCTTCTTCGTGTTGCCAGATGACGTGGGCAGTACAGAAACACCGATATTTTCCAGTCCCAGATGCAGTCCCAGCGCTCCAGTAAACGTACCGTAGCCAAAGGCGATCTGCGCAATATCCTCCGGGGATGCTCCACCCATGCACGCGATGCGGGATACGTTGTTGGTCCACACATGCATGTCATTTCTTGTATATCCCACTACGGTCGGCTTCCCTGTGGTGCCGGATGACGCATGGAAACGCACCAGCTGTTTTTTCGGTACCGCAAACAGCCCCATAGGATAATTGTCCCTGAAATCAGATTTATTGGTAAACGGAAGCTTCTGCAGATCAGAAAGCTTCTGGATATCAGACGGCTTCACATGTGCCTCATCCATTTTTGCTTTATAAGAGGGGACCCTCTCATAAATATAAGCTACCGTTTCTTTTAATTTCCGCAACTGGATACATTCGATTTCTTCTCTTGAATACGTTTCTTCCTTTGCCCAAATCATTTTCAAATACCTCCCAATATGCCGCACACAATACAGTGACCGGCTGTTTTTTATTATAACATTTTTTCTTACTTATTGAAACTAAAAATAAATATCTGTATAATAGGAAAGGATCCGCTTGGAATCCACCATCCAATCTGGTCAATATCCATCGGGCACCGGCTGTGCCCTATCAATAGAAAAGAGGACGTCCTATGATCATTGATTTTCATACACATATTTTTCCGGAAAAAGTAGCGAAAAAGGCTTTGCCCAAGCTTTCTGATGTCATCCACCTGGCACCCAGCATGAACGGCACCATAGAAGGGCTTACCGCATCTATGGCCGAGGCTGGCATAGACATCAGCGTGGTACTGCCTACCGTAACAGATCCTCACCAGTTTGATTCCATTCTACGTTTCGCCTGTTTCGTAAACGAATATGACTACGGCGAAGACGGCCCCCGGCTCCTCTCTCTCGGCGGCATCCATCCGGACGCTTCCGACTACAAGGCCCAGCTCCTCTTAATGCGGGATTACGGCTTCCCCGGCTTTAAAATCCACCCGGACTACCAGGAGGCCTGCTTTGACGATATCCGCTATATGCGTATCCTGGACAAAGCGACAGAAATGGGACTTTTCTGCATCACCCACTCCGGCTATGACCCCTATTCCCCCGGCAAAGTGCACTGCACACCGGAAATGGTTCTGCACGTAATGGAGGATGTAGCTCCCAAGAATCTGGTGCTGGCCCATATGGGCAGTAACGGCTTCTATGATAAAGCAGAGCTGATGCTGATGGGGCTGCCCCTGTATTTGGACACTGCCTACTCCATTCACAACATGGATTTGGAGCAATTCATCCGGATGTGCAAAGCACATGGAACCGGCCATATCTTATTCGGAAGCGATGCGCCTTGGACCTCCCAAAAAGAAGATGTGGAAATTTTCCAGAACATCTCTTCCTTTTCTTCCGAAGAAAAAGAAGCCATTCTGGCAGACAATGCCAAAGAGCTGCTGGGGATCTGATCCCCAGCTTTTTCTCTGCCCCAAAGCACCGCCTGCCCATCCTTTCAAGACACGACCTGTGTCAGGCCTCTTCCTTCTCAGGAAGAGCGATCTTCCGTTTAACAGTAACTGTCTCATCATAGCATTCAAAAATTTCTTCCACATGGGCTCTGTCCAATTTCGGAGTCACTAAGCTCACCACAGGCACAATCACAAGCCCTGCCACCATAGCAACGGCTCCCGCATTGATCGGTGACTGGATAAATTTGAAAATCATATTTGCCACCGTAATGCCAACCCCTGCAATAAAGCTGGCCCATACCGCACATTTCGTCACACCTTTCCAAAACAAGCCGTACAGAAACGGCGCCAAAAATGCTCCGGCCAGCGCACCCCATGAAATTCCCATCAGCTGGGCAATAAAGGTAGGCGGATCCAACGCCAGCACCACAGAGACTGCGATAAAGGCCACGATCAGGATGCGCAGGATCAAAAGCTGCTTCTTTTCGCTTAAATCCTTGACCAAATTTCCCTTAATAAAATCCAGGGTTAACGTAGAGCTGGACGTAAGCACCAGGGACGACAGGGTGGACATGGAAGCGGAAAGCACCAGAATCACCACAATACCGATGAGCACGTTTGGCAATGTGGACAGCATAGAGGGAATGATGGCATCATAGGCCACAGAACCGTCCGCCGCATAGATGGCCGGACTGTCAAAAAGCCTGCCGAAGCCTCCCAGGAAATAACAGCCTCCGGAAATGATCACCGCAAAAAAGGTAGAAATCACCGTTCCGGTCTTCACCGCTTTTTCATTTTTGATCGTATAAAATTTATGTACCATCTGGGGCAGTCCCCAGGTTCCCAAAGAGGTAAGGATTACCACCCCCATCAGATTCACCGGATCCGGGCCGAAGAAAGAGGCGAAAGCACCCGGCTGTCCTAAAGTGACCGGCACGTCGCTTGGCAGACTGGACAGCTCCTTCACTGCATTGAGAAAGCCGCCCTGGCCGTTTAAAACCGCTAAAATCACAGCTACAATCCCAAACAGCATGATGATTCCCTGGATAAAATCGTTAATGGCCGTGGCCATATAACCACCCATGATTACATAGACACCGGTCAAGGTGGCCATCAGCACCACACACCAGGCATACGGCACGTCAAAGGCCATGCCGAACAGACGAGACAAGCCGTTATATAAGGACGCGGTATAAGGGATCAGGAAAATGAATACGATTGCGGAGGCAGCGATGCGCAGCGCGTTGCTGTCAAACCGTTTGCCGAAAAAATCCGGCATGGTAGCCGCCAGCAGATGATGGGTCATAATCCTGGTGCGCCTGCCCAGTACCACCCAGGCCAGCAGACTTCCCAGCACCGCATTGCCAATTCCGATCCAAGTGGAGGAAAGTCCATATTTCCATCCAAACTGGCCGGCATACCCTACAAATACCACGGCAGAAAAATAAGAGGTCCCGTAAGCAAAGGCGGTAAGCCAAGGTCCCACTGAGCGGCCTCCCAGCACAAAATCATTGACATTTCCCGCATGCTTTCTGGAATAGATGCCCACCCCAATCATGCTTCCAAAAAATAAGATGAGCAAAGCCAGTTTCACTATCATATGTTCTCCCTCTCCTTCTCGTTTTACTTTCTCACTTTAAAGTGTTACGCTTTTACTTGGCGAATCAAGAATTAGTATATCATATTACCGGAAAATGTCAATTAAAATTATTCCACACGCTTCATAAACCCGACGAGGTCATGACCCACAACAACAAAGCTGCTGCAAAACCGTTGATTTCTCAACCATTTTGCAGCAGCTTCTTCGCGGAACAAACCAGTCCGCATCCCACTATCTTTTTTTATCTTCTCAGAATCCCGCCTGATCCACATACTTTTGAATGTTGGAGGCATTCACATATTTCTTCGTATTCTCCCCATCGATGACAATCAGGGTTGGTGCCTGCCGGACGCCGTATTTTTGCACCAGCTCCGGATTGGCCTCGGCATCGATGATTTCGTAGTCCTGTCCTGCTTCGTTGAGCATTTCCTTGGCCATCTTACAGTTAGGGCAAGTATTGGTAGTGAACAAAATCCTCTCCCCGTCCATAGGCTGGATCCTTACATCATCCTCTGTGATGGTGACCATGCTGGTATGCTCCATCCGATCCCAATCAGAATTGAGGATGTCATACAAATTCCTATTCTTGTACTCCTGCGCCTTGCCATCGTTCCAGTTCTGTACCGGACGGTAATAACCGGTGATACGGCTGTAAACCTCAGCCTTTTTCCCGCATTTGGGGCAGGTAAAATGTTCGCCGGAAATATAACCATGCTCCGGGCAGACAGAATAGGTCGGTGAAATGGTATAATATGGCAGTTTGTAATTGGAAGCGATGGTCCTTACCAAAGAGGCTGCCGCCTGCCAGTCCGGGAGCTTTTCGCCCACAAAGCCATGGAATACCGTACCGGAGGTATACAATGTCTGCAGCTCGTCCTGGATATCCAAAGCGTCAAAGATATCAGAGGTAAATTCCACCGGCAGATGGGAGCTGTTGGTATAATACGGGGTATCTCCTTCTTTGCCGGCGGTCTTGATATCCGGCCAGCGCTTTCTGTCATGCTTTGCCAGACGGTATGTGGTGGACTCCGCGGGGGTTGCTTCCAGATTGTAAAGATCGCCGTATTCCTCCTGGTAATCCGCCAGGCGTTCTCTCATATGATTCAGCACTTCCTTGGTAAATGCCTGTGTCTTCTCATCGGTCATATCTTTTCCCAGCCATCTGGCATTTAAGCCTACCTCGTTCATACCGATGAGGCCGATGGTGGAAAAGTGATTCTCAAAGCTTCCCAGATATCGCCTTGTGTAAGGATACAGCCCGGCCTCCAGAAGCTTCGTAATCACCTCCCTCTTCACATGCAGGGAACGGGCAGAAATGTCCATCATATGGTCTAATTTCTGATAGAATTCCTCCGGTGTTGCGGACAAATAAGCAATACGGGGCATATTGATGGTAACAACTCCGATGGATCCGGTGCTTTCGCCGGAACCGAAGAAGCCGCCGGATTTCTTCCGCAGTTCACGAAGGTCCAGACGCAGACGGCAACACATACTCCGCACATCGCTGGGCTCCATATCGCTGTTCACATAGTTAGAGAAATAAGGGGTACCGTATTTGGCCGTCATCTCAAAGAGGAGACGGTTATTCTCCGTATCTGACCAGTCAAAATCTGACGTGATGGAATAGGTGGGGATAGGGTACTGGAACCCTCTTCCGTTGGCATCGCCCTCGATCATGATCTCGATGAATGCCTTATTGACCATATCCATCTCTTTCTTGCAGTCTTTGTATTTAAAATCCATATCCTTGCCGCCCACGATAGCCGGCAGCTCCGCCAGGTCATCCGGCACAGTCCAGTCCAATGTGATATTGGAAAATGGCGCCTGGGTGCCCCATCGGCTGGGGGTATTCACACCGTAAATAAAAGATTCGATACATTTTTTCACTTCCGGATAGGACAGGTGATCGACCTTCACAAAGGGGGCCAGGTAGGTATCAAAAGAAGAAAATGCCTGAGCGCCTGCCCATTCATTCTGCATGATCCCCAAAAAGTTCACCATCTGATTACAAAGCACGCTCAAATGCTTGGCCGGAGAGGAAGTAATTTTCCCTTCGATACCGCCCAAACCCTCACGAATCAACTGCTTTAGGGACCATCCGGCACAGTAGCCGGTGAGCATAGACAGGTCATGCAGATGAATATCCGCATTCCTGTGCGCGTCAGCAATCTCCTGGTCATAAATCTCAGACAGCCAGTAATTGGCCGTCACCGCGCCGGAATTACTCAGGATCAGCCCTCCCACGGAATAGGTTACCGTTGAGTTCTCCTTCACACGCCAGTCTTCGATCTTCACATAGCTGTTGACAATCTCTTTATAATCTAAAATCGTGGATTTCATGTTGCGGACTTTTTCCCGCTGCTTGCGGTACAAGATATAGGCCTTAGCAACGTCTGAATAACCAGCCTGAATCAGCACATTTTCCACGCTGTCCTGGATATCCTCCACGGTCACCTTCTCGTCTTGGATCTTATCTTGGAAATCCGCAGTGACCCGCAGTCCCAGAAGGCTGAGCATATCCTCACTGAAATGCTTGTCCTTGGCTTCAAAAGCCTTGCCAATGGCCCCTGTGATCTTATCCAGCTGAAAATCCGCTATTTCTCCATCTCTTTTTACTACCTGAAACATAATCGTTCTACTTCCTTCCCCCGGTTTACTACGGAATATCATATGTAAAGACGGAAAAGCCTCCTCGCAGGGAAAGCTTGTCCGTCTTAAAGCTGTATTGTTATTGTATCAGAGGGCTTCGGGATAGTCAATAGAAAAAACACCATATATTGTGCCTTTTTCCGTAAGTGCACACTATATGGTGTGGTTATTATTGTATAAAATTTAAATGCGCAGAAAGGAGCGTACTGTCGTTCCTACGGGGCTTCTGCCCTACGTCACCCTGCCGTAGATCTCCATCGGCACTTTTGCCTTGACCGCAATGCCATTCTCCGTGTATTCCTCCGCCAAAAGCTGTCCGTGGGTGCGGATCAGCTGTATAAGTCCCGCCTGGTCATAAGGATACACCCGCTCAAAATAGATCTGGCCTTCTTCCAGAAGCTTTTCTAATATTTGCTTCAATTCCTCCAGACCCTGTCCATATTTTGCGGAAATCCGCACGCAGTAATCTGCTTTCAGATCCCGGACCCGTTCCTGGTCCTGGACCTTGTCCTGCTTATTAAAAATGGTCACAATCTTTTTATTTTCCACGCCTAACTGCCGGAGCGTCTCATAGACCACATGCATCTGCGTCTCCATCTGCGGATTGGATGCATCCACCACATGGAGGATAAAATCTGCATACTTCGCTTCCTCCAGGGTACTCTTAAACGCCTCTACCAAATGATGGGGAAGCTTGCGGATAAAACCTACCGTATCCGTCAGCAGAATTTTCTGCCCTTCTTCCAATTCCAAAAGCCTGGTAGTGGGATCCAAGGTGGCAAAAAGCTTATCCTCCTCCAGCACCCCTGCCTGTGTCAACGTATTGAGCAGCGTGGATTTCCCCGCATTGGTATAGCCTACAATCGCCGCCACCTTCATATTGTCTCTTTTGCGGCCCTCGCGCAGCAGATCCCGATGCCTCTGCACCTGAGCCAGTTCCTGCTTCAGCTGGGAAATGCGCGCTTTGATCAGACGCCGGTCCATCTCCAGCTTCTTCTCTCCCGGGCCCCTGGTGCCGATGCCGCCGCCCAGTCTGGACAGGGAATTGCGAAGCCCTACAAGCCTCGCTGCCCGGTATCTAAGCTGAGCCAGCTCCACCTGGAGCTTGCCCTCACTGGTCACCGCACGACCCGCAAAAATATCCAGAATTAGCAAGGTGCGGTCCATGACCTTACACTGCAGCTCCTGCTCCAGATTCTTCATCTGGACCGGGGACAGCTCGTCGTCACAGATCACACCTGTCGCATCCAACGCATCCACTAACTGGCGGATTTCCTCAATCTTACCGGTCCCCACATAGTTGCCCGGATGGATCTGTTCCCGGTTCTGAATGAGCTTTCCCAATGTGACCGCTCCCGCTGTCTTTGCCAGCTCTTCCAGCTCCTCCAGGGATTCCCAGGCATCCTCACCCTCTGAGGTCTGGACGCCCACCAGGATTACCCGCTCCGTTATCTGTTCCATATCATACATAAGTCATCCTCATATCCAAGTGCCGTCGTTTATTCGCCGCTTTCGTCGTCTAATCCTTCTGCTTCCCCCAAAAGCTCCATATCGGAACTATCAGGTACCGCCTCCTGTGGATTCAAATCCTCGCCAGTCTCTACGCTCTCCTGCTCCGTTTCCGCGGCCAACGTCCCAGTCCGGCTCTTTAAAAACTGATGTTCCTTCACCGCTGCCTCATCGTTTGGATAAAGCTTCAGATATTCCGCAAATTTCTGATAAGCAGTATGGAAATCCAGCTTCTTTTCATAAATCACGGCTTCATTGTACATCAGCTCCTGGACTTCTTCCGTCTGCGCAGCCCGAAGGCCTTTTTGTACATAATCCAATGCGGCATCATAATCCCCGTCGGAAATTGAGCACAATGCCAATCCGTTATATCCCTGGGCTGCCTTTGATTCCACATCCACATAAGACTGATACATCATCCTGGCATTGGCCGTATCCTTCATCGCCAGATACACCTTACCCAACAGCAGTTTTCCTTCTTCACTGCCTTCGTCCACCGCTTCCAATAACTCCGCTTTGGCATTTTCATAATCCTGCATATAATAGTAAGCCTTGCCCCGGCTGCAGTAATCTTCCGCGTTCCGCGGTTTATTTTCCAAAACCCGCTCCAGATAAGTGGTCCCATCAGCCTCCATGTCCCTGTCCAGATATGCCTGGTAGATCCAAAGAGCCATATCGAAGGTGGACTCCTCTTCATAGGCTGCGTCAAAGCTTTGGGATGCACCTTCATAGTCATCCCGCGCTAAGGCGATCTTGCCATTCATAAGCAGTCCCGCAGCATCCTCCTTCAACTCCAAAGCCTTTTGGCAGGCATTCCAGGCATTGTCATACATGCCTTCTTTATAGCAGGACGCCGCCTGGTAAAGCAGCACATCCCTCTGAAACGCCTTGCCGGTATCCTCCTGCTTCAGGGCATTGGCAAAAGCCTCGGATGCCTTTACATATTCTCCTGTCTCATAATAAGCAATCCCCTGCCCACGATAAGCCTCCGGAAGATATTCTTCCCCGGAAATGACTTCTTCATAACTGGAAATTGCATCCTCATAATGCCCCTTTTCCAGATCGGCCGATGCCTGCTCATAGAGCTCCTTGCTTTTGCTGCCGCAGCCTGCCAGCAGGAGCAGCACGCATCCCGCCAACAGAGCAGCCGTTATTTTACGGTCCTTCATAAATTATCCAACCACCAAGCCTTCATCATGCATTACCTGCACTACCTGCTCCACATACTTTTGACACAGTTCATCGGTGGATGCCTCCACCATAACCCGGATCACCGGCTCTGTACCGCTCTCGCGCACCAGGATCCTTCCGTCATCGCCCAAGGCTTTTGCCACGCCATCTACCGCTTCCATCACACGTGGATTTTCCCGAGCCTCTTTTTTGTCCGCCACCCGCACATTCCGAAGGAGCTGCGGGTAAATGGTCACTTCTTTTGCCAGATCCCCTAAGGTGGATTTCTTCTCCACAATGGTCTCCATGATCATCAGAGAAGTGAGAATACCATCTCCAGTGGCAGCATACCGGCTGAAAATAATATGGCCGGACTGCTCTCCGCCGATGCTGTAGCCATTGGTCAGCATGCTTTCGCTGACATATTTATCTCCCACCGCTGTCTTCTCATAGGAAATTCCTTCCCGGTCCAAAGCCTTATAAAGCCCCAGGTTAGACATGATAGTGGTGACGATGGTATTGTTGTTCAATTTATTCTGTTCTTTCAAATATTTACCGCAGACATATAAAATCAGGTCTCCGTCGATCACGTTACCCTGGCCGTCCACTGCGATACAGCGGTCTGCATCCCCATCATAGGCAAAGCCGATATCCAATTGATGATCCACCACAAATTTCTGCAGCACCTCAATATGAGTGGAACCGCAGTTAGTATTGATATTCGTTCCATCCGGTTCGTTATTGATCACATAGGTCTTTGCCCGCAGTGCATCGAACACGCTCTTAGCGATGGCTGAAGCACTTCCGTTGGCGCAGTCCAGTCCAACCTTGATGTTCTTAAAATCCCTGGAAGGAATGGAAATAAGATATCCGATATAACGGTTCCGGCCGGAGGCAAAATCCACCGTGCGGCCTACCTCTTCTTTCACAGCCAAAGGCAGCTCTCCGATTTCTCCGTCGATATACTGTTCGATCTTCTCTTCAATCTCAGCGGCAATCTTCTGGCCATTGCCGTCCAAAATCTTGATTCCGTTATCATAGAATGGATTATGGCTGGCGGAGATCATAATTCCACAGTCAAAGTCCTCCGTGCGTACTGCGTAGGAAACGCTGGGGGTAGTGGTCACGTGCAGAAGATACGCATCTGCTCCGGAAGCAGTCAGGCCGGCAACCAATGCATATTCAAACATATAGCTGCTGCGTCTGGTATCTTTGCCGATGACGATCTTCGCTTTGTGGTCCTGGCCGAAATACCAGCCCAGAAAGCGTCCCACTTTAAATGCATGATTTACTGTCAATATCACGTTTGCTTCTCCCCGGAAGCCGTCTGTTCCAAAATATTTACCCATCTTTTTACTCCTTATTTTTGAAATCAGGCATCTGCCCCTATTTTACTAATATGCGGTTGTCATCATTTTTGCATACTTATGCATCGTAGCACATTTTGATCCATTTGTAAATTCAGACACCACAACCATGCCCTCTAGCAAACAGACTCAGGCATATAAATCCGCAGGATAGACTCCTTTGGCGATCAGTCCAGCAAAAGCCTCCGCCACTGTCCGGCGGTCTTCCTGATAGGTGACACCAAACCAGTTATCATGAGTTTTGAGAACCTCCACCCGAATCAGCCCTTTTTTCAGCAGGGAATCCACCACCTCAGGAAGCAGGTATTCCTTCTTGTAATCATCCTTTGGAAGATCCCTCAAAAACTCCACAAAGCCTTCTCTTAGATATTCCATGAATCTGGGAGTCAGCCCCCACATGTTCATGGATACCAGCCGCCTGCAGTCCAAAGGCTTTTTCGTGCCGTCCTCCATAAGGAACCCCGCCCCTTCTGCCGTCTTAACAATATTCCTGGTCTCATCGATCCCCACCAGGCATCCTTTCTCATCCAGCGTACAGATCCCCCGGGTCACCGCGCCGTTGTCACTTAAGGTATTACCCAGCACAAATCCGGCCATACAGACAGGAAACTTATCCATTTCATCCTGATCCTTCAGAAGAAATTCATGCACCTTCACAAAAGCCTCTTTGCCATAATAGTCGTCCGCATTGATGACCACAAAGGGCTCGTCCAGAATATCCCGGCAGGAAAGCACCGCCTGTCCGGTTCCCCAGGGCTTCGTCCTCTCCTTCGGACAGACAAACCCTTCCGGCAGATCGTCCTTTTCCTGAAACGCATAGACCACCTCGGTCAGCTTCTCAATGCGCGCACCGATCACCTGTCTGAACTCAGCCTCTAAATCCTTGCGGATAATAAACACTACTTTATTAAAACCAGCCTCCAGCGCATCATGGATGGAATAATCCATGATAATCTCCCCATTCGGTCCCACCGGCGCCAGCTGTTTGATTCCTCTTCCAAAACGGCTTCCGATGCCGGCAGCCATGATCACTAATGCTGTTTTCTTCATATGTTCCCCCATTCAGGCTGCCAAAGACAAACCTTCTCACTGTTCCTGCAGGTTGCTCAGCTTCGCCGCCTGGTCCGCTGCAATCAGACTGTCGATGATCTCCTCCAGATCCCCGGCCAGAATATTTTCCAGACGGTGAAGAGTCAGTTTGATCCTGTGGTCTGTCACACGGCCTTGCGGAAAGTTATAGGTCCGGATCTTCTCTGAGCGGTCACCAGTACCCACCTGGCTCCTTCTGGCCTCTGCCTCCGCATCATGTTGTTTGGCCAATTCCATTTCGTAGAGACGGGAACGTAGCACCTTCAATGCTTTGTCCTTATTTTTCAACTGGGATTTCTCATCCTGGCAGGAAATCACGATTCCTGTGGGGATATGCGTCAGACGCACTGCGGAGTCCGTCGTATTGACGCACTGGCCGCCGTTGCCGGAAGCACGGAACACATCAAATTTACAGTCATTCATATCCAAATGGAAATCAATCTCCTCTGCCTCCGGCATAATTGCAACCGTAATGGTGGAGGTATGGATTCTTCCGCCGGATTCTGTCTCCGGCACCCGCTGCACCCGGTGAACGCCGCTTTCGTATTTTAACCGGGAATAGGCGCCGCTGCCGCTGATCATAAACGTCACCTCTTTAAAGCCGCCGATCCCGTTCTCATTCAGACTCATCATTTCTGTTTTCCAGCGGTGGCTCTCCGCATATTTCACATACATACGGTAAATTTCCGCCGCAAAAAGAGCCGCCTCATCACCGCCGGCACCAGCGCGGATCTCCACAATCACGTTCTTATTGTCGTTGGGGTCCTTCGGCAGAAGAAGGATTTTCAATTCATGTTCCAGCTCCTCAATGCGTTTTTTGGCATCGGAAAGCTCTTCCTTAAGCATTTCCCGCATATCCTCATCTTTTTCCTCTTCCAGCATGGACAGGCTGTCCTCCACCGTCTGCTTATTTTCTTTATATTCCTTATAAGCATCCACGATGGGCTGCAAATCGCTCTGCTCTTTCATCAGCTTCTGAAAACGCTCTTGATTGTTTGCCACATCCGGCTCGCCCAGTTCGCTTAACACCTCTTCAAAACGGATGAGCAGGTCTTCTAATTTGTCAAACATTTATTTTCTTTCCTCCTGATCACCTGGCCGCCGTCCCAAGACCACACGGTCTAGTCCTGCCAGGTCCTTAATGGTATTGATTTCAGTAAATTTCTGTGTCTTCATAAGGGCGCTTACCTGTTCCCCCTGGTCGTAGCCGATTTCAAATAGAAGCCAGCCCCCAGGCTCCAGACAAGACGCGCTTTGCCTTATAATTCTCCGGTAAAAGTCCAACCCGTCTTCCCCTCCGTCTAAAGCACCCATGGGATCGTGGTTTCGGACTTCCGGCATCAGCCCTTTGATAACTTCGGTGGGAATATAGGGCGGGTTAGATACAATCATGGAAAAAGTCCCTGTCACCGGTTCGAACAGATCCCCGCAGACCCATTGGACCTGATCCGTTCCGATCAGCCCCTGTTGCTCCATGCGGACAGCATTTTCTCCAGCAACCCGCAAAGCGGCGGAAGAAATGTCAGCGCCCACGCCCCTAACGTCCGCCCTCTCTGCCAATAAGCTCAGCAAAATGCAGCCGGATCCCGTGCACATATCCAGGATCCGCATTCCGGGCGTAAGCCGCCGAATGGCTTCTTCGGCCAAAACCTCTGTGTCCTGCCTGGGCACTAGCACATCCGGACTCACGATAAACTCCCGGCCCATGAACCAGGCCTTGCCCGTGATATGCTGCAGTGGAATATGCGCGCTCCGTTTTGAAATCCATCGGTGATAAATTTCCTCCTGCTCCTGCGGCATCTCCTCTTCGCAATGCAAAAAATAAGACGCCCGGTCCATACCGGACACTTCTTCCAGCAGATACCACGCGTCCAGCTCCCCATCGGAAATCCGATGTTCCATTAACTGCTCTCTGCCCCAAGCAAGCACCGTCCGGTAGCTGCTCATGACACAACCTCTTTGGCTCCGTTATCCGCAGCCTCCATCTCCTCATCAGAAATCTCTGCACCAAAGCCTTCTTCCTGACGGACCTCCTCCACATAGGATTTCCAGTCAAATACCGCTTCCACCGCAGCGATGGCCACCTCGGCCATGGACTCATCCGGCTCTCTGGTGCTCAGCTTCTGAAGCGCCATTCCGGGTTTACTTAACGCGCAGGCAATGGGATTGTCGCTTCGGCCAGCCCATTGGATAAATTCATAAGAAACGCCTGCCACCACCGGCACCATGAGCAGACGGGCCACAACCCGCACCCACATCACCGGCACTGCCACAAACAGAAAATGTGCGGCAATACTCACACACATTACCAGCAGCAAAAAGCTGGTCCCGCACCGTTTGTGCTGTCTGGAGGATTTCATCACGTTTTCTACGGTCAGATCCATACCGTGTTCTACACAATTGATACATTTATGTTCCGCCCCATGATACATGAATACCCGTTGGATATCCTTCATCCGGGAAATCAAAAGCATGTAACCTAAGAACAAAGCAATCTTTACAATTGCCTCAATGACCGTGATCATGGTTTCTGAAGCCCCAATCTTCTGAAAAAGGCTGGCCAACAGATAAGGCAGGATCATGAACAGCCCTACAGAAAGGACGATAGAAAATGCCACCGTGACATACATAATGATTTTGTTCTCTTTTTCTTCTTTCTTGGCTTTTTCTGCCTTCTCTTCCTCCGTCAGCGGTGCTTGGTCCTCCTCTTCCTCTTCGAAAAAGGCAGCGGAGTACATCAGACATTTGGTGCCTACCACAAGAGAGTCCACGAAACTGGCAACTCCTCTTAAAATAGGCTTCTTCATGATCTTATATTTTCCAAGGATGCTTTTATAATCCTCTATCTTCACGTCTATCTCTTGATTTGGCTTGCGCACGGCAATGGAATATTTATCCTTATGGCGCATCATGATGCCTTCCATCACTGCCTGCCCGCCAATATTCGATGATCTCATATACAATTCCTCTGTTTGCTTTCCTGCGGATTACAGGCAAATACCCTGTAATTCAAGAAAAGGTTGAGATTATAATCAACCTCAACCCGTTTCCCGCTTACCATATGTTCTGCAATTATTGTGCTTTCATGCCGTATTTCTTATTAAACTTATCAATACGTCCGCGTGCCTGTGCAGCTTTCTGCTGTCCTGTATAGAATGGATGACATTTGGAACAGATTTCTACGTGGATTTCTTCCTTAGTGGAACCTGTTGTAAATGTATTGCCACAGTTACAGGTTACAGTTGCCTGATGGTAGTTTGGATGGATTCCGTCTTTCATTTTTTTCACCTCTCTATATCTATAGTCTTTATCTTTTCTCTTAACATGAGTGCTGAAGTTTTCTTTCTAAACAGCTTTCAAATTATATCACATTCTATTTTTAATTGCAACTGCTTTATAAAAATTTCTGTTTTTTTACCATTTGCACAAATTCCCAATTGTTTTTCGTACGGGCAAACATATTGAGAATCTGTTCCACCGCATCGTCCGCCTTCATGCCGTTGAGGGCCTTGCGCATATGGTATACTGCCTCCTGTTCCTCCCGGCTCAAGAGCAGATCCTCACGCCGGGTGCCGGATTTTTGGATGTCGATGGCCGGGAACACTCTCTTCTCCTGAAGCTTCCGGTCCAATATCAGCTCCATGTTGCCGGTACCTTTAAATTCCTCGTAGATCACATCGTCCATCTTACTGCCGGTATCCACCAAAGCCGTTGCCAATATGGTCAGGCTTCCGCCCTCCCGCATATTTCTGGCTGCGCCGAAGAACCGTTTGGGCATGTGCAGCGCCGCCGGGTCCAAACCGCCGGACAAGGTACGTCCGCTGGGCGGAATGATCAGGTTGTAGGCCCTGGCCAGCCGGGTGATGCTGTCCAATAAAATGGTGACGTCTTTTTTATGCTCCACCAGACGCTTCGCGCGCTCAATCACCATTTCAGAAACCCGTTTATGATGCTCCGGAAGCTCATCAAAGGTGGAATAAATCACTTCCACATTCTTGCCTTGAATCGCTTCCTTAATATCCGTCACTTCCTCCGGCCGCTCGTCGATGAGCAAAATGATCAGATGCATGTCCGGATTATTTTTCTGGATGGATTTCGCCGCATCTTTTAATAAGGTAGTTTTACCTGCCTTCGGCGGGGATACAATCATTCCACGCTGCCCCTTGCCGATGGGGCTGATCAAATCCACAATCCGCATTGCCATGCTCCCGCCCGGGCGCTCCAGCGCCAGCCGTTCATTGGGGAAAATCGGCGTCATATCTTCGAAATTGTATCGCTTGGAGCTCTCATTGGGGCTGACACCGTTGATGGAAGTCACATATAAAAGAGCGCTGAATTTTTCGCTCTGTGTCTTCACACGAATATTCCCCCGCAGGATGTCGCCGGTCTTCAGATTAAAACGGCGGATCTGGGACGGAGACACATAGATGTCATTTTCTCCCGGCAGATAGTTTTCGCAGCGGATAAATCCATAACCGTCCGGCAGCACCTCCAAGATCCCATTGGCCCGTTCCCCGCTGTCCAGCTGGGTGGTATCCAAAGGCGCCTTACCCTCTCTCTCAATCGTCCTTGGACGGATATCTCTGTTCTTCTCCTCCGCCTTGGTCTCTTCTCTGGCTGCCCCGTTATCTATAGAGGTATGTCTCTCCCGCTCCTGTACCGCGTCCTTTTCTTGTCTGTTTTCTTTTTCCTTATCATCTTCTGCAAGCATTGCCTCAATCAGCTGGCTTTTTTTCAGCGCTGAAATTCCTTTCATTCCTCTGGCCTTAGCCAAATCACGCAAAACCACAAGTGACAATGATTCATACTTTTCTCTCATATTGGATTAACCTCATTCCTGTGCACTTTCGCTGCTATCTATACCCATTCGGGCATCCCGGATTTTGGTGCCCTTCGGGCGTTGGCGCTTGCCGCGCCCGTTCATGTATAGGATTACCTGTCTGAACCGACAATGAAATAAATAATGAAATGAATTTTCTGTCTGCCTCTTATGCGCATTCCAGTTTGAAAAACATAGACATACTGTAACATACCTTAAAAAAAAACTCAACCCCTGTTATCTAAGAAAGAGTCCTATCCCAGGCCGTGTAAACAAGATGGTACCATTCCACCACAGTGCCTCCCCCATGGCGTGCTTTTTAATTTCATAGAAACGTTCGGAGAACTCTCCTATGAAATTAAAAGCTGCCCGGCATAAAAACCGGGCAGCCTATATGGTAATATATGGGATTCCTGTTTAATTTTGAGGTCCAGCTGTATGGTGCATGGACATCGGTTTGACATTAATATTAGATCGATATTCCGTCTCGTGCCAGAACATATCCTCCGCCACCAGACATTCCGGATTCAGCGTTACGCCATCCAGGATGATTTCTTTGAATTTCTTGTAGCCCGCTCTGTCAATGAGATGACCGCCATGCAAATATTCCGGCTTATAATCTATCGCCCATGCGGAGAACTTCTGCCAGTTGCCAAGAACGCCTAAAATAACATCCTCCGTAGCCCAATTCAAGAACATTTTTCCAGTACGGGGAGTCTGGCGTCCGGTACGTCCGCCAAGGATCACCCGGTAAAACTTAGTGGTGTCTCTGGTCCACGCCCCGGCGGGACAAGCCTTCACACATTCGCCGCAGCCTACGCAGCAGCAGGTATCTTTTTCCACCCTTCCAGTATTCTGGTTGAGGCTAAGAACTCTGCTCGCTTTTTCCTCACAGCCCCGGACACAGGCCCCGCATGCAATGCAGCGCTCCGGATGATAAGTCATATGCGCGATGGCGATAATACCGAAATCACACAAATGTGCTTTGTTGCAGTCATTGGGACAACCCGCGATATTAATCTTAATATGGTAATGGCTGGGGAAAATTAGCGGTTCGATTTTCCTTGCAAGCTCAAAGGTATTACAGTTTCCATAAATGCAATGATAATTTCCGATACAGGCAGTGATATTTCTGGCCCCGATGGTAGGATACCCGCTTTTCGGGTCCCATTTCTGGGATTCATGGGCCACCGTATCCATATCCACACTGCAAAGCTTTGCATCCACTTCCTTAATATAGTGCTCCAGATATTCATTGACGGCCGGAATATTTTCATATTTAATGCCGGTTATGTCAAAGGTCTGCCTGGTCCCGAAATGGAAATTTCCATCCCCCCAGGTGTTGGCAATATGCTGGATCACGGAGAGATATTTCGCGTCGACGGTTCCGCCCGGGACACGCATTTGAAGCATAAATTCCCCCGGCACTTTAGACTGGCGGAAACAGTTGATACGCAATTTTTTCACATCAATATCATGATTCATAAGATCCCCTCCTTCCTCAGTCCACGAGATCCCGGGCGACAACGTATGGGAACACAGGCCCGTCCAGACACACATAGACCTCATCGATCCGGCAGTGTCCGCATTTGCCTATCGCACAGGACATTTTACGCTCAAAGCTCATCCACATGTCTTCTGGCCTGGCGCCGCAGTTTACAAGCTCGAGCCCGGTAAATTTCATCATAGGCGGCGGCCCCACCACCACAACGGCATAATTGCCGTCAAAAGAATCAAAGGGAATCTCTTTTACAAAGCTAGTGACAAATCCTGTGCGCCAGCCTTCTTTCTCTTCGTTGTCCAGCGCATAGGTGGTATGGAATCTGTCCTTCCATTCCTCCAGCTCCCTGCGAAAGACAATCCCATCTTCATTCTTAAAGCCGCAGATCAGATGGACATCCTCCACGTAACCGGGATTTTCTGCAAAATACCGAAGCATGGATCTTACCGGGGCCAGACCGGTGCCTCCAGTAATCACTACCATATGTTTTCCCTTAAATTCCTCAATGGGCCAGCCTTTTCCATACGGCCCGCGCAGGAACAGAGAATCTCCCGGCTGTTTTTTAAAAATCTCATCGGTCACCTTTCCCACAGAACGGATGGTAAACTCCAGCCATCCATCCCCTTGGGCGGAAACGGAAATCGGAGCTTCTCCGATCTTCGGAATGGAAAGCTGCATGAACTGACCGTGATCGGGCTTGGCATCCGCCGCCACGCGGAAGGTCCATTCATGTGCACTTTCCTTTTTTACATCGAGAATTCTGCACTCTATCGGCTGAACAGGATTATTCATATTCATCACCATCTTCACCTTCCTTTACTGTTCCATGCCCGCTTTGATTTCGTCCACAGCGGCACTCATTTTCTGGATTGTTGCTGAAATAGAAATAAATTCCGGACAGCGGCCGGTACAGCGCCCACAGCCCACACACATATGGGTATCGCCAAAGCGCGCCTTATAATCATGAAATTTGTGTAACACCTTATAACGCATACGGGCTCCGGCTGTGGAACGAATTTCTCTTTGACCCGCCATCTGGTCAAATCCCGCTACCTGACAGGAATCAGATACCCGCCGGCGCTCACCCACTTGACCATTATCCGTATAAATCACATCACGGGTTGTAAAGCAAGTACAGGTGGAACAGGCCAAGGTACAGCTCCCGCAGGAGATACAGCGTTTGTCGTACTCCTTCCACATGGGATGCTCCTTCAAAGCCATGCGCACCGCTTTATCAGAAAGGTCCGGAATAGAAACCTTTAATTCATTCTCTTCCACGAAAGAGGGTTCATACATCTCCTCCGGCATTCCATCAAAATATGTAGCAAACTCTGGCTCCTTCACCTGGACCTTGGCTCCGTCTTCTGAAAAACGCACGGCCAGGGAATAATCCTCTGTCCGGTTCGTCCCCATGGAAACACAAAAGCAGGTATCATCTCCCCCTGTGCATTCCATCAGCGCAAATTTCACCAAATCCCGCATCCGTTTGTAATAATAATCTGTGTAGCCGCCATTTCCCGCATAAATCTTTGCCTGGATCTTCTGCGCATTGATGTCGCAGGGCCTCGCCAGAATAAGCACTGGCTTGACCGGATCCTTGCTCGCACGGTACTCATCTTCCGTAAAATAGAAAATGGTCTGCTGAATCGGGGAAATCACTTCCTTTGCCGGAAAATCGGATTTCTTGTCCCAGACAATATCCTGGAATTTTTCCACCTCGGCATACTTGATCAGGTCCGTTTCTGAATAACGTCCTTCATTGGGAAAACGCACAGGTGCAAATACCCGGTAATCCTTTCTCAACGCCTGCAGGACCTCTTCTGCCTGACTGATATTCAATCGATAGCCCATGTCACAACCTCCTCTGCGCTTACTGATAGAACTGATTTTGTTAATTAATAGTTTAACATAGTTCGAAATTGCAGAAAACTTATCATTTCTTATGGGAAGATAAGTAAAACTTATACATTAGCAGGCGGGGAAAGCTCCATCGCCCGGAGGGCATTATGATACAGGATGCCCGGACAATCACGACTCCTGTGTATCCTCTCCGCAAAGCTCTTGAAAAATCATATGAAATTCTTCGGAAAAGATGCTTCCTTTCCTCCACAAAAAGTTAAATTCATGAGACACCTGGAAATTTTTGAGAGTCACCTGGCGGATAGACCCTTCTTCCAGCTCCTTCTCCACCGCCTTACGGTATAGGAAGGAAATCCCGCAGTCCTCTTTGACTAATTCTTTGATCACATGGATATCGCTGATCTCCACCACATGATGGAAATCCGTAAGATGACAGTTGTGCTCTTCCAGCACCCGTTCCAGGACCTCCCGGGATCCGGAGCCGGGATTGCGCATGATCAGCCTCTCCTCAAACATATCCTCCAGCGCCGGCTCCTCCTGGGAAAGGACATGATTTCCCGCGCAGATACAGATATACGGTTCTAACGTCCACAACCGGGATTCAAATTCGCTTTTTTTAAAATACCCTTCCACCACTGCAAAATCCAGCTCTCCCTGGTTCAGCGCTGCCAGCAGGTGCTGGGTGTTATCCACCACCATATGTACCTCCCCGCCCGGATGCCTTTTGATTCTGCTGTTCAATCCAATCCATAAATCCTTGGGCAAAATTCATGCACTCCAGATTCAAGTCATCTCCAGCCGTAGAATAATTTTTTATAATTACGATGGTAAAACCATACGCCTTCCGAGAATTTCCGTTAATAAACTTTTTTACGACCTTGTCCGAATATTCGGTGACAAGAGAAAAGCTGTCAGGTGATTCCGGAGAAAAATTAAAATTTAAAATATCTCCAGCCAGCTCTATGACATTTGGCTCAAAACAAGCTTTTATAGCGTCATGCTTTGTCATTTATCCACGACCTTTCAGATAATCGTTAAGGGATCGTACTAAATCACTCTTTCGCGCTGTCATCATTGCCTTATCCCAATGAGAGGTAGCCAATGGGTGACGGAAATTGCTGTAATGCAGTGGCTTTCCTGACGGAACCTTAGCTGTATCCGGACGAGACCAGAACCGCTCACCATCGTAAAACGCACCTTTTCCCGTTTTAGGATCAACATATAACTCACCCTCCCACTGGTAATGTGCATAAGGATTGTCATAATGTATAACCCCTTTTTTCTCGTCTGCAGTAATTTCAATCTTCTGGGAAAGGACAAGGTTATCCGCTGGGACATAAGGGTCCATGAACCTTGCGGCCTCGTTTGCGAAAAATAATTGTCCATCCCGTCCACCGGTTACCTCCGAAGCAATCTTGATCAGCGGCTTGTCCCACTTAAATTCTGCATCCATTAGCATTACCCTCCCAGTCTGTAGTGCTTTGCTACCGGAAAAGAGGCGTTGTCAGAAAAAGCTGTTACCTTAAATGCACCTGGCTTATTCCTGGTGAGCACCTGCGCCGCAGTCTGGCCGGAGACTCCTGTAATCTCCTCCTCGCAATCCCCGTTGACCACAATATCCCCGGATGAGACCGTAAAATGTCCTTCGGGGTTCTTGATATATTCCGCATAGGGAAGGTACCGCTTATCCTCCGGTATCCGTACCACGTAAGTATTCTGCACGCTGGCCTGGGTACCGTTGAATCCTGTATTTACCTGTGACTTGTAGAAACAATTATGGAGCACTGTTTTTATCCAGCGCTCCTTTTTGTTTTCCGTGTCAATGGCTTTGATACAGTTGTACAGAGTGATTGTATGGTTATAGTTTTGGTTCATCCATTCACCCCCGCATACAACAGCCCGGTATTAGCCAGGTGTTTGTAGATAATCTCGCGGGCCTTACGAGCCTTTCCTTCTTCAGTGTACGCCGATTGAGACAAGTCGAAGGTACCCGATTCTCCGTCATTGCTATAAGAGGCTAACGGACCGGCGCCGCCCTGGTGTAATGCCTGTTCTGCCACACTATCCGCCTTATACAACAGCTCCGCAAGCTCGCAGATACAATCTTTCACTTCATCCGTAATAAGTTCTGGATGCGCTTTTAAACGTCCAAATGTGTACTTATCAATCTCTTTGAATGACTGTTTGTCCCAGTAAGGATAGACCTCGTCAGGAATTACCGGATCTCGTCCTAAGAGATATCCGCTTTGGTAATACTTATAATCCGCGTACATTGCGCATCAACCTTTCTCAACCGTTGGTGACCAGCTTTGCCATCGGTATCGCCTTTGGGTCAAATTTAATGTCCCAGTTTGCCTGTGCAAAGAGCTGCGCATCAGTAGGGGACTGGGTCCATCCAGAAGTTGGGATCTTGAAGCTAAATCCGTTCGGGTGGATAGTCTCTCTCATACGGGTGATAAGTTCATCCTGCCCACCGTTCTTCTTAGCTTCCCTCACTGTTTCTACCGGCACATCAACACGCCCTTTAGCTGTCCGGAGCACTCCGGAGCCAAACAGGTATGTGGTGTACTTTTTCAAGTCTTTATTGGCCTCTGTACCACCAGTTGCAACTACCGGTACACCATCATCGATCAGCACCGTATACCCAGCTATATCCGCGATGTCCATTTTTCTCTGGATACCCAGTGAGTCAGTATACTTCCGATATTCTAAAAGCTGCAGGTTCTCAAGGGTATTGGCAACATTAGAGTGCATAATCGCCAGGCCAAAAGCTCCCTTGTTATCTCCGCAAGCCAGAGTTGCAAGGTCATTAAGATCGGTCTCCTTGATTTTTCTTGCCTCCGCTGTGTTAGAAGAGAGGTCGAGCACATGGTTTTCATGCCATTTCTTCGCATTGCCAGACGCTCCGGTGATCGCAAATGTCGCATCGGTGATACCGATCATACGCATCTGTCGGCGCTTCTGCCAGTACCGCGCGATCGTTGCAACGATATGCCCCATTGGGTCCCCTCCGGATAATTCTGCCGTGAAGTTGCGTGCAAAGAAGCCCTTGGCACGGCCATATACAACACCAGTCTGGGAACCGCCGGCAACCTCCTCTACAGTGATATCAGTCTGTCCATCGTAGTTCAGGTCTTCACCATCCAAAGTATTGTAGAATGGAATGGTGTATATATTACCGCTGTTCTGGATCATGCCGGCGATCGTGGAATCTTCCACCATAGCACCTGATTCGATCATTGCAGTCAGATACGGATCCGGGGCCTCATTCCACATGTCTAAAAATAGTTCCTCGTCAAACGGGATTCCAAAAATTGTTCCTGCCATTACTGTTCTCCTTTCAATTCATCATATTTTCTTGGGTCTTTCTGTTTGAGGTCTAGACGCTCCTTATATCCAAGCTTCCGAAACTCTTCCTTTGTGATCCCGATGACTGGGCCTCCTGTCGGTCCCACCGGGTTCCTGATGGGTTCATTGACTCCGAACAGATAGTCATTCTCCTTCTGGCACGCCTCCAATGCTGCTTTGATATCCGCAGATAAGTCCTTACTCTGTTTCAAGGCATCCACATCAAGCAAGGCCCTTACGGCCTTTATACTGCGTGCGCCGGCCGCTGAAATGGCAGACTCGAGCGAGGAAGAAAACTGCATGTCCGCGATCTTCTGCTCATACTCTGTCTTGGACTGCTCATACTTTGACTTATATTCCTCGACCTTGGCTTTTACCTGGTCGTAATCACCCAGACCTTCAATCGTCTTATTTGCAGTAGATAACTGCTCCTTGGTGGACTCAAGTTCCTGCTGAACAGATTCCAGCTCCTGCTTGGCTTTCCCTATATCCGCAGAGTTCTCATCCATGATCTTGTCTATCTGCTCTTTTTCCAAACCCATTGCTTCTAAAAAACTTCTTTTCATGGTTCCATCTTCCTTTCGTTTCGCTTTTTCTCGTGGTCGCACCACTTGACTACAGGTAAGCTGCCCAGTTTCGCGTCTTATGGCAGGACAATAAAATAAGACGCATAACCCTGCGCCTCAAAGGGAGATATCTGGAACACCTCCTTCTATTCTTTCCCCATCTTATAAACATCACATAGCAGTTTCACAAATCTACGCATAGCACTAATCCACCATAGCACCAAAACACTGTCGGAACAGCAATCAACTTTCCGACTATATACAACATTGCTAGTATTAGCATTACGTCACATCTCCTAAAAAAGAGTACAAAAATACCACCAGCCATTAACGACAGGTGGTATCCTAATTAATATTTAATCTTGCATGGCAGTTATCACACACAAAACAAGGAGTTGTTTTGGGGTCTCCAACTGGCCGCATGATCCCTTTTCCACAATGCTTGCATATTACTTTCTCCCCATTTCTCATCCTTCTGAGCCTTTGGAGCATTTCTTCTACATCTCCCATACTTGCTACCTCCATTTCAAAAGTGGATAGTCTTTTTTTACTGACTTTATTATATCACAAAGCTCATTGCCAGTCAATTTATCAACCCTATTTCGGTGTTTTAATTCCTGAGCCCTGCAAACACATTCTGCCCATTGACATTCACCAATATCATACCTATGATGAGTGACTTCATGAATCAGGGTCTCGGCTGTCTTTTGTACCGTTGCTGTCCTTGTTGCATAAATATAAATACTATCCTTATCCTGCATACCAAAAACATTTTCAGGCGCATCAACTTTGTAGCACATCTTAATATCAAGCTCTGGGTGTTCCGAAATGTATTTGACAGTCTCTTTCCCAATATTAGATTTATTTAAGTTATTTAATAATCTTCTAGTTGTAATAACATCCTTTTGCCCATTATTGTACTCACTAAAATGCTCAGAAAACTTTGAATATCTAGCTTTCTGCTCGGCCGCCTTGGCCTTAGCATCTTCAATTTTAGAAAGCTGCACCTGTTCCCGTTTCCCAGGCGTAAACTTCCCTTTCAGTCCATCTTGATACACACGCTTTACTTGTTCAGGCAGTCCCATCTTTGATGAGAAGTCCTTGTAAGTCTGCATTTGACCCTGATACTTTGCTTTTTTCAGCATAATATCCTGGGCGTCCGCTCCACCCTCCTGTAAGAGCTTGATATCCTGCCTGGTCTTACGCATGGCCGTTTCCATCTTACGCTGCTGTTGCAGAGCCTCATAGGTAGTGTACTGCTTCCCATTGTACCCCTTCGGCGTATTTTCACGCTCCATCATCGCTTCGAGCTGCTCATCCGTATAAGTCCGGATCGATACCCCTGGTATAAATGGACGAAATGTGTGATAACAATTCCTTGTCACCACCCACAAAGTCCTTCACCCGTTCCATAACCAGTGCTTTCTATAAAATCAGGGTATTCTTCTTTGTGAGCCATTTTGTATCACCTCCTACTAAAACAAAGAGAGCCTTTCGGCTCCCTTCGTCAATTCCAATATTTTTTCTCTGCATCTTGTCTTGCTTTTATTGCATCCTCTTTATTCTCGTAATTGCCAAGGAAGATTTCTTTTTTGTCAACGCCTATCTTGGCAGTCCATTTCTGCATGTCCTCTCTCCAAGAAACTCCTGAAATTCCTGATTTACTGTTTTTAAACATCTTTCTGTTTCTGGCTTGAATTTCGTTTGTAACCCACCGGCAATTCTCTGGTTTGTAATCTCCATCTGAATCTATCCTGTCAATAGACAATTTATCAGTATATCCATTCAACAAAGCCCATGTTTTAAATGCCTCAAAGCTATTTTTCCATTCCTCACATACTTGGATTCCCCTGCCACCATAATGCTCAAAATTGCTACTTGATGATATGTAGCATCTTGATTTTATGCCTTTCCATATTCTATATAATCTACTGCCAGTATCTCCATGTGTGCTATTTGCTTTAGCTACAGATTCGGGTTGCAAGCACCCGCACGATTTTGATTTTCCATTTCTTAGATTACATCCTCTAACAATGGTTCTATTCCCACAATCACATTCACATAAAAATTGTGTTGATTTATAACCATTAGGTGAAATGTAATCTTTCGCTCTCGAAATGACCGTCCATCGACCAAAGCGCTGTCCAGTTAAATCTATATATCTTCCAGCCATTTATTTGCCCCCCGTTTCATTTCTGCTTTTGTAGCTTTCATGCCCTGCAAATAACCAAATCGAAAACTGTTTACAATAAGGCTAAACCAGCCAAACGAAAATGCCTCATAAAGCTCAACAATTTGGCTCACATCAAGCTGATACCCAGAAGGAATCTTGCCACTCATACTCTCTGCTTTTTTTATCACGTTTTTTACTCTTGCCATAATAAAAACTCCTTTCAAAATTGTGGTTGAAAGAAGCTCCATTCTGCATTATAATATTTACAGAAGGAAACTTCTAGGTGGAGTAGTCGGTTATCTTGGTAGGGTAGCGACTACTCTATTTTTTTATCTCTGGCCTTAATTTTTGTATTCCGCGTCTTATTCCTTCTGTCTTTGGTATACTCTCTTGGTTACAGTATTTCTCAAGAATTTCCTTACTTTCTTCGTCAAGCCTTACATGTATAGGATTAGACTTTGGATTATTAGATCTCGGCCTACCGGTTCTTGGACTCATGTTCTCACCTCAACTTTCCGTAGCCCATAAATATATTTTAATTTATGTAGCCCCAAAAGTCAATAGGTAATTAACATTTATTTTTTCCAATGAAAAACTTTCCCTTGCCATACTTGGTGCGTTGGCCGGGCGCCCACATGATAACTTATTTCCACATACTCTGTTCCTAAATCCTCCATGACTTGAGTATTTATGGCTGCCTGCACTTGTCGGAATCCGGTTATAATAGCTCTACGTGCCGCAACGTCAATTCTATTACTTTTTCCGGAATCATAATCTATCCAGCGTAGGCCGGAATTGGTCATCGTCTGGATAGTCCGCTTCATCACTGTATTGTAGTCGAATGCCCCGGAATGAATATCCAGCATGGCTGCATCCAGTGTGGACTGATAGAACTCCCGGAGTGGGCTGTATGTAAGCTTGCCTGTAGCTGGGTCTCTAATGGCGAATCCCATGCTGCCAGTCATGTTCCGGAAAGTATCCTGCGTCTGCCTCCTGGCTGCCTCTATCACATGTTGCAGCTCAAAGTTCTGCTCAAAGGGTATCTGTTCCATACCATTAATCTGATAAGCACGCTCATGGCCATAATACTCTGCATATACCTCGTCCGAAAATATCTGGTCAATCTTCTCATCGCTCACCTGCAGAGCCTCCTGAATCCACTTTTTGATATCTTTCTCGGACTCACCAAGTTGCCGCAGCCGAGTGATCTGCCAATCAGCAGACGCCGGGGAGAATCCGTTAGCCTTAATCCTCCGGATAATATCAACCATGATGCGCATTTCAATTTCAGACATTGCCTTCTGCAGCGGGAGTGGTATCTTCTCAAGTTCTCCTTGGGTCATTCGATCACCTCCGCAGGATCACTGACCATAGCTTTCGCCTGCTGCTCGTCCTCCTCGTACCACTTTGCGCGGTATTCCCAGAGCGGCATTACGCCCATCTGCACATCCTGCCTATCCTGCAGGCGTTCCGTTTCCTCATCCGTCAAAATAGAATCATTGAATTTGCAGGAGAACTCATAGCTTGTTGTAAAAAGCCCATTGTAAAAAGCAATTCCTGCTGCCAGGTCCTCCAGGCATTCCCAGAGTTTCTTCTGTATGGCAGTCACTCGGTTGTATTTCCTGGATTTTGCCGACTTGATTTCTGTGGCAGTCTTGTCAACATACTGGGCATCCGACAGATCACCATAGGCCAAGCCAACAGAGAACTCTATCCTCTACCAGGATCCCCTTGCGGTCACACAGACCACAGTCGTTGTCCTGGCAGGTGTTGCAGGTTTTATCATCCATCTCTCCGTTCCTCCCAACTCTCGCACTCCCTACAACGAGGCTTACTGCTTACCATATTGCCCTTAATCATTGAAAGCCTCGGGCAGGATGGCCTCACATACACAGCTAGCTGTCCGACTTTCTCAACGTGTTTACAGGTCTCATATTTTTCCATTGACTGCCTCCAATCCATTACATGATCCACACTTCCTGCGGTAGCATATCTGTATACCACTTCCAGTCCCGTGATTCCTTGCTATATTCATCCCTGGTATACACATCTGCGCTCACCGCTTCATATAACTTTTCGATTTCCTTCACCACCTGAAGGATTCCAGTGTTCGTGTCACGCAGGATGTCAATTGCCGCCTTTAAGCTGTCATACCGATTCCGTAGACCAATATACGCCTGGTATACTTTAAAGCACTGTCTGACCGCCGCTATAAGCTCATCCTTTGTCATCCGCTTCAACTTTTCCTTGGCTTCGTCTTCCGCCCAAGCATCTGTACATGATATTCCAAAATAATCCTGTTCGTAAGCGTCATATCCAAGGAGTCCTCCGTATGAGTCTCCTGCTCCGGCGACTACAAAGAAAATATCAAAGCACTCAGGCACCCATTCTGCTTTCAAATCTGTCCGCATCTGGTCACACTCCGCGCAAAGGTCTCCAAATGCCATCTTAAACTCATAGGCTTCGTCCTCATCCCCGTCAAACGCATTGATAAGAGAGTCCGTCCCATCCTCTGAATCTGTGTACCATCTGATATTTTCGCATTCTTCCTGGATATCCCATAAATCTTCGTTTATCTTATCCAGGTTGAGATTTTTGACAATTGGCTTTTTGTATCGTAACTGTTTTGCCTTATTTATTTTCGTTTCTTCTGCACTCATTTTCCGAAAGGAGCCAGGATATCCTGTTATGGTGGCCACCGCTCCGTCCCCCTTTCTAAAATTTAACCCCGTCTCACTATGGCCCCGCACTCATCTCTCAAGCAGTCCTTGATATCATCCAAGGTAAGATATCCCTGCTCATAAGAATCGTACAGTTCCATACAGTAATCAAAATATCTCTGCTCCCGGCTCCTGCCGTCCACTTCCTTGCGCATCAATTGCCCAAACTTGTCATGGATGACCATTACACCTATACCGAACACCTTGGCCATAAGCTCATCCGCCACAGCCTTTGTTATGTCTTCTTTGATGGCTGCAATCTCTGTTGAAGTAATTATGTATGTCCTGGGCTTCTTACTCTGCTCACGCTCCGTCCTGCGTCTTTCAGCTCTCCCCATCATTCTCCTCCTGCAACCACTCAATCAGGCACCGCCTGCACCACTCATCCGGCACCGTTTTATTGCCGTCATCCAGCAAGTCATCACACTCAGGCTTGTTCCGGCAGTAATCGACTCCATTATCCAGCCCAAGCTCTATCATGAAATCTGCCAGGCTCTCATCCGTCTGCAGCATCTGCCTGATGTTATCTCCTTTGGTCATCTTCATATCCCTCCTTACACGATTCCGTGTTTCCAAACATCGTCACGGCAGCCCGCATGGAAGAAAAATTCTGACCCTCTCTTGGTCTTCACATACAGAAACCTTTGGAAGAATCTCTGAGAACGACATCAAAGGAACTTGCGCCACTATTACTTTGCATACAAATCGAGGAATAAAAAAATATCCAATCCATCTCTTATCCGTTTCCACCGACATTTAAAATTTATCTATCCTGTTTACTATGCTGAACAGGATAGAAAGCACTGCAAGTGCAAAAGAAGCAACCCGTAAATATATCATCTAATCCAACTCCTATCCTGCTTTCTTATCTTTTTTTAGCCTTTCAGTTTTAAGGGACATTCCCTCTCCCAAATAAAGCAACCTGTCTTTCTCCTTTTCTGTCAGATAAGGGATAACCTTTTCAAATGTCATTAAGATTTCCTTCTCTTTTTCTGTTAAAGCCAATTTTCTCACCGTCCTTTCGTGTTATAGTTAAGAAACAAGAAATGAGCCACAAATCACCTCTATGAAGGGAGGTGATAGCTACTAAAAGAATTGTCCATTCAAAGGATTTAGCTACTAAGTGGAAAAACTCGGATACAAGTCGGTTACTTTAGAGAAAATCCAATGTCTTTCCACTTAGAAAAGAAACTGTAATGCTTCTATATCCATTAATCTCATTTTAATGTGGTTCATATCTTGTTGCTATGTGACTATATTAACTCTCTTCGTGAGTTTTGTCAATACTTGTTTGTTTTTTTATATTGACTTTGTGAGTTTCGTAATATATAATGACATCATATCAGGGAGGTGAAATTGATGTTAAACCGTATAAAGGAGCTAAGAAAAAATTTAAGAATGACACAAATGGAATTTGGAGAAAAAATTGGTGTAAAGGGAAACACAATCACTAACTACGAAACTGGTTTGAGAAATCCTTCTGAAGCAGTTGTGAAATCCATTTGTAGAGAATTTAATGTAAACGAAGATTGGCTCCGTACTGGAGAAGGAGAAATGTTTATAGAAATGGACAGAGACGAAGAAATCGTAGCCTGGGCATCCAGAATTACCCGTAGTGACTATGATAATGAATTTGTCCAAAACTTTGCTCATATGCTCACCAGATTAGATGAAGAGGATTGGAAAGTACTGGAAAAAATGGCTTTGTTAATGGCAGATAAAAAGAAAGACTAGGCCTTAGCCCAGTCATATCTTTCCTTTAATAAACACCAATATTAGTTTAAGCGTTTTGTAATCTGATATTTTATTAATAAGTTGCATGATTTCGTTTTTAATTTCTTCTTTTTTCATATGTAATATCCTCCGTCCTTTAAATTCGAACGTGTGTTCTATTCTTATGGTACACCTACGGAGTCAGTTTTTCAAGAACATACGTTCACAATGATTATTTATATATATAGGACGCACCAGAACGAAAAAGGTCTCGAAAATTATATTGCCAATATTTACCATCTAACCTGTATCTTGCCTCGTGGTACAATCTCATGGGTGAGATAGATGGATTTCGAAGATTACTATAAGAGCTATTGCAAACTAGTGTACTATATAGCTTACAATATTTTAGAAAATAAATATGATGCGGAGGATGTAGTAATGGATGTTTTTGAGCGTTTATACATCCACTTACAGCATGGTATTAACAATGTGAAACCTTGGCTATGCGTTACTACCCGCAACAGAGCGTATGATTATTTAAGGCTTAAAAATAAAATGAGTAACATCGATTCTGCTATGTCTAATTGTACATTAGATACGAATGTAGATAGGGTATTTATAAGCGATCTGCTCCATCAGCTTTATACGCACAATAAAAAATGGTACGACATCGTAGTAATGCATTACATATTGGGCATGAGTAATCAGGACATATCGTCAGAATTAGGATGTTCCAGGCTAGCTGTGAAAAATATTTTATATAGAGCCAAAAGTTATCTTAAAAACCAATATCCGGAATTAACACTACTAATCTGTTTTTTGTTCGCGACGACTATGATAGAACGAAACCTATAGTGGCTGGATTTGAGAAAAGTACAGGCAACTGTTATACCTAATATGTTTTAAAATTATTGGAGAACATTTTAATCATAAAAAAACCGCCCCGGTGCTACCAACACCGGAACGGCTTTACATAAATTCTGTACAGGCTAAGAGGCCCATACGATATTAAGGCAATAATATTGTATCACAAACCTCCAGCACCTGTACAGGTGTTATTTTTATACTCAAAAATAAGGAGGAAAATACTATGCCAAAAGCAAGAAAACTACCATCAGGAAGCTGGCGTTGTCAGGTGTACAGCCACACTGAAGAAATCATGCAGCCAGACGGATCCGTAAAGAAGAAACGTATATACGAATCTTTCACCTGCAACGTCCAGGGACCTAAGGGAAAACGGATTGCGGAGCAGATGGCCGCGGAATTTGCTGTCAAAAAAGAGAACAGGACATCCACAATCAATTTAACCTACGGTGAGGCACTTGACAAATACATTGAACAACGTTCCTCTGTTCTATCTCCTGCTACTGTACGTGAATACAAGCGCTCTAGGAGATGTGATTTTGCGGACTTGATGGATATCCCTCTCATTAGGATAACCCAGGAGCAAGTGCAAAAGGCTGTAAACAAGGAAGCGCTTACCCACTCTCCGAAAAGTGTTCGAAATATGCATGGTCTATTGTCTGCTGTCATGAACGCATATCGTCCGGATTTTGTTTTAAGAACAGACTTGCCTAAAAAAGTGCGCACCAAAATATATGTTCCTTCAGACAATGAGATATCTCATATCCTGGATTTTGTTAAAGGTACGGCAATGGAAATACCAATATTGCTGGCTGCATTTGGTCCACTAAGAAGGTCTGAAATCTGTGCACTTGATAGCGCCCACATCAAAGGAAATATTGTACATGTAGAATTTGCAATGGTGCTAAATGATAATCATGAATGGACAATAAAACGGCCCAAATCTTACGCCGGAGACAGATACATAGAATTTCCGGAAGTTGTTATTAATAAACTACGGAATATAGAAGGAAGAATTGTGAACCTTAATCCAGCTCAGGTGTCAGACAGATTTGCCGATGTGTTGAAGCGCTGCGGTATCCCGCACTTCCGCTTCCACGATCTCCGACACTACTGTGCATCCATTCAACACGCAATAGGAATACCTGATAGTTACATCATGGAACGTGGTGGCTGGGGAAATGATGGTGTGCTAAAGAGTGTGTACAGACATGTTTTGGAAGAAAAAGAAATGGAAATGAACAATAAAGCGAACGAATATTTCACCAGACTATGCAACACGTATAGCAACACGAAATAACAAAAGCCCCGTAAAATCGGGGCTTTTAGACTGCGGATAACAGGACTTGAACCTGCACGTCGTAGACACCAGAACCTAAATCTGGCGCGTCTGCCAATTCCGCCATATCCGCATGGCTCTTACGAGCGGATTTCATTATATCATCTATAAGGATTTATTGTCAAGAACTGCCGCCAGCAAAATACCGGCGGCAGCTTATCTTACGTATTTTCTTGTTCACATCCTGTATCTAACACCCTTCGCGCGATGACGCCTGCCGGGCTTGATCTGATGCGTTTTTTATCGGTCTCAGGCTTTATCGATAGAGCCGAACAATTCCATTTTCTCTTTTACGGTAGCTTTGATAGCCTCGAATCCAGGAGCTAACAGCTTACGCGGATCGTAGCCCTTACCCTGCTGGTCCTTGCCTGCTTCGATATACTCACGGGTAGCTGCTGCAAAGGATAGCTGGCACTCGGTATTTACGTTGATCTTAGCCACGCCTAAGGTGATGGCTTTCTTGATCATGTCTGCCGGAATTCCGGTTCCGCCGTGGAGCACTAAAGGCATGTCCCCGGTCAGCTGCTGGATGGCATCCAGAGTCTCGAAAGAAAGTCCCTGCCAGTTTGCAGGATATTTGCCGTGAATGTTGCCAATGCCGGCTGCCAGGAAGTCGATACCCAGGTCAGCAATTGCTTTACATTCCTTAGGATCTGCACATTCGCCCATTCCCACAACGCCGTCTTCTTCGCCGCCGATGGAACCAACTTCTGCTTCAATGGAAACCCCGATCTTATGAGCTGCTTCCACTAATTCTTTGGTTTTTGCAACATTTTCCTCGATTGGGTAATGAGAACCATCAAACATTACAGAAGAAAATCCTGCATCCATACATTTATAGCAGTGTTCATAAGAACCATGATCCAAATGCAGAGCAACGGGAACTGTGATGTTTAACTCTTCCATCATGCCGTTCACCATACCAACAACGGTTTTATAACCGCCCATATATTTTCCTGCGCCCTCAGATACACCCAGGATCACGGGAGAGTTATTCTCCTGTGCGGTCAAAAGAACTGCTTTTGTCCACTCCAGGTTATTGATATTGAACTGTCCAACTGCATAATGGCCCGCTTTTGCTTTTTTCAGCATTTCTGTTGCAGATACTAACATATTGTTTACCTCCGTATCTCATATTTTTATCTGACTTTTTATATTATACTCCATCTTTGGCAAACTGAAAAGCCTTTTATCCGAAGAAACCTGCCCGGCCTCAAAAAGAAGCGGCCATCCGCAGCTTTAGTCCATATAAGCACCTTTCATGGCGCTGGTGGCGTGCTGGCTATAGAGCTTCAGCAGACCATGCGTATATTTGCTGGTAAAGCCTTTCCAATTCTTCTTCCGTTCTTCCAGAATCCTGTCCATCTCTTCCGGCGTCTTCTCCTCGCCGGCCACACCGATCACGGCCAGGCGGCGCTGGCTCACATCCAGCTCAATGATATCGCCTTCCTCGATCAGGGCGATGGGACCGCCTGCTGCGGCTTCCGGTGAGACATGTCCCACCACCGGGCCTCTGGAAGCGCCGGAAAAACGCCCGTCAGTGATGAGCGCTACGCTGGCTGCCAGCTCCGGATCAGAGCAGATCGCCTCTCCGGTATAGAACATCTCCGGCATGCCGCTGCCTCTTGGGCCTTCATAGCGGATAAACACCGCGTCTCCCGGCTGGATCTCATGATGCAGGATCGCTGCAATGGCTTCCTCCTCGCTGTTGAAAGGTCTGGCCCGCAGCTTGGCCTGGAACATATTCTTCGGACAGGCTGTATGCTTTAATACAGCGCCCTCTGGAGCCAGATTTCCTTTTAAAATGGCAATACTGCCGTCGGTACCGATGGCATGATCAAAATCACGGATAATATCCGTCCGCTGGATCTCCCTGCCGATCAGTTTGCTCTTCTGACGGAGAATCTCGTCACAATGGTCGTAATAACCACTTTGTTTGAGCTCTTCCAGATTCTCACCCAGCGTCTTGCCAGTCACCGTCTTCACATCCAAATGCAGCATATCCTTGATCTCTTCCATGATCCTGGGCACACCGCCTGCATAATAGAAATACTGGGCAGGCCAGTCTCCAGCCGGACGCACGTTCAGAAGGTAATGGGCTCCGCGGTGCATGCGGTCAAAGGTATCCGCGTCAATCTCAAATCCGAACTCATGGGCAATGGCCGGGATATGCATCAGCGCGTTGGTGGAGCCGGAAATCGCCGCATGAACCATAATGGCATTCTCAAAGCTTTCCATGGTGACGATGTCTTTCGCTGCAATGCCCTGCTCTACCAGCTTCATCAGCTGCACGCCCGCGCGGTAAGCCGCTTCCTTCAGCTCTGGCGCAGTCGCAGGCATCAACGCCGTTCCTGGCAGCATCAGGCCCAGCGCTTCGGCCATGACCTGCATGGTGGAAGCCGTTCCCATAAAGGAACAAGCCCCGCAGCTTGGACAGGCATTATGCTTATAGTAGGTCAGCTGCTCCTCCGGAATCTCCCCGCGCTCGTACTGGGCGCTGAATTTGCCGATCTGCTCCAACGTGAGCAGCTCATTGATGGCACAGCTGGGATCATCTGAGATAAATTGTTTCTCCACCACTGTGGCATCCATAACGCCTCCGGTGACCACAATAGCGCTCATTTCCTTCAGACGGCCGATGCTCATGAGCACTGCCGGCATTGCCTTGTCACAGCTGGCGATAAAGACACCGCCGTCAAAGGTGGTAGCGTTCGCCTGAGCCTCCACCAGATTGGTGATGGCATCCCTGTGTGCCAAAGAGTAATTGATCCCGTCATGACCCTGGGCCATGCCGTCACACATATCTGTCGCATAATAACGGGCAGCCTTGCCGCCGTTGTCGTTTACCGCCTTAACTGCCTCTTCCACAAAAATATGCAGATGGGCAGAACCGGGATGACTGTCACCATAAGTGCTCTCCACCATAATCTGAGGTTTCTCCAGATCCTGGCTGGTCCATCCCATCCCCATCCGGAGAGGGTCCATCTCCGGCGCTAATTTTCTGATTTCCTGACTTTTCATTTTTGATACCTCTCTTTTGGTTCATCAAAACCTCTATAATTTACAAAAGACTCGCCCCGTTTTAAAGCGGCCTTTCGCAGTTCCTGCCGGTTGAACATCAAATGCATGCTCATCATATCCCTGGCCCACTCCGGATCCCGTCGTCTGATCCCTTCCACGATATCTCTGTGCTTCGCCACCGTCTCCGGCGTCTTCTCCCGCTTCGTATAATGAATAAACAGTTCAACTGCCTTTTCGATGATGGGAATGAGATTAGGGGCCACCAGATTTCCACTGGCTTCAGCCACACAGATGTGAAAACGGACATCCGGCGTCAGGCCCTTCCCCTCCGTTTTCCCCCGGTATTCCATCTGCTCACAAATTCTATCCAATTCTTCCATCTGCTCCTTTGTGGCATTTAAAGCCGCCATATAAGCAATCTGAGGTTCAATCATCATCCTAAATTCCAGAAGATCCCAGGTCAGCTTAAACTGGTCATGGATCAATTCCAGCCCCAGCGGATCGTCCGCAATTCCTTTTTGATCTGATACGTATGTCCCGGAGCCCTGCCGCACTTCCAGGATATTACGGGATACCAATATTTTAATGGCCTCCCGCACCGTACTGCGGCCGACTTTGAGTTCCTCCGCCATCTCTTTTTCGGTGCCCATGCGGTCTCCGGGCTTTAACTCCCGTTCCGCGATATATTCCAGCATCTTTTCTGATATCTGTTCTGCCAGTGTCTGTACCGGCCTTGCCTCTTTGCTGTTTGCATTCATCCCATCATCAAGTCCCATCTGTCAAATTTAGTCAAATCTCATATTCTGCAATTCCATGGGAAGACACCAAAAATCAAATAGTGATCTTCCGGTTCCTAGCGGTCACTTCCCACCAATCGGCAATCTTTCCCTGAGAAATCACCGGCACCTCCGGATACAATGCACTGGTGGGACAGATATGCACCGGTATGGCAAACATCACCGTACCGATGGGCGGAATATCGTCCTTATGCTCCTTTGGCACACGGACCACCCAATGTTCCTCGTTCTGAATAACGGTGGACGCATACTCCATCCCCGCCAGCACAGCACGCTCACCCGCCGGATCACTGGCCACCGCCTTCGTCCCCAAATCCAGTGTGAATTCGCACTCTCCCGGACGGCTGATGACTCTGGTGAGCACTGCGGCGCCCGGAACAAATGCCAGATCCGGATAAGCCGCTTGGTAGCCCGCATCCTGAACCACACAGGTACCCGGACTTAAATACTCTTGTGTAAGCTTCTTATGGCATGGAAAAGACGGTGTGCCTCCCATGATGACAATACTGCAGTCAAGGCCGTCTTGTTCCAATTCTGCTTTGATGCTTTCCACGGATCTATCCTCTTCTTTAACCAGTTCTTCCCGTACACCGTAGTCCGTCTCATGGCGATGGCCGTCATAGCAGTGGAATCCACACATGCGAATCCCAGGTATCCTGGCCCATTCCCGGTACGCCTTAGCTGCTTCAGAAAAAGGCACGCCCGTGCGGTGCTGGCCCATATCCACATCCATCAAAAGCGCTGCGTTTGTTCCTGCCCTCACTGCCGTCTCTCCCAACAGCCGTACCTGCTCAGTGTCATCCTCAATGGCATAAAACTGCGTATCCGGATAAGCCTTCTTAAGCTCAAAAAAACGGTCCTGGTTGGGTCCGATGAGCGGATACGCCACCACAGCCTGTGCTGCCTTAGCTTCCCCACACATCTGTGCTTCCGCAATGGTGGCGCATTTAAATCTGCGGATCCCGTAATCCATCTGCAGCTTGACCATCTCCAGCATCTTATGAGTCTTCACATGGGGCCACAACCGCTCCGGCCCCCCTGCGAGCGCTATCATCTGTTCCACATTTTTTTGGATGATATCTTTATAATATACCAGCTGGGGAGAAATCACTTGTTCTTGTCCTTCGAAGGAATATCTGCCATTCATGCGCATTCCCTCATTTATTCATATTCCACCAGGACTTCAATCTCCACCGCGATGTTGCCCGGTGTCGCATTGGTCCCGATGGCAGTTCTGGCCGGCAGTCCCTTTTCTTCGCCGAAGATATCCAGAATCAGATTAGAGCCGCCGTTGATGACCATCGGCTGCTGATAGAAATCGTCTGCACTGTTGACAAATCCCAACACTTTTACAAAGCGTTTGATCCGGTTAAGGTCTCCCAGCTTCGCATCCAGATTGGCCAGCAAATTCAGCATACAATTGTAAGCTGCTTTCTGTCCCTCCTCCACGGTAAGGTCTTTCCCCAATTTACCAAGAACCGTATTGCCGTTTCCGATATCCGGGCCACAGCCGCTGCAGTATAAAAGCTTATCGCCAAACTCCATCACCGGAGTATATACTCCTCCCTTTGGCGGCGGCGCCGGAAGCGTGATTCCCATTTCATTCAGTTTATCATATACATTTGCCATTTCTATTTCCTCCTATATAATATATTTTCATCAAACACATTGCTGGCAATCCATTATTTTGCCAAAATTACGGACCCATACCAGGACCCCGGCAGACGCTTGTCATGATCGATGGCCATCTGCCCGTTCACAAATACATAATCCAGGCCCGTCGCCAGATTGGCCGGACTTTGGAAGGTCGCATGGTCGGTAAAATGTTTCGGATCAAATACCAAAACATCTCCAAAGCTTCCCTCCGTCAGTGTGCCTCTGCCTTCCAGCTTCATGCGCTTCGCCGGCTGGGATGTCATCTTGCAGATGGCCTCTTCCAGGGTATATAAGCCCCTTTCCTTCACATATTCCCGGAGCACCTTGGGAAATGCACCGTACATCCGCGGATGAGGTGTATCGGTATCCGCATAAATAGCGTCGGAAATAATATTGGAATAAGGCAGCTTAGCCACCAGATCGATATCATCCTGACACATGCTCATATTGATGATGGCCGTTTTGCCATTTTCTGTATGCATCAGATCCGCCGCCAGGGCCTCCGCATCCGGATAACCAAATTTCTCTGCCGCCTCCGTCACGGTCATGCCCAGCATCGGCCGGAATCGTTCTATACTGATACCGCTTATTATAATACGGTCCCAGCCCAGTGTCACGCAGAAATTGTCCCAATCCTCATAAGGAATGCGGCTGCATTTGCGGAATTCCTCCACACCCTCCGGCGTACCTAAGCGTTCCAGCGCCTTCGTCATGTCCCCTTTGACAAAAACCGGCGGCAGCATCGTCGTCAATGCTGTGCTCCCGCCCTCATACGGATAAAAATCACAGGTCACATCCTGGCCGGCCGCTCTGGCCTCCTCGATCAAGGCGATGGCCTTTTTGATCTCTTTGCGCCAATTGTTCACGCCGCAGCTTTTAAAATGGCTGATCTCCAGCGCACATCCGGCCTTTTTTGCGATCTCAATCATCTCCCGGACGCTGTCCACCATGCTGTCACCCTCACCGCGGATATGGGCGGTAATCACCCGGCCATACCTGCCCACAAGCTCCAGGATATAGGCAAATTCCTCAGTGGAGGAATAGCACTCCGGCAGATACATAATTCCCAGAGAAACCCCACAGGCGCCGCGTTTCATGGCATCCTCTATCAGTCCCCTGGCCTTATCCAGCTCCTCCTGGGTATAAGGGGTATCCGAAAACCCCTTTACCGTGATCTTCACCGCCCCGGTGCCGATCATCGTGGCAAAATTCAGCGGAAGCTTCGCCTCTTTTAGCTCTTCTAAATAGCCACCGTAGGTTCTTGGCATTTCCAAGGTCAACGGCCCTAAAACCGCCTCATCAAAATCATACATTTCCCTTGCCCCCCGGTCATCCAAAGGGCACGGCGTCGGACTGATCCCGCAGTTTCCCACCACCGTAGTGGTAATCCCCTGGGCCAGCTCACGATCCCCAAACCGCGGATCATTGAGCGGTTTGGCATCACAATGCCTGTGGATATCCACAAATCCCGGACATACCACGCGGCCGTCCACATTCAGCGTCAGATCTGCACCCTCTTCCAAAACACCAACTTTGGCAATGCGGCCGTCACAAATCAGAACATCTTCCTTTTTTCCGGGATTGCCCAATCCATCATATACAATTCCATTTTTTAACAATATACTCTGCATGGTTCCTCCATTCATAAGACAAAGCAAGGGAAGAAGCCTGGCCCCCTCCCCTGCATATACCATGTCTTTTTGTTCTTATTTCCCGTGACGTGCTGCAAATACAGCAGCCACACGTTCTTCCTCCGGGGTATTGTCTGCCGGTGTGAGCAGGCTGACAACAACGCCGAAGATAAGGCTGATAATTGTTGCAGGAACAGCTGCGCCGCCCAATGTGCCATTTACCCATGTCTGAAGGGCTTTGGAGCAAAGGAATACCACACCGAAGGCGGTACCTGAGAAAATTGCTGCCAAGCCGCCCTGCCAGGTCGCTCTCTTCCACAGGCGGCCCATAAACATACAGATAGCCACGCCCGGAAGCAGGGAACCTACGACAGATTGGATATAGGTGATAACGTCATTCACAAGCAGGGTGATCAAGAAAGCAACACCCAAGGTGATGATCAGCGCAATACGGGAATATTTCGGATAGTCCTCTTCCTTGATAGTCTTGCCAGTCACGCTGGGATATACGTCCGTCAAAAGGATCGTAATGCCGGAAATGGCGTCGGAGTCACCGGAGGACATCGTCGCAGACAGGCCGGCGATCATGAACAACAGGCCGATAACCGGTCCCAATACATGGGTTGCCATATAAGAGAACGCGTAGTCGCCGGATTCCAGGGTCACGCCGTTATGGGTCGCGATGGCAAATGCGCTCATCCCGATAATCGCTGTAATAAAGCTCCAGAAGAATAACATGATGCCAGATGACAAAAATGCTTTTTTGGCAATCTTCTCTGTCCCGGAGGTATAGATACGGGTACGATGTGTCGGGGTGCCGATCACGCCCATATAGGTGGACAACACCAAGGCAATTGCCGCCATAATACCATAGCTGCCTAAGCCATAGAAGCCCATAGCGCCGCTCTTGCCTGCTGCGTCAAAGGTTTCCGCAATCGCTGCATAGCCGCCGGCTGCCGGAATCGCTTTGATGGCGATGAAAGCAAAACCTGCTACAATTACACAGAACTGCACGGCGTCTGTCACAACTACTGCCAGGTAACCGCCAATGAATACATAAATAGCAAAGGCCAAAACGGTGATGATCTTACATACCACATCGTCCAATCCAGTGATGTATGCTAAATATTTAGAACCACCATTCATATGATTGCCCAACCAGACAATCTCGATGACGAACATCATAAAGCCCATGACCTGACGGACAATTTTCTTGCCGCCGTAGTAATACTGCGCTTCCTCTGACATCGTGATAAAATTCTTTTTCCGAATTTTCACAAACAGAAGCATGGACAAAATACCCGTGCTGGCACCTAAGCCATAAATTGCTCCTGCCCAGCCGAAATTATATCCATTGGAGATTGCTCCCATAGATGAACCAGTTCCGATCATTGTCGCGCCCACGGTGCAGAAAATTAGGAAGAAACCAAGATTTGCCCCTCCTGTCAGGAAATTGGAACCACTTGTCTTTCCCCTTGTTGAGAAAATACCCACCAATATCATAATGATTATGTAGGTAATAAATCCGCCGATAAACAACGGCACGTACTTAGGATCTAACATCAATCTTCCTCCTCTATTCTTTTATACTGGGTGCGCACTCCCTGTAGTCCCGGCCTCTCATCTCCAATAATTTGTCTGATGACTTTGCCAGGTGTAACTAGAATTTATCAGTTTTATGCATTTCTGTCAACATTATCCTCGTCAATTTTTGTCAATCCCAGTCCTTTTCTTGCAATTTAGACATTTTTACAGGAACTATTTTGTAAGAATTGTCAATTTAAGCTTTGGTTGATCGGATGTATATTATATATTATAGGAGTAAGAAACGTAGCATCTTCTTGTTTCCTTTTAGAAATTCCACGAATTTCCACAAAAAACAGGCATAATTTGTATGACATTTTAATGTACACGACAGACAGGAGGATAGGATATGCCAAAAATGATAACCATCGGTGAGACCATGGCAGCATTTACCCCGGGCGCGGGCGGCCCTTTGCGCTATGTGAACGATTACCGCATGCGGATTGCCGGTGCGGAGAGTAACGTGGCCATCGGCGCTGCCAAACTAGGGATTGACGTGGCCTGGATCAGCCGCCTGGGCGAAGATGAATTCGGCCATTTCATATGCAACCAGACCAGAGGCGAAGGTGTGGACTGCCGTTATTTGCTCTTCGATGACGCCCATCCCACAGGAATCATGTTTAAAGAAACCGGCGTGGGCGAGACGAGAGTATTCTACTATAGAGAAGGAAGCGCCGCCAGCCACATGACGCCCGAAGATTTGGATGAGGAGCTGTTCCAAAACGCTTCCCTGCTCCACATGACAGGGATCACCCCTATTTTAAGTGAGGACTGCGCTAAAATGACGGAAGCTGCCTTTTCTATGGCAGAGCACTTCGGCCTGACCATCAGCTTCGACCCCAACATCCGCAGGAAACTTTGGAAGGGAAAGGATCACGGAGAAATGATCCGCGGCTTCACGCTGCGCAGCCACATCGTACTGATGGGACTGGACGAGGCTGATTTTCTATTCCATACAAAAAATCCCGAGGAAATCGCCAAGACAGTATTTGGCCAAGGCAAAGCACAATATATCATATTAAAGGACGGGGCCAACGGCGCCATCGCCATGAGCCCGCAGCAGATCGTTCCGCTGCCGCCCTATCCTTGCAAAGCCATAGAACCCATCGGCGCGGGAGACGGTTTTAACGCCGGATTTCTGGCCGGCTTCCTTCAGGGAAAAGATTTTCTGACCGCCGGACGCATGGGCTGTATCTGCGGCGCGCTGGCTACCCAGACGCCGGGAGATGTGGAAGGTTACCCAGACATACGCCAGATGGAGGCCGCTTTGGAAGGCAGCCAGGTCATCTACCGTTGAGACAAAAATAACGCTGCTTTCGCAGCACATCTATATAAGGAGGAAATCACTATGGATATGTATTCCGTTGTAAGCAAAAACCCATTATTAGCCATCATGCGCAACATTCCGCTGGAAAAAACAATCGATTATGCGGAAACCGTAGTAAAAGGCGGCATCCCATTTTTCGAAGTGGCACTGAACAGCACCCACGGACTGGAACAGATCCGCATGCTCAGAGATCATTTTGGCGACAGCTGTATGATCGGCGCTGGCACAGCGATTTCTGTGGAACGCGCCAAAACAGCCATCGATGCCGGCGCCCAATTCCTGCTCACCCCCGGAACACCACCCGATGTACTGGAATACTGCGCAGAAAATGACATCATGCTCCTGCCGGGCGTGCTCACCCCTTGCGATGTGGCACTGTCCTTAAAATACGGCTTCAAAACCATGAAGCTGTTCCCCGCTGGAAGCATGCCCCGTAACTATGTGAAGGATTTAAAAGGCCCCTTTGACGATACCAATTATATGGCCATCGGCGGTGTCAGCCCGGACAACATCCGTGAATTCTTCGATGCCGGCTGCATCAGCGCGGGACTTTCCAGCAGTCTGATGCCCAAAGACATCGTTGCCGAAGAGCGCTGGGACGACGGCGTTACCTATATTCAAAATCTTGTGAAAAAAGCCACTGGCAAATAGGAGGAATCGACATGAAAATTATAGAAGTAAATACCTACTCCGTCCGCCCCAGATGGGGATTTGTAGAGATCATCACAGACGAAGGGATCACCGGCTGGGGGGAGCCCGTACTGGAAGGCCATTGCAGCACCGTTCTGGCTTGTGTGGAAGAGATGAAGGACTATCTGATCGGGGCTGACCCCCGCAGAATCGAGGATATCTGGACTACGCTTTACCGCGCCGGCTTCTATCGGGGCGGCGGTGTCCTGATGAGCGCCATCTCCGGCATCGATCAGGCTCTCTGGGATATCAAAGGAAAAGCCCTGGGCGTTCCAGTCTATGAATTGATGGGCGGCAAATGCCATGACAAAATGAAGGTATACAGCTGGATCGGCGGCGACCGCCCAAGTGATGTTGGAGCAGCCGCGTTGGAGAAGAAAAATGCCGGCTTTACGGCCATCAAGATGAATGCCACCGAAGAGCTTCAAATGGTGGACACTTACGATAAAATTGACGCTGTTTTGGAGCGTGTGGCTGCAATCCGCGAATCCTGCGGCAAATATTTTGGCATTGCCATCGACTTCCACGGCCGTGTACACAAACCTATGGCCAAAATCCTGGCGAAAAAGCTGGAGGAATTTGATCCCATGTTTATCGAAGAGCCGGTGCTCTGCGAAAATATGGAATATTTCCCGGAAATCGCCGCTGCCTGCAACATCCCCATCGCCACTGGCGAACGCCTCTTCAGCAAATATGATTTCAAGCGCCTGCTTTCCATCGGCGGCGTGGATATCATTCAGCCTGACTTAAGCCATGCGGGCGGCATCACAGAAGTGAAGAAAATCGCTGCCATGGCAGAAGCCCATGATGTGGCTCTGGCACCCCACTGTCCGTTAGGACCCATCGCTTTGGCCAGCTGCCTGAACGTAGACGCCACCTCCTATAACGCAGTGATCCAAGAGCAGAGCATGGGCATCCACTACAATGTGGGCAAGAGCGTGCTGGATTATGTAAACAATCAAGAAGATTTCAAGTTTATTGATGGTTATGTAAACCTTCCCAAGCTTCCTGGCCTGGGCGTAGACGTGAACAAAGAATTAATCCTGGAAGAAAATAAGACACCCCACAATTGGAAAAACCCGGTATGGAGACACAAAGATGGCTCCATCGCAGAATGGTAAGTATCCCTCACGAAAACGCATAAGCGCGTCATCCCGACGCGGCATTTCTTCACCTTCGTTTTCCTTGGCAATACAGAAAGAGGCAGAGAATCCAAAGTTCTCTGCCTTTTTCTATGGGAAATCCACCCATTCTGTCCAAACGTTGAGCTTCTTCTCCCATAAAGGAAAAAAGTGGGCAAGCCCACCTCAAGCTCCCCCTCCCCTCAATCCTCGAGGGGCTTGACAGCTTTGCACGCCGGATGCATTTTCCTCTTGCATCTGTGCGCATCCTGCATGGAGTGCTTTTTATTTCATAGGACGCAATTTCCTATGAAATCAAAAAAGGTCCGAAGATGTATCGATTGACAACTTCGGACCTTTTATTTTAAAACAATAAGCAGATGAGGGGAATCGAACCCCCCTCTCCAGCTTGGGAAGCTGGCATTCTACCGATGAACTACATCTGCAGACTCATAAACCCCACAGCCCATGAGCTGCCCGGATACCAATGCTTTCGCATTCAGCTTTACTATTATAACGCAATTTCCCAAATTGAGCAAGACCCCAGTAAGAATTTTATAAAATTCATAGGACACCCTTTCCTATGAAATAAAGAAAGCGCAGACCCTTCCGACCAGGTCTGCGCTTTCTTACGCCAATGAGGCATCGGGGATTCGAACCCCGGACAACTTGATTAAAAGTCAAGTGCTCTACCAACTGAGCTAATGCCCCATATCTGACTGGGCTAGCTGGATTCGAACCAGCGAATGCAGCAGTCAAAGTGCTGTGCCTTACCGCTTGGCGATAGCCCAAGAGCTTACCGCACTGGGCGATAGCTAAGGGTGGATACAGGGATTCGAACCCTGGGCCTCCAGAGCCACAATCTGGCGCGCTAACCAACTGCGCTATACCCACCATAGCGTGCCTGAAGGGATTCGAACCCCCGACCCACGGCTTAGAAGGCCGTTGCTCTATCCAGCTGAGCTACAGACACAATTCCTCTCTATTTCAACAGAGAAGCGGGTGATGGGAATCGAACCCACGTATCCAGCTTGGAAGGCTGGTGTTCTACCATTGAACTACACCCGCAAAAAAACTGTCAAGGAAACTACCTTACAGCAAATCGGGGTGACAGGATTCGAACCTGCGGCCTCCTGGTCCCAAACCAGGCGCTCTAGCCAAGCTGAGCCACACCCCGACGGTATTTAATTACATTCAGTCACGCTGAACGCAAGATAGAATATACCATAGCACCCGAAAATTGTCAACACATTTTGGAAATTTTTTTATTTTTCTACATACCGAATTTCACACTGAAATTTTCCTGCCCGATCCGCCGAAATCACCGCATAGCTGGGCTTTCTTCCCTCCTGCCTGGGATAGGCAAGGCTTCCCGGATTGAGCACCAGAACACCGTTGTCCTCTTCGCACACCGGCTTATGGATATGCCCGAACATGACCACCTGACTCCCCCGATCCAAGGCTTCATCCACGATCCGGCCCAAGTCCAGGGAAACGCCATAATAATGGCCATGCGTGACAAACACTTTTTTACCTGCCAATTCCAACTCCATCTCCCGATCCAGATCGGAGAAAAAATCGTTATTTCCGGCTACCATATGTACCGGACACTCCGCAACCGCCTGGATATAGTCCTCCTGGCCTTCGATATCCCCGCAATGGATCAAGGCATCAATGGGTTTCTCTTTTTCCAGCACCCGCTCCAGATTTTCATCCTTCCCATGAGTGTCACTGACTACCAAGATTTTCATAGCCATTCCTCTTTCATCAATTTCTCTTTCATGGCACGTAATGCTTTTCCTCTGTGACTGATCCGGTTCTTCTCCTCCCTTGCAAGCGCCGCTGAGGTGCAGCCGTACTCCGGAAGATAAAAGATGGGGTCATAGCCAAAGCCATTCTCTCCCTGTTCCTCATAGGCAATCCGCCCTTCCATGGTCCCTCGGACAGTGATCACCCGTCCATCTGGAAATGCCGCCGCAATGGCACAGACAAAGCGGGCCGTTCGTTTCTCGTCCTGCACCCCCTCCAACCGGCCAATGAGATTGGCATTTTTGATGCGGTAAGAGGTATCTTCTCCCATATAGCGTGCAGAATAAATGCCAGGCTCCTTATTCAGGTAATCGATCTCCAGACCAGAATCATCCGCCAGCACCAGCTCACCGGTCATGCGGCAGATCGTCTCCGCCTTAATTTTGGCATTTTCTTCAAAACTCTGCCCATCCTCTACAATATCCACATCGATCCCGAGATCTTTTAAAGAAAAGATCTCCGTATTCAAATCTCCGAGTATTTCCCGGATCTCTCTCATTTTATCCTGGTTCCCCGTGGCAAATATGATTCGTTCCATCGCTTTCTCCTTCTTTCCCTGACATAATACGGGCAATGTATCTACCCCTCTACCAATCATCTTCCTCTTCCCAATTGACCGGTTCTTCTTCGGCCGTCTCCTCCGCCGCCGGCACCGGCTTGTCATGGGAGAAAAAGATAGCCTTGATACCGTCGGTGAGCACGAGCACCGACAGAATCATCATAAAAGAAATTCCCACATTCTGGATCACCGGCTGCACCGCCCATTCCCGGCCGGCAGACAGAATCAAGTCCATGTTTTCCAAAAACACAATACCCAGATCGCTCCAAGCCACTCCCACCATGACCGCAATGGGCAGATAATACAACTTATGCTTCTTCCCAATGGATCGCATCCAGCAGGAGATGCCCACCAGCATCATCGCGGCCAGCAGAAGGTTGGCTCCATCAAAAAGCCGCCATAGATATCGATAGCCGCCGAAGCTTAAAATTCCCACCATCAACACTGTGAAAAAAGACGCCGTATACATATGGTTGAGAAAATTTTTGTTCCCATTTTCTCCTGTGAACAGCTCCTGGAACAGATATCTTGCCACCCGCACCACCGTATCCAATGAGGTCATCGCTAAGGTCCCAATGATGAGTAACACAATGATCCGCACCACAGACACCGCCGGCTTCCCCAGACCCACAGAAGCAAAAAAGCCCGCAATCCCTCTGGCGAATACCCGCACCACAGCAGAATCCTCGCCAGTGAGTGTCTCCAGGCTCCCATCCGGTAAATCTGAAGATCCCACCACCACCAATGCGATCACACAGACCAGGCAGATCAGCAGCATGGAGCCGTAGCCCACCTTTTTCATCTGCGTCTCTTTTTTCACCTGTTTGGAGGTAGTCCCGGAGGCCACCAGACTGTGAATCCCGGACATGGTTCCCGTCGAAAGGAACAAAAAGAGCGCCGGAAATATCGTCGTCTGGCTCTCTGTCATCCAATTGGTAAAAGCCGGTATTTCCATAGTGGGCCTGGCCAGACAGATCCCTGCCACCGCCGCCAGGATCAGCACAAAGAATAAGATACTGCTGAGATAATCCTTGGGCTGCAGAAGCGCCCAGACCGGGGCTACCGCCGCTAAAAACACATAGACCAAAAGTAACAGCATCCATGTGTTTTTTCCCACGAAAATTGGGTACTTCACGCCAATCCATATAGCCGCTGCCAGCAGGAGCGCTCCCATCACCGTAGTGAAAGCCAGATTCATCCTGGCCCGGTTGATAAACCCAAACATAACCGCCAGCGCAATAAATAGCATGGCAGCCATGGCGACGGAACCATTAGCAGCATTTCGCACCAGTTCCCCGCTTGCGTTCCTCTCCACCCCGGCAAAGATTCCCCCGGCCACATCCACCAGATAGGCAGAAAAGACTACCAGGCAGACCCAGGAAAATATCAAAACCAGCGTGCCGGACGGACGGCTGACCACCTTTTTCATCACCGTACCGATGGATTTCCCTTGATTTCTCACTGATAAAAATAACGAAGAAAAATCCAGCAGCGCTCCGAAAAAAATACCACCGAACAGAATCCACAAAAGAGCCGGAAGCCATCCAAAGGAGGCTGCTTGAATCGTTCCCGCCAAAAAGCCGATTCCGGCAATGGAAGAAAAGTGATGGCCCAAAAGCACCGGTGTCTGGGCTGGAATGTAATCCATATCATCTCTTTTCCGGAATCCGGGCGCCGCCTGCTCCTTATGGACGCCCCAGCGCTTCGCCAGTCTTGTGCCTGGCAGCAAATACGCCAGCACCAAAATGCCTATGGAAACAAACAGGATTAAAATACCGCTCATGAGGTCCTCCTTCTTATGCTATTTCTTCTTCGGCGGCTTGGGTCCCATGAATTGATAAAAATACGTTTTGATCATACCATTATAAATTTTTCGGTTCTTGTCCGCTTTTCTTCCGATGTCGTGTTCTGCTTTCTCATATGAAGTGATCAGGTACATTGACCAGTCGGAAAGCCTCCGGAAGCTTTCTCCGATTTCCCGATAAAGTCCGGCTAACGCTTCCTTTTCCTCCAGGCGCTCCCCATAGGGAGGGTTGGTGATGAGAAAACCGTATTTTTTCGGATGGCTCAGATCCTTCACCGCCCGCTGCTGAAAATGGATCATATGATCCACCCCGGCCAGCCTGGCGTTTTCCCTGGCCGCCTTAAGCACCTCCGGATCGATATCATAGCCTTGGATATCCACCTGCACCTCCCGGTCGATCACGTCCTCCGCCTCTTCCACTGCTTCATACCAATGCTTTCTGGGCACCAAATGCTTCCAGGATTCCGCCAGAAATTCCCGGTCTCTGCCGGGGGGCATATTCGCCGCCATCATTGCTGCTTCAATGGGAAACGTACCGCTGCCACAAAAAGGATCCACCAAAATCCGGTCCCGGTTCCACGGGGTCAAAAGAATCAGCGCAGAGGCCAGGGTCTCAGAAATGGGCGCTTTTGCCGTCATCTGACGGTACCCGCGCTTATGCAGGGAAACCCCGGTGGTATCAATACCGATGGTCGCCACGTCCTTCATAAACGCCACCCGCACCGGAAAGCTGCTCCCATCCTCTGGAAACCAGGAAACATGATATACCTGCTTCATCCTCTCCACCATAGCCTTTTTCATGATGGACTGGATATCCGTTGGGCTGAACAGCTTGCTCTTGATGGAATTGGCCTTAGCCACCCAAAATTTGCCGTCCGCAGGAATATACTTCTCCCACGGCAACGCCTTGGTAGCCTCAAACAACTCATCAAAGGTGACCGCCTTCACTTCACCCACCTTCAAAAGGATCCGTTCCGCTGTCCGCAGAAAAATATTGGCATCGGCCACCGCCTGGGCGTCTCCCCAGAACGTCACCTTTCCATCCTCCACCTTGCTGATTTCATATCCCAAATCCAGGATCTCTCTTTTCAATACTGCTTCCAGGCCAAAATGGCAGGGCGCAATCAATTCCCACTGTTCCATGCATACCTCTTTCTTCCTATTATCATAATGTGATTTCTTTCACAACCGTTCCGTCCAATTCCTTGATGATAAACCGCCCCTGCTCCAGCATGGCATAAGTGTGCGGATTCCCACCCTTAGGAATGGACACGGAGCCTGGATTCAAAATCAAATGCTCTCCTTTTTTCTCCGCCCGCAGAAGATGTGTATGCCCGTGGACAAAAATGTCCCCTTTTTTCATTGGCGGCAGGTTGTCCTCATGATACACATGTCCATGGCTGAGATAAAACGTATGCCCTCCGGTCTCCAAAAATGCGTAATCCGCCAAAACCGGAAATTCCAGCACCATCTGATCCACCTCTGCATCGCAGTTGCCACGCACATTGCTGATCACGTCTTTGTAGGCGTTGAGCATGGCTATGACCTCCTTGGGCGCATAATCCTTAGGTAAATCATTCCTTGGCCCGTGATAGAGCAGATCTCCCAGCAGTACCAGGCGGTCTGCCTGCTCCCTCTCATAAGCATCCAGCATTTTTCTGCAATAATAAGCAGAACCATGAATGTCCGACGCAAACATATATTTCATTCTAAGTCACCTCATTATGTAGTCTGCTTCCGAAAAATCCTTCCTATTAAAAAACCTTTGGAAAAATCTCTCTCAGGCTTTTTGCAGCCAGGAGCAAAAGGAATCTCTTCTCCAGCCTTCCAGCCGCAAAAAGCGCTTATAATTAATCTTTACTATACTATGGCACGGCAAAAAATACAAGATTTACTATTTCACTAAATTTCTGCCCCGGTAAGCGGCAAAGCCGCCGATCACAGAACGGGTCTGATACCCCCGTTTCACCAGCCTCCTGGCTACGTCCAAGCTAGCGCCGCCGCGGTCACAGTAAAGGACCAGAATCTTATCCTTTGGCAGCTCCCGCCTCTCCTCCCATTTGCCATAAGGCAGATTCCACGCGCCGGCCACATGGCCTGCCGCATACTCTTCTTCATCACGAAGATCTATGATAACCGCGTCCCTGCGTCCCACATAATAGTCCAGCATTTTTGCGGAGATGGTCTCAATCGGAAACATACACTACTCCTTTTTTCTATAGTATATTCCCCATTCAGCCAAAGTGAAACCGCCTGGAATGGAAAAGAAGGCGCATACCGTGCCAATCACGGTATACGCCTTCTGATTCCGGCATTTTCTAACTCTACGTTCCGTTTAACCTTGGATGCTAAAAATTAATATCTGGAACCGTAGCTGTTGTCTTCGTAGTTAGAAGTTTTGTTGTTAGAGTTATTAGAATTGCTGTTCTTATTCTTAGAAGACTCGTTTTTAGATGACTCATTGCCATAGCTGTTGTTGTTGGAATTAGAATTGCTGTTGTTGGAATTGCTATAGCTGTTATTGGAGTTGTTGTTGCTGTTGTTGTTAGAGTTGTTGCTGTTGTTAGAGTTAGAATTGTTGTTGCTGGAATTTTTGCTCTCATTATTGTAGTTCTTTGACATGGAACATTCCTCCTGTTTCTTGTGTTTTTTCGGATTACACTCTTATTGTCCCAAAAACTTTGAAGAATATTCAATAAATTATGTTGATTTTTTCCATGTAATATATTATAATCAATCTGTAAAAAGAATTTACCCTTCAAAAATTTTTTTTACATTTATAACCCCTTATTTAATTATTTATACTCCCCTCGAAATGGCTGGTAGCTCCCCTACCAGCCATTTCCTTTTTTATTTATGCGGGATTGGGGGATTTTCTTTATCATACGTGTATCTTATAAATTTTACTCCCCTCACAGTTATACCCCAATTTTACCCAAAAATATATTACCAAAAGAAAAAGCCACCCGGCGGCAGATGGCTTTTGTCCTAAAAAATATTTGCAATTTTCTGTAATTCATTGGCCTTAGTGTCCGGCTTCACATCTTTTCGGGATGTTCGTTCCTTGACTTTATTTACTGCACTTGTTATTCTGTATTTAAGTCTTTGGCATCCCAGTTACAAGACTAACTATATTGGAAGCCCCTTGCGCAAAGAAAAAGCTATAGGCCCAAATACTTACTATAAACTAAAAGACGGGATCAGAAATCTTTGGATTGTGGATCCGGCTAAAGATTTAATTATGGTTTATAATTTTGAAAACAGCACCTTTCTTTTTTCTTCCGCTGCCGACACTATCTCGCTGCCCCAGGACTTCGCCTTATATTGTCAAAGCTCTTTTCTTAGTGCGTCTCAATCCTCTGTCTTACATCTCTTATGTATCTCAAATAAAAGACATTAAAAAGGAGGACATTCTCCTTGGAATCTCCTCCCTGATCATTTTCAAATTTTATTGTTTTCTTACAAAAATATTCCTGTCAGCATTTTATCTGGATTCCGGTTTCATACTTTTTATCGTCTATAATCACCCGTAAATCAAAGGTGCCTGACAGCCCCGCCTTATTAATAAAGGTCCTTGTATTCCTCTCGTCTGAATCCATAAATGTACCGCAGCACATAGCCAGATGAGGAACCGCCGTAGTGGAAATAAAATACCGGTGCGTCTCCTTTTCATTTTCCAAAAGCAGCATAACAAGCTGTCCCTTTTCAAATCTGGAAAAGAAGCTGAATCGGTCATCCTCCTCCACAACACGGGCATGACATATCTCCGGCATAAGTTCTCCGCAACTCTCCAGAGGAATATCCGTATCAAATTCCACAGTTACGCCCATTCTTCCCAATCTCATGCCTTCTCCAAGGTCCAGGTTATTGCCTTCCACATACATTTTCGTCTTTTCTGCCCTGTAATAGTTAGCAGGCAGGTGCAAATCCAACATCACTTTTCCATCACAAACCTCCACAGTGTGGGTCTCCAGCTGTCCTCCAGGCATATTCCTCGCAAAAGCTCCCAGGGCCTGGGAAGGCTCCCCGTCTACATAGGCAATCCCTCCGGAATGCACCATATAATGGCCTTCATTATAATATTCCACGTTGCAGATATAAGGGGAATAAAACTCCGTCCCACGTTCCTTGCCATACTGCCATATTTGGCGGATGGTCATATCCTCCGTGTTGATACGATAGCGTACCCCTCTGGAATAGCTCTCCTTCGGCTCACGGTAGGTTTCCGGATTTTTAGAGCCATAGTGATGATTATCAAAGCACATCACATCCCCATCCGGCGTAATCACGCAGGCGTGCTGCTCATACTGCCACTCAAAATCCTCCCCCACCGGCCGGAAGAAATATTTATGATACTTTTCCGGCCAGCCCTCCGGGTCGCCGATAATCCAGTTTAGTTTTCCGCTGTCAAAGTCCACATTTACCATGGCATCCACATGACGTCCGGAAAAAGTGAGGGAGTTTGTATTCTTGTCATACCACACCGCATTGTTGTGGAACCAGTCCTCATCACTCCAGCTTCCGGATTTGCTGCATCCAGGCTCAAGAAAGTCATTATAATCCCAGGTTTTCAGGATTTCCCCTGTCTCACGGCTTACCAGCACTGCCATATCCTCTACTGTATGACTGGAAAAATCATCCGTAAGGACAACAAAGTCTCCATTTTCCAGTTCAATATGGTCGTGGTGATACCCTCCCGGCAGGCAATATTCCTTGTAAACTTTTCCCACCATATCCATCTCATAAAGGCCGGATACATAATAAGGAAGCTTAATAAGCCTGTCGCTCCCTATAAGAATATGTCCGTTTGCAGCCCGCTTAAAATCAAAGATACAAGGCACATTGAGATGCCATCTGGCATCTCCTGCATAGTCAAAGCCAACCGCCAGATTTTCGTCAGCGGGAGCCTCAATAATCAGGTTATCCTGGAGATACTCCGGGGTGGTTTTCATAGAATAGCACACCTGCTTTCCTTCAAAAACATCCCGTGTCTTCAAGGTAAATACCGAAGGAGTGCCCCGGTAAGGCCGCAGTTCCACCGTATTTTCATAGTCATTATATAGCCCAAGAACCGGCAGAATATGCTCCTTTGCCTTAGGGAATGTATGATAAATATCCGCCTCTTTTGTCTTCCCCAAAACTCTAAGTGTGATCGCAGTCTCCTCCTCTGTTTTGAAAAGCACCACTGCGGATAAAGGACTTATAAAATATGGATTATATTTTATAAGAGGCTTTTTCAATGTGTAATTTCCCCGATGGAATTCCTCGAGCATGGCTTTTTCTGCTGCTGCCTGACGCTCAATAAGACTGTTCTGATATGTATAATCGATTGCATTCATAGTACACTTTCCCCGCTTTCTACAGATTTTTCATCACCATATTTACCACTAAGGGCTTTTGCTGCAGCCCAGAAAGACGATCGATTTCCTTCCCGTCCCTTAAAAGCACAAGAGTTGGATAACCGGTAACCTTATATTCTGCTGTCAGATCTTTATTTTTGTCAAAATCAAGCTTCAGAATTTTCACCCCGTCGCCCACTTCCTTCTCCACATCCCGCAGCACAAAACCCAGCATTTTGCAGGGGCCGCAGGTGGTGGAAAAAAACTCTGCCAAAACCAGTCCATCTCCCGCCAGACTTCTGAATTCCTCTGCATTTACTTCCTTCAACATAATATCTTCCCCTTTCACCACATTATTTTTATTTCAGGCTCTCCACATAATGAGAAGCTTCCTGGGCTGCAATGGCCCCGTCCGCACAGGCGGTAATCACCTGGCGCAGATTCTTTGTAATACAGTCTCCTGCCCCGTAAATTCCGGTCACCTTTGACTCCATGCGCTCATTGACTTCCACATATCCCATCTTATTTAAGACGCCTAAATCCTTGAAGCACTCTGTGGTGGGGGTAAGTCCGATGTATTCAAACACACCGTCGCAGGATACTCTGTTTTCTTCCCCTGTTTTCGTGGATTTGAAGTGCACACCCTCAAGCTTGTCGTCCCCTGTAAATTCCAGCACATCCTGGTAAGGATATATTTTCACATGATTCATGGCTCGCAGCTTGTCACATGCCATAGGGTCTGCTGTTAAATCAAACATGGTAACAATGGTAAGAGATTTCACTATGCCGGAGAGGAAAATCGATTCCTCGACAGCGGAATTTCCGCCCCCGATTACCACCACATCCTTATCCCGGTACTGGGCTCCATCGCAGATTGCGCACCAGCTAATCCCGTTCCCCCGGAATTTCTCCTCCCCGGGAATTCCCAGGGTTCTAGGCCGGCTTCCCGTGGCCAAAATCAAGGCTTTTGCAGAAAAAAACTTCCCATCCTCCCGGCAGAAAACTTTCTTTTCCTTACCGTCCTCAATCCGTTCCACAGTTGCATAATCAAAAGTAATATTTTCAAACTGCTGGGTATGCTGGTACATCTGGTAAGCCAGCTCCGCACCGTTAATGCTTCCCACGCCTGTATAATTCTGAATTTCATTGGTGTTAATAATCTGTCCTCCCGGAGCAAGCTTATCCAGAAGAAGCACCTGCATATTTGCTCTTGCAGCATAAATAGCCGCAGTCATGCCGGCGGGTCCGGCACCGATAATCATTACATCGTATTGTGTCATAACAATCTCTCCTTTCTCACCACCATAGTTTATTTTTATTTGATATCGGGAACTACATCATAAGATTGCTCAAGGGGATTCCCACGATCAAAATGGTAAGCAGCTCAATCAGTAAATACGGAATCGTATATTTGTATATATATTTCGTGGGCACCCACTCCTTATTGCTGTGGAGGATGGCCGCAAAGGGCGAAGCCGCCGGCGTAACGGCCGCAGTGAGCAGCACGAAAATAATCATCAAGGTCACTATAGGCGTAGGATTGGTACCTGTCTCCATACAATAGGTAATCACCACCGGCTGGAGAATCATTCCTATCACCAGGCTGTTGCAGAGATTTGTAAGCACCATGGCAACCATCAGCAGAAATACAGTAAAGGAAAAAGGTGCCATCCCCTGAAATATGGGAGAAAGCATCACCCGCAGAAAAGAGGATACCCCTGTTGTTTCGTTGGTCAGCACACTGCCCAGCAGGATTGCCGCCGCAATAATAAAATAAGAGGACCAGTTGAAATTTGTCTTCAAAACCTGCGCCACATCCACCACTCGTTCATCATCAATAATCATGGCCCCTAAAACAGCCGTGGCAAGAAGAGCAAGCCCGTTGCTGTTAGCTCCCAAAATTCTCATTCCTGGCAGCTCTGGGAAAAGGCTTGGAAGAAGCATGGATAAAACCAGAATTACAAACATTGCAGAAATCGCCTTCTGCTTCCCGGACATGGGAGGCAGGGGATCCTTATTCAGTCTGGCAATATCAAAATCCCGAAGCCTGGAGGTGTCCGGTTTGATTACAAGCTTTGAAAACACGACACACCCTATGATCATTACAATCCCGGTTATAGCCGCTACCAACATATAAGCCGCATTGTTTACATGTATGGCTGTGCCCATCATTTCCCCTGTAATAAATGTAAAATTACTTAAAAGGGCAAGTCCACTGTTGGCAAAGGGTGCCACAGGAAAGCCGATCAGCGAAGCCACAATCACAAGGGTAAGAAGCACTCTTGGAAAATCTTCCCCCTTATGGTATCCAATGTCATCAAACATCCCATATAGAATGGGCCAGAACAGAAAGATTGCAGTAAACGGATTAATAAAAGCTGACAGGAAGAAGCAGCCAAGGCAGATGACAAGAGCCATAACCCAAGGCCTCCCGCTGGAAAATTTCCTGCTCAAAAAAAATCTTCCTATATAAAGAGTAATCTTGTAATAGACAAGCGCTCCAGACATCACCATCAAAAAGAAAATCTGCTGAAGAGTGGCGTTGCCAAAGCATTGGGCGAGCAGCTCTGGCATTGTGGTATAATCGGAAAAACCAATCATGGCAATGGAAAGCAAGCTGCCCCATAGCGGATCAACAGTTGTCCACAAGTACAAGGTCCCAATAAAAATGCCGATTATCTGCATCCCCACCGGAGTAATTTCCGGCAGATGAATAGGAAGAAACCTGAAAAAAATCATAATTGCCACGCCAATGGCTGAATGAATCAACTGTATATGGCCGGAATTTTTATGTGCTGTCTCTTTCATGCTGCAATCTCCTTTGCCTTTTCCCACTACGTTCCCTCATTAATTGTTATAATTTTATCACTTGCCTAAAAAATAAAATATAACACACGCTATTTTTACACCTATTTTCACTCATTTATGCTAATATATATTTATAATCATACAAATCAGACACCAGTGAGGCGCATATGGATAATTTCTTTTGGAGCTACATGCAGGGAAAAGGCAAACAAATGCTTTTTGCAAAGGGAAGTTATATTTACCAGTCTATCAACGACGACTGCAATCATTATGTCTTCCTATTAGATAAGGGAATCTGCGCCCTTACCAGCCTCACAGAAGACGGCCAGGAAAATATTTACCTATACTTCCGGCCCAGGCGGATTATTGCTTTTAACCAGTTTATGATAACCCATGACCGGGTACAGTCCACAGAAATCAAATTTTCCATTGCAGCCAAAACTGACTGTACAGTATATGCTATTTCACGCTCCGTATTTCGGGAAATGCTTACCACGGACATGGAATTTAACAGCTTTGTCATGCAGACACTGTCAGAAAACTACCTGGAGGTGCTCACCCATCTTCACTGGACTGTGGAAAAATCCGCCATTTCCAAGCTCTGCTACCTTCTTCTGGAAATCGGCGAGGAATCCAACGGGAAAAAAATTATCCCCAAATTTTTCACCTACGAAGAACTGGCAAAATATCTGGGAACCCACCCGGTTACTGTCTCAAGAATCATGACAAAGTTGAAAAAGCTGAAATATATAAAAAAAGTGCCCCGGGGGCTCTCCATTGAAAATGAAGCCGCCCTCTGGAGCCTTATTGAATCCGGCACTGACTTTAAATATTAAAAAATCCTCTCACAGCACCGTATAGCCATAGCTTGTAACAATGGCATCCATCTTCACGTGGGCCTTGCAGTCCGGACACTCCTCCGGCAGGGAAAGCCGGAAATCAGGAAGATCCTTGGCATCAAAAACTGCATGAACAGGATAGCCCTCAATATTGTCAATCGCGCCAAAAATCACAGACACACCTTCCATCTTTCCTCCGTAGGATTCAATGCTGCGGATACTTTTCAGAATGGTTTTGCCGGACATGGCAAGAGCCAGAACAATCAATACATTTCTCCCTTGAATCATAGATTTCATATTATCTCGGATAATCATCTGCCCGGTAGAATCAAACTCCGGTGTAATCACATAAAAATTTCTCTTTGAGCTGTGAGTAAGCTTATCCTCACTGATTTCAGACAGCTCCCTGGCGACATAAGCCCCGATTACCTCGCACCCATCCAGACATACAATCGTATCGATAGGCGCCTTCGTGGTAAGCATATCCTCCAGCTCTGAAAGCTGGGTATTAAACTTACGGGAAATATTCAGCCGCACACGACTGATATACTTTTTACACATTGCCCTGGCAACGGCCTCCGCCTCCTGCTGTTTCATCTTCAGCGCCGCCAAATCCACATAATAGTTCATATGATAACGGTCTGAAAAAAAATGCCCCGGAATTACCCGCAGCCGCAGCCCCGGATCCAGCTCTGAAACGATCTCTATTGCATTTTTCATAACACTGCCTCCTCGCTGTTGTACACTAGCTATTATGGTTAGTATAACAAAAGCCAGCAGACGGTTTCCATAACATAGGTTAGGTTTTGGGATAGATATCATTTGTATGACCTTTTGTGTGATATTTCATCATACCCCCTCCCCCATATTTTCTAACTTTTTTAATTTTTTTCAAACATTTCATTTACGAAATTTTCCGTAAATGATATACTGGATGTGACTATATGATACATTTTTATTGGGGGGAATCATGAAAAACAAAACAATACTAAGTTTATTCTTAGCCGCACTATTGGCCGTTTCCAGCCTTCCTGACACGGCAATGGGCGCTGGTTTTCAAAACACAGGTTTTGAAGCGGAAACAGAGTCAAGGGAAGACACGGTCACACCAGAATCCGATGGCTCCCAGCCATCCAAAGAAGAGCCGGATTGGACTCCAGAAGACATTCCATTCCAAGCCGAAGGCTTAGGCGCACCTGCCCAGAAAACAGAAGACACCCAAAGCTTGGACACTGCCCTTCCCGGACCAGAGGATTACAGCTTTTCGGGCGGAACCATCCATGGATTGAAAAACACCTACCTTAACAGCCTGACAGAGGAACAGAAGAAAAATATTCAGTTAGTCATTCCTGCAGCAATCGGAAATACCCCTGTAACTGCCATCGGGGACGCGGCGTTCCGAAGCACATACAACAGCAATTATACCGGCTGCCACTTCACCGCTGTAGATCTGACGCAGGCGACCAGCCTGACAAGCATCGGGAAGAATGCTTTTTATGGGGAAAAGCTGGAAGGCTCCCTGACCATTCCCGAAGGCGTAACCACCATTGGAGATCATGCCTTTCGGGATTGCAGCACATTGACCGGCTCCTTAAGCCTTCCTTCCACATTAGTCAGCATCGGTCAATACGCTTTTAGTGAATGTGGGTTTTCAGGGACATTATCACTCCCAGAAAATTTGAACACAATTGGAAACAATGCGTTTCGAATCGGGGACAGTTTACCCGGGTTTTCCGGTGAGCTTAGGATTCCCGCAAACCTAACAACCTTGGGTCCTGTCTCTTTCAGTGGACAAAAACAAATTACTTCTCTGGTTTTTGAGGGAAATAGCTTGACAGAATTACCAAATAGTGTATTCCGATATTGTTCTTCACTAAAAGGCGCTATCAAGATCCCAGATTCCATACAGTCTATCGGAGAAAATACCTTTGGCGGCACAGGAATCCAAACCATTTATCTTCCCAAGCTCAAAGATCCAAACAATACGTCTCTCATAAAAAGCAACACCTTTGGCACGTATAGTACAACCAAATTAAATGCCATCGTCTGTGAAAAGGAAGATTTTAATGCGGTACAGACTATGGCTGGATCCAGTTACAAGACAAAAGTAGGCTATGAAACAAAAATCCAATTTAGCAGCAATGGCAACACTATAGAAGAATCTGCCACACACCTGTTTAACCGTCCCTATTACTATCAAAAAGATGCCGGCGGTGTCTGGGCTCCTGATAGCGCCTATCAATTTCCAATAGTGACCGATGACACAGGAAAAGCCATGGCTTGGCGACTGACTCCCACTTCTGTGCAGGCGGTTCCTGTAAATGCTATCATCACTACGGACATCCTCTATGCATTTATACCCCTGCCCGATCCACAATACACCTTCGGACCGGACATTGACAAAACCTACGACGGCCTCCCCGCCAAGCTGACGGTGGAAGCCTCTCACCCAAACTACAAAAACGTAGATGAGGCCCAGCCAGGAGATGTCCTATTCTATTACACTTGGAGCTGGGGAACGATCGGATATTCCCCTAACGTCTTACAGGGCTTTGACGAAAACATCTACGAATTTACTGACGTCCGGGAACCCAGGTTCGCCATTGGATGCCAGGTGAAGATACAAGCTTGCGTGCTCTCCGACGACAATAAAGCAAAGGTTTTCCACACCACCATCCATGATTTTTCCGTCTCCATGCATCAGGCAAAGCCAACGCTCCATCCCTTCCTTCCCGGAAAAGTCAATATCGCAGACGGCCTCCCAGAGATTACATTGACCGAAAATGATTCGCCGGGAACTATCGTCTGGGATGAGTGCCAAGTGCTGCAGAAAGGCTCTCACCCATATACCTGGACTTTTACGTCCGTAAAAAATAATGACGGCGGCTACAATTACGAAACCATCCAAGGCACCGCCACTCTTTATGGTGTTGATGGTGAGGTTTCTCCCGTCTATATCCAGAAGCCAGATCACGGCCGTATAGAAATTCCAGCCTCCGCAGAAGGTCTCCCAACGGAAGATGTTCTGCTGGAATTTTATCCTGACCAAGGGTATCAGCTGGACACCGTCTGGCTGGACGATATGGACATTACTGATCAAATCAGTGGAAATACTCTTACCATCACAAATGTCCAGGGGGAGCATCACATTCGAGCCAGCTTCCGCCCGATACCTGCTCCGCCGTCACCGCCGGTCCATGACGATACTCCTAGCATCATCGAAAAGCCCACGGAGGAGAAACCGGACCAGCCTACCACTGCGGAACCCAAGCAACCCATATATACGGATAGTCAGGGAAACGGCACTTTAGATGAAAGCAAGATCGAAGCAGTCATCCGCGCTGCCGAGAATGCTGCCCAGGCAGAGGGCCACCAGACCGGCATCGCCCTCTCCATTCCGGTGCAGAGCGTTTCGGATGCTACCGGCCTGAACATTCAGGTGCCGGAAGAAACATTGGATACTTTGATTTCCCATCAGGTAAATTATATGGATATCCAAGCCAAAGGACAGCTCTCCTACCACCTTCCCATGGAGACCATCCAAGAGCTGGGACGGCAAAGCCAGGGGGACGGCATTATCATCAGCGCTGCCCCGATCACTGAGCTGCCGGAAAACGCAGCGGATGTGGTCGGCGCGCGTCCCGCCTACGATATTACCATTCTCCGTCAGGCAGACGGCAAGCCTGTACCCATTACGGATTTAAACGGCATGACCTTGGGCCTAAAGATTCCCTATTCTTTAGCGGAAGACGAGGACTCCTCCAAGGTCTACAGCACTTACATCGACGATGCGGGCAACGTCCATTGGATGAAAGCCTCCTATCTTCCAGAAGAACAGGCCGTTAACTTTGACCTGGTACATTTTAGTTCCTACGGCGTTGGTTACCTGGATATGGACGCCACCCCTGCCTCTGTCACCGGAAAGGATACGAAGAACATTTCCATCCGCTGGGCAAAAGAAGAGCTTGCCCAGGGCTACTCCATATGGTACCGTTCCGAGCAGGACGAGGCCAGCTCCCGGAAAGTTGTATCCGGGACGGAACAGCTCTCCTACCGCTTTGGCCGGCTGAAACCCGGTACCAAATACTTTTTCACCGTGCGCCCCTGGGTGCTCACCGAGGAAGGATATGTCTTCGGAACCCCTTCCACGGCCATCCGTGGCACTACCAAGCCAGAAGCGGCCAAAATCCGGGCCGTCCTTGTGGCTTCCGGCAAGCCAAAGGTTGTGCTTGCAGGCCCTGCTGCCGGCGCCGGAAAGTATTCCATGTGCTACAGCAAAACGCCTGATTTTAAGGAATTTAAAGTAGGCATCCGCACCAAATACACCGCCCGGACCTTTACCAACGCCCTGCCGGAGGGCACCTATTATGTGCGCGTCAAGTCCTACCGGGATTTAGGCGGCGGCAAACGGGTCTATGGCGAATGGTCAAATACGGTAAAAGTGCCAGTTGCAATTTCCTGACGACCATATTATAATGAACAGGCAGAAAACTAAATATTTTTTCATAGTTCCCGGGGGGCCGCAAAAAAGCGGCTGAGATTGGCTCAAGCCTGACCCGTAGTACCTGATGCGGTTCGTACCGCCGGAGGGAGTGTAACAACTCAAGGTAATGCGCCCGCAGGAATTTTCTCCTGCGGGTTTTCTTTTTTGTCTGGAAGAATATTTCCAGCTGCGCATCACTTGTACCTAATCAGGCGCGTCAAGCGCATGACCCAAAAGGCACCATAAGAAAAAGTGTCCAATGGATATACTCACCCATACTGGGACTCAAAAGGAGGATTTTTTATGTCTGAAAACAAGAAGTATGTGGACTACGGTTCTTGCGCCTGCGGCACCTGCGGCGCTAAAAACCCCATCACCGGATGCCGGTTCACCCTGGCTCCCATGTCTGACAAATTCGTGGAAATCATTCTTGGCTCTATCCGCCAGGTGGATACCAGCAAAGTATGGCAGATGACCGATAAGCTTTCCACCGTATACCGCGGAAAACGGATCCATGTGCTGGATACCGTGGAAGCCTGTTTTCTCCACGCATACCGCAATGAAGTACATATGACCATGGAAGCCACGATTTCCAAAGGCTGTCCGGGGGATACGGACGCCGACGCCTATCTGGCCGAGGATGATGTTCTGCAAAATGCCCCGTCCATCCAAGACATCCATTTTCCCGCTGTATGCAAGATTGCACTGTATCCTATGGGCGTTACCAATTATATGGAGCACATTGCAAACGTAGTAAACATGGCCGTAGACATGAATGTCTACAGCAAATCTTCCCATTATGCCACCCTCTTAGAGGGAGATATTCAGGATCTGTTCCGTTATTTTGAAGCAGCCACCAAATATTGCGAAGATCACTTAAGCCACTACGTGTTCGAAATTACCGTAAGCGTAAACAGCCCCACAGCGGACTGACCCGTTCTCACCACAGGAGGAAATCAAAATGAAACTAAAATTAAAAGATGTACTGATGATTGCCATTTCCGCCGTTTTATTCGGTCTGCTCTATTTGGGTATGGTATATCTGGGTTCCTTTCTCACCACACTGCTCACCCCTATGGGTCTTGGCATTCTGGGCTATGAGCCCATCTACGGCATTTGGTTCATGGCCGCCGTATTCACCACCTTGGTGCTGCAAAAACCTGGGGTAGGCGTGATCACCGAAATGCTGGCCGCCATCCTGGAGGTGCTCATGGGAAATATGTTCGGCCCCATCATCTTTATCAGCGGCTTCATCCAGGGCTTGGGCTCCGAGGTCGCCTTTGCCGCTGGAAAATACAAGAAATACACCTACAAAACAACCATGCTGGCTGCTGTGCTCTGCACTGTCTTCACTTTCATCTGGACCGGCATCCGCCAGAATTACTTAACTTTTGATCCGAAGATCCTGGTTGCCATTTTTGCCATCCGCCTGGTGAGCTCCCTGATCTTCTGCGGCATCGGCAGCAAGCTTTTAGCCGACGGCCTGGCAAAAGCCGGCGTTCTCAAGGCTTATCCGCTGGGACAGCAATATTTGGATTTTGAGGAAATCGAGGGCTGATATGGACATTGATTTTCTCACCGCAAAAGGCTTGTATTTCCGGTATTTTGAGCAGTCTCCCAACTACATTTTAGAAAATGCAGATTTTTCTTTCAAAAAAGGTAAGGTTACGGTCATGCTGGGGACTTCCGGCTGCGGAAAAAGCACCCTGGCCGCCGTCTTGTGCGGCCTGTACCCGGAAAACGGCGGTGTCCTCTCCCAGGGTACAATCACTCTTTATAACGGCGAAGCTCTCCAAGACATGGACTGTCAAAAACGGGCCGGATACCTTTCCATGATGTTTCAAAATCCGGACCTGCAATTCTGCATGGACACGCTGCGAAAAGAGCTGCAATTCTGCATGGAAAACATCTGTGTCCCCAAAGAGGAGATGGATGACCGTATCCAGACCTTTGCCACTAAGCTGCATTTGGAAAAAATGCTGGATACCCCGCTGCACAGTCTCTCCGGCGGCGAAAAGCAAAAGGCAGCTCTATGTTGTCTCTTGCTTCTGAATTCCCAGGGCTTTCTATTTGACGAGCCATTTGCCAACTTGGACGATGATTCCGCCAAAGAGCTGGTCTCCCTTTTAAAGGCCCACCACCAGGAATACCAGACCACGATTCTGGCCATCGACCACCGGCTGGACCACTGGCTGGATATCGCCGATGAAATTGTGGTTCTCGGACCCAAAGGCCAAATCCTCGCCGACGGCATCACCAAAGAAAACCTGCCCAGTCAACAAGCCCTGTTTGCAGACCAAGGCTTGTTCTACCCCAGGGAAATACCAGCTTTTACACCGGCACCGCCAAAGGAAGCCCTGCTCGTCCTGGAGCATCTGTCCATCTGCCGGGGAGCTTCCAAGGAATACCTGCTTTCGGACATTTCTGCCGCCATCCCAAAAGAAAGCTTTACTGCCTTGCTGGGTCCCTCCGGCACCGGAAAGACCACTCTTTTCTCCGCTATTTTAGGGCAGAAAAAATACGAAGGGAGCATCCGCCTTGACGGCCGGGAGATCCGGAACATCAAAACCAGACAGTTGTACCGGGAAGTGGGAACCGTCTTCCAAAATCCTGGAAACCAATTCATTTCCACGCGCATTTTGGACGAAGTCCTCTCCAGCCTGAAAATTTGGAACCAGGATCTCCCGGAAAAAACTTTAATCGAAAAAGCACAAATGCTTTTGAACCAGTACCGCCTGAAGCCATACCAGCGGTATTCCCCCTATATGTTAAGCCAAGGCCAGCAGAGGCGGCTGGCCGTCTTGTCCATCCTCACCGGCGGACAACGGCTCCTGCTTTTGGATGAGCCCACCTATGGTCAGGATCAGGCCTCCACCAAAGCCATCATGGATCAGCTCACCGGGCTGGTCAGACACCAAGGTCTGACGGTGCTCTTTTCCACCCATGACCGGAGGCTGGCAGCCGAATACGCGGATAAAATCTATGAAATATCCGAAAAGGAGTTAATGGAATGGAAAAACTGAATCCCTTTGCCAAGGCCGTGAGTATTCTCATCGCCGCTTTGATCCTCTCTTTTAGCTATTCGTTTCTGCTGAACGCAGGTGTAATCCTCGGCTGCCTGATTCTGCTTTTGTTTTTTTCCCGGGCTAAAAAGACCGCCCTGGCCAAGATTATGATTCCCGCCTTTTTAGCGGCCCTGGCCATTTTCTTCACCGGACTTTTGTTTTCTGACCCATCGGCAGTTTCCACAAAGCTTCCCAAATGGGGAATCCTTGGCTTCCAGACCGCCAGCATGCAGGCTGCCTCCTTCTATAATGGCCTCCAGCTCTCCAGCCGTGTATTGGCCTTTGCCTGCCTGGGGGTATTGTTCGCACTGAGCACGGACGGAGAGGAGTTTGTCCAAAGCCTCATGCATCAATGCCACCTGTCCCCCAAATACGCCTACGGTGTCCTGGCCGCCTTCCATCTCCTCCCGGTCCTCAAAGAAGAGCTTACGCGCACCCGGCTGGCCTTCAAGGTCCGGGGCATCCGCATCACCCCATTTTCCATCCGCCCCGTCTTTGCCATGCTGGTAAATACCATCCATTGGTCCGAAAACGTCGCCATGGCCATGGAATCCAAAGGCTTTTCCTCTGAAGGCCCCCGCACCTACTACCATACCACCACCCTGAAAAGCTTTGATCTCCTCTTCGGCTTTCTCCTAAACGCTCTTCTGCTGGCCGGCGCCTGCCTTTTGCCATATTAGAAAATACCTGCTGGGGCTTCCTCATCTGGCATCCCGCCCCTTTCTTTTTCTAAAAATCCATTATATAATGAGAGAGCACATGCACATCATTTTACCAGATTGGACGATCCGATATGAAAAAGAAATCCATAATCCTTACCATATGTATATTAAGTGCCCTCGTAATAGTTCTCTTCCTCCGGGGGCCAAAACCGGGTGGTCAGGCAGAGCCTATCCGGATTTCCGGCTTCAAGCTCAATACCGTGGTGGAGATCACCATTTACGATTCCACCGATGAAAGCCTGCTGGAAGACGCTTTGGGGCTCTGTGACCACTATGAAGACCTGTTCAGCCGCACCAAGGAAACCAGTGAGCTTTTCAAGCTGAACCACCGGACACTTCCTAAGAGCAAAGACGGATGGACCGTCTCACCGGAAACGGCAGAGCTGATCCTTCAAGGGCTGAAATACAGCCAGTTATCCCATGGCGCATTTGATATCACCATAGAACCAGTATCCTCTCTATGGGATTTTACCTCGGAGGATAAGGTAGTCCCTGCGCAGGCACAGATTGAACAGGCCCTTCCTCATGTGGGCTGGCAGAAGGTCCAGGTCCAAGGCAGCACTGTCACCTTTGCCGATGATGATACCCGGCTGGACCTGGGTGCCATCGCAAAGGGATATATCGCGGACCGGATCAAGGCTTTCCTGATGGAAAAAGGCGTACAAAGCGCTACCATCAACCTGGGCGGAAACGTGCTCTGCATCGGGGACAAGCTCGATGGATCCCCATTTAAGATCGGCATTCAGAAACCCTTCGCCGACCGCAATGAGACCATCGCCGTAGTGGATGTTTCCGGCCGCAGCGTGGTCTCCTCCGGGATTTATGAGCGTTTTTTTGAAAAAGACGGTACCTTGTACCATCACCTGTTAAATCCCCAGAACGGATACCCTTATGACAACGGGCTGGTGGCTGTGTCCATCATCAGCAGCCAGTCTGTGGACGGAGACGGTCTGAGCACTGCCTGCTTCGCCCTGGGCCTGGAAAAGGGAATGGCTCTCATAGACTCCTTGGACGATGTCCAGGCTATCTTCATCACCGACGATTACCAAGTACACTATTCCCAAAATTTTGATGAAGAGCTGTCTGCCGAACAAGTCCAGACAGCAAAATGAGGGCGTAAGCAAATACGCCCCCCGTCTTGACACCCGCATCCTTCTGATTCTGGCTGTCATAAAATCCCCAGAATCATATAGAGGATTCCCAAAGACAAAAGATCCAACGGCAGCCCTCCGAAGGTCCCGTCTGCTTGGGAATAGATCAATTTTTTGCGCAGAGAATAAAATAACAGCCAAGTAACGGCTCCGGCCAGCACCAGACTGATCACCGGCCAGGAAATAGGCAGTTCAAAGGCAGGCCAATACCAAAAAAGAGGCAGCAGCAGATACGCTTCTGTCTTTTTTTCCGGGCCTTTCCCCAGAAACGCCCCTGCTGCAGCCACAAGAATCCCGGCTCCCCAAAGGCCAAAAGCAGGCGTCAGAATTCCTTTGGTGAGAAAAGCTCCGTCCGCAACCGAATATCCGGCCAGCTCTCCCAGCCCCCAAACCTCCCGGATGCCTCCAAACAAAAGCCACAAGCCCCAGATAACCGCATACTCCCAAAAAATTCCGTTATAGTCCCCTTTTGCCGGATTTTCTAACACATGCCTGGCCGCCAGGATCCCTATGATTCCTTGCAGAATCCACTGGGGAAGGGATACCTCGAACCCCAGCGCAAAAAGGGCAAGCTTTCCCGCACAGCCATAGATCACTCCGGCCCCGGCCATCAGACAAAGCCAAAGGCTCCAGGAGGGCAGCACCTTTTCCAGGAACCCATAAGCCACTTCGGCCAACACAAACACAGCCAGGAGCAATACTCCTGCCGTCATGGCCTCCGGCAGACTCCCGGAAAATAACAGAATGCCCAATACCACACTTTCTGTGGGAAACAAACACCGCATAGAATTTACCCTTCCTTTCTCCGCTTCAGACAGCCTGTCCCAAAAATTCTCCTGCCCGGTTGATCCCATTCACCACAGCGGTGGAGGAAATGGTCGCTCCCGAAATCACATCGATCTGACCGCCGTTGGTTCCGCTCTCCTGACCACTTGTATTTCCGTCTGCTGCGCCCGCCTGGCCGTCCATCCCGCCTTCAGCGCCTTCTGTCTCCACACCTGCTGCCTGGCGGATGCACTGACGGACGAGGTTCACAAATCCAGTCACGGAAATGCTCACACCGGATACCGCATCGGTTTTTCCCTGGGCATCCACTCCCAAAAATGCCAGGGACTGATTGGCAATCACTGCCTCTGCCAAGGCTTGTGCCTGCTGTTCCCAGGTGAGGCCGTCCTCTGTCATCACATATTCCCCATTCTCGGAGAGCACGCTTTTTCGGCTGCCGTCTTCGGTATAAGCATCCCAGTCAAGAGCCGTGATCCTGCCTCCCTCTACCGTCAGCGTAACCTCATCGGTAAAACCGCTGCTTTCATCCAGCTCTCCCTTGGCCGTATAAGTGCCATCCTGCCATTGGCCGCTGTCTGGCAGTTCTAAAGAGTGTCCTCCATTTTGGCCGCCTTCCAGCATGATAGGCAACGATGCTCCTTGAAATTGCTCCAAAAAAGAAGCATCCGTAATCCTTGAGCCCACACCCTCAGTCTCATTTTGCTCCTCAATACGCACATCGGTCACTTGGGAACCGTTGGGATCAAAGGTAACCCCCAGCAGGATCTCTCCGCCATATCCGGCCGTGGCCACCGTGATCCGATAACTATTGTCTTCTAATTTCTGCGCCTTTTTGATATCCTCCCAGCCAGAGGTATCCATTTCCTCCTTCACTGCCGCCCCATCGGTAGATGTGCCGCCGTCTCCCTTTGTCAAATACTTTGTTCCTAAGATCACCGCAAAGGATAAGACAGTCACTGCTGCCAAAGCTGCAATGCCGCGGATATTTTTCTTTTCCATTATTATACCTCCTGTTTTTATCTTCTCACTCCATATACCCGGTGTTTCTTCTTATAATATTCTGCCAGCAGCCCGGCCAGGCAGTTGGCCAGCAGAATCCCAAAGCACACCCCTTCCGGATACCGGCTGTAAATGCGAATCAAAGCCGTGGCTGCTCCAGCTGCCACTCCGTACAAAATCCGGCCGCCTCTGGAAACAAAGACATAGTCCGTGAGCATATAGAATGCGCCCAGCAGCAGCCCGCCGCTCAATAGATGCCCCAGGATATCCCCAGTGAACAAACCGTCCGGGCCGCCCAAGACAAAAAGAATCGCAACCGCCGTCAAAAGATAAGCTGCCGCAGCCCGGTAATTCACCACCCCTTTGTAGCACATATAAGCAAAACCAACCACCAGCAGCAGCTTGCATGTCTCTCCCATGGAACCCGGAATGTCTCCAAGAAACATCTGCCAATAAGAGAACACTGGTTTTTGTCCGTTTTTTATAAAAGACAGGACCGTAGCAGAGGACACGCTATCCACTGGCGCCGTTCCCGGAAGCACATACCTCATCACAGAAGCCGGCCACAAGATCATGACAAACAATCTCCCCATCAAAGCCGGATTGACCACGTTATTGCCAATCCCCCCAAACATCTGCTTCACCACTCCAATCGAAAACACAGCCGCCAGTGCCAATACCCACCATGGCACCGTCACCGGCATATTAAAGGCCAGTAGCAGCCCGGTGACTACCGCGCTGTAATCCCCTATGGTCACCTGACGCCTCCAAAGCACTTCCCATAAATATTCCGTCAGCACACAGAAGAACACAGACACCGCTGTCAAAAGGAGCGCGCGCACACCCCAAAAATATACGGTTCCCAAAAGCACTGGTACCAAGGACAGGCATACATCGCCCATGATTTCCTTTGTCGTCTTGGGAGCTCTCAAATACGGCGCATGGGGAATGACCATTCGATTCTTCATCCTCTTTTCTCCTTTTCCCGCCTGCTTTTTTTCACCAGATCCCGAGCCTTACGGATGCGGAATGTCAACTCCCGCTTGGCCGGACAGACATAAGAGCAGCAGCCGCAAGCGATACACTCGCTGGCATAGAGCGCTTCACACAGTCCATAATTTTCCTCTAAATAGGCGAAATCAATCTGATAGGGCCAAAGCCCCGCCGGGCAGACATTCACGCAAGCCTGGCAGCGGATGCACGGCGTTTCCTTTATGCTTTCTTCTTTGAATACCAAAATCCCGGCGGTGGTTTTTGTCACGTATCCAAGCTCATCTTGCGTCCAATTGTGGGCAATGCAGGTACCCGTCATGGGTCCGCCCAGGATCACTTGGTTTTGGGGTGATAGGGCTCCACCGGACCGTTCCAGCAGCTCCTTAAGCGAGGTTCCCACCGGCACCCGGTAATTTCCAGGGTCCTTCACATCCCCGCTGACGGTCACAATCCGGCTAGTGAGCGGCCATTCCTCATAGACGGCATCTGCGGCCGCTTTGGCGGTCGCCACATTGGAAATCACTGCCCCTGCATCTGCGGGCAGACCTCCTGCTTTGATTTCTCTGCCCAGCACCGCCTGCACCAGCTGCCGCTCTCCACCCTGGGGATAACGGGTCGGCAGCAAATGCACACGGATGTTTTCCTCCTGCTGCTGGGCCAGGACATTTTCCAGAACCTCCGCCGCCATCTGCTTATTGTCCTCCAAACAGATGTACACCTGTGAGGCATGGCACGCCTGCTTTAGCACACGGATCCCATTCAAAAGCCCATAGGTGTCTTCCAGCATCAGGCGGTAATCGCAAGTGAGAAACGGTTCACATTCCGCCCCATTGATCAAAAGGGAATCGATTTCTTTCTCCGTGCTGTATTTAATATAGGTAGGAAATCCTGCACCGCCCATTCCCACCAGCCCCATCTCCTTCATTTTTCCCAGAAGCTCCTCCCTGGTAAAATGAGAAGCCTCCAGCTTTTCCTCGCCTTCCCCCTGCCGTCCCTTCTTTTTGACAGAAACCCGTTGTACGCCTTCCTGGGACTTCGCACGCTCCGGCCCCTTATGCTGCCCGTCCCTCTCGATGATGCACGCCATCGTCTGGCGGCCCGCATGAAGCACCTCCCGCACATCCGTCACTGTCCCGGAAATGCTGGCATGAAGAGGCACCGCAAGAAAACTGACCGGCTTACCCACCAAGTCTCCGGCCCGCACATGATCCCCTTTTTTCACCAACGGCTCACAGAGAGCGCCGGGCGTCTGTTCCATGACAATGGTCACCCTCTGAGGCACATATTCCCTGATTTCTTTTTCCGCAGTCAGCAATTTATCATACCCATCCGTGGGATGAATGCCTCCCCAAAACTGATGGCCTTTTTCTTTTTCCATAGGCACCTCCCTGCTTTTTTCCGATACTTCTTCTCTCTTAGTATTACAATTTTTCTAAATTTTACGTATGAATTGAAAAATTTAACCTCTTCGAATGTCAAACAACATTTTTGCACAAAACAAAGGGGGAAGCGGACAAGCCCGCTTCAAATTCCTCCCTCCCCTCAATTTTTAGGGGCTTGGCAGCTTTGCGCGCCAGATGCCTTTTCCTCTTGCATCTGTGCGCACCCTGCCCGGAGGGCTTTTTGTTGAATAGGAAAGCTCGGAGGGGTTTCCTATCCAAGAACAAAGCGGGCAAGCTCATTTCAAACTTTTCCTTTCCCTCAACTTTTAGGGGCTTGGCAGCTTTGCGCGCCAGATGCTGTTTCCTCTTGCATCTGTGCGCATCCTGCCCGGAGGGCTTTTTGTTGGATAGGAAAGCTCAGAGAGGTTTCCTATCCAACAAAAAACGAGGCTTTCGCCTCACGGCAAAAACCTCGTTCATCTTTCTACTCATATCCGGACAGACCGGAATCGCCCTGTCTCTTATCGCTACTTCTGCTGCCTAACGGCTATTCCGAAAATATCGAACCAAAATACTGATACAAAAGATCACCAGCAAAAATGGCAATAGCGCGCTGAGCACCGTCAATACCAAAACAATGACTCCGGCAGCGATCAGGATCACCAACGCCTTCCCATACCAGGTGCTAAGATCCAGCCATCGGTTCTTCTTCGTTCCCCCGGTGCCCTCAGAAGCTACTTCACGATCCATCTGTTCATAAGTACCATATGCCTCTGATGCAGACTGCCTGGTATCAATCAATGTCTTGGCAATCAGCCTGGGATCCCCCAATTTCCCGGTTACCTCTTCCTCCGTATATCCCATGGATGTCTGACTCTTGATATACTGGTCATAATACTGCACGTGGGAAGAAACCTGCGCTTCCTCCAGCTCTCCCAAGAGCTGCTCCCTCAGGATCTGTAGGAACTCTTCTCTGCTCATATTTTCAGTCTCCTTCTTTTGTATTTGGATCCCTCATACATAAGTTCAGGAACTCCTGCACATTCGTACGAATCAAGCTGTCACAGCCATGCGTTCATTTTACCACAATCTTACTATATATCAAGGGATGCAATCCTGAAATTTTTATAAAGTACAGGTCCAGACCGCCAAAGAGATGTCTTGTTCAAAACGAGCTGGCCGAACCGGTCCCCTTGAAATGTTCCCATCAATAGATAAAAAAACATCATGAAAGTTGTGTAAAATGTTTGATAAATTATTGACAGACTTCAAATTCTATGTTATCATACATACATCAAGCAAGAGATTTCTGATTACTGACGGATTGATGTGGATTACCACAGGGGAATCAGAAATCTGGATAACGCCGACCGTCTGGGCAACATTTGAAGCTTTCAAATGTTGCCCTTTTTTTCTAAAACCAAAAGGTTGGCGCCATATCCCACAATTGCCGCAGCTTGTGCGGCGGGAAAATTGAAAGGAGAGAAACATTATGGGATTCAAATCTGACATCGAAATCGCACAGGAGTGCACCATGTCACCAATTACTGAAATTGCAGCAAAGGCTGGTATTGACGACAAATATCTGGAGCAGTACGGCAAATACAAAGCAAAAATCGACTACAACCTGCTCAAAGAGTCTGATGCTCCCAACGGCAAGCTGGTTCTGGTGACCGCCATCAACCCAACCCCGGCTGGTGAAGGCAAAACCACAACCACTGTCGGATTGGCAGACGGCCTTCAGAAATTAGGCAAAAACGTTATGGTCGCTCTTCGTGAGCCATCCTTAGGACCGGTCTTCGGTGTAAAGGGCGGCGCTGCCGGCGGCGGCTACGCACAGGTGGTTCCTATGGAAGACATCAACCTGCACTTTACCGGTGATTTCC
>JBMNRL010000002.1:0-161986 GCA_050944615.1 Blautia sp.
CTGTCTATCAAAATGTCATCTTAGGCTTACAAATCCAGCATCAAATGACAGTAGAAAAGCTCAAGAAAGTAAATGCCATGCTGGAGGATTATGGACTGGACAAATTCAAACAAGCCCGGCCCTCCCAATTGTCCGGCGGCATGCGCCAAAGGGCAGCCCTGATCCGCACTTTGGCCTTGGAGCCAGATCTTCTGCTCTTAGATGAACCATTTTCCGCTTTGGATTACCAGACAAGACTCAATGTCAGCGACGATATCGGCAAAATCATCCGTAAGGAAGGCCAGACTGCCATTCTCGTCACGCATGACATCTCTGAGGCTGTGAGCATGGCCAGCCGCGTCCTGGTCCTGACCAAGCGTCCGGCATCTATCAAGAAAGCCCTGACCATTGAATTTACCCCTGCGGTAAATTCCCCGTTGGAGGCCCGGAATGCGCCGGAATTTAAAAATTATTTTAATCAGATATGGAAGGAGCTAAATGACGATGACCCAGATGTCAAAAGCGCAGCGGCTGTTTCTTAAACAGCAACAGCATGAAAAAAATATGGTACGCCTGGCCAGAATTTTAATTTTTCTGGTCTTTCTTTCATTATGGCAGCTTTCTGCCGCTCTGGGCTGGATCGATTCTTTCATCTTCTCCAGCCCAAGCCAAATCGTTCAAACCTTTTATTCCATGTGTTTGGACCAGTCCCTGTTTTCCCATATTGCCGTCACCCTATGTGAAACTCTGGTAAGTTTCTTCTTCGTGGTAGTCCTGGGAATCGCGATTTCTGTCGCCCTTTGGTATTCCCCCAGGCTTTCCAAAATCCTGGAGCCCTACCTGGTAGTCCTCAACAGCCTTCCCAAATCCGCATTGGCCCCGCTGCTCATCGTATGGCTGGGCGCCAATGTCCGCACAATCATTGTCGCCGGCATGTCTGTAGCTATCTTCGGTTCCATCATCAACCTTTACACCGGTTTTACCGAGGTGGACCCGGACAAATTAAAGCTCATTTATACGTTAGGCGGCACGCGGGGAGATGCCCTGTGGCGGGTGGTGCTCCCCTCCTCCATTCCTCTGATCTTAAGCGTGATGAAGGTAAACATCGGCCTGTGTCTGGTGGGTGTCATCATCGGTGAATTCATCGGCGCCAGAAAAGGGTTGGGATATCTGATCATCTATGGATCCCAGGTATTCAAGCTTTCCTGGGTGTTGATGAGCATCGTCATCCTGTGTATCATTGCCATGATTTTATACGGCATTTTAAACTTGGCCGAAAAACGGTATCTGCGCAAGCTATAATACCCTTTCTTAATAATAACGAAATAGGGACGCGTTTTTCTTCAACGCGTCCCTATCGTTTCTTATAAAATTTCTAATTCCGCTTTTTTCCTAATTAAATCAGATGATACCGCTCCAAAAGCTCCTCAATGATCGTCCCGTGAACCTTTTTGAGTGCTGTCTTACCTACCAGCTCCGCCATGAACGGCAGCTTAACATCCTCCAATTTCTTTCCATCCATCATTTTAGAAGTGGAATCCAAAAGCACCCGGATATCATAACAGGAATTAAATACCTCCGGTACGCCCCGGTCAATATCCAGCAGGGTATAAACTGCTTCCATAGCTGTACGTACGGAATATTCAGTGGTAAATACCGTATCTCTCACCGTGTCGGCAAACTGACCGATAAAAGCAAAGTTGGTACAGCCTTCCGGCACTACCTTTGGACGGTCACCCTTGGTTCTCGGCATAAAGAAGGCCGTGATATAGGGCATCATACAAGGAATGGTGCTGGCAGAATTTCTGGCCATATCCGAAATTTCATCTTCCGGAACGCCCATGTGGTAAAGCCATTCCTCACAGATCTCCACACCGGTGCATTCCTTCATAGGCTTCTTCACAAAGTTACCCGGAACATCCGTATACAAACCATAGATCCAGCCCACCAGCTGATGGTCCGGCTGTTCCTTAAAGTGCGGCTGGCGGTTGAAGGTGTAGCTCATCAGCCAGTTAGAATCTTTCACTGTGATAATTCCTCCGGTCACAACCTTGCCGGAAAATGGGTCCCTCTTGCACATTTTCTGTACATAGGGAGGAATCCGGTCATCCAAGGTAGTTACCGTTGCGGATTCCCAGTTGGTCGCATGGATATCAGAACAGAATTTTTCCGGACGGCCGAAGGCCTCATCCTGAGCCGCTATATTTTTCCACAGCTCCCAGCATCCGCCTTCTCCCGGTTCTGTCTTCATCTCCGGTGCATGATCGTTGTCACCCAGCGTCGAATTCTCCGTACAGCTTCCGTTGGTGACGAATACCAGATCATCCTCTAAGAGATCGATATTCTCTTCTTCCCCTCCGTGCAGACAGACAATGCGGGCTGCCACCTTTTTGCCGCCTTCCTTCCGGAAAATCACATTGGTCACTTTTGTATCATACTGGAACTGCACATTGTGCGCTTCCAGGTATTTGACCATAGGAAGAATCAGGGATTCATACTGGTTGTATTTGGTAAATTTCAGCGCAGAGAAATCGGGCAGTCCGCCGATATGGTGGATAAACCGCTGGATGTACAGCTTCATCTCCAAAGCGCTGTGCCATTTTTCAAAGGCAAACATGGTCTGCCAATACAGCCAGAAATTGGAAGAATAAAATTCGTCGTCAAATACATCATCTAAGGTCTTATCGTACAGATCTTCATCCCTTGTGAGGAACAGCTTCATAATTTCCATAGAAGCTTTGTCTGACAGTGCAAATTTTCCATCAGTATGGGCATCCTCTCCCCGATTCACAGAAGCCCGCATCAGGGAATAATTCGGATCCTTTTTGTTCAGCCAGTAGTATTCATCCAGCACGGAGACTCCTTCTGTCTCAATGGATGGAATGGAACGGAACAGATCCCACAGACATTCAAAATGATTTTCCATCTCACGGCCGCCCCGGATCACAAAACCATGCATGGGGTCATGGATCCCGTCACAAGCGCCGCCAGGAAGCTTCAGCTCCTCTAAAATGTGGATGCGCTCTCCCTTCATCTGGCCGTCTCTCACTAAGAAACAGGCGGCTGCCAGGGATGCTAAACCGCTCCCCACCAGATATGCGGATTTTTTATCTACGTCCTTAGGTTTTAACGGACGGGCAAATGCTTCATAATTACCATTGGAATAATACATGATCCATACCTCCTTTGTTTTATGAATCCATCCTATCCCATCCAGCCTTTGATTTCCATAGACAGAAAAACTGCCCTGTCTGAATTTTAGACAGAGCAGCCATAATTGTATAAATTTTAGACAGAAGCGCCAAAGTGTCTAAAGATGTCTTTTCCCTGCGAAGGTTTCCAGCGCCTTCGTGAAATCCCCTTGCAGGAGCATCCCCATCCGTTTAACAATCGTTTCCGGCTTTTCTTTCATCCCTCCGCGGATCCATTCCAACAGAACCCCCACAAAGGCAAATTTGTAAAAATCCGCAATGAACCTTTTGTCTTCCTCCCGCACGGACAGTCCCTCCGCCTTCTCTTCTACCACGCCCAGAAGGAGCTGGAAGGTCTCCCGGTACAGGTACTGCTCCAGGTCCTCCCGGTTGGCGGAATGATAGACACTGGTGATAAATTCCCGGTTCTCTGTCACGTATCCGAAGACTCGCAGCAGCCCGTTCTGCCAGGTCGCATAGGTATTGTTGCCATCAATGACCCGAATGCTCTCCTGTTTGAAGATCCATTCCACCAAATCGTAGATATCCTGGAAATGGTAATAAAAAGTCTGGCGGTTCACCTCACAGTCCTCTGTGATATCCACCACCGTGATTTTTTCCAACGGTTTTTTCTTAGCCAGCTTCTTTAAGGAAGCTGCCAGCGCTTTTTTTGTGGTCTGTGACATTTTCTATTCTCCAAAAAGCAGGCGCATATCATTCCATTTGACGCCACCGTGGGTAGAATCCGCCTCACCATAGCAGACGAATCCAAATTTTTCATAGTAATGGACCATATGGTCCTTGCAGGTGAGGATCACACCCTTTTTCCCCCGTTCTCTTGCCGCTTGGATATAAGCCCTCACCAGCTGATTTGCAATGCCTCTCCTGCGGTAGGCGGGCAGTACATTGAGGCCGAAGACAGTGAAATAACCGCCCTCTGGTTGATGACAAGAAACATCGTGATAAAATTCATCCGGCAGATATGGGGTGTCCGTTACACAGCCATTGATGAATCCCACCACTGCCCCGTCTTCCTCGGCCACAAAAAATTGTTCCGGAAACGCTGCCAGTCGTGCCTTCACAGTCTCCTCGTCCGCCGCCTCCGCCGGGGGAAAACAGACTTTCTCAATTTCTGCTAACGTGTGTCCTTCTGATGGTCCTGCATTTCGTATCATAAAGCTTTCATCCTTTCCCTGTTTTTTTCGCCTTTTCATCCCAATACACGCAGTCCTTCCGGCCGATCACCGCAGAAGTAAACGGCGTGCCGTCCTGCTTTTTATAATGCCTGGTGGCCCTAAATACATATTTGGCTCCGACGAAGACAATGGGCACGTTGAAACAGACGATGAGAATATTTCCCAGATCAGAAAATGCCCAGAGATTTCCAAGCTCCAGTCCGGCGATGTTACAGACAATGCCGAAAGCCGCTACAAACAGCGCGATGCCTCGGACCACCTGAATAAACTTCTGGTCTCTTCGGATCCGGTTGGCCGCGATCTCAGAAAAGCTGATCATGCCCAGCATCGTGGTAAACGCAAACAGACAGAAGCAGATGGTCACTAAAAATGTCATGACAGCATTCATTGCCGTGCCCGGCGTGAGCTGGGCGATGGACTCTGTAAACTTAGGCAGCTTATCCAGCTCTGCCCAGGCTGCCGCGTTGGCCCCGTCCCAGCAGTGCGCCATCACGATCACAAAGCCGGTAAGAGTACAGATAACGATGGTATCCAAAAATACACCTAACGATGCAATATTTCCCTGTTCACAGGGATGCTTGGCGTCTGCGGCCGCTGCAGACATAGTGATCGTACCCTGCCCGGCTTCATTGGACATCAGCCCTCTCTTGACGCCTTGTGCCAGCACGGTGCCGAAAACACCGCCAAAAAATGCTTCCGGCGCAAAAGCACCTTTAAAAACGGAAGCAAAGAAATATGGAATGGTCCTAAAATTGATAACGATGAGCACAATGACCGTGGCAATGTAGACAACCGCCATCACCGGCACCATTTTATCTGTCCATTTCGTCACCTTCAGGATGCCGCCGAACGCGATCACCGCGGTCATCACGATGACCAGAAGGCCGACAATATAGTAAAATACAGAATTGCTGGCAATCGTGCCTCCGGTGAGAATCTCTCCCATCCTTCCTACGGAAGACACCACGTTAAAACCCTGCGCCGGAAGGCAGCAAAGAGCATAGAGAATATACAAAATGGACAAAAAAATGCCGATCCAGGCCTTGTTGCCCAAAAGCTTCCGCCCGTAAAAGGGCAGACCGCCCACAAACTCATCGCCTTTTTTCTCCTTGAAGATCTGGGCCAGCGTGGCTTCCATATAGGCCGTGGCCATCCCGAAAAAGGCAGAAATCCACATCCAGAACAATGCGCCCGGTCCGCCTACCGCAATGGCTCCGGTCACGCCAATGATATTGCCCGGTCCCACGCGCATGGCCGTGCTCAGGAAAAAGGCGGCCAGAGGGGAAATACCGGTATCCACCGTGCGCTTCTCCGTCAAGGAACGTACGCCCCGTTTAAAATTGGTGATCTGCACAAATCCCAGCTTGAAGCTGAAAAAAATGCCGGAACCCACCAAAATGATAATTGCAAAAGAAAAATTTCCAATTAATGGTATCTTAGAGTACCACTCAAAATTCGTCGGAAAATCCCATAGGAAATCGGACAGCGGCCCGATAAACCGAAAAATATGATTGATCGCTTCAAAAATATGATCCATAACTTCCTCCCTCTAAAAACTGATTCATAACTTCACGGCTCCGATTATTTCAAGAAACCGCTGATGATCTGTTCCTCCGCTTCTGCTTCCGTAAGTCCCAAAGTCATCAGCTTTACGATCTGTTCCCCGGCAATCTTTCCAATGGCCGCCTCATGGATCAGCGCAGCATCCGGATCATTGGCAGTCAGCTCCGGCACCGCACGGATCTTGGCATTGCCCATGATAATCGAATCACACTCCGTATGTCCGCTGCATTTGGCATTGCCGTGAAGGGTGGAAATGAACAGCTGCTTGGATTCATCCTTGGCCACAGACCGGGAAACCACATTGGCGCCGCTGTCTTCTCCATCCAGCATCACATCAAAACGGCTCTCGGCATCCTGTGTCCCATGAGTCATCAGTCTCTCCATGACCACCAGCTTAGCTCCTCCCTTTAACGTTGCTTTCGTGGAACGCTTGGTGGAATCCACGCCTTTGATCTGCACCGCGTCCATTTCCATATAGCCGCCCTCATCGATCTCCACGATGGTCTGCGGATTCATGATTCGCTCTCCTCTTCCGTCCCCGGATCCGTAGTGCTTCTCCACATATTTCACACGGGCATTTTTCCCCACAAAAAAACGGTGGATGCCGTCATGCTGGCTGGCTGCATCTCCGCCGTTATGAATACCGCAGCCGGCAATGATGGTCACATCACTGTCCTCCCCGATGTAAAAATCGTTATAAACCACTTCTTTAAGCCCTGTCTGGCTGAGCAGTACAGGAATATGTACACTTTCTTTTTTGGTTCCGGGCTTGATGATAATATTGATGCCCTTTCCATCGTCTCTGCTTTCTATTATGATATGCTCCGTGCTGTTGCGGGCCTCACTTTTTCCGTTGGTTCTGATGTTGTAAGCACCCACCGGAATCTCATGCAGACCGGCTACCGCCTCCAACAGTTCCTTCTGAATTGCATCCATCGTATCAGCACCCCTTTCCTATTTGATTTTCCATCTGGCTGCATCCGAAAGACGCGGCCGCATCCGTGCCCAGAAGCGTCGGGAGCACTTCTTCCTTAGTCCCGTGCTTCACTAAGGTCCCGTCTGCAATGAGAAGGATCTCATCTGCGATGTTTAAAATCCTCTCCTGATGGGAAATGATTAAAATAGATCCGTGGAGCTGCTGGTGCATTTTTTCAAACACCTGAATCAAATTTTGGAAGCTCCATAAATCGATGCCGGCCTCCGGTTCATCAAATACAGACACCCTCGTCTTACGCGCCATCACCGTTGCGATCTCAATCCGCTTGATCTCACCTCCGGATAAGCTGGCATTGACCTCCCGGTTGATATAATCCTTCGCACAAAGCCCCACCGCTGACAGGTACTGGCAGGCGCCATTGACAGACAGCTTCTCCCCTGCTGCCAGGCGGATCAGATCTAAGACCGTAACTCCTTTGAACCGCACCGGCTGCTGAAACGCATAGCTGATGCCAAGCCTTGCCCGTTCCGTGATGCTTAAATCGGTGATATCCTCTCCATCCCAATAGATGCGCCCCGCCGTAGGTTTCTCAATTCCAGCGATCAGTCTGGCCAGCGTGGATTTGCCGCCGCCGTTAGGACCAGTGATCACCACGAAGCGGTTGTCCTCCAGCGTAAAGCTGATGTCCCTTAGGATGCCTATTTGATCCGTATCCCCCGGTACCTCAAAGGATACATTTCTTAATTCCAGCATGTTCTTACCTCCATATACGTCCGGTTATTTGCCTGTATCATCATACCATAATGCGACAAAAAATAACAGTACCCTTTTGCCTTGTATGCGGTTCCATGCTATAATGGGATCGCAAAACGAACCGAAACATTTTTCCTATTTTTAGATACAGCGAGGTATTTTTATGACAAGAGAAGAATTTACACAACTGGCCACCTCCACCGTCCTGCTGGACGGCGCCACAGGCTCCAATCTCATGAAAGCAGGGATGCCCCGGGGCGTCTGCACCGAAGCCTGGATCCTGGACCATAAAGACGTAATCCAAAAGCTCCAGCGGGCTTATGTGGAAGCAGGAAGCCGCATCCTGTATGCGCCCACCTTTGGTGCCAACCGCATGGCCCTCGCCCAGCACGGCATGGAAGATGAGCTTTCCCGTCTGAACCATATCCTGGTCTCCTACTGCCGGGAGGCTGCCGGCGGACGGGCTTATGTGGCTGGAGATATCACCACCACAGGGAAAATGATGCCCCCGGCCGGTGATCTCACCTATGAGCAGGCTCTGGATACCTATCAGGAACAGATGGAATGCCTGTGTGACGCCGGTGTGGATCTGTTCGTGGCAGAGACCATGATCCAGATTGATGAAACCCTGGCCGCCCTGGATGCCGCCGCATCTTATGATTTGCCCATCCTGTGCACCATGACAGTAGAATCCGACGGCAGCATCTTCTCCGGCGGCAATATCATCGAAGCTGCCGTGATGCTGGAGGAGGCAGGCGCCTCTGCCGTGGGTGTCAACTGCTCCGTAGGCCCCGATCAGCTGGAATCTGTCATCCGCAATATTGCCAAACACGTATCTGTCCCTGTGATCGCCAAGCCCAATGCCGGCATGCCCTTCATCGATGACAAAGGAGAGGCAAAGTACGATATGGACGCCGATTCCTTCGCCGCTCACATGATCCGCCTCAAGGACGCCGGGGCCACTCTCCTGGGCGGCTGCTGCGGAACCGATCCCCAATATATCCAAGCACTTTCCCGGGTGCTTCGATAATCGGATTCACGTGTCAAAAGGGGCTCCGGACAGGTATTGTTCCCCTTTTTACACCCGAATCATAATCGCAAAGAAAGCCCACAAGACCAGAGACCTGGCCTTGTGGGCTTTCTTATCTTCTCTATTCTATTTCACCTGAATAGCCTTCTTCGGGCACATTTCCTGACAGCAGAAGCAACGGATGCATTTCCGGTAATCGTATACCGGGGGAAGTTCTCTGCCATTTGAAAAACAGACAGCGCCCTCCTCCACCGGGCAACTCTCCACACAGATTCCGCAGCGGATACAGCTTTCCTCCACAATATAAGGCTTTTTCTGAAAAATATTGAACACCTTAGCAAACCTGCCCCACTTCTGTATGGTCCGGCTGCGGTCTACTTGAAAATCCTTCTTTCCATAACGGGACACTGCTGCCTCCATGGAAATTTCTCCTTCTTCCGTCAACAATTCGATCTTCTCCGGGCGCCAATGTCCCAGTCCGAGCTTTTCCCCGTGGTAATTGGTGGGCACCAGCTCAGGCCTTAGATAAATCAGATGACAGAACACGCTGTCCACTGCCACAGGATCTGTCCCCATCAGCAAAACCTTCATCGGTACCGGATCGCCGGAGCCTGGCCCGTTCCCTTCCATAGCCACAATTCCATCCATCAGGTACAGCCGGGGCTTTATAAGCTGATTCAGGTCCACCAGCATCCTGGCGAAGCTGTCTGCACTTGGATATTTGGTATGTCCTTTGGCCTTATTCAGCCCTTGGACACAGCCGTACATATTCTTCACCGCTCCAGTGATCCGCTCCAAGGCATGGGTTTTCATTTTGCAGATATTGAAAATGGCATCCGCCTGACAGACCTCCTTCGCCAGCACAAACTCTTTGGCCTGATGGCCCTCGGGATAAGCCGTTTTCACGCCCTCTGTAAAATCCGCCACCTGAACTCCATAGCGTTCCATACAGGTATCCATGCCGGTCCCGGCAATGACCTTTTCCGTCTGGCCCACACCGCAGGAATCCCCCATCCTCACATGCAGATATCCCTCCTCCTGCAATATACGGGCAAAAGCCCCCATAACCACCGGATGGGTTATGACGGCTTTTTCGGACTCCGCCCGTTTTAAAAGATTTGGCTTCAGTAAAATGTTCTCGTCTTTTCCTGCCATGGTCTCCAAACCGCCCAGCAGGGACAGCCCTGCTTTGAGCTTCCGGTAAACCAATTCCTCCTCATAGGCTTCACAGGACAGCAATATCACTTTGCTTTTTTTCATATTTCTCCTCGTTTTTGTCAAATACTACGGTGTCACGGATCGCGCCGCGCACTGGCAGAACGCTGGTCGGCGCCACAGACAGGGCATCCACGCCCATTTTCAGAAACACAGGAACCAGCTCTGTCTCACCGGCCAATTCCCCGCATATCGTCACCTTACATCCAGCCTTATGGCCTTCTTTGACCACCATCTCAATGATTTTAAAAACCGCCGGATGATGTTCGTCATATTTTCCTTTGAGATAGGGGTTCTGACGGTCCATAGCCAGCAGATACTGCGTCAGGTCATTGGTTCCCAGACTCAAAAAGTCTACTTCCCTCGCCAAGTCCCCGCTGATGAGAGCTGCCGCAGGCGTCTCAATCATGATCCCCTGCTTAACCTCTCCATAGGGAATCTCTTTCTTATCCAATCCAGCCTTCACTTCCCGGATCATCTCCTGGATCTGCTTTACCTCATCTATGGAGGTGATCATCGGATACATGATAGAAAGCTGGCCATAGGCGCTGGCCCTGTAAATGGCCCGAAGCTGCGCCTTGAACATCTTATTCCGGTCCAGGCACACCCGGATCCCGCGGTTTCCCATCAACGGATTGGCTTCACTTGGCAGCCCCATATAGTCCGCCTGCTTATCCGCTCCCAGATCCACCGTACGGATCACCACCGGCTTGCCCTTCATGCTCTCCATCACCTTGCAGTAGGCGCGGAACAGTTCATTTTCCCTGGGATAATTTTCCCTTCCCAGATACTGAAATTCACTGCGCAAAAGACCAATGCCTTTGGCACCACATTGGATCACGGATGACAAATCGTCCAGATTTCCAATATTGGCATACAGGCCTACCCGGATTCCATCAGCCGTAATATCCTGGGCTTCCCGGAGGCGGTACAGGCTTTCCTGTTCCTCCAAATCTGCACGTTGTTTTAACCGGTATGTCTCCAGGGTCTTCTCATCGGGATCCAGATAGACAACCCCCTGATACGCATCCACCACCGCCATGTGCCCGTCCCATTCCGGCTCTGTTTCCACCCGGATCATCGACGGGACATTCATAGTCTTAGCTAAAATCGAGGTATGGGAAAATTTGGAGCCCTGACAAGTCAGGATCCCCAATATTTTATCCTTTTCCAATTCAATCAAATCCGTCGGTGACATTTCTTCCGCTGCCAGGATCACCGGCTCATCCCCCAGAATCTGCTCTCGGGGGAGCTGGTCCAGCACCACTATCAGACGGTCGGATACCTCTTTGATGCTCTCCACTCTGGTGCGGACACAATTGTCCTGCAAAGCAGCAAAGGTCTGGACCAATTCATCTCTGGTGGTGGCTACCGCATAACTGGCATTCACCCTTTCATTACGGATCAGGCTCTCTATGGCTCTGGAAAAACTGCCGGAGGTCAGGACCCGCACATGCTCCAGCAAAATCTGTGCTTCCTGCTCCCCCACCTGCTGACAGGAGCTTTGATATAGTTTCTTCAGGTCGCCCTCCACCTGACGGGCCGCCTTTCCGAAACGCTCCAATTCTTTCCGCGTGTTTTCCACCGTATACTGGCGGATCATATGCTCTGTCTTTTGATAATACTGAATTTTACCAATTGCAATGCCATGAAACGTTGCCATGCCACCATAGACTTCCATATTGTCACCCCAAATTACTTTTTTTCCTGTGCTTAATCACAGGCTGCTTTGAATTCCGTCCAGTTCTTATTATACTGGGTGTCCGCTTCTTCGCCGATATTCTGGACGATTTCACCTTTGGTTACGGAATCCGGCACTACCAAATCCGGATTCACTTTCTCATCGGCCGCTTTGTTGGTGCTATAATAACCGATGCTGTCAAAACACTGAGCCGCCACATCCGGCTCCAGGATATAGTTCATAAACTGATAAGCAGCATCCTTATTCGGTGCGTTCACCGGAATGAACATTCCCATAATGCCAAAGCCCAGGCCTTCTTCCGGATAAACCACCTTCAGATCCGGATTTTCCTGCAATGCCAACGTCACCTGGGAGGTATAGAGGAAGCCCACGCTTGCCTCACCATTTAATAACGCATTCTGTGTGTTGTCATCCTGGATCAGACGCACATTGGGAGCCAGCTTCAAAAGCTTCTCTCCGGTCGCCTTGATATCGTCCAGATTCTCATCGTTGAGACTTCTGCCTTCGGACAGATTGACAATGCCGTTGATCACCCGGTAATTGCCAGTAAGCGCAATGCTATCCTCCAAGGACGGATCCCAAAGATCATTGTAGCCCTTAATCTCAATATCCACCTGCTCCGGATCATACACGATCAACGGGATACCCGCACCATATGGCACCGTATAGGCATCCTCCGGATCATAAAACTGTCCCTGATACAGCGGATTGATATTTTTAAAGTTGGACAGCTTTTCCTTGTCCAGCTTCTCCACCAGACCCTCCGCGATGGTATTCTCAATGATATAATCATCCGCAACGATCACATCATAATCCCCGCCCTTGGCCTGGGAAAGCTTCTCCAGCATCGTCTCATCCGTATCAAAATTGGAATAGATCACCTTGATTCCCGTCTCGTCCTCAAAACCATCCAGCACTTCCTGGGGAAACATGGCTTCCCAGGTGTAGAGAACCAGCTCACCGTTGCTTTTAGATTTCCCATTGCTTTCCTCTTTGCCGCCGCAGCCGGCCAGCATCAGGGCAGAAACCATGGTCACACACAAACATCCCGCAATAAATTTTTTCATTTTGCTCTCCTTTCATTTTAGCACATACTCAATGTTTTTTCACTTTTTTTATCAGAGTATAAAACAATAACACAAGAATCGTCACTGCCAGCATCAATGTGCACAAAGCATTGATCTCCGGTGTGACACCCGTCTTCAGCTGGGTATACACCTTGATCGGCAATGTACTCATCCTTGGACCATTCACAAAAACGCTGATGACCACGTCATCCATGGACATGGCAAAAGCCAAAAGCGAACCAGACATTACCGCCGGCATGATCAATGGCAGCGTCACATCGAAAAATGTCCGGATGGGAGTGGCTCCCAAATCCAGCGCCGCCTCTTCCAGGGATTTATCCATTCCCACTAGCCTGGCTTTTACCTGCATCAGAATATATGGCACACAGAACACCGTGTGGGCGACCAATAGCGTCACCATTCCAAATGGCAGATGTAAAAGGGAAAAAAAGGCTAAAAACACCATGCCCAGAATGATTTCCGGTATCATCAGTGGAAGCAGAGCCACATATTCCAGCACTCCCTTGGTCTTCCAGCGGATCCTTGCCATCCCCACCGCTCCCAGGGTTCCGATCACCGCCGCCAAAAGGCAGCTCAAAATCCCCAGGATCAAACTGTTCCTTAACGCCTCCAACATGCCGCTGTTATGAAACAGCGCTTCATACCACCTAAGGGAAAAACCCTTCCAGCTCACCGTCAGTTTGGAATCGTTAAAGGAATACAAAATGACAAAGCCGATGGGGAGATACATAAAAAATAATACGATTCCCAAATACAATTTGGAAAGTTTCCCGTTCTTTTTCAATAAAGTCCCTCCAAATCTTTCACATTTGTGATCTTCCGGTACAAAACGATCATCAACGTAGTCAGTATCGTGAGCACCACGGCCAGCGCCGCCGCAAAGGGCCAGTTGCTGCCTCTTGTCATCTGATCCTGGATCAGACTGCCTACCAAAACAATCTTATTGCCTCCCAAAATGTCCGCGATGAAAAACAGCCCCATGGAAGGAATGAAAGTCAAAATCACGCCGGAGAGCAGACCAGGAAGCGTCAATTTCAAGGTCACTGTCCGGAAGGTCTGGAATGGTGTCGCACCCAGATCCCTGGACGCCTCGATCAAAGACCAGTCCAGCTTCTCCGCACTGGAATAGACGGATAAAATCATAAACGGAAGCAGCGCATACACCATGCCGACCACAATGGCCGGATAGCTGTACAGGATCTTCAAGGGCTCCTGGATCAGACCCAGCTTCATCAAAAACCCGTTCAGCGCCCCCTTCGTCTGAAGGATGATGATCCACCCATAGAGACGAATCAAAGAGTTCACCCAGAACGGCAGCATGATCAAAAGCATCGTCCGGCTCTTCCATTTATCCGTCAGCTTTGCCATAAAATATCCAAACGGATACCCCAGCAAAACGATCAGCAGCGTGCTGGTCAACGCCAATTGAAAGGACTGGGCAAAGGTCTGCAGATAGACCGGATCCAGAATCCTTTTATAGTTTTCAAAGGTCAGGCTCCACGTGACCCCATATCCCTCATTATTAGTGGCAAAGCTCAGCGCCACCATGTAAATCAGAGGACCCACCACGAATACCAGCGTGAATAAATACAGCGGCAGCGCGGCCAAGGCCCCCTTATCGCTCATTTTTTTCTTCATCCATTGCCTCCTTCATCCACCAGCACCGCCTGGTCAGACTCCCAGCGGAAGCAAATGGGCTGACCCACGGCCACATTGGCATCGATTCCATAACGGCTGGCTATGATCTGCTTGCCGTCCGGCATTTGCAGCACCATGCGTAAAAGCCCGCCAGCAAAGGATTTCTCTGCAATCACTGCCTCCAGACCGCAGCCGCAGTCTGCATCGATCTGGATATTCTCGCTGCGCACCGCCATAGTGACCGTCTCTCCCGGCGTCACCTTGCTGCCGCGCAGATCCACCAAAGCTTTCCCCTGATAGACATTGACCAACACCTTATCCTCCACAACCCGGTCTACCGTCCCCTGGATGATATTGGCATTTCCCACAAAAGTCGCCACATAGCTGGTCTTCGGCCGGTTATAAACCTCATCCGGCGTCCCAATCTGTTCAAACACGCCTTCATTCATCACGACGATCCGGTCTGACATATTGATCGCCTCTTCTTGGTCATGAGTGATGTAAATAAAGGTCACGCCCAGCTTCTTCTGCAGACGCTTCAATTCCAGCTGCATCGTCCGGCGCAGCTGCAAATCCAGCGCTCCCAGCGGCTCATCCAAAAGCAGGATCTTCGGATTGTTGGCCAGCGCCCTGGCTATGGCGACCCGCTGCTTCTGTCCACCGGAAAGCTCATGGGGACGCCGCTTTTCAAAGCCGGCAAGCTGCACCAGCTCCAGCATTTCTTTTACTTTATAGCGGATCTCGTCCCTGGGGACCTTCCGTATCTTCAAACCATAGGCCACATTGTCCGCCACCGTCATATGGGGAAACAATGCATAATTCTGGAATACCGTATTGACGTCCCTCTGATGAGGCGGCAGGTCAGTCACATCCCTGCCCTCCAGGATCACACGGCCGGAATCCGGTTTCTCAAGCCCCGCTATGATCCGCAGCGTCGTGGTCTTGCCACATCCGGAAGAGCCTAAGAAAGTGATAAATTCACCCTTTTCTATGGAAAGGTTAATGCCTTCCAGCACATCCACCTGATCAAATTTCTTTTTCACATCTTTTAATTCTAACAGTATTTCGCCCATTTTTTCCTCCAATTTCGTATCTGCCAGAAAGCCCTGCCGACCCTATTTGCGAATCGTTTGGCCGCTTCTGGTATTTCGGTAGCATCCCTGGTCCACGGCAAGCACACCGCCCACCATGACATAAGGAATTCCCTCAGGTCTGGCATCAGGCAGTCCCAAATGCGGGTATGTCGCTTTGTCGCAGATGGTCCGGATATCGAAAATGGTCAGATCCGCATCCATGCCAGGAAGAATCCGTCCTTTTTTCTCAAATGCAAAAACCTCTGCTGGAAGCAGCGTTGCCTTATAGACGGCCTCTTCCAAGGACAGCAGCTTCTCTTCTACCACCATTTTCCGGAAATATCTGGGAAAGGAACCGGCAATCTGCGGATGTCCCTCGCCTTCCTTATACGCACCGATGTCCGTAGACGGCATCGCATAAGGCTTCTGCAGACAGTCAAAAACTTCCCGCTCCTCTCCTTCGAAAAGAATTACGGACTCCTCCGGATCGTTCTCTTTCATATGGAAATAGAGCTCTTCATCCATCACCCGTCCTTTATAGGGACCGGTGGCAACCACCATCTGCTCCCATTTCCAATTGTTATTTTTAATATTATTATAATCATAGGTCGGCGTGTTAAAATAGGTGGTCCAATTGGTATACATCCCGCTGTCAATGTGCAGATTGAGTCCCCGTTTTCTGGCTTTGTCCACCATGGCCAGACCTTCCTTCACTAAACCGCAGCAATACTGATACACAAAATGAGAGATCAGGATATGCGCACCCGTACGTTCTGCCGCAAAAATCAATTCATATAAGGAATATATATCCTTATCCGTCAAAAGTCTGGTATGGACCGGACAGATGCGGTCCCATTTTTTACAGAGCCTGGCCAATGCCAGAACCTCTTCCAAACTGCAGCCTGGTACATAGTCCAGACCGAAAGAAATACCGCAGGCACCGTCTTTTAATGCCTTCTCAGCCATATCCGCCATGATTTCAATCTGTTCCGGATTCCCGGCCTGATAGGGATCAAAAAGCCCTGCCGCTCTCCGAAGCGGAATCCCATGGCCGATGAGCATAGCCTGATGGATGGGAAATCCATGCGCATCCTGTTCTTCAAAAAAGGTTTTCAGATCTGCCGGGGAATACCCGCAGTTGCCGCCCACCGTCGTGGTGATTCCCTGGCATGCGCACAATTCGCCAGCATAAAGGTCGCCGTCCACATGACCGTGCACATCGATAAAACCAGGTGACACCAAAAGCCCGGAAGCATCAATGACATGCTCTGCCTTAAGCGGCGTCTCTGACAACACGGCAATTTTATCTCCCATAATCCCTATATTTAATTTTTTTTGTTTTTTCTCTATGACATCAATGATTACCCCGTGATTCACTGCAGCTGTTAACATCGTATATTCGTCTCACTTTCTATGATATTTCTTATAGAAGTGCTTTTTCTACGTATGAGATATAGCCTTCTTTATCAAATACAGGCTGAAATCCTTGAAGGATCTCCCGGGCGCCTGCCGCGCCATTTTTAAGCAGCTTATAAGTAGAAAGTGCCAGCATCTTTGCCGGTATCAAATATGCCTTGACCGGATCTGTGATCTCAAAATCCGCCCCATGGAGCTTTCCCGCAAAACCATGGAAGGTGAAGTTTAACACAGGCATCAGATGGGTCAGGTCGCCCACATCTGTGCTCGCATTGTTAAAATCCGTCTCCTTCACGGTCCGATAGCTGACGCCCAACTGCTTAGCTGCCTCTATCAGGATGGAATCTGCCGGCCGGTAAAGCACAGGCATATAGCCCTGCAGATTCTCCCGCTCAATGGTACCCCCGAAGGCGTATGCCGCTCCGTCGAACGCTCGGTCCAGCTTCGCTTTGGCATCCCGTATTCCCTCCAGGGTCTTAGATCGGACTTTTTCCTCCATAATCACTTCATCGGGTACGCTGTTTAATACTTCTCCTCCCTTGCGCACCAGGCTGTGTACTCTCACATGATTGTCATCCTGAAAGGTCTCCCTCATCAGCCCTATCATATTCAGCGCACTGGTGGCGATACTCACCGCATTAACGCCTTCCCAGGGGCAGATGGCCGCATGGGCGGCCTTGCCCCGCACCGTGACCATTTCCGCGGCAAATCCGTTGCAGGCAGGATTTCCCAGATACAAGTCCTCTTCTACCGGCACCATATGTACATGGGTGGTCAGGGCAATATCTGTCGGGTCAAAGGCGCCAATGCGCACGAGCTCACTCTTTCCTGAGCCCGGAAAACCGATGTTTTCTCTCTCTTTGAGTATTCTTCTCTTTTTTGCGTCCACATATTCTTCTGCCGGAACAGCAAAAAAAGATACGGACCCCCTCATAGATGCCTTAACCTGGTCATCCATCAAAGCGATGGCTGCCCCGATCATAGCGGCAATCTGTGCGTGGTGCCCGCATGCATGTGCTACTCCGGTATCAAAATCAGCCATAGGATGTGTTCTGCATCCAATGGCGTCCATTTCTCCAATGATTGTTACGTTCGGTCCATCCTGCTCCATCCAGTCACCTCTGACGCCGGTACGGGCCATATAGGCATGAACGTCCAATCCGATGGCACGCAAAAAGCCTGCAACCTTCGCTGCAGTTCTCTCCTCATAGAATCCTTCTTCCGGATGTGTGTAAATATCTTCCGCGAAATCAATGATTTCGTCGGCGTGCGCGTCGATCAGCGCACAGATCTTAGTCTCGATCCTATCCACCGTACTACCTCCACCCTTTTTCATGCCCGCAAAGGAACGGGAACCCGCCCTTTTAAAAAAGGCATCCATATGTTCAAAAACAGCCGCAAACCCTTAAAAATACCGGATTTACGGCTGTCATTCAAAAGCCGAAAAAGGGACTCGAACCCTCGACCCCTTCATTACGAGTGAAGTGCTCTACCAACTGAGCTATTTCGGCATTTCTCATATTATGACATCAAAACAAGAATATGTTGTCTTGGATGATCACATAACGCATGTATCATTATACCTGATTTTCAAAAAAACGCAACTATTATTTTAAAAAATTTTCCAAAACCTGACGAAAAAAGGCTGCGGCTCTCCAAAGTCCCAAAAACACGGCCGCTTCCCACTAGGGAAGCGGTCCGTAATGAATATCCATCTGCGGATACGGAATGCCGATTCCGGCCGCATCAAAGGCTTCTTTGATCTCTTCGTTCATCCGCCATTTCACCGTCCAATACTTATCTGTCTCCACCCAGGCACGAAAGCCCAGGATCACAGCGCTGGCCCCCAGCTCGTCCACAAAGACCACCATCTCATCCTCAGACAGGATTCCCGGCTCCTCTTTGAGCAGGCGCTCCAGGATTTTCTTGGCCTCCTTCAGATCAGCCCGATAGGAAATCCCCACCTTCATTTCCAGCCGTCTTTTGTCCCTGGCTGTGACATTGGTAATGCTGTTGTTAGACAAGGTACCGTTGGGAATGACGATCCGCTTGTTATCAATGGAGGACAATGTGGTATAACACATCTCGATCTTCTCCACCGTGCCCTCACAATTGCTGCCATGCTCGATGATATAATCGCCCACCACGAAGGGCTTGAACAGAAGGATCATCACACCGCCAGCTAAGTTGGCCAGTCCGCCTTGCAGGGCAAGACCGATGGTGATGCCGGCTGAGCCTAAGAGAGCTGCCACGGAAGCTTCCGTCACACCAAATCTGGCAGCGATGTTAAATATCAGCACCGCATACAGCAAAAGCCGTACAATGGACCCTACAAACTGCACCACACCGGTGTCAATATTTGCCTTTCCAAGCGAAGTCCGAAATAGCTTCATCAGCCATTTGATGACCTTGGTTCCAATATAAAAGATCAAAAGGGACAGCAGGATCTTGATTCCAAAGGAAACCATATCCGGCAGCTTATCCTGAAGGTACGCCGTCAACTGATTCATTGATCTCTCCCCTTTGCACTCACTTTCTCATTCTCTATTTCTATTTTCCGCTCCAGCTCTGCTTTGAGATTCTTAGCAGCCGCTTTCTTCGCCGCGGTTTTCTTCTTAGCTGCCGTATTGCCGGCCACCTTTTCCACCACCTTGGAATAGGCATAAATACTGATTCCCAGCGGCGGCACTTTCACACGGATGGAGTGCTCTCTCTCATCACACTCCTCCTTCTTGGACATCTTCACTCTGGGATTGACAAAGCCGCTTCCACCGTAAATCATTTTATCGCTGTTAAAGACCTCTTTATATTTTCCATGATATGGCACACCAATGGCATAGCCTTCATAGGGATCCGGTGAGAAATTCACAACCACCAGCAGCGTATCTTCTTCCTTCTCCGTCTTCCGCAAAAACGTCAGTACGTTTTCTTCATAGCGCATCAGCTGCACCCATTCAAAACCATCCGGATTTCCATCCATCCGGTGCATAGCCGGATATTCCCGGTAAAGATGGATCAGATCCTCCAGACACTTTGCCACACCTTCCGGCGCATCCTGCATTTCCATATGCATTTTGCCGCCTGGATGACACATCTGGAAACCATACGCCGCCTTAAGACCCGCCTCCTTCTGTTGCTTGTCCCCGGGAAGCATCGCCAGGAAGGATGCCGTATCCGTCACATCCCGTCTTCCTAAGGTCAGAATATAGGATTCAAAGTATCCGTAAACCATCGCCAGTGACAATTCATCATGATGGCTGGATCGGAAGGGAAAATCATTTTTCAGATACCCCAGGAAATCCTGGGTCCATCCCCGGTTCCATTTATAATCAAAGCCCATATGCGTCTCATCCACGTCGCCGGTCAGCTCCGGCCACAGGCCGTCCTCCTGCGCAATGAGCAAAAATCCCGGATTCTCCTTGCGGACCACAGAATTGAGATGCTTCATGAATTCAATGGCTTCTAAATTCTCATTGGTACCGTAAATATTGGGCGCCCATTCGCCCTCTCCCCGCCCGTAATCCAGATAGAGCATCGCGTCCACATCGTCCATGCGCAGGCCGTCGATATGATACTTCCGCATCCAGAAAAAGGCATTGGCGATGAGGAAATTCCTAACCAGCGGGCTGTCAAAATTATAAAGCAGCGTGCCCCACATCGGATGATATTTTTTGCGGATGTCTTCATTCTCGTAGAGACAGGTGCCGTCAAAGGCCTCCAAACCCTGCGGGTCCTTCGGAAAATGAGCCGGCGTCCAGTCCATGATGACCCCGATATCCGCCTGATGCAGAATATCCACAAATTCCATAAATTCCCGGGCCGTTCCAAAACGGCTGGTGGGCGCATAATAGTTTGCCGTGGCATACGGATTTTCTTTGTATTCCATTACCGGCACCAGCTCCACATGGGTGTACCCCATCCTTCCCGCATAAGCTGCCACTGCCTCGCCCAAAGCCCGGTAATCCTTTGATTCCAATCCTTCTGCAAAGGAAGCCAGATCCACCTCACAGATACATAAGGGCGTCCCGGGTAGACCCTTCTCCTCTTTCTTCTGCCACTGCCCGTCTTGCCAGTCATAACCGTCAAGATCACAGACTTTGGAAGCCCTCCCCGGCAGATTTTCTGTCCCGTTGGCATAAGGATCCGCTTTCAGACAGATGCCCCCGCCTTTGAGTTTCATTTCATACTTGTAAATAGCACCGGCCTCCACGCCTGGCAGAAACAGTTCAAAGATCCCACTTGCCGGCATTCGGTGCATCGGACATCTTCTCCCGTCCCACTGGTTAAAATCCCCCACCACGCTTACGCGCAGCGCATTGGGCGCCCAGACCGCAAAGTAAACGCCCTGGACTCCATCCACCTCCATCGGATGAGCCCCCAATTTTTCATATATCTCATAATGGATGCCAGCCAAAAACCGTTTCTCATCCAATTCGCTGATCTGACAGGGAAAAGCGTATGGATCCTGGAAACGCGCCGCCTCTGCTTTCCCCTTCTCCACCACATAAATATATTCGGGGATTTCTTTCCCCGGCACCATACAGGCAAAATATCCGGCCTCATCCTGCCGCTTCATGGGATAGCGCTTCTTCTGCGCGCCAATCTCCACGGACACTCGTTCCGCCTGAGGAAAAAAGCATTGCAGAAGGATGCCGTCATCTGTCACTAACGGTCCCATCACGTCCCTGGGGGCACGTTCTTCTCCATAGACAACGGCTTCTATCCGCGGCCAATCCATATATTGATATAAAATATCTTTCATCGATGAACTCCTTCCTTCTACAGCAAATCCTTCTGGCTATCTTCCTATTTCGGATGTCAATACGGGAGCGTATACGACTGCCACAGGAGGACAACACCTGCCTGGGCTCCCATTGACCACCCGGCTACTATCATTATTTTACCATTAAACCAATAAAATGTAAAAGAATTTTACTTTTTAAAAGTGTTTGACAAACCGCCTGCACTGGGCTAAATTATTACTAGTATACTGACTGAAAAAGGGTCTGCAAAAGGAGGGTTTCATATGGGACAAAAAGAATTTGACGTCGTAGCATTGGGAGAATTACTCATTGATTTTATCGAATATGGAGCAAGTGACCAGGGGAATCCCCTGCTGGAAGCCAATCCCGGCGGTGCTCCCTGCAATGCCTTGGCGATGCTCACCCGTCTTGGCAAAAAAGTGGCATTTATCGGAAAAGTAGGAAATGATATGTTCGGCCGCCAGCTAAAAGAAGCCGTGGAAAGCGTCGGCATCGATACCCGCAATCTGGTCATGGACGACCAGGTACATACGACCCTGGCCTTCGTGCAAAAGCTGGCAAACGGCGACCGGGATTTCTCTTTCTACCGGAATCCGGGCGCAGACATGATGCTCACCTCCCAGGAGGTACAAGAAGAGCTTATCAAAGCTTCCAGGGTCTTTCATTTTGGTACCCTTTCCTCCACGCACGAAGGTGTACGCCAGGCTACCAGAAAGGCATTGGAGATTGCCAAGGAAAACGATCTGATCATCACCTTTGACCCCAACCTGCGCCCTCCTCTGTGGAGTGACTTGGCGGATGCCAAAGCGGAAATTGCTTACGGCATGGGCTATTGCGATGTGCTGAAAATATCTGACAATGAAATGGAATTCATGACCGGTACCGATGACTATGATGAAGGCGTAAAGATCCTCCGGGAAAAATATGACATTCCGCTGATCCTGGTGACCTTAGGCCCTGGCGGCAGCCGTGCATATTATAAGGATCTTCGGGTAGAGGCCGCGCCGTTCCTTCAGGAAAACACCATTGAGACCACCGGGGCGGGAGACTGCTTCTGCGGCAGCGCGGTAAATTTTGTGCTGGAGCATGGACTGGACAACCTGACCGAAAATGATTTAGGGGAGCTCCTCACCTTCGCGAACGCCAGCGCCTCCCTAGTGACCACCCGTAAGGGCGCTCTTCGGGTCATGCCCCAAAAACAAGAGGTCCTGGACTTTATCGCTTCCAGGAAATAAACAATCTCTGATTAAGACCATACAACAAAACCTCCGGCGGACGTCCACACCACGTCCTGCCGGAGATTTTTTACTGCCAGGCTCAGATAGGCGGGACAACATCTGCCCCGCCCTTACCATTGGCATTAAAATTTTCTTTTTCTTATTCTCTCTTCTTTCCCTCTGAAATCAAAAGCCCTGCCAGGGTCAGTCCCGCACCGGCCAAAGCCAGTCCCGCCAGCCGTTCTTTCAGGATCAGGCCGGAGGAAACCAAGGTCACCACCGGGATCAGGTAAATATACAGGCTGGATTTTACCGCTCCAATATATTCAATGGATTTATTCCACAGCACATAACAGGCAGCAGAGGCGATCAACCCCAAAAACAGCAGGTTTCCCGCATATTTCCCCTGCATAAGATTCCCAAGCTTCGGTGAAAAATCATACACAAAAAACATGGGAATCATAAATACCAACCCATAGAAAAATATCTTTCTGGTTAATAATAACACCGGATGGTCTCCCTCTCCAATCTTCCTGGTGAGCACGGAATAGGCACCCCAAGTCAACGAGGCAATCACAGCCAGCAGATCCCCAAGCGGATTGAGCTTTACGCTGTTTCCGCCAAAGCTCATAAGCACGATTCCTGCAGCAGCAGCGGCAAACCCCAGAAAAAAGCGGCCTCCCGGCCGCTCTTCTTTCAAAAAGGCCATAGCCAACAGCCCGGTAAAAAAGGGCGCAATGGACACAATGACCCCTACGTTAGACGCGTAGGTATAAGTCAGGGCGGTATTTTCCAGAAAGAAATACAGACTCACGCCGGATAATCCGGCTCCCATGAACAAAAGCTCCTCCTTCCAGCCATGAAAATGGCTTCTCTTGGGATATAGAACCCAAAGCACCAGGTAGGCCATGAGGAAGCGGATCCACAGGATCTCGATGGGGCTGAAGGCTTCCAGCAGTACCTTGGTGGAAATGTAAGTAATTCCCCATACCACTGCACAAATAAAAGCAAACAAATGCCCCAGAAATGATTTCTGGTCTTTCATACCCACTCTTTTCTCTGCCGTCAAGAAAGCCGCCGGCCGATGACTCCCAAAACTCCTTTGGCAGCCACGGTCAGTTTCTTCCGGTTCTTATAAACGGAAAAAACGGCTTTTTTCCTTCTGTGCAGTTTCTTTACAGATTTCGGTAATTTCCGATACAGTTTCTTTGTAAATGAGACTTTTTTCATAAAAGCTCCTTACTGGATCACACGTACCTTTGCTACGCCATCTACGGCTTTCAGGTCATCTAATGCCTGCTTGGATGCTGCACTCTCCAAATCGATCAGCGTATATGCGTATTCACCCTTGCTCTTATTGGTCATATCCGCAATGTTCAAACCTTCCGCACCTAAAATCTGGGTGAACTGACTGATCATGTTCGGCACATTTTTATGGGTAATCGCAATACGCCCCACAGATACACAGGTTCCCATATCACAATTCGGGAAATTCACGGAATTTTTGATATTGCCGTTTTCCAGAAAATCTCTCAGCTCTTTCACAGCCATAATCGCGCAGTTTTCCTCAGATTCCTCTGTGGACGCTCCCAAATGCGGCGTCACCAAAGTATTCTGTGCTCCTGCCACCAGTGGATTTGCAAAATCGGTTACGTATTTTTTGATCTTGCCAGCATTCAGTGCCTCGATCAGCGCTTCTTCATCCACCAGCAGGTCTCTGGCAAAGTTCAGGATAACAACCCCTTCCTTCATCATAGTGATGGCTTCCCGATTGATCATCTTTCTGGTGGACTCAAGAAGCGGCACATGAATGGTGATATAGTCGCATTCCGTATAAATCTCTTCCAAGGATTTGCTATGCTTGATAGAACGGGACAGGCTCCATGCGGCATCAATGGAAATGTAAGGATCATAGCCATAAACTTCCATCCCCAGATGCACTGCAGAGTTGGCTACCATCGCACCGATGGCTCCCAAACCGATGATCCCCAGCTTCTTTCCTGAAATCTCGCAGCCCGCGAATTGTTTTTTCTGTTTTTCCACCAGTTTTGTGATATCTTCTTTATCCTTCTGGCGTTCCACCCATTCGATACCGCCGACGATATCCCTGGATGCCAGCAGCATCCCGGCGATGACCAGCTCTTTGACTCCGTTGGCATTGGCGCCGGGCGTATTGAAGACTACGATTCCTTTTTCTGCGCATTCTGCCACCGGAATATTGTTGACACCGGCGCCAGCACGGGCGATGGCCGCCACGGATTCTGGAATCTCCATCTCCGTCATCTTGGCACTTCTGACTAAAACCGCATCCACACCATCGATCGTATCACTTTTTCTATATTGTTCGTCGAATAAAGACAGCCCTTTTTCAGAGATTGGATTTAAGCAATGATACTCATACATATTATAAGTTCTCCTCCTCGAATTTTTTCATAAATGCCACCAACGCTTCTACGCCTTCCACCGGCATCGCATTATAAATGCTGGCACGCATGCCGCCCACGGTGCGGTGTCCTTTTAAGTTTTCCAGCCCGGCCTCTTTGGATTCTTTCACAAACTTAGCGTCCAATTCATCACTTCCAGTGATAAACGGCACATTCATCAAGGATCGGTCTTTTGGCACTACCGTGCCTTTGAACAGCTGGCTCTGATCCAGAAAATCATACAAAAGCTTCGCTTTTTTCTCATTGCGTTCCTTCATGGCTTCCAGCCCGCCCATTTTCTTCAACCATTTGAACACCTTGCCGCACATATAGATACAATAGCAGTTCGGCGTGTTGTACATGGAGCCCGCATCCGCATGAGTTTTGAAATTCATCATGGTCGGCGTTCCGGGAAGCACATCGCCAGTGATCAAATCCTCACGGACGATAGATATCACCATACCGGCCGGTCCAATATTTTTCTGTACGCCGCCGTAAATGATCCCGTACTTGCTCACATCCACCGGCTCAGAGAGGAAGCAGGAAGACACATCTGCCACCAAAAGTTTGCCTTTGGTGTTCGGAAGCTTTTTATATTTGGTGCCATAAATGGTATTGTTCTCACAAATATATACGTAATCCGCATCCGGGCTGATGGGGAGGTCCTCACAATCCGGAATATAAGAAAAGGTCTGATCTTCAGAGCTGGCGATCTTATTGGCCTGGCCGTACTTCTGGGCCTCCTGCCATGCTTTTTTCGCCCATTGGCCGGTAACGATATAATCTGCCACGCGGTTTTTCATAAGATTCATAGGAATCATGGCAAACTGCAGGGAAGCGCCTCCTTGAAGAAACAGCACCTTGTAATTGTCTGGAATGTTCATAAGCTCCCTCAGATCCGCTTCTGCCTCATCAATGATCTGCTGGAACATTTTGGAACGATGGCTCATTTCCATGACTGACATGCCGCAGCCGCGGTAGTCCATCATCTCACGGGCCGCTTCCTCCATCACTTCCTCCGGCAGCACTGCCGGTCCTGCAGAAAAATTATACACTCTGCTCATTTTTTCAAATCCTCCTCATCAAAAACTTTCTCAATGCTAGCACCCGCCGGAACCATAGGAAATACACTTAAATCCTGGTCAATCCAGCAATCCAGCAGGATAGGCGTGCGGGAAGCCAACGCTTCCTTCAAAACCGGCTCCACCTCTTCCATCTTAGTCACACGGACACCTTTGACTCCCAAGGCCTCCGCCACTTTTACAAAATCCACATTGTCATTGAGCACCGTGTGGGAATATCGTTTTTCATAGAAAAGCGTCTGCCACTGGCGCACCATGCCCAGCACATGGTTATTCAGCACGATCTGCACCAGCGGAAGTCCGCAACGGCCGGCCGTCGCCAACTCATTCATGTTCATCCGGAAACAGCCGTCTCCTGCGATATTCACCACTATTTTATCCGGACAGCCTTGTTTTGCACCGATGGCTGCCCCCAGGCCATAGCCCATGGTGCCCAGGCCTCCGGATGTGAGGAATGTCCTGGGCGCTTTGTATTTGTAATACTGGGCCGCCCACATCTGATGCTGTCCCACATCCGTGACGATGATCGTATCCTGATCCTTGGTAAGCTCATAGAGCTTCTCGATGATATAAGGGCCGGTCAGCTGGGAGTGATCATAGCTGAGCGGGTATTTTTTCTTCATCTCCTGGATCTTGGCCATCCATTCCGGATTTTTCTTCTCTTCCACATGCTCCAGCAGACGGCGGAGCACTTCTTTGATATCTCCCACAATGGAAGCATCCACCACAATATTTTTATTGATTTCAGCCGCATCAATATCAATCTGCAGTATCTTGGCATTCTTCGCAAAATTATTGGCATCTCCAGTCACGCGGTCGCTGAAGCGCGCGCCAAGCACGATCAACAGATCACATTGGGAAACGCCCAGATTCGAGGTCTTCGTCCCATGCATGCCAATCATTCCTGTATACAGCTCATCTTGGCCGTCAAATGCGCCCTTCCCCATCAAACTGTCACATACCGGCGCCTGAATCCTGTGGGCCAGCTCGGAAATCTCCTTGGAGGCACCGGAAATTACAGAACCGCCGCCCACGAAAATATAAGGCTTCTTCGCCTCTGCAATCATATCTGCCGCCACCTTCAGGTCCATGGGGCGGATGTCCTCCGTCACACGGTTCACCGTAGCCGGACGTTTGGGCTCATATTCACATTTGGCAGCTGTCACATCCTTGGTCACATCCACCAGAACCGGGCCGGGCCGGCCGCTTTTGGCGATATAGAACGCCTTTCGGATGGTAGTCGCCAGTTGTTTGATATCCTTGACTATGTAGCTGTGCTTGGTCACCGGCATAACAACACCGGCGATATCCACCTCTTGGAAAGAGTCCTTTCCCAACAGCGGCTTGTTCACATTGGCCGTGATGGCTACAACCGGCACGGAATCCATGGCGGCCGTAGCGATACCCGTCACCAGATTAGTGGCTCCGGGACCTGAGGTAGCAAAGCATACCCCCACCTTTCCGGTGGCCCTGGCATAGCCGTCCGCCGCATGGGCAGCACCCTGCTCATGAGAAGTCAGGATATGTTTGATCTCATCTTTATATTCATACAGTGCGTCATATACGTTCAGGATCGCTCCTCCCGGATACCCGAAAACCGTATCCACGCCCTGTTCCTTCAAGCATTCTATTAGAATCTCTGCTCCTGTCAACAGCATTTCATCCATTCCTTTCTCTCTTATTTTCCAGGCACCTGCAGGATCGCACCGCGGTTGCCGGACGTTACCATAGCCGCATATCTGGCCAGATAACCGGTGGTTACTTTCGGCTCTCTCGGCTGCCATTTTTCTCTTCTCTTCTGAAGCTCTTCTTCCGGAACATCCAATTCCATAGACAGCTTCGGAATATTGATCTTAATGATATCGCCCTCTTCCACCAGCGCAATGGGACCGCCCACAGCAGCTTCCGGTGAAACATGGCCGATGGAGGCTCCTCTGGAAGCACCGGAGAAACGACCATCCGTGATCAGGGCTACGGAAGAGCCCAGGCCCATGCCCGCGATCGCTGAGGTCGGATTGAGCATCTCACGCATACCGGGACCTCCCTTAGGTCCTTCATAACGGATGACCACCACGTCACCGGCCACGATTTTGCCGCTCTTAATGGCATCAATCGCATCTTCTTCGCAATCAAAGACTCTGGCAGGTCCTTCATGGACCATCATCTCAGGAACCACTGCGGAACGTTTTACCACACCGCCATCCGGCGCCAGGTTGCCTTTGAGCACAGCCAAGCCTCCGGTCTGGCTGTAGGGATTGTCGATGGGACGGATGACCTCGGGATTTAAGTTTTCGCATCCTTGAATGTTCTCTCCCACAGTCTTGCCTGTGACAGTCATGCAATCGGTGTGGAGAAGTCCCTTTTTGTTTAATTCATTCATCACCGCATAGACGCCGCCAGCTTCGTTAAGATCCTCCATATAGGTAGGGCCTGCCGGAGCCAGATGGCACAGGTTCGGTGTTTTTTCGCTGATTTCATTGGCAAAGCTGATATCAAAGTCCATGCCGATCTCATGGGCAATGGCCGGAAGATGCAGCATGCTGTTGGTGGAGCATCCTAAGGCCATATCCACCGTCAGCGCATTAAGGATCGCTTTTTCCGTCATGATATCCCTGGGACGGATATTTTTCTCATACATTTCCATTACCTTCATGCCTGCATGCTTTGCCAGACGGATACGCTCGGAATAGACAGCAGGGATCGTGCCGTTGCCTCTTAATCCCATGCCCAGCACTTCTGTAAGGCAGTTCATGCTGTTGGCCGTATACATGCCGGAACAAGAGCCGCAGGTTGGACAAGCCTTATTTTCATATTCCAAAACGTCCTCCTCGGACATATTGCCTGCAGCATAGGCACCTACCGCCTCAAACATGCTGGAGAGGCTGGTCTTATGCCCCTTCACATGGCCTGCCATCATCGGGCCGCCGCTGACAAATACGGTGGGCACGTTGATTCTGGCCGCCGCCATCAAAAGTCCCGGCACGTTCTTATCACAGTTCGGCACCATGACCAGAGCGTCAAACTGATGGGCCAAAGCCATGGATTCTGTGGAATCCGCGATCAGATCCCTGGTCACCAGAGAATATTTCATACCGATATGTCCCATGGCGATACCGTCACATACGGCGATGGCTGGAAATACGATGGGCGTTCCTCCTGCCATGGCAACCCCTTGTTTTACTGCATTTACAATTTTATCCAGGTTCATATGTCCCGGAACGATCTCGTTATAAGAGCTGACGATTCCCACCAGCGGGCGGTCCATTTCTTCCTTGGTCATCCCAAGGGCATTAAATAAAGAGCGGTGGGGCGCCTGCTGCATTCCCTTTGTTACTGCATCACTTCTCATATTCTCATTCTCCTCTTATCCTGACTTATTTCAACGCTGCTGCGATCAAATCTCCCATTTCCTTTGTTCCTACCAATTGGCATCCCTCGGACATGATGTCACCGGTACGGTAACCATCGGAAAGTACCTGCTCCACTGCCTGCTCCACTGCATCCGCCTCCTGATCCAAATCCAAGGAATAGCGAAGCATCATGGCCGCAGACAAAATTGTTGCAATGGGGTTGGCTTTATTCTGTCCCGCGATATCCGGTGCGGAGCCATGACTTGGCTCATACAGACCAAATTTCGTCTCGTTGAGGCTGGCGGAAGAAAGCATTCCGATGGATCCAGTCACCATGCTGGCCTCATCGGATAAAATGTCACCAAACATATTTTCCGTAAGGATCACGTCAAACTGGCCCGGATCCTTCACCAGCTGCATGGCACAGTTATCCACCAGCATATGCTCCAGCGTCACATCCGGATAATCCTTTGCCACCTCTTCCACCACCTGTCTCCACAGTCTGGAAGAATCCAAAACATTCGCCTTATCCACGCTGGTCACTTTATTCCGGCGTTTTCTGGCAATATCAAAACCTTTGACTGCGATCCTGCGGATCTCATTTTCATCGTAAACCAAGGTATCCGTCGCTTTGCGCACGCCGTTTTCCTCCACCGTGTTCCGGGCGCCGAAATACAGACCGCCGGTCAGTTCACGCATGATCATCATGTCAAAGCCATCTCCAATAATTTCGTCCCGAAGAGGACACGCTGCCTTCAATTCCTGATACAGGTACGCCGGGCGCAGATTCGCAAACAGATTCAGTTCCTTGCGGATCTTCAGAAGTCCCGCCTCCGGCCGTTTGGACGGTTCCAGCTGATACCATGGGGAAGTGGCCGCATCGCCTCCGATGGAACCCATCAAGACAGCATCTTGAGCCTTTGCTGTGGCCACCGCTTCATCCGTCAGCGGAACCCCGTGGACATCGATGGATGCTCCACCCAGCAAAATCTCCGAATATGTAAATGTGTGGTGATAGATCTCACAGATCCGATCCAGTACTTTCTTAGCCTCTCTGACGATTTCAGGACCGATTCCATCCCCTGGAATCAATGCGATTTTGTGCTCCATTTCCTCATTCCTTTCAATATATGATGTTTAATTTTATTCATTATTTTTATTACGAGTCCGCTTTTTTATGGCCTCATATGTAATAATATAGGTATATTTGAAAAGTATACTCTAAATTTCTTCATATTGCAACCACTGTACCACAAAAAAGTGTCAGAGACAATTGGCGAAATCTGTAAAAGAAAGTCATGCTCTGACCATCAAAAAAGGAAGACCTCCTCCGAGATCTTCCTTTTTTGATGATTATTTTTCTTTGGATTCCTTCTTGGAGTCCTTGGTATCTTCGGTCTTCGCCGGCGCTGCGGTGGCCACTTCTGCCTTCTCTACTTCGGCAATAGCAGCTTTTCTCATGGGGATACGGCAGTTTCTGTTGTTGCCGAATTCCACGATCACGTCTTCATCTGTCAGATCGATAATCACTCCGTAAAAACCGCTGGTGGTTACAATACTGTCCCCAACCTCCATGTTGGCTAACATAGCATTCACTCGCTTCTGCTCTTTTTTCTGCGGACGGATCATCAGGAAATATAAAATACCGAATAATAGAACCATCCAGAGAATGGTACCCATCATAGCTGTTCCGCTGCCTGCGGTGGCAAATACTGTCTGCATAAAACTTCCTCCTAAACCTTTATCGCTTCACGGATTTTATTTCGCTTTTTAAGCGCTATAGTTCATCATACACAAAATTCCAGATATCTTCAAGTCTTTTTGCCATTTCTTTATATGAAATTTATTTCTGTCCTTGCTCCATCCTCTCCAGCTTGCACTTCTTATAGCTTTCGAAGGTTCCCTGATCCAGTGCATCCCGGATCTCTTCCATCATATGATTGTAGAAATAGAGATTGTGGAGCACACACAGACGCATCCCCAGCATTTCCTTAGCCTTTAAAAGGTGCCGGATATAAGCCCGGCTGTAATGGCGGCAGGCCGGACACTGGCAGCCCTCTTCGATGGGACGGCCGTCCAACTCGTATTTTGCATTGAACAAATTCAGCTTTCCGTGGTTGGTATAGACATGTCCGTGACGTCCGTTTCTGGTGGGGTATACACAATCGAAGAAATCCACACCCCGGCTCACCGCTTCCAAAATATTGGCAGGCGTCCCAACGCCCATGAGATAAGTCGGTTTGTCCTTAGGCAGATGGGGCACCACCTCATCTAAAATCCGGTACATCTCCTCATGGCTCTCGCCTACCGCCAGCCCCCCCACTGCATAGCCGTCTAAATCCATGTCCGCAATGGTCTTGGCATGTTGGATACGGATATCTTCATAAACCGCTCCCTGGTTGATCCCGAACAAAAGCTGATGGGGATTGATGGTATCCTCCAGAGAATTCAGCCTGCGCATTTCTTCCTTGCAGCGCAAAAGCCACCGGCTGGTCCGGTCCACGGAATGCTGGACATAATCCCGGTCTGCAACACTGGAGGGACACTCGTCAAAAGCCATGGCTATGGTAGAAGCCAGGTTGGACTGAATCTGCATGCTCTCCTCCGGTCCCATAAAAATCTTCCGGCCATCCACATGAGAATGGAAATAGACGCCCTCTTCCTTAATCTTTCTAAGTCCCGCCAGGGAAAATACCTGGAAGCCGCCGGAGTCTGTCAGGATCGGCCGGTCCCAGTTCATAAACGAATGCAGACCGCCCAAGGCTTTGACCACCTTGTCTCCCGGCCGCACATGGAGATGGTAAGTGTTGGATAATTCCACCTGTGTGCCAATCTCCTTCAGATCCATAGTGGAGACCGCCCCCTTGATCGCGGCAGCAGTGCCCACATTCATAAATACTGGTGTCTCTATGGTTCCGTGAACGGTTTCCATGCGTCCCCGCTTAGCCCGTCCCTCTGTTTTCAATATCTGGTACATAGTCATTTCCTCCTAAAAAGGACTTCCTGCGTCCTTTCATTCAGGGAACAGTATAGCCTGAAAAAAAAGGAAATTCAAGTGTTTTCACTGTTGTCTTTTATATTTTGATGTCGTATAATGTTACGGAACTATAAAGACATAAAAATAACATTATAATAAGAAGAAATAAAGGAATGCTGACTATGAATACATACACTCTAGGAATTGATATTGGCTCTACCACAGTGAAAATCGCCATCCTCTCACCCAAGGAGGAACTGCTGTTTTCCGATTATGAGCGACACTATGCAAATATCCAGGAGACCTTAGCGTCTCTGCTTGGCAAAGCGATTCAGACGCTGGGCGAGCTGACCGTCTCTCCGGTGATCACCGGCTCCGGCGGCCTGACTCTGGCCACGCATTTAGAGGTCCCCTTCGTCCAGGAAGTGATTGCCGTCTCCACTTCTCTGCAGAAGCTGGCTCCCAAGACAGACGTAGCCATCGAATTGGGCGGCGAGGATGCGAAAATCATTTATTTCGAAGGCGGCAGCATCGAGCAGCGCATGAACGGAATCTGTGCCGGAGGCACCGGCTCCTTCATTGACCAGATGGCTTCCCTGCTCCAAAGCGATGCCTCCGGGCTCAACGAATATGCCAAAAATTACAAAGCCCTCTACCCCATCGCCGCCCGCTGCGGTGTATTTGCCAAATCTGATATCCAGCCCCTGATCAACGAAGGAGCCACCAAGGAGGATCTGGCTGCTTCTATTTTCCAGGCGGTGGTCAACCAGACCATCAGCGGTCTGGCCTGCGGCAAGCCGATCCGCGGCCATGTGGCATTTTTGGGAGGACCACTGCACTTTTTATCCGAGCTAAAGCAGGCGTTCATCCGTACTCTGAAGCTAGATGACGAGCACACCATTGTGCCCGAAAACTCCCATCTGTTCGCCGCCATCGGCTCAGCCCTAAATGCTAAAGAGGAGGCCTTGGTCTCTCTGAGCGATATGCAGAACCGTCTGGCCTCCAACATCCATATGGAGTTTGAAGTGGACCGTATGGATCCGCTCTTCGCCTCCAAAGAAGAATATGAAGCGTTTGAGGAACGCCAAAGCCAGTACAACGTGGCCACCGGCGATCTGGAATCCTACGAAGGAAACTGTTACCTGGGTATTGACGCCGGCTCCACCACAACCAAAGCAGCACTGGTAGGCGAAGACGGCTCTCTTCTCTATTCCTTCTACAGCAACAACGACGGAAGCCCTCTAAAGACCACCATCCGTGCCATTCAAGAAATCTATGAGAAGCTTCCTGCAAGCGCACAGATCGCCTACTCCTGCTCCACCGGATACGGTGAAGCGTTGATCAAGGCAGCGCTCATGCTGGACGAAGGGGAAGTGGAGACAGTTTCCCACTATTACGCGGCTGCTTTCTTCGATCCAGAGGTGGACTGTATCCTGGACATCGGCGGCCAGGATATGAAATGCATTAAAATCAAGAACCAAACCGTCGACAGCGTGCAGCTCAATGAAGCCTGCTCCTCCGGCTGCGGCTCTTTCATCGAAACCTTCGCCAAATCCTTAAATTACACGGTACAGGATTTCGCCAAGGCAGCCTTGTTTGCCAAAAATCCCATCGATCTGGGAACCCGCTGCACGGTATTTATGAATTCTAAAGTAAAGCAAGCCCAGAAGGAAGGTGCCGAGGTCTCTGACATCTCTGCCGGGCTGGCCTATTCTGTCATTAAGAATGCATTATATAAAGTAATCAAGGTGTCTGATGCCTCCGAGCTGGGACACCATATCGTCGTACAGGGCGGCACCTTCTACAATGATGCGGTCCTTCGAAGTTTCGAAAAAATCGCAGACTGCGAAGCCATCCGGCCGGACATCGCCGGCATCATGGGCGCCTTCGGTGCAGCGCTCATCGCCAGGGAACGCTACAGCGAGGACAAGGAAACCACCATGCTACCCATCGAGAAAATCAAAGCCTTAAAATTCTCCACCTCCATGGCAAATTGCAAAGGCTGCACCAACAACTGCCGTCTGACCATCAATAAATTTTCCGGCGGCCGCCAGTTCATCAGCGGCAACCGCTGTGAAAAAGGTATCGGCAAAGAGAAGAATAAGGATAAGATCCCAAACCTCTTCGACTATAAATATAAACGAATTTTTTCCTATGCGCCCCTGTCCCCTGTGGAGGCAATCCGGGGCAAGGTGGGCATTCCCAGGGTGCTGAACATGTTCGAGAACTACCCGTTCTGGTTCACCTTCTTCACCAAGCTGAAATACCAGGTGATCCTGTCCCCTACCTCCACCAGGAAAATCTATGAGCTGGGCATCGAATCCATCCCCAGTGAATCCGAATGTTACCCGGCCAAGCTAGCCCACGGTCATGTATCCTGGCTGCTGAAGCACGATGTGAAATTTATTTTCTATCCGTGCATTCCCTATGAGCGGACGGAGTTCCCCGATGCGGTAAACCATTACAACTGCCCCATCGTCACCTCCTACGCAGAGAACATCAAAAACAACGTAGATGAATTAAATGACCCGGAGATCGACTTCCGGAATCCTTTTATGGCCTTTACTTCCGAAGAAATCCTCACCGCCCGGCTGGTGGAAGAGTTTGCCGACATTCCCAAGGACGAGGTGACAGCGGCGGCCCATGCCGCCTGGGAGGAACTGGCCGCCGCCAGAGTGGATGTCCAGAAAAAAGGCGAAGAAACCTTAAAATACATGGAAGAGACCGGAAGACGCGGCATTGTGCTGGCAGGACGTCCCTACCATATCGATCCGGAGATCCATCACGGAATCCCGGAATTGATCAACAGCTATGGCGTAGCAGTGCTCACGGAGGACTCTGTCTCCCATCTGGTTCCGGTGGAACGTCCCATCCGGGTCAACGACCAGTGGATGTATCATTCCCGGCTGTATGCGGCCGCCAACTATGTGAAGACCCGGGATGACCTGGATCTGGTACAGCTGAACTCCTTTGGCTGCGGCCTGGACGCTGTGACCACGGACGAGGTCTATGAAATCTTAGACCGCAGCGGAAAAATCTATACCTGCCTCAAAATTGATGAAGTCAATAACCTAGGTGCCGCCAGAATCCGGATCCGCTCCCTGCTGGCCGCTATCCGGGTCAAGGAAAAACAAAAACTGCAGCGGACCATCGTGCCCGCCTCCATCCAAAAAGTATCCTTCACCAAAGAGATGCGCAAGGAATATACGATCCTCTGCCCGCAAATGTCGCCGTTTCATTTTTCCATTCTGCAGTCTGCCTTTAATGCCAGCGGCTATCGTCTGCAGGTACTGCCCAATGACAACAAATCTGCAGTAGACGTGGGATTGAAATACGTAAATAACGATGCCTGCTATCCTTCTCTGATGGTGGTAGGCCAAATCATGCAGGCCTTGCTGTCCGGAGAATATGACCTGGACAAAGTTGCCGTGATCATGTCCCAGACCGGCGGCGGCTGCCGTGCCTCCAACTATATCGCCTTCATCCGGAGGGCTCTGGAAAAAGCCGGTATGGAACAGATTCCGGTCATCTCCTTAAACCTAAGCGGCCTGGAGAGCAACCCCGGCTTCAAGCTCACCCCGTCCCTGGTACAGCGTGCTCTCTATGGCGCGGTATTCGGTGACATCCTGATGAAATGCATCTACCGTATGCGTCCTTATGAAGTGACCAAAGGATCTGTCAATGAATTACATAGGACATGGGAAAAGAAATGCCAGGAATTTGTCTCTGGACGCAGATGCACTCACGGCACTTTCAAGAAAATGTGCCGGCAAATGATCCAGGAATTTGATGCCATCCCCATCACTGATGAGGTAAAACCGCGGGTGGGCATTGTAGGCGAGATTCTGGTGAAATTCCTGCCAGCCGCCAACAATCACCTGGCCGAACTGCTGGAGGCTGAAGGCGCCGAAGCTGTGGTCCCGGATCTGTTGGATTTCCTGGATTACTGCTTCTACAACCAGAATTTCAAGGTCCGCTATCTGGGCTTTAAAAAATCCTCCGCGTTCCTTGGCAACTTAGGCATCAAAGGCCTTAGCTGGGTCCGCAAAGCGGCCAACGAAGCGTTCCGCCAGAGCAGACATTTTACGCCCTCCGCGGATATCGCAGATCTGTCCCGGATGGCCAGCACCATCGTATCCGGCGGCAACCAAACGGGAGAGGGCTGGTTCCTCACCGGGGAGATGCTGGAGCTGATCCACGGGGGGGCGCCCAATATCGTGTGCACCCAGCCCTTTGCCTGCCTCCCCAACCACATCGTGGGAAAAGGTGTCATCAAAGAGCTGCGCCGTCAGTACCCGCAGTCCAATATCGTGGCCATTGACTACGACCCGGGCGCCAGTGAAGTCAACCAGCTCAACCGGATCAAACTGATGCTCTCCACTGCGCAGAAGAATCTTCAGGCTGCTGGAAAATAATATAGAAAACAAAAAGGACCAGTCCCCCCAAAAGAACTGGTCCTTAATTTTCCGTATTTTGTTCGTTCTCTGAATCTCCGTTCATCTTGTAAAACACATAATCCGCATATGCCTGCTTGATCTCTTTTTTTGCCTTCCTCTGCATCGGCATCCGTTCCCCATTGACCAAAATGAAATCCTTATCATCCATTGCTACGATCTTGTCCATGTTCACAAAACAATTCCGGTAGCAATTCAGGAAAGAAGGAAACGGCCCTAACATCTCGGCAAATTCATCAAAAGTCATATAGCTTTTCAGAACCTCATCCTTCGTGTGGATCTGTATATAATGATTGTTATAATCTGTATAAATGATATCCGCCAGCCGGATCTTCCTGCGGATGCGCCCCACTTTCATTTCGATGTAATTGACATACTGCTTCAGCTCCTTCACACACAGCTCCAGCGTCTTCTCCAACCGCTCATAAGTATATGGCTTCAACAAATAATCAAAGGCTCTGACCTGATAGCTCTCCACTCCATAAGCTTTGCTCCCGGTGGAAAATACGATCCTGCAATTCTGGTCCATCGCACGTATGGACTTCGCTACCTGCATCCCATTCACGCTGCCGTCCGTATAGATATCCAAAAACACCAGGTCGTACTGATTCGGTTTAAACCCTTTTAAAAAAGCTGCCCCGCTTTCATAACAGACAATCTGTACATACACATTTTCTTTGCTGCAAAACTGCTCGATGTATCCCTGCAGCTGATCCCGTTCCTGCTGGGAATCTTCGATAATCACTACATTCATAAATAATTGCTCCAATTCCTTCATTGTCAGATAAAAGGGTTAGCCCTCCCATCACATACCTACTATTAATATCATTTTTCGACATTACTCGTCAACCCGTGAATACTCAATCTAAGTCCTTTTTTCGTAAACGGTCTCCTTTTTCCGTAACTAAAAGTAGAAAAGCCGCCGCGGCTTTCAAGGCCGCGACAGCTTCTCAATTGCAAACTTATTCTTTATTATAACTGCTCACATAACGAATGATAAATAAAGCCAACAGCATCAGCACAATGCCCACAGGCAATGCGATCCAGGCTGTCTGTACAAAGCCTGCCACAATATAGGTAAGGAAGGAAATTACCGCTGCTGTGATAGCATAAGGCAGCTGCGTGGACACATGGTTCACATGGTCACACTGGGCCCCGGCAGACGCCATGATCGTCGTATCGGATATGGGAGAACAATGGTCACCGCATACCGCACCTGCCATACAGGCAGAAATGGAAATGATCATCAGCGTAGGATTAGAATCCGCAAATACACTGACTACGATGGGGATCAAAATACCAAAGGTTCCCCAGGAAGTACCCGTAGCAAATGCCAGGAAACAGCCCACCAGGAAAATAATGGCCGGCAACAGGTTCATCAGCCCCTTAGCCGCTCCGTTCATTAAATCAGCCACATATACCGCCGCGCCCAGACTGTCCGTCATTGCCTTCAAAGACCAAGCAAAAGTCAGGATCAGGATTGCCGGAACCATCGCCTTGAAGCCTTCTGGAATACAGGCCATACATTCTTTAAAGCTGAGCACCTTTCTCACCATATATAAAATTACAGTGATCACGATACCGAAGAAGCTTCCTAAGGTCAGACCTACAGAGGCGTCACTATTGGAAAAAGCTTCCACAAATCCAGCTCCGTCAAAAAATCCGCCGGTATAGATCATGCCGATGATACAGCAGATAATCAGGGAAATAATAGGGATTAAAAGATCCATCACCTTTCCATTCTCATTGCCTTCTTCGCTCTCAGCGTTGGCATAAGGACGTCCCTCAGTGGTAAAAATATCGCCATGTTTCGCATTCGTCTCATGTTTTGCCATAGAACCAAACTCACATTTCATGAGAACCATGCCTACCATCATCACAATCGTCAGAAGGGCATAGAAATTATACGGAATGGCGCGGATAAAAATAGAAAATCCGTCTTCCCCTTCTACAAATCCAGTCACCGCCGCTGCCCAGGAAGAAATAGGAGCAATGATGCATACCGGAGCTGCTGTTGCATCGATCAAATAAGCCAGCTTCGCTCTGGACACCTGAAATTTATCTGTTACCGGACGCATCACGCTGCCCACGGTCAAACAGTTAAAATAATCGTCAATGAAGATTAAGATTCCCAAAAGAATGGTGGCCAGCTGTGCCCCTGCACGGCTGTGAATCTTCGTGGCCGCCCACCGTCCAAAGGCGGCAGAGCCCCCTGCCTTGTTCATCAAGGATACAATAGCTCCCAATATCACCAGGAAAATAAGAATCCCCACATTGTAGCTGTCAGAAAGCACGCTGACGATTCCGCCCTGGAATATGTGGGTGACTGTCCCCTCAAAAGAAAATCCGGAGTAGAACATCGCTCCTACTAAAATTCCGATAAACAAGGAACTATATACCTCTTTCGTGATCAAAGCCAACACAATGGCTACGATCGGCGGGACCAGCGCCCAGAATGTGGCATACATAGCCGGCTCCTGCGCCTCCCCTTCTGCTGCCGCCAGCACAGTCACCGAACAAAGGGCCGTCATGACCAGGACCGTGAGTATGGCAGTGAAAATTTTCTTACGTGAATTACCCATCGCTTTCCTCTCCTTTTTGTAATTTAAACTAGAATCCTGCGGGCAGGATTCTACGTCTGCGGCGGGCCGCATTCGCGGCACGCTTCCATTTTGCCGCAGTGCGATCCCGCACGGAATGCTGTTTTATTTGATTAGATCATTGGGATAACTCTCTTATCAAATAAAACAGCCGTGAACGATAGTCCCTGTTGGAAAAACGTTCATGGCTGTCTGATAGGCTTTTCATATCGTTCTCCATGATAGCTCTCCACATACAAGTGACAGTACGCCGCATATTCTGCGACGTCCCAGGAAGACCGTCTTTGAACCAAACCGGAGCTCCTTCGGCGGCTTTCCCTTTCCCACACCCAGCGGTTCAGCAGATAAGATCTGGTACTGATGGCAGCCGCGCCTCTATCATTCTTCATATTTTCTTAGAAATATGAGTATCAATTGTTGACATTGTATCACTAATACAACTAATTGTTAAGCCTTTTTTATACTTTTTTTATTTTTCTTTTCGATATATTTTATAACCTGGTCACGACAAAAATATCGTAAATGGCACGGATTGCCCGCTCAAAATCACGGTTTTCCACGCCAATGATGATATTCAGCTCACTGGAACCCTGGTCAATCATCTTTACGTTCACATCCGCATGAGCCAAAGCGGCAAAAATACGTCCGGCCGTTCCTCTTGTAGACTTCATGCCACGGCCTACCACGGCGATCAAGGCCAGATCTGATTCCATCTCTACAAAATCCGGCTGCACCGCCCGGTGGATCCCGGCGATCACCTGCTGCTCTTTGTCCATAAATTCCTCTTGGTGGACATAGACCGTCATCGTATCAATGCCGGAGGGCATGTGCTCAAAGGAAATATTCTGGTCCTCAAAAACCTGCAGCACTTTCCGTCCGAAACCAATTTCCCCATTCATCAGGGATTTTTCTATATTGATGGAACAAAAGCCTTTTTTCCCGGCAATACCGGTGATGGTATACTTCGGCTTGCGGCAGGTGCTTTCCACGATAAAGGTTCCTTGGTCTTCCGGATGGTTGGTATTGCGGATATTGATGGGAATTCCTTCTTTGCGCACCGGAAAAATAGCATCCTCATGAAGTACCGTAGCTCCCATATAAGACAGCTCTCTCAATTCCCGATAGGTAATGGTCTCGATCACTTTCGGATTTTCCACAATCCTTGGATCTGTCACCAGAAACCCGGAAACATCCGTCCAGTTCTCATAGACATCTGCCTGGCAAGCCTTTGCCACGATAGAGCCGGTCACATCAGAACCACCTCTGGAAAAGGTCTTAACCGTGCCGTCTTCCATCGCACCATAAAATCCGGGAATGACAGCTTTCGCGCATTTTGACAGACGTTTGCCTAAGATACGGTCCGTCTTCCCACTGTCAAAAATACCATTTTTGTCAAAACGGATCACATCGGCCGCATCGATAAACTCATAGCCTAGATAAGCCGCCATGACCTTGCCGTTTAAAAATTCTCCCCTGGAAGCCGCATAGTCGCTGCCCGCCTGGTTCTTGAAATTCTCTGCGATCACCTTGAATTCCTCTTCCAAAGACAGATCCAGCTTCAAACCGTGGATGATCTCATAATAGCGTTCTTTGATGGCATCCAGCTTTTCTTGGAAATCCTCGCCGGCCTCTGCCGTTTGGTAGCAGTTATATAACATATCCGTTACCTTTGTATCATCAGAAAAGCGTTTTCCCGGAGCGGATGGCACCACATAGCATCTGGCCTCATCTGCACGGATGATTTCACCGACTTTCTGGAACTGCTGGGCATTTGCCAGTGAGCTTCCACCAAATTTAACTACTTTTTTCATCTTCTTTTGCTCCTCTTTTCGTCCTTTTTCACCAAATGGTGACTATGTTGCTTATTTTATCTTGTTAAAGTTAAAAAGTCCAATAGAAATCCCGGGAAGTTTCCCGGGACTTTTTGTGGAATCTGAACAAGAGCCTTCGGATTTTCCCAAAAGCTATCGGCTCGTGCTGCAAAATCCGTAGATTGCCCAGCCGCTGAAATAGGCATTTGTCTTCCATGTGGCAGTGATCTCGTAAAACGCCTCTGACTCAATCTCTTCAATATAATATGCATCGTCCTCCAGGATAACGGGCACCGCCTCCGGCTCCCCGCTCCCTTTCCGGTAAACAGCCGCTGTCACCTCATCCGGCCGGTCGTAGAAAGACAACTCATACCCTGGTGCATCCACCTCTTCTGGCACTTCAAATTCCGGCGGATCCTGCCAACCGGTAACAGGTCCAGCGTCCTTCTTAATATGATGCTCCTGTCCCTCATAGTCCTGATATGTCCAGTCATAGCTTCTTGGCTGCTGGCCGGAAACACTGGCTGCCGCCATGGAATTGCGGTATTGGATCTGCATATCCGGTCTCCCGGCAGGATCCGGCTCCCTGTAATAATACTCGTTAATATTATCCAAATAAGCCTGGACCTTGTCCTCTTTCTCTTTGCCCGTGATCCTTATCTTTGTCACCCCCGGGTACTGGCCCGGAGACGATTCCAGCATGATTCCATCCCCAGTGATCTCCACCACTGCTCCATTGGGAATCTCCTCTTCAGTGATCTTCCTGCCCTCCATATCGTAGATTTCCCCCTCAGGAGGAGTTAGACTAAAAAGACTGCCGTTCTCCCGCCCCGCATAGAGACGTTGCGGTTCTCTACGTCCATAAACCAGGCAGACCGCTTCCATGATCTCCTCATTTGCTTCTGAAATTTCAGACCCCTCATCTGCCAAATCCTCTTTCTCTTTTAAGCCCGTTCCTAGATCCTTTTCTGCTTTTGGCGGCTTTGGAATGCTGTCATCCCTCTCCTTCCCGCAGGCACTAAGGAACAGTGCCGCTGCTAACAGCAGCATGCCAAATAAGAATCGCTGTTTCATACGCATTCTCCTTTCCTGAGAAATTCCTTAAGAAACTCATAAATCTGGTTCTCCGTAGGCGGACAACCATCCAAAGAACAGTCAAACTTCCTGGTGCAGCTTCCCACTCCCAATACGCCTTTTTTGCCACGGTATCCTTGCCCAATGCAGATTTTCTCTGTGAGGGCATCCAAGAGTCCTTCCTCCTTCAGCCGGTCTAAAGCCGGAATTAAATACCCATAGCAGGCGCTGCATGATTCCACCTCTTCCACCTTATCCTTGACCTCTACCACCTTTTCCCGCCTGGCCACTGTAAGAGGGGCTTCCCCTTGGTTACAGCAGCAGATTCTGGCCCTGGAGATATCCGCACATCCTACGCCAAGTTGTTCTGCCAGCCCGATATACGGCACCTCCTGTACTTCATAATGGAGCAGATCACAGACATACGCATCCATAAGCACCGGATCAGCGGCCGCCAGGATGCGGTTCATTTCCACCGGATTTCCGCCGTCCTCAAAATCCAGATCCCCGCAGATATTGTCCACCACCACAAATCCCTGGGGAATCGCGGCCGCCAGATGGGCGATGGGCCGGTGAAGTCCCATAGAATGGAAATGTCTCTTTTCTTTATTGGGTATCAGCCCCTTCAGATTCTTGAGCGCACAGGTGATCTTCGTCTGGCAGTGTCCCTTGAGTACAGGCACATTGATGAGAAAATCAATCTCTTTCACACTGTCACAGATGGCAAGCTCCATCCCCGCACAGTCATAGTTTTGGTAAGAATCCCTCTGAGTGTCAATAAATTCCACCTGATATTCCCTGGCAAGCTCGTCATATCCGCACACCTGGATGGCTTCTGCTGTCTTATCACCCACCCAAGAGCCCTCCAGCATCACCAGCTGTTGACAGCCATTTTCCTTCAAATATTCCAAAATCCCAGCCACTACCTCCGGATGGGTGGTTCCCCCATAGGAGGCCGGTGTTGGTGAAACCAGATTGGGTTTTATACCGATCCGGCAGGCCTTATCCGGTATCCGCTCTGCCAGGCGGGCCTCACGCAACAATTTCTTAGTCATTTCTTTATAATCTCTGCCATGTATCATCCATATTTCATTATCCTTCATTCTTTTGTCTCCTATCTTACATCCCTTTTATAGATTTTAACATGACTGCCCGCATAAGAAAAGGGATACCTGCCATTGCAGATATCCCTGATTCCTTCCGCTTATCCAGCTCTGCTGTTCTTAAATGCCGTCAACGATGCCGCACTTTTTTCTATATCCAGCAACAGGAGAATCCCCTCCTCCACTGCATAAGAATCCTGGTATTTCCAAAGATCCAGGTTTCTTTTTCCATCAAAATCCTCTACCCGCTCCGTCGGCCGCACCGTACAGATCCAGGGCTGCTTTTTCAAACGGATTCCAAACAGTCCCTGGCTGCTTTTGACCACCAAAAGAAGCGGCAGATATTCTTGCTCTTCTTTGGTTTCCGGGTCCAAACACACCACAGGGACCACTTCTCCCTTATAATGGAATGCGCCGCAAAAATAGTCCGGCAGACAGGGAATCTGATAAATGGAGGGCTGTATACACAACTCTACCACATCCTGCAGGGCAATTCCAAAAAGCCTGGCCCCGTCCTTGAGACATAACACATCTATATCTTTATCCAAAATCAACCCACGGCTCCCTTCCATAAACTACCTCTTTGGCATAGGCGGATGACGCGCTCCGCATCCAAGAACATACAAATATCCCCGTTACCCATGATGCTGCAGCCATTAATGCCCGTAGCGCTCTGGAATCTGGGACCAAACAACGCCGGAAGCGGTTTCAGTACGATCTTCTCTTCCCCTAAAACCTGATCTATCTGAAAGCAGGCTTCCTGGGTCAGGCCGTTCACCTGCATCAAAATGCCATCCTTGTTCTCCTCCTCTAATCCATAAGCCTCAGCCACATCTATTACCGGCAGCAGCTTGCCGTCCAAAAGCGCAGATGGATAATTCTCTTTGCTGCTTTCAATCTTCTCTGCCACATCTTCCCACTCCAGAAAACGAGACACCTGCTGGGCAGGAATTCCAAAGATCCGGCCTCCAGCCGTGAACAAAATGGCATCAACGATCATATGTGTCTGCGGAAGATTTAAATAAATCGCCGTACCCTTACCTTTCGTGCTCTCGATACGCATTCCGCCGCCGCTGTCTTCCACCAGCTTGCGGACGATATCCATACCTACCCCGCGTCCGGAATATTCATTTGCCTCATGATTCGTGGATAACCCAGGAAGAGTGCTAAGCTCCAGGATCTCGTCCAGTGTATACTCTTCTTCTGGCTTGCTCAAAAGGCCCTTCTCTTTGGCTTTTTTCAGCAATTTTTCCGGATCCATGCCCTTGCCGTCATCTCTGATCTCCACCAGCAGCTCTCCGCCGCAGCTCTTCACATCAAAACAGATTGTGCCGCTTTGCTGCTTTCCAAGGACCGCCCTTTCTGTGGACAGTTCAATGCCATGGTCCACAGAATTACGGACAATATGCATGGAAGCTTCAAAAAGCTGCTCCACAATTTTCTTATCCGCCTCTACCTCCTGGCCTGTCACAACAAATTCCACATCCTTGCCCAGCTTTTTCCCTGCATCTCTGACAATTCTCTTCAATTTGGGTACAATTTGCGCCACCGGCATCATACGCATATGCCGGACATTTTCCTCCAGTTCTCCCAGAAGCTGCGTGATAGAATATCCAAACTGCTCTTCCAGATCCTGATATCCTTTTTCCTTGATCTGGTTCCGTAGCTCTGAAATCAGGATCATAAACTCTCCTGTAAGATTCTGCAAGGCATCCAACCGTTCCGTGCGCACATTGATATAAGCATCCTGCTGCTCCGGCGTCTGCACCGTATTTCCGGTACCAGACTTAAAAGCTTCTCTATTTTTCGGCTCTGCCTTCTCTTCAGGAATCTCCGGATGCCTGGGGCTTTCCTTTTGCTTTGCCTTCTCCCAAGAGCCGGCTGTCACGCCTTCCGGCGTCCCTACCTGTTCACAGCTTTTCACAAAAGCACCGCTTCGAATGATCTTTAGTACCTCTGGAAGATGGACAGGCAATATGGAAACCAGAAATCCCTGATCTGCGATCACCTCCGCTGTTTTAGAATCCTTCTCCGGATCAGCAGGATCACACACGGCCTCCGGACATACCGTCCGGATCTGACGCATCAGCATAAAAGCCCGCACATTTTCCATCATACAGCCATTTTCAAACCACACCTTCAGTGTGATCATCGCATCTGTATGAGCTTCCTTCCTAGGTGCCGCTTCCTGCACTTTCTCTGCCTGCGGCTTAATTTTCTCCAGAATCTGACGGATGCTGCCGATCATCTCTTTCGTCGGCAGCGGTTCATAATCCTCCTCCATCATACGCTGCAGCTCTTTCTTAACAAAATCAGAAGCCTGGAACAGAAGCTCGAAAATTTCTTCTTCCCACCCCTTCTCCAGAGCGGGATCATCCCGGAACAGAGCAAATAAATCCTCCATATCATGGGCCACCACTGAAAGATCCGATAACCCCATCATAGCGGAAGAGCTCTTTATGGTATGCATCACCCGAAAAATATGGTGGATGTCATCGATCGGAAGCATCTTCTTTTTCTCATCCTCCAACAGGATCTCATCCAGTTTCTCGATTAACTGACGCGTCTCCAATTGATAAACATCCAGCATGGCCAGTGCATCTTCATCAAAATAGCCCATCTATTTTTCCACCTCGATCTGCGGTTCATACCAGACGCACTGGTTTTTCCCGTGCTTTTTCCCATAATAAAGGGCCTTGTCCGCTTTTACGAAATTCTCATCCATTTCCATGTCCTCCCCATAGCAGCTCATGCCGATGGTAATCGTGCAATGGAAGGAGAGTCCATCATATACAAATGGAAACTCCTCTATGCTTTGGCGGATCTTCTCTCCGATCTCATACCCTTCATCCTTCGTCACAGAAAAAAGAACCACCATAAATTCCTCACCGCCCCAGCGGATGACCTTATGACGTTTACAGACCTCCTCCATGATGTTGGAAACACAGACCAGCACCATATCTCCCGCTTCATGTCCATATCGGTCGTTCACCTTTTTAAAATCGTCCACATCGGCTATCATCACGATGTTTTCAAGATTTTCCCAATTTTGTCTCTTTATCCTCAGCTCTTCCATCAGATCATTTTTCACGTAACGCCTATTATAAAGACCTGTCAGCCCATCCCGGTATGCCATGTAATTCAGCCGCTCCATATTCATCTGCAGCTCTTTATTCATCCGGTTCAGCTCATCCTGCTGCCGTTTCATCTGCAGATGCGTAATCACCCGGGAACGCAGCTCTTCTTTTCCAAAAGGCTTCTTGATATAATCACAGGCACCCATGGAAAAACCCTTCACCACATCCTTATCACTATCTTTGGACGTGAGAAACATCACGGCCGCCTGGCTGCGTTTCTTTATCTGCTGGCACAGATCATAACCTTCCATATCAGGAAGCACCACATCCAAAAGGATCAGATCGGGCTGGCAGCCGTCTAAAATCTCAATGGCCTCCTGCCCGGTATGCGCTTCCACTAACTCCAAATCTTCCTTTTCTAATATTAACTGTACCTGGCGACAAACCATAAGGCTGTCGTCTACGATCAGTACGATTGCTTTTTCGCTACTAGACACGTTCTTCCTCCATAAATTTATGCGCTATCTACAGTGTCCTCATTCTTTTTCCCATAGACTTTACTGCCATTGCCCCATTGCATGCAGAGAAATAAACCGTACGCCCGTAATTCTCGCCCGTATCCTCTGCTTTCAGCGGTATCCTCTCCTTATGCAAGGCCTCCTTCACTGCAGATACATTTCTAAGCCCGATCCCCTGTGGACCGCTTGCGTTTTTGAACATCTCCGCTCCGCCTGCGATCTTTGCCACCATACGATCCCTGCTGGCGCCTTTTCTCTCCATCTCCCCGATCAGCTGACTCACCGCCGTGTCAGCAAATTTGTAAGGATTTTTTTTATTGATCGCCGCCTGCTGACTCGGAAGGAGAATATGGGCCATGCCTGCTACCTTCACACGTTCATCATACAGACAGATGCCCACACACGAGCCCAGCGCATATGCCGCCAGCTTTCCAGGATCCTTTACGACTTCACCGCCGCCGATTCCTACAACCGTCTCTCCCATATCATCCACCCAACACCTTTAACATTTTTTCAAGAGATTGTTTTTCCGGGAAAAACAGCACATGGCCGGTAAATGATGTCCGTTCCGTACGAAACTGATTCTCCATCAAAAGCAGTTCATCACTGATATTTGCAAAATGGATCATCGGGACGCTCAAAATTGCCCCGGCCATATCACTACAAATATCCGGCACAGAGACATGAATCTTTTCATTCATCAATCTTGCCAACGCATTAATATATGCGCAGCAGACCACATTTCCAATTTCACAGACCGCAGAGCGGGAAAGCTCATCCATATGTATGAGATCTCTTGTTTCCTCACCGAGCAGCGCATCCAGCATCACCTGCGCAAAAGTCTCATTGATCAAAAACATGAAGGTTCCGGACAATCCGCCGGTAATCTCCAGTAAAATTCCAATTTCAAACTGCTCCGCGCCTCCCAAAAGCTCCGGTACCTCCCGATAGTCCACCAGCTTGACCTGGGGCAGCTTTAATTCAAAGGTATGTCCCACCATATTGGAAAGGGAAGTCATCGCATTTCCGGCGCCTATATTACCGATTTCTCTCAATATATCCTGGGCATATCCATCCAAATACGGATATTCTTCCATTTCTGTCTTCCTCCTGTTCACTCGCCATCCACCGCTTTACGGACAGCGTCTAAAATCTGCTCCGGTTTGAACGGCTTCACAATGAACTCCGCCGCCCCAGCCTCTATCGCTTCCACCAGCATGCTGTCCTGCCCGATGGCAGAGCACATGATCACCGCCGTCTCCGGATAGATCTCTTTGATCTTTTTCAAGGCCTCGATTCCATTTAAGTTTGGCATTGAAATATCCATCAATACCAGATCCGGCCGTTCCTCCTTGCAGATCTCACAAGCCTGCTGGCCATCACATGCCTCCAGCAGATCCGTAAAGCCTCCCCCGCTCAGAATCTTTTTTAAAGACACCCTCATGAACAAAGCATCATCCACAATCATTATTTTTGGCATCATATTTTCCTCCCCTTATCCTTCAATCCTTATCACTAATTTCAAAATAATCCACCAAATTTTTCAAAATCTGGGCCTGGGCAGAAAGCTCCTCGCTGGCTGCCGCACTCTCCTCTGACGTAGCAGAATTGCCCTGGACAATCTCTGAAATCTGTTCGATGCTCTTTCGGATCTGTTCAATCGCATCCGCCTGCTGGACAGATGCCTCGGAAATACGATCCACCAATGTGGTCACTTCCTGCATGCCGTCCACCACCTTATGCATGGAATGCTGCATATCATTGGCAGTTTCTATTCCCAATTCTACTGTCTCTGAATTCTTATTTGCCAAACTTGCTGTTGCCTTAGAGGCATTGGATGTCTTCTCCGCCAGCCTTCGGATCTCATTGGCTACCACGGAAAATCCACGTCCGGCCTCTCCTGCCCTGGCCGCTTCCACAGAAGCATTCAAAGACAATATATTCGTCTGAAAAGCAATATCCTCTATATCCTTCACAATACCGGAAATCTCATCAGAATTCTGCTTGATCTGTCCGATAGTTCCCACCATTTCCTTCATCTGGCGGCTGCTGTCTAAAATCTGCACGCCTACCTGATCCGTCATCTGACTGGATTTCACTGCAGTCTGTGCATTATTGGACACAATTTCTGAAATTTCATTGATGCTGGCAGCCAGTTCCTCCACAGAGCTAGCCTGTTCAGAAGCCCCCTGGGAAAGCATCTGGGCACCGTTGGATACCTGCTCCGCACCGCCGGCTACCTGCTCTGCGCTGTTATTGATCTGCTGCATGGAGGTTCTCAACATACTGATGATCTGGTTCATCGTCTCATTGAGCACCAGGAAGTCTCCCCGGAATTTCATCTTTGACGTGTAATTCAGATTTCCTTCACCGACTGCTTTCATCCCTCTCTGCAGCTCTGAAACATAAGAATCCAATGCACTGACCGTTTCACGAATACTTTCCGCCAGTTCACCCAGCTCATCTCCTGCCTGATATTCCAATACCGTATGCAGATTTCCTTCGGATACCTCGCGGGCCGCTTTCTGTATATCTCTCACCGGCTCTCTTATGCTCCTGGTCATTACCAGCCAGATACGGGAAGTCAGCCCAATAATAAGCAAGGCGAGCAAGATCACCAGTATCATCATGTTCCGCGCGATGACATTCCCATCTTCCAAATAAATATCCGCTAAAACGGTGGATTTTTCCACCAATGTATTCAATGTCTGTCTCGCCGTTGCCGCCCTTGGTTCATAATTCAGGCGGTACTCAGCAATCGCTTCCTCATCCTTGTCATCCTTCAACAGCTGCAAGACGCTGTTCCGGTATGGGATCAGATCCTCAATATTTCTCTGTATCTTATTGACTAAATCTAAATTGTCTTCTCCATATTTGGCAAGCATAGGCAGGCCGTCTTCAATGATCGCAATAAAGGACTCCGCCTCCTCGATATATTCTTCCTCTACGCCTTTTGTCTCACTGATTGCAATGCTGAGCAGATCCCGGCCCACTCCTTGGATCGCTGTATTCATTTGTCGGGAAACATTTACCACCTGATACGGCTTATTCCGAAAATCCTGAAGCTTACCGGATATTCCCGCAATTGCTACCAACGCACACACCACCGTAATCACATACATGACCACAATGGCTCCAAAAGAAACAAACAGCTTCTTCCCTACTTTTAAATCCCTGAATTTTTTTCTCATTTTTTATCCTTCCCACTATAAATGATATCTGTATTCATCCACAGATTCGATTGCCTCCTCAAGAGAATCAAACTACCACTCCCAAGGATGTAAATATCTCTTCTGCCGACTCCTCGGTGAGCATCAGGATGAGATGGCTGGCATTCTCAGGGGCCTGAAGATAAAACCCGCATTCCACGCACAGGTTTCCTTTGGGATCTCCCGGGACCATACACCTGGTTTCCATGACGGCAGCCCCTGTCATCTCTGATAAAATCGCAGGCTCATCGATCTCAATCCTCCGTTCCAGATAAGCCGATACGGAAGAAAAATAAGCAGATGCCATAATACCGGCTACTTCCTTAAAGATCCACACGTTGTCCGTGCTCTCCAAAAGCTTTTCAAACTCTGTGCCTAAATGCTCCAACACTTTTGCTAAAAAATCCTCTTTTAATATGTAAAGCAACAAGCCTGATATTTCTCCCCGGATAGGGAACAAAAGTCCCATTTCTCTCTCCCCAAAGCTGTCCAAATACTCCAGCAGCCGCTCATCCTCCAGATTCATCACATGAGGAACACTCACCGAAACCGTGGACCGGATCATATTAGACAAAGCTGTCACAGCTGCCCCGGTACCGATGTTGCCCAATTCTCCAAAGAAATCTGCTCCTAATTTCTCAATACTGCCATAGTCCCAATTTATTTTTTTCATCCTCAGTCACTCCAGATATTTTCTGACTATTTCCTGCAGCTCTTCTTTCTTAAACGGCTTTACGATAAAGTCTGATGCACCCATTCTCAGCGCCCGGCGGATATGCTCCTCCTGCCCGATCGCAGAACACATAATAATCTTGGTCTGGGGACTGGCCTCATGCATATCCTTCAAAACCTCCATCCCGGATCTTCCAGGCATCGTGATGTCCAACAAAACCATCCCGGGATTTTTCGTTTTAAAAATCCGAATCGCCTCATCTCCATCTCCCGCTTCCCATAGATTGTGATAGCCTTCTTCCTCCAAAGCATCTCTGATAATCCTGCGCATAAACATGGCATCATCAACAATTAAAATTCCTTCCCGCATAATTTATCCTTTCCTTCTGAAAATTTTATTATCTTCTTTATGATCAATGGCAACGGCAGCTCTTCCTGTACACCGCCAGCTTTTTTTGCCTCTCTTGGCATGCTGGCAAACGGACATTCCGCTTCTTCCTGGCATACCGTGGCTGCCCCGCTTTTTCGAAGCTGCAACAGGCCCTCTGCACCATCCTTGCCCATACCTGTCAACAAGATTCCTAAAGCATTTTCTCCCGCACACACAGCCGACCGAAACAAATGATCCACGGACGGACATACCCCATGCTCCTTCGGGCCGGCCTCCAGCATCTGGTAATAGCCATCTTTTCCTCTTCGAATGATCAGATGACAGCCGTTGGGCGCAATATAGACATTCCCGTTACAAATGACCTCATAATTGGAACTCTCTTTTACCTTCAACGCACATTTGCTATCCAAATACTCTGCCAGCTTTTGGGAGAATCCATTGCTCATATGCTGTACAATCACAATCCCCGGCAAATCTGCCGGCAATTCACGCAAAATATGAGAAATCACCATGGGTCCGCCGGCCGATGCGCCAATAAGCACCAGTTTCCTACTAGCCTGTTTTAACTCCACTTGTTCCATCACTATTCCTTCTTATATACTGCAGATGATACGAATGTTAATTTTGTACTTTCCCTGGACAGCAGTTCGGAATGACCTACCATCAAATAACCACCAGGATTTAAGCACTTCTCCAAATTGCTAATCAGTGCCTTCTTCGCCTGTGTATCAAAATAGATCATCACATTCCGGCACAAGATCAAATCGTATTTCCGCCGCATGCTCAATGGTTCTGTCAGATTCAAACGGCTAAAGGACACATTTCTCCTCACTCGGTCTGCAATGGAAAACGTACCGTCTCTATTTTGTTTGCAAAACTTTCCTTTCCAATAATAGGGAAACCCATTCAATTCTTTGTCCGGATAGCTTCCGTTCCTTGCCACAGTAAGCACTGCTTTGGAAACATCCGTCCCGGTGATATGATAGTACGGCAAATGACTGTCTTTTTCTTTATACTGTTCAAAAAGCATTGCCAGACTATAGCATTCCTCTCCTGTCGCACAACCCGCACACCAAACATGGTATTGAAATCCCTCCGGTTTGCTGCACAATTCAGGAAGGATATTTTTTTCAATAAATTCGAAGTGCTGCGGTTCCCGGAAAAAATACGTATAATGGGTCGTAAGTCGGTGGATCATTTCATCTGCCATCACATGTGTAGGATCCTTCTCCACCATTTGCAAATAAGCTTTAAAAGTATCCAATCCGTATCTTTCCAATTCCTTCCGCAGCCTGCATTCGATCAAGACCCGTTTCTTGGACAAATTCAATCCATAATTTCTTTTTACATAATTAACGATGTATTCAAATTCATCATTCTGCAGCTTTACCACTCTTTAAAGCTCCTTCCACAATCTCTGTGTCATATCTGAAATCTGCCCCTCAATCTCCTCCAGACTTAGCCGGCACACTTCTTTGATTTCATCAACTCCTATGCCGAAACGTCCATCTGTATCTGTCTTTAAAATAACGCCACACGCAATAGACTCATCCACAGACAAAGGCTCTCTGCTTTCCAGCATCAGATAGGGAATCATCTGCCCATCCAACATGGAAATCCCCATAATCCCCTCATCTGCTTCCGGCACAGGCACAACAACCGGCTCCATCAAGATTCGTTCCATATAACAAAGCGGAATATAGTAATTTCTATTTCTATGTACTACTTTCAAACACTCAATTCCATCCTGACCTGTCTGATCCATTTTTTCCATTTATCAATTCCTTCCGGCGAAATCCCCCTGCCATTAATGCAATGTTTCTGAGGTATCCGCCAAAGTAACGTTTTGGCGCGCCTTATAGATCCCTGCTGTGATGACCCGGCAGGCTATCAAAAATGTAACAATTTCCGTCCGGCTCCACAGGCGCTCCCGCTTCCGCTCACGCACATTGATATATCCAAGGAGTTCCTGCCCATCTCCAAAAGCGCATCGCATAAAGGCCTTGGTTCCCCAGATTTTCTCCCTCATTGCCATGATATGGCTGCAGTTTTTCAATTCTAACAGACAGTTGCAGACGAACATTCCATTTTCATCGAACATGTTCTGGTCCCTTTCTACCAGGATAGCCGATATTGTCTCCAAGCTGTGATTTACTACCTTTAGTGGCGTCTCTTCCCATTCGTATGTCTTTTTGTAATATTTCTTATCCAAAGAACGTTCTACCACCATCACCTGTCCTACGTGATAATACCTGCAAACCCGTTCCAGGGCCATTTCAATTCCAAGCGAAACATCGTTGCACAAGAACACAGTATTGATCAGTTCCGTAACAAATTTCACGTCAAATATCCCCGCATCAGGATCATTGTCATCGATCACCCGTCGGCAGAACCAGGTTTCTTCCCCTTCCCCTGGAAGCGCTTCATATTCTTGTAGCAAATACAGCCCCTGCTGCTCTTTTTGGGCACAAAAAAGTGCATACTCCGCGCAGCGTATCATTTCCCGATATCTGAGCCTAGTATCGCAGCAATAAAAAGCGCCTATTTTCACCTGGATTTCCTGGTTTAACCCTTCGATCCGCTCTGCAATCTCCATTCCCCGTTCTTTGACGGTCTCTGCAGAGCTTCCCAATTCATATAATAAAAATGTGGCCTTTTCAATCCTGGCCACCACATCAAGATACTTTGAAATCTTTTTCAGCACAAAAGCTGCTTGCTGCAAAACGATATTTCTCTTTTCGATGCTTTTATTCTTCTGGAACTCATCCCATCCATCCAAAGAGATCAGATACAGGACATCTCCATGTCCTCCTTCTTCTCCCAGCAAAATGTCAATCCGTTCTTTTGCCGCCGCTTCCGTCCATAACTTTGTCAATGGATCTGTTTCCAAGGGCTGCCACTCTTTTTTATCAAACATATTCGTAAATATCCTCTAATTATCCAGCCACCCGACGGGCTGCCATTTTTTTGATCTTTCCAAAAACATGGGCACGGACAGCAAATAGCCGGACCTCCTGCCATTTGCCATATCCCAAACAATTCCATGTAGATACTGATTCTCATGATTCTTTACAAGCCTAGGCAGCGGATAGATCTCTTCCTGCCGGATACTGTGGATTCCTTCCACTTTCTCCACCGCTATCCCAAAGCGTTCATTCTCTACATGCAGTATGAGAATATAAGGATTTCCACCAAATCCGCTCCCACACAGCTGATCCATGGCATATACCGGCACCATTCCTTCGTCCAGGATCTGGAAGTCCCTTACCCGTTCGATCTGTTCCACCGACAGCCAAAAACCAACAGTTCCCGCTTCCACTAACATATATGGACTTTCCATGCTCCGCCCCCTCATTACTTATGTTTATATTTTACTAAAATTTTAATAAAATTACAAGATTTTTAGGAAAATTCTCCAATTTTAGTTTTATATTATAAAAATAATTGAAAGCCAGGTTCTCCAACAAAGTTTCCGATATATGATAACAGCCCGTTGGCCAATTGCCAGCCAACGGGCGTTCTGACTTAAACAGCTTTGCTGCTCATTCTCTTCTCTTTTCTCTCTTCCAAACGGCTGACAATGATAGAGCAAGCCGCATCACCAGTGATATTAACTGTCGTACGTCCCATATCAAAAATACGATCCACACCGGCCACCAAAGCAATTCCCTCAATCGGAAGGCCAACGCTTTGCAATACCATAGCCAGCATCACCATACCGGAACCAGGAACACCTGCTGTCCCTACAGATGCCAACGTAGCTGTCAGCACGATAGTCACCATCTGGGGCAATGTCAGATGAATTCCATAACAAGCAGCGATAAACACGGCGCATACTCCCTGATAGATCGCTGTTCCATCCATATTAATAGTAGCTCCCAAGGGAAGCACAAAACTGGCCACATCTTTTTTGGCCCCTAATTTCTCCGCACATTCCAAGTTCAACGGCAATGTTCCTACAGAGGATGCACTGGAAAATGCCATCACCATAGCCGGCGCCATACCCTTGAAAAATTTGGCAGGACTTAACCCGCCCATGGCTTTGACTGTAGCGGAATAGACCACGACTGCATGTACAATGTAACAGATATATGCCGTTAAAAGCACCATGGCTAAAGAGCCCAAAATCTTCGGTCCATTTTCCGCCACCACTGGAGTGATCAGGCAGAAAACACCGATCGGTGAAAGCTTCAGGATGAGATCCATGATCACCATGCTCACGTCGGAAAGGCTATTCACCACTTTACCCAGAGCTTCTCCCTTTTCCCCGGCAATGATAATGCCGAACCCAAAAAATAACGCGATCACAATCACCTGCAGCATCGTGGCATCTGCCAGTGGCTGGATGAAATTGGATGGAAAAATATTTACCAGGGTATCCATGAAGCTGACACTGGCGGCCACCTCATATTCCAGATCTGTCGTCTGTAATACCTGAAAGGTACCTTTGAATATGTTTGCAAATAACAAACCGATAACAACTGCACAGGCTGTCGTACACATATAGTAGACGACCGTCTTCCAGCCGATAGATCCTACTTTCCGGATATCTTTCATGGAAATGACACCGGAAATAATAGACGTCAAAACAATCGGCACCACAATAAATTTGATCAAATTCAGGAAAATCGTCCCGAAAGGCTTCACGTAGGTACTGGCCCACTCTGCCTTCCCCGAAACCATAAACAAAATACCGGCCACAATGCCCAATGCAAGTCCAATAAAAATCTGAACCGCCAACGATACTTTTTTCTTCTCTTTCATGTAGTTCCCCCTCTCATTGGTTGTATCATCCACTGTCTTCCTAAAAATGTCAAAGTTCCAAAAACAAGACAGCTTTTTCTACGCAGTTATTATACCATCCCGTAAGACGGTCTGTCACTTACTTTCTTCGACAAATGCCGTACTATTTTGAGAACAGCAAATCCAATGTTTTATTCCTGGTCATTTGTCAGATGGAAGCGTTCCAACAGATAAAACGCAAGGCCCAGCAGCATACCTACCACACAAGCCAGGACCATGCCTGTAAGCTGGATATTTCCAAATTTTACTGTAATTCCGGATAAACCGGTGACAAAAATCACAGACGTCAGAATCAAATTTTTAGACTTTCCATAATCCACCTGGGAATCCACCAAAATCCGGATGCCGGACGCCCCAATCATTCCATACAGCAGAAAAGAAATTCCGCCAATCACCGGTCCGGGGATCGTCTGGATTAACGCAGACAATTTTCCCACAAAGGAACAGACCATGGACAAGATAGCTGCTCCGCCGATCACACGTACACTGTACACTCTGGTGACCGCCATCACCCCGATGTTCTCTCCATAGGTGGTGGTCGGCACAGAGCCGATCAGACCGGATAACATCGTGGAAAAGTTATCTCCAAAAAGCGAACGGTGCAGGCCGGGATCTTTTAAAAGATCTCTTCCGATAATCTTACTGGTCACCACCTGATGGCCGATATGTTCCGAAGTGATCACCAATATGACCGGAAGAATGATCATAATAGCTTCCGGACTGAACTTCGGTGTCTGGAAATTGGGAAGAGCCAAAATCGGCGCGGCCGCTACTTCAGAAAAATCCACAATCCCGCACAAAATAGCAGCTACATACCCTGCGATCACCGCAATCAGGATTGGTATTACGGAAAGAAATTTGCGGAACACCACAGAGCCAAAGACCGCAACCCCCAAGGTCACTAAAAATACAACCACATTTTGCGGACTGATCTTCTCATCTAACATTCCCGCATTGCTGGCAGCTGAACTGGACAGCTCCAATCCGATCAGTGCCACCACTGGCCCCATCGCAGCCGGAGGGAGTACCACATTGATCCAATCGGATCCGAATTTATAAATAACGCCGGCTAAAATGCAACCTAAAAATCCTACGGCTACAAATCCTCCCAATGCATATGGATATCCCATTTCGCTGATGACAATTCCGGCCGGCGCTAGAAATGCAAAGCTAGACCCCAAATAAGCCGGTGCTTTTCCTTTTGTGATCAGGATGAACAGCAAAGTCCCCAAACCGTTCATAAAAAGAACAATTGCCGGATTGATTCCAAAAAGAAAGGGCACCAGAACCGTTGCCCCAAACATCGCAAATAAATGCTGCACACTAAGAGGCACCAATAGTTTCAACGGTACCTTATCTTCCACCTGAATGATTCTCCTACTCTCCATCTTTGTATTCCCTCCCTGTTTATCATCATGCACACAACAATTAGATTTTACCATGCGTTGCCGTTTCCTACAATGCCCATTTATTCCCTCCTTTTCTTTTTTTGATCTCTTTTTTAACAGGAAACATTTCCCGCCAAGTCGCAGGATATGTTATAATTTTAATAAGATTTTGCACTGTTTCCCTCACCAATCCACAATAGAAGGAGATCCCATCCTATGAACATAAGCAACGAACAAATCCGCGGCTACCGTCTGCATGCCCACCATTTAGACCAGAAGCTCCCTATTTCTTCCCTGACTGCCGCCGCAGGCGCCTGTGGCATACAAAACTCCCCACCCGGCACGTGGGAAACATCTTTGTTCCACCGGATACGCGGATGTACATTCCCCCTGCTGCAAAAGGCCTTGTATGAAGAAAAAAGTTTGGTGCAGGCATGGAGTTTCCGAGGTGCCCCTGTCATCTTTCCCACTGCCGAAAGCGACATTTTCTTGAACGCCTTAACAGCAGAAACCGGAGAACAGCCCTGGATCTACACAAAAGGGATCTCTGCCGCTTTAGAGTATCTGCAAATGCCCTTTGAGGATCTGCTGGAACGCACAAAAAAAGCAGCCCTATATTTGGACCATCACGTCATCAAAAGTAAGGAAACTCTGGATCAGACCTTGGCCGGCATCATCCAAAAAGAACTCTCCCCCAAGGAACAGCTCCTCTGGCGCGCACCTTCCATGTACGGAAACCCGGACAGACAAACGGTGGGAGAAGCGGCCGTCTCCTTCCTGTTGCGCCCATGTTCCTTTTCTTCTCTGGTTGTTTTCGGAGAAAGACATGGAAACAGCCCCACTTTTACTTCCTTTATAAATTGGACAGGAAAACCTCCAAAGAAACACCCGGATGGCCAGAGAGAATTGATACGCAAATTCCTGCACTGCTATGGTCCCTCATCCAAAGATGCTTTGATGCGCTGGCTAGGATGCTCTCCCCGGCAGGCCTCACGTCTATGGAATACTGTTTCAGAGGAGATGGAGCCTGTAAAAACCGGAGACAAAATCCGCTATATGCTTTCTGCAGACAGAGAGGCTCTGCTGCAGTCTGCCCAACCGGCGGATCATCTGATCCTTCTTGGGCCTCACGATCCCTATCTCGACATAAAGGACCGGGATATTCTCCTGTCCAACAAAGCCTTGCAAAAGCAAATCTGGAAAACTGTAGGTAATCCGGGAGCTGTCCTAAAAAGTGGACAGATTATCGGCTCATGGAAGTCTAAAATACAAAAAGAAAAAATAGCCTTCACAATTACTTTATTTGAGCCACTCGGCTCTATGGACCAAAATACCTTAAAGAATCTTGCTGAAGAATATGCCGCTTTCCGTCAGCTTCACCCAAGCAACATACTTATTCAGCCATCAGAATTAACATCTTAACCAAAGATAAGAAACAAATATACCCTTGCCTGCCAAATATTTAACTTCCTGCAATAAAGCTGTCAAAAATCTGAGACGGACAAAAATGCAGCCTCTGCTGCATATTGATCCATAACCTCCAGGTCCTTGTCCGTAAATCCAAATGTCCGCTTTGCCAGCTCACGCTCTTTGGACAGCGTAGTATCTGACACAGTCCGGTTATCGGTATTAAGAGTGACATGGACGCCAGCATCGTAGAGTCTCCGGATCGGATGGGATGCCAGAGAAGGAACCCCCTTGGTCTGCACGTTACTGGTAATACAGACCTCTAAAGCAATCCTTCTCTTCACCAACTCCTTGATCAAAGCTTCGTCCCTGATGGCTGCAATCCCATGGCCGATCCTGGATGCCCCCATATCCAAAGCCTTCCAGATGCTTTCCGGACCGGAAGCCTCTCCGGCATGAATCGTCCGTTTTAACCCATATGGATCTGCCACTTCAAAAAGACTACCAAATAAATCCGTCTTGTATACTTCCTCTGCGCCTGCCAGGTCTATCCCGCAGACCAAACGGCCATCCTTCAAAACGGCTGCCGTCTCAATCGTTTCTAAGTTTTTATGCAAAGCTTCTTCTCCTACTCCCCTCATGCAGCATAAAAGCAAGCCAATTCTTATGGAAGGATATGCCCGCATTCCCCTTTTCACTCCTGCCATCACCGCTTCTGTCACTTCTCTCTGGCTTAATCCTTCCTGAGTAGAAAGCTGCGGTGCAAAACGGATTTCTGCATAAGTCACTCCCTCTTCTGCCAAATCCTCCACCAGCTCATAGGCCACCCGTTCCAGGCCTTCCCTATTCTGCAAGTACTGAAGCGGAAGCTCAAATCTGGTTAAATACTCGGACAGGCTGCTACAGGGAACCGGCGCTCTCATCAAAGCAGTTAAAGCCTCCTTATCGGCAACAGGCGCCCTCCCCTCCTTCTCTAAAGCAAGTTCCCATATGGTAGATGGTCGCACGGACCCATCCAAATGCACATGCAATTCTATCATAGGCTCACCTCCCAGCCATAACGCTCATTTTCACCATACCACATTACTAAATTCCCCCTTTCCAAACCAGAGAAAGCATCTTCCATTCCCACTCTTTCACGAGCGATCAACCATTTGCTTACCGCGATCATAAGTTTATCCTCTCCCTCTGTTTTTTCACATCCAAATCCAAGCTTGTCCCCTTAATCAGGATGAAACCTGTTGTCACTACATACAGTTTAGAACTCCGATGATATTCCACCGCATTGTGCTTAAATTCCATTACAATCGCCACAGTCAAAGTCAGAAGCTCACCATACTTTTTCCGCTCTATCGCTTTTGCTACCGATCCCCCTTTCCAATCACTTTGAGGACAGCACACAAACAATATCATCCTCCGGCAGGGAGGTGTCAATCATGGTCAGAACCAATTTCTAATAGTTGTATTGCATTTGTTTCTTCCTAACTGATCATATCGACACTTCACCGTCAACATATCTCGATAGCTGATGCTACCCCAATGCCTCACCTATCCGACATTATCTTATCCTTTTATTTCATAAGCAAAATTATATCAGAATTCCCCCAGTTAATCTATTCAATGTGGACAGCAATTCTTTTTTAATATATAAGAATAGAAAATGTATCAAAACACTCCAAGCAGTCACCACATTTGCTTCTTAACTTGGCGGAGCCCTATCATCAAATAAATCGCATTAATTCAAAATCCACTAACTACGAACCCTATTTGCATACCCTCTTACCCGCAATATTTTCAACGGTATCCTCTTTTTAAGCCCATTATGATCAATATAACAAACGACGTATTTAATTGCCTTCCATTTTAATTAAGTAGTTATAATCTACTTTATATTAGACAGAGAGCAAATGCATTTAAAAAGTCGTTCCCGCATGGGGAACGACAAAATCTTTGCATAACATGAGTTGTGCTGAGATTATTTCAATCCACGTCCCCGCGTGGGGAACGACATTCTCCTTTGGCGTGCAATTGTGCGTAGGTATTATTTCAACTCACGTTCCCGCGGGGGGAACGACGAAAAATGACATTATGCTTCTTTGCTTCAAAGAAATTTCAACCCACGTTCCCGCGGGGGGAACGACTAAAAATCTATCACCGCTTTTATAATCTGATTAATTTCAATCCACGTTCCCGCGTGGGGAACGACAGTATAGGGTTGCGTTTTCGCCTCTATATTCCCGGATTTCAATCCACGTTCCCGCGTGGGGAACGACAGATATTGACAATAAATTAGTTGCGCTTTTTTCTATTTCAACCCACGTTCCCGCGTGGGGAACGACATACTTTACATAAGATATGGGGGGGTGCCAAATATTTCAATCCACGTTCCCGCGTGGGGAACGACTATGAAGCGGTCGGACAGGCAAAGCATGACAAGCATTTCAATCCACGTTCCCGCGTGGGGAACGACTAGTTGATATTACGGAAAAGCTGGCTTTTGATGAATTTCAATCCACGTTCCCGCGTGGGGAACGACTCAGCCTGTCAACGGCCGCCTCGCCTCCCTGGTATTTCAATCCACGTTCCCGCGTGGGGAACGACGCAGGAGCAGATCAAAGTGGCAAATCACAGGATTATTTCAATCCACGTTCCCGCGTGGGGAACGACCGCTTTGTCCGGGGACCGCGAAGTTTTCTGGACAATTTCAATCCACGTTCCCGCGTGGGGAACGACCAAATATCGTGCCTTTTATAGTGGATTTTTAGAATTTCAATCCACGTTCCCGCGTGGGGAACGACTGATGTAGAATTAATAGACGTACAATCAGCTTTTATTTCAATCCACGTTCCCGCGTGGGGAACGACAATTATCCAATATTTTCTTCTTGCAATTCATGCAGATTTCAATCCACGTTCCCGCGTGGGGAACGACCATAGTAGGATAATGTTGCCAAATGTATATTTTTAAATTTCAATCCACGTTCCCGCGTGGGGAACGACAAAATACTAAACAAAAGAAAACGGATAAATATTTATTTCAATCCACGTTCCCCCGTGGGGAACGACAAAGAGGGCTATGAGGGAGTTGTTATTAGATTAATTTCAATCCACGTTCCCGCGTGGAGAACGACTGCGTTTTTACAGATATGACACTGGCAAACTGGATTTCAATCCACGTTCCCGCGTGGGGAACGACCTTTTTGCTTCGGAGCACAGGTACCTATAAATTCATTTCAATCCACGTTCCCGCGTGGGGAACGACGGGTATATACAATGTCTCTTGAATTGGCGTTTAAATTTCAATCCACGTTCCCGCGTGGGGAACGACAACCCACCATCCATAATAACCGGGAACTCCAACAATTTCAATCCACGTTCCCGCGTGGGGAACGACTACGCGGTGTATTCCACCCATAAGCATAGCCAGGAATTTCAATCCACGTTCCCGCGTGGGGAACGACTTAATCGAAAGCGTATTAGTTTAGGCAATTATGAATTTCAATCCACGTTCCCGCGTGGGGAACGACGGGATAGACATGCAGACGGGGCATACATTAAACCCATTTCAATCCACGTTCCCGCGTGGGGAACGACGAAGCTGCGGGTACATCTGAGGTGGTACAACAGGGAATTTCAATCCACGTTCCCGCGTGGGGAACGACTGGCAAACTTGCAAACTATTCTTGATGAGCGCGAATTTCAATCCACGTTCCCGCGTGGGGAACGACAGCAATAATGTCCAACTACCAGCTTCAAAATATATGCAAAAATAACATTTTTCACTGATTTTTAGATGCAAATTGCTAATTTCACCAGAAACTTTTAATGTTACAAACATTTTTGAACAAGAATACAGGTGCGAATCTTCTAGCTATTTTTTGTTTGATTCCCATTCGCACTATAGAATCAATGTCTGATCCACCGCAAGACCTCGTTCAACTCCTACATGCTCAATCTTCGTTTTATAATTGTTTCCCAAATAATAGAACCGTAAACTGTCCTTTTCCTCATCAATAATTTCTGTTAATACCGCTTTCAGAAGAACGCTCTGTGCATGATCCAGGACACATTCAAATACAGAATTCTGCACTCTCCGCCCATAATTTACACACTGTTTAGCAACTTTACGAAGGCGGCTTTTTCCGGCGGCAGTCTCCGTATTTACATCATATGTAATTAAAACAAGTATTTGAATTCACCTCCCAATATAAAAATCTATGACTTACTTCCAAAGAAATGGCGGATAGGCGTCGAGATCACCTCGTAAATATCTAGCTAACAGTACTGCCTGGACATATGGTACCATTCCCCATTCCACTTTTTCTTTTAAATATGGATGTGTCAACGTCTCTTTTTTCCTGTTCTGCCATTCTGTCAGGATTCTTTTGCGTGTATCATCTTTCAATAGCACTGCACTATTCTCCTTCTTTAAGAAGTCTTTGCCACTCACAATTCTCTTATTAATCAGAGACAACACAAAACGATCTGCCAACACAGGTCTAATTTCCTCTATTAGGTCAAGCGCTAAGGAAACTCTACCTGGCCGTTTTGTATGCAATACACCGACATACGGATCTAATCCAACGGTCTCTAATGCTGATGTAATACTATTTGTCAATAAAGTATATACAAAAGAAAGCATGGCATTTACATAATCCACCGGCGGCCTTTTATTTCTTCCCTCAAATTTGAAATCCTTCTTCTGTTGTAGAATCAGTTCATCAAACACACCGAAATAAACACTAGCGGCTTCTCCTTCATATCCTCTTAGCTGTTCTTTCGATAAGCTGCTTTGAATCATTGATATCGAATCTTTCAGCATTGCGGAAGCTTTTTTTACTTTTTCCATATCAATCTGCATACTATGATCTCTAGTGGCCCGTTCCAGCACCCATCTGGCATTAAAAACCTTTCCTGTCACACAATTTTTTGCTACCTTCAAGCTTTCCTCTTGATCTATACTCATCTGATACTGCCTGTCCCGCAACAGAACATTGCCTTTGATTTTCCCTGTAACTCTCGCAAGAAATTTTCCATTTGGAGTCAAATAACATAAAGAAATTCTGCGATCTGCACAGGCTCCCATCAATGCCGGACTTGTACCTCTATAACCAAAAGATACAACACCTTCTAAATTGTGCAATGGAACCCTTCCCACTTCCTTTTCATGATCCAACACAACAATATTTTCCCCGTCCAGAGAAAGATAACTGTTTTCTGATGTAACATACAAGGTATTTAATAGCTTTTTCATATGGTATCCTCCATTGCCTGTCGAAGGTATTCTTTCACAGACACTGTTTTTTCAAGCTTAGGAAGACATATTTCCTTTAATGAACAACTGCTGCACTTTTTAGTGACTTTCACCTTCGGAGTATAACCTCTTTGAAAATATTGATGCATTTCGCGAAACATTTCTTCCACCTTCTGACGTAATTCAACAGTAATTGCAATTTTCTCCCTTTTTCTAGTTTCGCCATAGAATATGGCTCCTTCATGAATGACCGTAGAAAACATTTCTTCTAAACACATTGCCTGTGCAACTAACTGTAGAATATCTTCATCTGAACTTTTTGGTTTGCCTTTTTTATATTCAATCGGATAAATTTTGTAAAGCCCCCGATGTCCATGAAGGGAAACTCCATCCTCCGCCTTATGAAACTCCACCAGATCGCATTCTCCACTGACCCCCATTTTCCTAGAAGAAACAGGAAGCGCCCTCACAATGATAATATCATTACGTTTTTCACTAAGGGCCGGGTCATGTACTTTCCTATGCATCAGCTCCCCAATTACGGTATGCACATTTTCTTCCCATTGCTGCTCCAAATGAATCAAGGCCCATTGCCTGCGGCAAAATTGAAAATGTTGGATACCTGATAACATTAAATAATTTTCTTCCCAATCATCCATTATATTTTTCTTATTACCTCTACGGTATCCGGTATCTGTTCCCTATGTACCGTCACTTCATAGTCCTGATACTTGCGAGGATACTCTACCTCTTCTTTGTGACGTACTTCTACTGCATCAAATAACTTATGAGATGGGCAATCTCCCAATTCCTTACTGTGTTTAAAAATAATCAGCTCACGAACTGCCATTTTTCCCCTTGCTGCAGAATGGTCATGTTCAAACATATTAATAATAGCCTCCCATAAAAGCTCCAGGTCGTCTTCTGAAAAGCCTGTAACTTTCCTGGCCAAATTTGCGGAAATATATCCTTCCACCCGGTATAAACCATATGGAACAATACTTTTTCTCCCCATTTCATTTTTCTTACTTTCTGCATCTTTTTCCGTGGTGATTGCTACTCTTGTGATCGTCACTTCCTGGCTGATAATAGGATCAATACTCCTGGCGAATCCAAGTTGTACGGGGCCACGAACTTGTCCGCAATTAAGGGCCGCTTTCACAAAAGTAGTCATCACGGCTCCAAATGTTCGGATGTCAAAAAAGTTTTTACACATAAAATCCCTAATCTTACGATCTGCGTCTGGATCATTTTTCTTCAAATCCTTTGCCTTTTTATCGTCAATTCCCAGATATTCATAAGCCTTTTGATCACTGCGGTTCAGCGGTACATTTTCCTTGATGTAAATCTGATATCCCTCTTCTCCCTCTTTCACTGTTTCTACATAATTACGAATTTTTCTTTTCAAACATACATCTGTTACCAATCCGTATCCACTTTCCGGATCAATTCTAGGCATGTTACCCGCATCCGGATCCCCGTTGGGATTTCCATTTTCCACATCGAACAATACAACAAATTCATACCTGTTTTTAATTACTTCACTCATATTACTTTTCCTCCTTTTTCTCGTAACGTTTTTGGATTTGATGATAATAGCCTAATATAAACATTCCCTGATCCTCTAGGGACAAACGTTTGGGATATGCCATTCCGTTTTCGCCAACCTCAATCATTCCCTGCAGCTCTGTCAATTGCTGCTCATAACGAATCTGCAGCCCTTTTTTCTCTCCCTGTAATTTGCGAACATGGCTTTCTTTCAACTTGAACAGAACTGGAAATACAGATGCCGGAGTGGCGCAGGCAGAATTAAAATACCTGTCTTTTATCGTTGTATTAAGCCCAGGATTCGCAGCTTCCTGAACAGCCTCCAAAATTGCAAATTCCCTTCCTAAAATATACGCAATGTCCTTACACTTTTCGTTCAACCCCACAAATTCTACCTCCTTTGTCCCTAAACGGTCATAATTTCTTATCAAATGCGCTTTCACAATACCTGCTCTTCCCCGTGTGATATTTCCCTGCTCCGCACGGATCCGCATGAGCACGCTGCTATACAGGCTTTCCGGATATCGGCCTCCGGACAGTATTGCCTCAAACACAGAGGCTGCCATCCCCGGCATCGGCTTTGCATCCTTGGATTTTTGGTTTACGGTTTCTTTCAACATATGCCAAACCCCTAAGTATTCCTGTGTATCCCATGAAGGTTTTGTGATTTCCAACCGTTTGTAATGTTCTCCTAAGTGCGTCAAAATCTGTCCAAAACTGTCCTGGTAAAAAAACCGCACTGCCAAACGGGCAGCATTCGGCGCCAATCCCAAAATAAAGAAACGCTGCTTTGGATCTATTTCAATTCCCTGAATGTCTACCGCTTCTCCTTTACTTAAGTTTTCAAATATGCCCCGGATCACTTCTTGATTATCCGCCTGTGGCTCCATAAATCCCATAAAAGCACTCTGATAAATCTCTTGTCCATTTTCCGCCCAAAACACAATCGTTGTATCACCCAGCCGATATACATATTCTCTCTGTGCCAGAAGATAATTTAAAGCTGTCGTGTATGCATATGCCGCATATTTTCCCACAGGCGCATTATAACTCTGCTCTTTCCCATAAGATTCAAAGGCCTGTGCATTAAATGATACCAGCGCTGCACCGCTGCTTTGTGCGCCCTGTACTCCTTTGATTGCGCTGTGAATTCTGGAAATTTCTACATGTTCGCCCGTCACCAGGCAAATACCCTTTTGTCCATCTGCACTTTTTTGCAAATATTCCATCCAAGCGCTGCAAACTGCTGCATCTTCCTGTGCATAACCATTCCCGGTAAAAAATATTAAATTCCCCCCGCTTATAATATCCTCCCACTTTTCTGATAAAGCTGGATTTTCTCTCGCCTTATTCGGCTCCCAGGTGAGGAAAAAATTCTTAACTGCCCTAGCCGTCTCATTTTGCACAGAATCTAAAATTTCTAAATGCTTTTTTCTGGCAGCCTCAAAACATTGGATGCTTCGCTCTCCCGCTCCTTCCTGATCAATTCCCAACAGATATTTTGAATTATCACATAAAAAATTGGCTGAAACTCCGGAAGAACGGGATACCATCTCTGGAACCTTAATCAATGATGGGATCCATGCCTTCTTCTTGCCCCTTTCTACCTCTTTTTTTAATGAAATCACTCCCTGCAGCTGTCCTGATCGGTCGATGTCCAGCGCATAGGATACCTTACCCATGCACCAGCCTTGCTCGGTCACCTTCTCTTCCTTTGCAAGGATCTCATAATACCTTGTCAGCGCTTGTAATATCATCGTATCACCTCACAATTCCTGAGATCCAAGACCCCCCTGCTCAGCACCGCCCGGAAAAACATAGGCTGTATATTTGCCGGATCTGAGAAATCTAAATCATATAACATAAATCCCAAATCCCTCTCTTCTTCCAATTCATATGCCGTATGAATTTCTTCTTCCTCATAGAGACAAAAGTTGACCGGAAACTCCCTGCATCCGAAATATGGCTGATGATAACACTGCCCATTTTTGAGACGTCTCATAATGATATCCTTGAATTTACCCGGGTTGTCCGATGCATTAGCACACTCTGTCATCTCAAAATGTGCTTCAATCACATACGCCACATCTCTCAGCAGCAGAGAAGCCCGCTGGACAATCTCATCCCGGGTGCTTAGGAACAGGTCTCTTTTGCTGCCGTTGTAAACAGACAGCATATTTTGTGCTGAAACTTTATTTTTAATCTCATTCCTGCGAATGGAAGTAAACTCGATCGGCCTCAATACATAAATGCAATCGATCACCCAGCGCATTCCCGGATGCCAAAAAATCGCATCCAATATCCCCCGCGCAGCCGATGGTGTCATCATATCATAGCTGCAACGTTCTACTTTCATTTCCGGCCTTGCAAAAAGAGCATAGTCCCCCCAAACCTTCACTTTTACTCCAACACTCATCAAATTCCTCCTTTCCTTATTTTCACGCATCTGCAAAATGCGGATACCTGCATACATAATTCCGCTATTTTCCTGTATCAGAACCAAATGCCGCTGCCAAACTTTGCATCGATCTGCAGACCTGTCTCCTCCGAATAGTTTTCATTGTCTCTGAGTACAAAAAATTGGTCTTTCGCATCTTCTGATACCGCCTTGAGCATACCCGCTCCATAAATATTGCAAAACACATTCTCATACACATTGACACTATACGTCCCGGATTCTCTCAACAGCCGCCTTGTCATCCCTTTTCGCCGAATTTCTTCCAAAAGCTCTATGGCCCTCTTTTCTTTTGCAATAAAAATCGTTTTTGTATTTTCTTCCATCAACCGGAATTCCCTGCCAATCTTTGCAAAGGGAAATCTTCCCTTTTGAAATTGATCTAATATTCCCTTCTTATCCAAAGTATCTCCCCGGAATTTATATAGTCTCGTGAAATATTCCTCGATGGCATCCAAATGGGAAATGTCTTGATACTTTTTTATAATCCCCTCTGCGGTATCGATCTGCTGCTCTTGACCGGGAACCTTTTGCGCCTGCTCCAGGCCAAATACATAGGTCACACTTTCCTCCAGCATTCTTTTCCCCTCCCGGTTGCACCGGCCTGCAGCCTGTATCATAGAATCCACCCCCGCAAGCTGCCTGTAAACGGTATGAAAATCCAAATCTACACCAGCTTCCACCAAACTGGTGGATATCACAATACATCGTTTTCCTGAGGCTAAACTCTCCCTTATTTGCTGCAATACTCTTTTTCGGTGAGCCGGATACATAAAAGTGGATAAATGAAAAACGCCTTCCTCGGCAATAGCCTCATAAAATTTTTGTACTTCCTTTTTTGTATTTAGAATGCAAAGAGTCTGATGTTCTTCCCGAATCCTGGATACCAATTCTGCTTCCGTAAGAATGCCCAGCTTTCGTATCTGCGATCTTTTAAAAAATTGAAACTGCTCATTCATCCTGGGGCATAACTCCCGCCAAATAAGATCAGGAGCAAAAAGCGCTTTTAAAGCCGGCTGTGTGGCTGTACATAAGACCACACTACTTCCATAATAACGTATCATCTCTTCCATCGCCGCCACACAGGGCTTTAAATAATCGTTGGGCAGCATTTGCGCTTCATCAAATATGAGCACACTGTTCGCAATATTATGCAACTTCCTACATTTTGAAGTTTTATTGGAAAAAAGAGATTCAAAAAACTGTACGTTTGTCGTTACTACCAATGGTTTCTCCCAATTTTCCGTCGCAAGCTGCAGAGGCTTTAATTCCTCATCACTTTCATAGTCCACACTGCTGTGATGCTCTAGAACATTTTCCACACCCAAAATATTTCGAAATACCTCAGCATTTTGTTCAATGATCGATGTATATGGAATGATGTAAATAATACGTTTCATCCCATGTTTTATGACATGGTTTAACGCAAATGCTAAAGAAGCAATCGTTTTTCCACCACCGGTAGGTACAGTCAGCCTAAAAAGGCCCTTTTTCATCTCCCCGCTGGCAATACAATGTTTAAGTATTTCTGTTCTCCGTCCATTAATTGTCTGATCGTCTTCATGATCCATCCACGGATCTATGTACGCCATTAATTTTTCCTGCAGAACAGACATATCTTCGCCAGGTTCTCTTACTGCGCCTCCATCACTCATAAAAGCCTCTGTGTCCAGATAATCAGCATCCACTAAGCAGGAAAACAACATTCGCGTCAGAAAGCCCACAGAAAACCCCGCATCCTTCCCCCGTGGAATTTGAAAAAAAGGAGTGTGTAATTCAGGAATCTCAATTTCATCCCGATAAGCCTGAAAATTCTCGATGTTTTTTTTCATTCTCCCCATATAAGTAGCCCGGCTTCCCGTATCTGCACCCTCACCGGTATCCGGCAACCCGGCATGATGCCCGGCAATGCAATAGGCCAAAGCCGTATAATATCCTCTTCTTTCATGACATACCTTAGCGCCCGCCGTCGCATGATCCACTTTTTGTGTCCCTCCATGGATCCGTTTCTGGAATGCTAACGAATACTTTCCGATGTCATGCAATTTGCCGGCACAATAACCCCAATCTCCATATCCAAATTCCTCTGCAAACCTTTCTGCCAATCTGGCCGTTCCTTCCAAGTGTTCAGAAATTAACTGCTCCCGGCTTCCATCCTCACTAATATGCGCTATGTATCTTGTCAATCTGTTCTTATGACATTTGTTATCATTTTCAATCATAAGTTTCCCCCTTTTGATTTCCACTTTGCCCCATACATTTTCTCTTATTTCCATTTTACTACATGCATATTCTTTCGTCTACAAATGAATAAAGTGGGCAAGCCCACCTCAAACTCCCCCTCCCCTCAAGCTTTGAGGGGCTTGACAGCTTTGCGCGCCAGATGCATTTTCCTCTTGCATCTGTGCGCATCCCGCACGGAGTGCTTTTTTATTTCATAGGACGCAATTTCCTATGAAACAAAAGAGAGGTTCATCAGATGATCTGATGAACCTCTCTTTTTGACTCACAGCCTTTCGGCTGTGAATGTTTATTTTATTGATTATCTCTGGTTGATTGCTGCCTGAGCGGCTGCCAGTCTTGCGATCGGCACACGGAATGGTGAGCAGGATACATAATCCAGACCCAGCTTGTTGCAGAACTCTACAGAAGATGGATCTCCGCCGTGCTCGCCGCAGATGCCGTAATGCAGGCTTGGGTTCGCCGGTTTGCCCAGCTTGATTGCCATTTCCATCAGCTTGCCAACACCAATCTGATCCAATTTTGCAAATGGATCATATTCGAAGATCTTAGCGTCATAATATGCATTCAGGAATTTTCCTGCATCATCACGGGAGAAGCCGTAGCACATCTGAGTTAAATCGTTGGTACCGAAGCAGAAGAAGTCTGCCTCTTTAGCGATTTCATCAGCGGTCAGGGCTGCTCTTGGGATCTCGATCATTGTGCCGACTTTGTATTTCAAAGTAGAACCAGCAGCTTCGATTTCAGCGTTTGCTGTGTCAACAACGATCTGTTTCACATATTTGAACTCTTTGATATCGCCAACGAGCGGAATCATGATTTCCGGTCTTACTTTCCAGTCTTTATGTGCATACTGAACATTGATCGCTGCACGGATCACTGCTTTGGTCTGCATTCTTGCGATTTCCGGATAGGTCACTGCCAGACGGCATCCACGGTGTCCCATCATCGGGTTGAACTCATGAAGGGAATCGATGATCGTCTTGATCTGCTCAACCGTCTTACCCTGTGCATCTGCCAATTTCTTGATGTCCTCTTCCTCGGTAGGAACGAACTCATGAAGCGGCGGATCCAGGAAACGGATGGTAACCGGTTTTCCTTCCAAAGCTTCGTATAATTTCTCGAAGTCGCTCTGCTGTTCTGGAAGAATCTTCTCCAGAGCTGCTTCACGCTCTTCTACGGTCTCAGAGCAGATCATCTCACGGAAAGCATCAATTCTGTTGCCTTCGAAGAACATATGCTCGGTACGGCAAAGGCCGATACCCTCTGCGCCCAGCTCACGAGCTTTCTTAGCGTCAGCAGGAGTATCCGCATTGGTGCGGACCTTCATCGTTCTGAATTTATCAGCCCATCCCATGATTCTTCCGAATTCACCGGCGATGGTTGCATCAACGGTAGGAATCAGGCCATCATAGATGTTACCGGTAGAACCGTCCAGAGAAATTGGATCTCCTTCGTGGTATTCTTTTCCAGCAAGTGTAAACTTCTTGTTCTCTTCATCCATAGCGATATCGCCGCATCCGGATACGCAGCAGGTACCCATACCGCGGGCAACTACAGCAGCATGAGAGGTCATACCACCGCGGACAGTCAAAATACCCTGTGCGGCTTTCATACCCTCGATATCTTCCGGAGAGGTCTCCAGACGAACCAAAACTACCTTCTCACCTCTTGCAGCCCACTCTTTGGCGTCTTCAGCAGTGAATACAACCTTACCACAAGCAGCTCCCGGAGAAGCGCCCAGTGCTTTCGCTACCGGAACAGCAGCCTTCAGGGCAGCAGCGTCAAACTGCGGATGAAGCAGCGTATCTAAGTTACGAGGATCGATCATTGCGACTGCTTTCTCTTCTGTGATCATTCCTTCGTCTACTAAATCGCAAGCGATCTTCAGAGCAGCCTGAGCGGTTCTCTTACCGTTACGTGTCTGCAGCATATATAAATGTCTGTCTTCAATGGTAAACTCCATATCCTGCATATCTCTGTAATGGTCTTCCAGTGTATGGCAAATGCCCACAAACTGCTCGTAAACTTCTGGCATTACTTCTTTCAACTGGTCGATCTTCTGAGGTGTACGTACACCTGCAACAACGTCTTCACCCTGGGCATTCATCAGGAACTCACCCATCAGATGCTTCTCGCCGGTTGCTGGGTCACGGGTAAATGCAACACCGGTACCAGAGGTCTCGCCCATGTTACCGAATGCCATCATCTGTACGTTAACAGCAGTACCCCAAGAATAAGGGATATCGTTATCACGACGATATACGTTCGCACGCGGGTTGTCCCAAGAACGGAATACAGCCTTGATTGCGCCCATTAACTGCTCTTTTGGATCCACCGGGAACTCTTCACCGATTTTTTCCTTATATTCAGCCTTGAACTGGTTTGCCAGCTCTTTCAAGTCATCAGCGGTCAATTCCACGTCCTGGGTAACGCCTTTTTCAGCTTTCATCTTGTCGATGAGCTCTTCAAAGTATTTCTTACCAACTTCCATTACTACATCAGAATACATCTGGATGAATCTTCTGTAGCAGTCCCAAGCCCAGCGCGGATTGCCGGATTTTGCAGCCAATACTTCAACAACTTCTTCATTCAAGCCAAGGTTCAGAATAGTATCCATCATACCAGGCATAGAAGCTCTGGCACCGGAACGAACGGAAACAAGCAGCGGATTTTCTTTGTCACCGAATTTTTTGCCGGTAACTCCTTCCATCTTGGTAATTGCTTCCATGATCTGATCCATGATCTCATCATTGATCTTTCTTCCATCTTCGTAGTACTGAGTACAAGCTTCCGTTGTAATCGTGAAGCCCTGCGGCACAGGAAGACCCAGGTTGGTCATTTCAGCAAGGTTGGCACCCTTACCACCGAGAAGATTTCTCATGGTTGCGTTACCTTCTGTAAACATGTAAACCCATTTTGCCATCTTACATTTCCTCCTAATTTTCTGTTCTTTCACACATAAACAATGTATTTTTTCGCACATAACCATTTTATAGATATAACTGGAAATAGTCAAGGGGAAATCTACCGAAAAAAGGGGAAATCTTAAGCGATTTCCCCAATGACTTCTCATTTTCCGTGTCCCCTCAGGCCGGACTTTTGTTATTTTTTGTTTTTCCGGTTCAGCACCAGGTGTCTGGGAAGGCCGTTTACCATGATCGGCTGGTAGTCACCTTGGATCAGCGGCTTCACATAATCCACAAAATCCTTGGTCACATAATTGGCTTCCTTATTCATCCAGGAACGCGGAACCAGCTTCTCTTCATTGGCAATGCGGTGCACATCGTAAATTCCCGTTGCACTCATATATGGATCGTCAGATACGCGGTCAATGACTACCATTTTACCGGTATCTCCTTCATCGGCAGCCTTCACTGCTGCTCCGCCCACCATAAAGGCCTCGTCGATATCCACGCGGGATGCCATATGGGAAGCGCTTCTCTGCAGCGTGGACAGCTCCACCGCTCTGGTCTTGCATTCCACCTCCGCGGCCAGGAAATTGGCCAGGTAAGAAGCTGTTCCTTGCAGCTGCTTATGTCCAAAGGCATCCACATAATCTCCCATGCTGCCCAACTCGCAGACATAGCGGCCGTCCGCCAGCTTAATGCCTTCAGATACGGCGATGACCAGAGATTCCTTTTTCTTCATCAATTCTTTTACTTTATGTAGGAATTTGTCCAAATCGAAGGGCACCTCTGGCAGATAGATCAAATCCGGCCCGTCACAATCCTCAGATTTTGCCAATGCGGTGGCACCAGTCAGCCATCCTGCATTGCGGCCCATGACCTCGATGATCGTGATCATTTCTTTCTTATATGCCAGACCATAGGCATCACGAATCACTTCCTTGGTAGATGCGCCGATATATTTTGCTGCGCTTCCGAATCCAGGCGTATGGTCAGTCAGAGCCAGGTCATTATCAATGGTCTTAGGAACACCTAAAAATTTCTGCGTCTGTCCGGTCAGAATCGCATAATCAGACAGCTTCTTGATGGTATCCATGGAATCGTTGCCGCCGATATAAATGAACACCTCGATATCCAAACGATTGAGAATCTCAAAAATCTTCTCGTAAATATCTTTATTCTCATGGATCTCTGGCAGTTTAAAACGGCAGGAACCCAAAAATGCGGACGGAGTCCGTTTCAAAAGCTCAATATCCAATTCAGAATGGATCTGTGTGGAAAGATCCACATACTGCTCATCTAAAAAACCCTGGATGCCGTGAAGCATGCCATATACTTTATCAAAACCTCTTTCGATGGCATTTTTGTATACCCCTGCAAGACTGGAGTTGATAACTGCTGTGGGTCCGCCGGACTGTCCTACAATGATGTTTCTTTTTTTTGCCATGATAAATTCCTCCCTTTGTTCAAATTCAACCCTATATTTGTACATTATATCTAACATCCACATTGTAGTCAATGTTTTTTAGTCATTTTTCACATCATCTTGCAATCTACATTTGACATTATCGCTTTATTTTCCATGAAATCCAACTCTTTTTTGTATATTCCGCCAACCTTTGTCATTAAGAGTTGAAATCATCTCTGCATACTCTATGAGGATATCATCTTGGCTTATGTCTAAATATAACAAACCGGCAGAGGTCCATAACGGACTCCTGCCGGCTTTCATAGGTCAAACAACCTTCTATTCTGTCTTAGAATGTAAATTTATCCGCAAAATAGGCATCCAGCTCGTCGATCTTCACGCGCACCTGCTCCATGGTATCGCGGTCGCGGACGGTCACGGCGCCGTCTGTCTCAGACTCAAAATCATAGGTCACACAGAACGGAGTTCCGATCTCATCCTGGCGGCGGTAACGTTTTCCAATATTGCCTCTGTCATCATACTCACAATTGTATTTCTTGGACAGCTCTCCATAGATCTTCATCGCTCCATCTGCCAGCTTCTTAGACAGAGGAAGCACTCCGATCTTCACCGGCGCTAATACCGGATGGAAATGAAGGACAGTACGCACATCGTTCTTCTCCGCATCCAGCACCTCTTCGTCATAAGCGCTGCAAAGGAAAGCGAGCACCATACGGTCCGCTCCCAAAGAAGGCTCGATGACATATGGCACATATTTTTCTTTCTTCTCATCGTCAAAATAAGACATATCCTGACCGGACACATTCTGGTGCTGGGTCAGGTCATAGTCGGTTCTGTCCGCAATGCCCCACAGCTCGCCCCAGCCAAACGGGAACAGGAATTCCACATCTGTGGTAGCCTTGCTGTAGAAGGACAGCTCTTCTTTGTCATGGTCACGATAGCGGACCTCATCTTCCTTCAGTCCTAAAGAGGCAAGCCAGTCCAGACAGAATTTCTTCCAGTAAGCAAACCATTCCAGGTCGGTATCCGGCTCACAGAAGAATTCCAGCTCCATCTGCTCAAATTCCCGGGTACGGAAGGTGAAGTTGCCCGGTGTGATCTCATTACGGAAGGATTTTCCGATCTGTCCAATGCCAAATGGAATCTTCTTCCGGGAAGTCCTCTGCACATTCTTAAAATTCACAAAAATACCTTGGGCAGTTTCCGGTCTTAAATAAACAGTATTTTTTGCATCCTCCGTCACACCCTGGAAAGTCTTGAACATCAGGTTGAACTGACGGATATCGGTCCAATTGTGCTTACCGCAGGTAGGACAAGGAATCTGATGCTCTTTGATGAAGGCTACCATCTCCTCCTGGGACCATGCATCCACAGCGCCTTCGATGGCAATTCCTTGTTCTGCACAGAAGTCTTCAATGACTTTGTCCGCGCGGAAACGTTCATGGCATTCCTTGCAGTCCATCAGAGGGTCAGAAAACCCGCCCAAATGCCCGGATGCCACCCAAGTCTGCGGATTCATCAGGATCGCACAGTCCACACCCACATTGTAGGGGGATTCCTGGATAAATTTCTGCCACCAGGCTCTTTTTACGTTATTCTTCAACTCCACGCCTAAATTGCCGTAGTCCCAGGTATTTGCAAGGCCGCCGTAAATCTCAGATCCGGGATATACAAATCCTCTGGCCTTCGCCAAGGCTACGATTTTTTCCATTGTCTTTTCCATTGGTATCTCTCCTAATTTTCACATGATTTTTAATTATAACGTTCTGTCCGCTGTTTTTCAAGACCTAAGTAAGAGGTCAGCACATCTGTTCCAAAATCTGCAGACTTTTGAACCTCTTATCTGTATGATCCCGAAAATATGTACCGATGACCTGGTCCAGCTCTGCCAAAACCTCTTCCTTCACCGTGAACCGGTACAGCTTCTCCAAAGGTGCCCCGGCCATATACCGAAGCGCATAGACCGATGCCGGAGAAATTCTCCTGGCATCTGGATACTGCCTGGCGCACCCGCCGCATAAAAGCCCATGGGCTCTCTGGCTGAAAAAAGTCAGCTCCTCTTCCTTGTCACAGGAATTGCACTGATAAATTTGAGGATATTCTCCTTGGATGACTAAGGTCCGGAATTCAAAGGTCCTCCTCACCAGATCATTTTCTATTTTCGGATGCAGCAGCGCTTTCAGGCTCACATACAAAAGGTTCATCATTTCCCGTTCATCGGTATATTCCCTTCCATAATAGTCCGCCACTTCCAGGAAATAAAAGCCATAATACACACCTGGCTGCACCTTGGCCAGCTCCACAAAATAATGACTGGCAGCCGCCTGCGTCAGATTATAGCTGCTGCGCCCCTCATACATAGAAAATGTTCCGAATACAAAGGGATTGGTCGCGGCCAAAAGAGCACTGTTCTGCCGTCTGGCCCCTTTGGCAAAGGCGGTGATCTTCCCTCGTTCCTTTGTCAGCAGCACCACCCGTTTGTCATAATCCCCCACCGGCATGGACGACAGGACCACACCGTTTACGGTAATCAGATCACTCATGGCATTCATCTCCCGCCGCTTTGCGGACTAAATATCCTTTTTGTCATAGCCAAAATTCTTCATCAGAAAGTCGCTGTCCCGCCAATCCTTCTTCACCTTCACCCAAAGCTTCAGATTCACCTTCGTCTCCAACATCCGCTCCAGTTCAAAGCGGGCGTTGCTGCCGATCTTTTTCAGCATGGAACCCTGTTTTCCAATGATGATCCCCTTATGGGAATCCTTTTCACAGATAATCGTGGCTTCAATATCCGTCAGCCCGCCGCCTCTTCTCTCCTGCATCCGATCGATGGCCACGGCGATCCCATGGGGGATTTCCGCATCCAGCGCATGGAGGGCTTTCTCTCTAATGATCTCCGCCGCGATCTGACGCATAGGCTGGTCTGTCACGGTATCCTCATCATAATACAACGGCCCATAGGGCAGATATTTGAAAATGCAGTCCGTGATCTCCTCCGTATTGATTCCCCGCAGGGCAGAACAGGGAATGATCTCCTCAAAGTCATAAAGCTTCCGGTAAGCATCGATGGACTGTGCGATCTCTTCCCTGGATACCGTATCCACCTTATTGATCACCAGAATTACCGGCAGATGGAGGGATTCAAACTGGCCGGCAATGTGCTTCTCTCCTGCCCCGATAAACGTTGTGGGCTCCACCAGCCACAGAATCACGTCCACTTCCTTTAATGTGCGCTCCGCCACCTGTACCATATATTCGCCCAGCTTATTTTTTGCCTTGTGGATGCCTGGCGTATCCAGGAACACAATCTGTCCCTTTTCTTCTGTATACACAGTCTGGATACGGTTTCTTGTGGTCTGTGGCTTTTTTGATGTGATCGCGATCTTCTGTCCGATCAAATGATTCATCAATGTGGATTTTCCCACGTTGGGGCGGCCGATAATGGCCGCAAACCCGGATTTTGTATTCTCGTTCATTCCTGCTCTCTTTCCGCCGCATCGTTATTCAGATGCTTGATCTCCATGAATAATTCTTTTTCCTGCTCCAAGGCCTCTTCACCACCCACTACGCAGATCTGTTCTTTTGCCAGGATCGCTTCCATCAGAGGCGCCAATGCCCGGATATCTTCTGCCGTGGCATTTAAAATCTGATCCCGTTCCTTTTGCACCATCTCTGGAGTGATTCCGCTAAAATAAGCCACTCTGGAAACAGCGCCCTTCGTCTTAGGCGTCCTGGGCACATCCAGGTTGCTGATGGTACCAATGATATATTTCGTCATATCCCGTTCGTCTGCTGAAAATTTCCGCAGATACTCCGGAATCCCCTGATATACCTCCAGTGTCCTCTTCAAATTTGGATCCCGGTAAGAGACAAAGAAGCTCTCCCCGTTCCGTTTAAATCCACTCATACAGCCGTAAGCGCCGCCTTGGACGCGGATCTGGCTCCACAGATAATCATATCCTAGAATCACCTTCAAGATGCTAAGAGCCCCCGTATAAGCAAAACCAGCATCCTTAAAATTACCGGCCTGGGCCACATACTGAACCTGCCCGGAAGTTTGGAAGCCCTCATTTTTCTTCGTACAGTGGATGACCAGCCGCTCTTTTTCCACCTCAGCGTGGCAAAGCTTTCCTTTGAAGGCCTCTGTCAGCGTCTTCACTTGATCATAGCCTTCCTGCTCACCCGTGAAATCCACCATCAAATTCTCCGGACGGAAAACCTGACGCATCAAAAGCAACAGCTTCTGAGACAATTCCTCTTTTCTCTCCTGGAAATTGGCTTCTAATCCTTCCAGAAAACGGTAAAAGGCAATGCCGCCCATCCGGTCTTGGAACTCTGCCATAGGAGAAGCATAGGAGGAAGCCCGCAGCACCGCTGTGGAATGGCCGGCACTTACCAGACTCGCCTGGGCTCTGGATTTCAATTGGGAAACGATCTCACCCAAACGCTTGGTATCATCCAGCTTCGATCCGTCTAAAATCTCCTCTATCATCCGGTACACGAAATCCAGATTCCGGTACAGAGCCTTGGCCCGGATCCCAAACACCGGCAGAAATTCTTGGCTGTCTGTCCGGTCATAGACCTCGATCCCGCACAAAATACCTCCGGTGCTGGCATTGATCTCATGAAACAGCTCCCCATAGGAAAAATGTTCCGTATCCACATACCCTAACACTGATTTCAATAAGCCGGCATAGGGAACCATCTCCGCAGAGATCTCCTTAAGCGGAAACAACAGATTGAGATAACCGATGCCGTTCGTACACACATCGTGGTGCAAAAACAACGTTTCTCCGATCCGTTCTTCTTTATTATAAAATTCTCCGGCACCGCGCTTAATGTCACTGCGGGAAAGCATGGGAATACACTGCAAGGCTTCTTCGCTTTCCTCTGCCTCCTGGTATGCGGCTAAAGCTTTCGTCTTCTCGCATAGCTCCTCGCGCTGCTCCTTCGTAAGGCTTTCTTTATACGCTGCCAGCTTCTTGGCTGTCTCCTGATCCTTTTTCGTGGTCATACCCCGTTTTGGCACTAAGGTCATAAGAAGGCTATGGGGATTTTCCAGAAGATAAGACTCCACCAGCCTTTCAAAATAGCCGCTGCTGATCTCTTCCCGCAGCTCTTCAAATACTTTCAGAAGCTGCACCTGAGCAAAAGGCTCCTCCTCGCTGTACAGCCAATTGTCCAAAATGTTCAGTCCATACATCAATCCCTTAGGATATGAAGCAAAATCCGCTTCCCGGTATTGGAATTCGTAAAAATTGATGCCGGCCTCCAAGGCTTTCTGGTCAATTCCTTGGACGGTCAGATTTTCCAGTACTTCTTTGATCACCTGGAAAAATTCATCCTTTTGGTTCTCATCGGCCCCTTTTGCCGTAATCGTAAAATACGGCTGGAGGATGCCGTCATTATAACCACCGTAAATATCCTTTCCGATACCGGCGTCCAGCAGCGCTTTTTTCAGCGGCGCGCCAGGAGCGCTCAGCAGGGCATAATCCAGAACCTCAAATGCGGTACACAGCTTAGTATCCATGGTGCTTCCAGCCACCACGTTGTAGGACAAATAGGCATTCCCTTCCAAGCTCTCCGTCTCTGAAACCGGGTATTCCATCACCAAGTCCTTTCGTGCAGAAAAAGGCGCTTGCTCATCAATGGCTGAATCCACCTCCAGGTAATCAAACCGGGACAGATATCTTTCATCGATAAAGGCCAGCTTCTCGGTCATATCCATATTGCCGTAAAGATAAAAAAAGCTGTTGGACGGATGATAATATTTCCGGTGAAAATCCAGAAATTCTTCATAGGTCAGCTCGGGTATGCAGTCCGGATCCCCGCCGGATTCTTTGCCATAAGTGGTATCCGGAAACAGCTGGTCCATCACCCTTCGCTCCAGCACCTCATCCGGAGAAGAAAAGACACCTTTCATTTCGTTATACACCACGCCGTTGTAGGTCAGCTCTCCCTCCGGTTCTTCCAAATGGTAACTCCATCCCTCCTGACGGAAAATTTCTTCCCGCTCATACACATTGGGATAAAATACCGCATCCAGATACACATGCATCAAATTCTGAAAATCCTGGTCATTGCAGCTGGCCACCGGATAGGTTGTCTTATCCGGATAGGTCATGGCATTCAGAAAAGTATTTAAAGAGCCTTTTACCAGCTCCACAAAAGGATCCTTCAGCGGAAACTCTTTGGAACCGCACAGCACGCTGTGTTCCAGGATATGGGCCACTCCTGTGCTGTCTCCCGGCGGAGTACGGAAAGTGATGTCGAACACCTTATTCTCATCCTCATTTTCAATGAGCATCACCTTCGCCTTCGTCTTCTTATGGCGCAGCAGATATCCCACAGACTGGATATCGCTAAGCTCTTCCTTCCTGATCAGCTCATAAGCGGGAATCTGTTCTATCTTCATAGGCTTATTTCTCCTGTCTTATTATTAGCCGTCTTCCGACGACGAAAGCTGCGGCAACGCCGGCATACCCCCGTATCCGCTGCCACAGCCCCTCATTCGCTTTTATTTAAACAATCTGTTCCAGAAAATTATCATCCCCAGGGAACATATCTTTATACGCCTGAATGCTGCCTTCAGAAAAAGTACGCAGCTCTTCCACCATCTGCAACTCCTCCGGAAGCACTTTCGCCACCAGCACGGTATCCTTGGCGATCTTCTCCTGCACCTTTTCCTTGCTGATGCTCATCAGTCCCAGAAGGGTGGAGGCATATCTCTTGTCCTCAGAACAGGAAGTGACATAGACTCTGGCCGCATGATAGCACTCCTGGAAAAGGACCTGCTGCCCCATTTCCCCATATGCAGTCATCTTATCGAAGCCCAGCTCCTTCAAAAGCTTACGGACCTCCTTTTGGTTCCTCTTCCGGTTAAAATTTCCCATCCGGCCGCTGGAGAAAAATTTCATTGTCATCCAAAGCTTCATAAAACCGTCCGCCCTGGCATCGGTCTTTTTGTCAAGCTTATTGGCATACCTGCAGTTCCATAGCTCCATGCGGGCCTGGCACGCCTGCGGCTCTTCTTCCTTTGCTATGGATTCTTCCAAGATCGCTTTTCTTTTGAGGGGATCGGATTCCTCATAATACTGCCGTATCAGCTCTGATACCATTATTCCTGTCATATTTCCTCCTCGTGCGCCCATGCCGCTGAATATACATGGCAGCCCCTGCTCTTATTGTTCTTCTTCGTAGCCCAGCTCATTGGAAGCTAAGTTCAGCGCTTCTTCTATCACTTCGTCCATATTCATGTAACGGTACATTCCCAGCCGTCCGCCGAACAAGACATTTTTCTCCTTCAACGCCAGTCGTTCGTATTTCTCAAACAATTCATTGTTCTTGGGATCATTGATGGGATAATACGGCTCCTCACCCGGCTTCCACTGAGCGGAATACTCTCTGGTGATCACTGTCTTGTCCTGGGTGCCAAATTCAAAATGCTTGTGCTCAATGATCCTGGTATATGGAACGTCATAATCCGTGTAATTTACTACCGCATTTCCCTGATAATTGCCCATATCCAAAACTTCCGTCTCAAAACGCAGGGAACGGTATTCCAGCTCCCCATAGCAATACTCATAAAACTGATCGATCATGCCGGTGAAAACCACCTTCTCCGCCTGGGCGGCCCATTTTTCCCGTTCTTTGAAAAAGTCCGCGTTTAAGCACACCTGGACGCCGTCCAGCATCTTTTTGACCATTTTTGTATAACCGCCGATGGGAATTCCCTGGTAACGGTCGTTGAAATAATTGTTATCATACGTATACCGCAGCGGAAGGCGCTTGATGATAAATGCCGGAAGATCCTTACACTCCCTGCCCCACTGCTTCCTGGTATAGCCCTCCACCAGCTTCTCATAGACATCCTGTCCCACCATAGCCAGTGCCTGTTCCTCCAAATTCTTGGGATGGACGATATTCATCCGGGCAATCTGTCCTTGGATCTTCGCCTTCGCCTCTGCCGGTGTCTTCACGCCCCACAGCTGATGGAACGTATTCATGTTAAAAGGAAGGTTATACAATTCATCTTTGTAAATAGCAACTGGTGAATTCACATAGTGATTGAATTGGGTGAACTGATTCACATAATCCCAGACCTTCTGTCTGGAGGTATGGAATATATGGGCCCCGTAACGGTGCACCTGGATGCCCTCCACCTCTTCCGTATAGATATTTCCGCCAATATGATCTCTCTTGTCTATTACCAGACATGTCTTGCCGCAGGCCTTCGCCTCATGAGCAAAAACAGCACCAAACAATCCCGCCCCCACGATCAGATAATCATATTTTTTCATTCGAAATCACCCTCTTTGATAGATTCTGCTTACGCATGGCTATATTATAACAAATTCTCCGGATTTTGAACAGGCCAAGGCCTCTTTATTTCCAGCTTATTTCCTAGCTGCCACCGCATCAAACTCTTCCAAAATTTCTTCAGAAGGCGCTTTCGTCAGCAGGCTGACAATCACAATCATCAAAATACTGATCACAAAGCCCACAGCCAAGGAATAAATGCCTGTGGCCGCTCCCAAAGTAGATCCTCCTGCCAGCGGAATATAATCCCAAATAATCACAGTAAGACCACCGGAAACGATTCCGGCTACCGCACCCGCCAGATTGGTCCGTCTCCAGAACAGGGACATCAACACGATGGGCCCGAATGCGGAGCCAAGTCCCGCCCAGGCATTGGATACCAGTCCCATGATGCTGGAATCCGGATTCCAGGCGATTGCCACCGCCAAAACGGATACCGCTACAACCGTGATACGGCTGATCTTCATAATCTTTTCATCTTTTGCCTTAGGATGAAAGAATCCCCGGTACAAGTCCTCAGAAACTGCAGACGCCGTGACTAACAGCTGGGAATCCGCCGTAGACATGATAGCTGCCAGAATCCCGCAAAGGAAAATTCCGCCGATAAAAGGCAGCGCCAAGTCAGAGGTAAACACTTTAGTGATCATTTCAATGAACACGCTCTCAGAAGAAGCTGCTCCTGCTTCTCCCAAAATCGTTGGGAACAGATACGCACGTCCTAAAATACCGATGACGCAGGCAGCTCCCAAAGATAAAATATCCCAGATTATCGCTATGTATTTAGATTTTTTCAGCTCTGTCTCATTTTTTACCGCCATAAAACGCGTGAGAATATGCGGCATTCCGCAATAGCCTAAGCCCCAGGCCAGCTGGGAAAAGATTTCCACAAAGGTATATGGCCGATCCCCATTGGAAAACAGGCTCAAATATCCGGATACGCCCCCAGGCACCTGGCTCTGGGCCAGAAGATCGGTCAGATTCCCATCCATTAAAAAATAAGCCACTATGGGCACCACCAAAAGCCCCACCAGCATCAGAGACCCCTGCACAAAGTCTGTCACGCACACAGCCATGAAACCGCCCATAAACGTATAGGCTAAAATAACGAACGCACCGATGGCCAGAGCGATATGGTAATCAATCCCAAACACGGAATTGAACAGCTTCCCGCCTGCCGCCAGGGCAGAGGCTGTATAGACCAGGAAAAAGATCACGATCACCACGGAAGAGATCAGAAGAAGAATCCTTTTTTTGTCCCGGAACCGGTTCTCAAAATAAGCCGGCAAAGTCAAAGAGTTATTGGCCTTAATGGTATATCTACGGAGCCTGGATGAAATGAACACCCAGTTGCATACCGTACCGATGAACAGGCCGATGGCGATCCACGCCTGTCCAGTTCCCAGCGCATAGAGTGCGCCAGGCAGTCCCATCAAAAGCCAGCCGCTCATATCAGAGGCCTGGGCGGACAAAGCGGCAACTCCTGCGCTAAGCCCGCGCCCTCCTAAGAAATAATCCTCTGTATTTCCTGTTTTTTTCATAAAATATCCGCCAATGACCACCATCAAGATCAAATATACGACGAATGCAGATAAAATAATAATCGTAGTACTGCTCACAAATCTCTCCTCCTCGGTTTTTGAATATGTACCCCATTCCGGGCCAATGCGCTGTATGCGCTCAATAATCTATACTTTATCATAATACCACTGGAAGTTGCAACTATTAAAATGAAAAAGAAAGAGCAAAGCGGACAGCCCTGCTCTTTTTTGTACTCTATTTCATTTATTCCGGAGATATACATGCTTAATATAAGCAAGCGTGCGTTCCTCTCCCTTATCTGCCAACATCCGAAGGAAGCCCTCCAGCTCCCGCTTCGTATCCTTGTGGATGAACCACAGCTTTTCTTTGCTGTTCAAATAGTACTCCAACGGGGACCGGTCCGTATAAGCATCCCCCAGGTAAGTGCGGGAAGCGCTGATCCGGTCCATGATCATCTCTGCCACGTATTTTCTGGGCATTTTGGCCCCGCCGATCACCGTATCGCCTTCTAACGTGTAATCCACCCAGTACTCGTAGTGGTGCCGGTTCCTTCCTTTGTGATGCAGCCATGCCAAGGAAACGCCCGTGGCCTCCCGTTCCGCATTATTTGGGCTGCGGTATCCTTGATAATAACGGCATCCAGACCGAAATTCCGTGGGGGAATATTTTGAGAGATCATGGAGCAGCCCCTGTTTATACAGGCCGATCCGGAAACAATACCACAACACCATCATCTTATGTTTTGTGATCGTCTTAAAATGACGCCATGAATCATGCATGTTCCATTTCCTACTTTCCGGTCAGCACCACGATGGATCTGGGCGGCACTGACAATGTTTTCTCACTTTCCGGGACTTCCCTGTACGCCTCCTCATAGAAACCGCTGCCCTCCAGATCAGACGTATCCATCACCTTCTGCCAGACACATCCCTCCGGCAGGTTTGGCAAGGCAAAGTCCTTGGGCTCCCAATGAAAATTATATGCGAAATATAAGAATTTCTCCTCTGTTTTTTCTCCATAAGCACAGCAGTACATCACACCTAAGCAGCGGCTGGTATTTTCCATGCCCGCATACCAGGCCCTCTGGCTGTGGAAGGAAATATCCGGGCATCCGACAGAACGGTAATCCGTGCCTTTGGGCTCCCGCTCCATGTGAAGAATCGGATGTGCCCTCCGAAACGCAATTGCCGCCTTCACAAATGCCACCATATCTTCATTCCTCTTAAAACAGCTCCAATCCACCCATCCGGTTTCATTGTCCTGACAATAGGCATTGTTGTTTCCGTTTTGGGAATTTCCAAATTCATCGCCTCCGTAAATGAGTGGTGTCCCTTGGCTAAACAACAGCAGCAGCCAGGCATTTCGCATCTGTTTTTTGCGCAGCCTGCGCACACTTTGCTTCCGGCTTGGCCCTTCCACACCGCAGTTCCAGGAATAATTGCAGCTGCTGCCATCCTCGTTATCCTCACCATTGGCCTCATTGTGTTTGAAATCGTAGGACACCAGATCTGCCAAAGTAAAACCATCCTGGACTGTGATGTAATTAATCACCCCATAACCGGAAGGATTCCTGCGGATATGATCCGCAGCCCTTTGAATCATGCCCTCATCACTCTTCATCCAGCAGCGCATGTCCTCGGCAAAGCTGCCGTTATACTCTGCCAGACGCCTTCGGTATCCCGGTTTTGCCATCCCCTTATAGGCATCGGAAATTCCCAGGAAAAACAGCTTTGTCCCGGACAACAGGGGATCCTCTATCAACAGCTCTTGCGGTATGCTGCAACCGATGAGATGGAACCCGTCCACGTGATACTCCACCCGCCAAAAATGCAGGATATCCAAAATCTCCACCACTGACAGATTCCAGTCAAAATAAAATTCCATGATGCATTCCATCCCTGCGGCATGCAGAGCCAGCACCAGCTCCTTAAATTCTTCTTCCGCCGACCTTCCAGCACAGTAAGACCTCTTGGGCGCATAATAATAACCGGTGGTATACCCCCAGAAATTCAACTGCTCTTTACCCTGGACCGGCTGCATGGTATGCCTGCTGACTCTCACAGGCTTTGGACGGCATTCCATAAAATCATAGGCCGGCATCAGCTCTATGGCATTGACTCCCAGCTCCTTCCAGTAGGGAATCTTCTCAATCAGGCCCGTAAATGTGCCTCTTTTTTTCACCTTTGAATTCTTTTGCTTTGTATATCCCCGCACATGGACCTTATACAAAATCATCTCTTCATAAGTAAGCTCCGGAAAGACATCTCCTGTCATAGGTGTCCCTTTGAAAAAGCCAGCTCTCACCTCGTGGGCATCCTCCGGCCACTCCTGGCCGAATTCCTCCCGTCCTGTCAGACTTCTGGCATAAGGATCATGCCAGACCTCTCCATCCACCAAATAATTATATTCATATTTTTCTGCTGGAAATCCCGCTAAAAAAAGGGCCCTTACATCGCCGCTTTCCGGAGAACACGGCATCGGAATGGATGCGCATGGTTCCTTTTTTCCCTTCGGATACAAAAGCAAGGCGGTCTCCTTCTCCTTCGGTACGCAGACAGCAAAATGACAGCCGTCCCGCTCCCTCCAGGCGCCCATCTTCCGCGGATTTCCGGGATATATCTGATATTTCTTTATGCCTTCCATAAAACTAGCCTCTCTTTCCGACACGCCGGTCAAATAGCAATTTTCAATTCGACAGGACAATGATCTGATCCCATGATCTCGCTGTCAATGGCGGCTCCTTGTAACACATTTTCCAAAGAAGCAGACGCCAGAAAATAATCAATTCTCCATCCAGCATTCTTTTCCCTGGCATGAAAACGGTAAGACCACCAGGAATACGCGCCTTCCAGATCCGGATAAAAATACCGGAAGGTATCGATAAAACCGTGCTCCAGCACCTTCCGAAAACACTCCCGTTCCTCATCGGTAAAGCCCGGATTTTTCCGGTTCGATTTGGGATTTTTCAGATCAATTTCCTGATGGGCCACATTCATATCCCCGCAGACGATCACCGGTTTCTTCTCCTCCAGCATCAATAGATAGCCAAGAAATTCTCTCTCCCAGTCCATACGGTAGGATAGTCTGGCCAATTCATTCTGGGAATTTGGAGTATATACCGTGACCAAATAGAAAGAATCAAACTCCAAGGTGATGACCCGTCCTTCCTTGTCATGCTCCTCCTGTCCGATCCCATAAGAGACTCCCAATGGCTTATGCCTGGTAAACACTGCCGTTCCCGAATACCCCCTGCGATTGGCATAATTCCAATACTGTTCATAGCCAGGGAGATCCAACTCCACCTGTCCCTCCTGACATTTTGTTTCCTGTATACAGAAAATATCCGCATCCGCCTCCCGAAAAAAATCTTCAAATCCTTTCTTCTGGCAGGCACGGATTCCATTCACATTCCAAGATACAAGCTTCATGTACGATCCTCCAATCATTTATTCTAGCCCGGTGCATAGCTTCTTCACCTGGTCGTATACCTGCCCTTCATAAGCGGCACTGGTCATGATCACCAGCATATCTCCCACCATGAATGGCGTATTCCCCCTGGGAATCACTTCGGAACCACCCCGGACGATGGACACCAATAGACAGCTCTCCGGCCAGGTCACATCCCTGACCTTCTTCTCCACCAAAGAGGAATCGTGATGGATCATGATTTCCAACAGGATTCTTTCCTTGGACTCCGGTGCCAGCTCCTCCCCTCTGCGCTTCAAGAGGCTGCCCAGCAGGCTCTCGTAAATAGGCTCTGATTTGAGCAGGTTTGCCACGATATATGCCACGATAGAAATAATGGACAAAGACAGCATCTGGCTCACAGAACCCGTCATTTCAAAAATCAAAATAATGCCCGTCAGCGGGGCCCGCACAATGGCGGTAAAATATCCGGCCATAGCCAGCATCACAAAATTATTCACATTGGATGGGTCCATACCAAAAAATTCCACGCCGGCGATGCCGAATGAGCCGCCGATCAATGCTCCCAATACCAATAGCGGGAAGAAAATGCCTCCCGGCGCGCCGGAACCAAAACTGATCACAGAAAAGATGAATTTTCCCACTAATGTGACCAAGACCAAAACCAGCGTCATCTTTCCTGCCGTAAGGCTGTTTACCACCTCATGCCCGCTTCCTAACAGAGACGGCATCACAAAGCCCAGCACTCCCGCCATGAGAAAAGGAATGAACAGCCTGGTGGTGGTATTAAGATGGCGGCTGTTCTGGAAGGCGGCCTGTACCTTCATCGTGACCGCGTTGTAAAAAGCCCCCATCACACCCAATAGGATACCCAAAAGGATCAAAGTCCAATAAAGATTTTCCGGAAGTTCGCCCTGCAGGTCAAACTGAAAAACCGGTTCAAACCCCAGAATGTTAGAGGACAGATAATCCGCGGCCAAAGAAGCCGTCATTACAGACAACAGCACAGACACGGAAAAATTCTTATGTACCTCCTCCAGAGAAAACATTACACCCGCCAATGGTGCATGAAATGCTGCGGACAGCCCGGCACTGGCGCCGCAGGTCAGAAGAAACCGCTCCTCTGTGATCCCTTTGCCCGTCAGCCTGGAAAAGCCTTTGCCAGCCATAGCCCCCAACTGAATGGAAGGGCCTTCACGGCCCAAAGAAAGTCCTGCCAGCAATGACAAGAAACCGCCGATGAATTTGGCGATCAGGATTTTCCACCAGCATTGCTCCAGCTTTCCCGTCATCTCGCCCTCCAGCTGCGGGATACCGCTGCCGGATATCATTGGCTCCCAGGTGATCAGACGCCCTACGATCACAGCCAGAAGCAGTAAGACCAAAAACCATCCCACTACAGTAACGGGCGATCTTTTTACAAACTCAAGAATCGACAGCAGCCACTCGCCGGCATATTTTAACGCAATCCGGTAGCCTAAGACCACAAGCCCGCTGATGACGCCGATAAGCAGCCCCTCACCGATCAAGGCGATCTGGAACTGCTGTGCTCTCTCTAACATATGAGATGTATCTTTTTTCAAGATAATCTCCTCCCTCATTTTGGATTTTGTATGACTTCAGGACGGATGTCCCTCATTTTTGTCTACAAATTGTGACCTATTTTTATTATACGTGCACAATATAAAAATTGCAAAGGGAAATATAGAACCTTGCATTATTCCCGCAATTCTGGTAAAGTTAGGTTGATCAAAAATACTGGTAATCAAAAAAGCGAGGACAAATTATGAGTGAAGAAAAGAAAACGGCCGGCTGCGCACCCAGCGACTGCGCTTCCTGCGCCAGCAATTGCAGCTCCAATCCAAATAAAGATCACAGCGTTATCACATTGACTATGGAAGACGATACCGAAGTGGACTGCGCGATCCTGACCATTTTCCCGGTGGGCGATAAAGAATACATCGCATTACTTCCGCTGGATGAAAACGGCAAAAATAATAACGGCGAGGTATTTCTCTATGCTTTCACCGAACAGGATGGCAATCCGCTGTTAGCCAACATTGAAGACGATGACGAATACGCGGCTGCAGCCGATGCTTTTGACACGATTTTAGAAAATGCACAAAAAGAAGAAGAAGCTGGCCTTCCTCTGGAATAAACAATTTCTCACAAAAAGAAGCACCGCATCCATGACTAAAGATGCGGTGCTTCTTTTTGATAATTCCGTTGCTGACGCTGCAGATACCGCACTGCGGCTTTCTGCGTTCTACGATATTCCTAAGGATCATGTCAGGCTGGGAATCTCCACATCTGTATTCACATCCTGCGCATAGTCCACATTGCTATAGTGAAATCCAAACATATGGTAAAAGTCTTCCCAGTAGCCTTCCACGTCGGTAAGCTCTTTTAAATTCTGCGTATTGACTCTTCTCCAAATCTCTTCCACCGCTGCCTGCACCGCATGGTCCATCTCCTTGTCATCCATACGGATCCTGCCTTCTTCATCCACCGGCATGTCATCTCTCAAAAGCTTATCTGCAAACAGCCTCTGCATCTGCTCGATACACCCCTCGTGGGTGCCATTTTCCTTCATGCACTTATATAAAATAGAAAAATACAGCGGAACGATGGGAATAGCCGAACTGGCCTGTGTCACCAGCGCTTTGTTTACAGAAATGCAGGCTGTCACTCCCGGAATCTGCTCATTGATCTCTTCCGCCGTCTTCTGCAGGTGCTTTTTGGCCTGACCTATGGTGCCCTCCGCATAAATGGGATATGTCATCTTCGGTCCGATATAGGAATAAGCTACGGTCTTCGCTCCATCAGACAACACACCGGCTTCCTTCAAAGTGAGGATCCATTCCTTCCAGTCCTCACCGCCCATCACCTTGATGGTTCCCTCCACTTCTTCTTGGGAAGCGGCTGGTATCGTCTTCTCTATCACCTCTCCGGTGCGCAGATCCAGACTTTTTTCAGTAAAATCTCTATCCGTAGTCTTTAGGCAGGAAGAAATGACGGTGCCGTCCCCCAAAGTCCTTCTGGGCGCTGCCAAACTGTAAACGACCAAATCCACTTTTCCTAAATCCTCCCGGATCATGGCAACGGCTTGCTCCTTCACCTCAACAGAAAATGCATCCCCATTGATCGTCTTGGCGTAGATCCCCTCTTTTTCCGCTTCTTTTTCGAAAGCCGCTGTATTGTACCAGCCGGCAGTTGCCGTCCGCTTTCCTGCTGCCGGACGCTCAAACATAACGCCCAACGTAGCAGCATGACAGCCAAAAGCTGCTGTGATCCTGGAAGCTAGTCCATAGCCGGTGGAACAGCCGATGACCAACACCTTCTTCACTCCTGCAATTTCTCCTTTGTTTTTCACATACTCTATCTGACGCCGTACGCTCTGTGCACATCCCTGTGGATGGGCTGTGGTGCAAACGTATTCTCTCACCTTCGGTTCTACGATCATGATCCCGTGTCCTTTCTTAAAAACAGAAACATTCAATTATTTTGATTCTCAAACTATTTTACCAAAAAAAAATTCCTTGTCAAGTGTTTCCAGAAGAAATGCCGGAAACCGGCACAGATCAGATACCCTTTCCCGAAACAAATAAGCCGGATCCTTCACGGATCCGGCCTATAATCATTCTCATTTATTTTGCTGTGGTACTTCCCAGACCGCCGTTGCGCACATCGGTCACATCATCATCAATGGTGATCCCATATTCCACGAAAATCCCCTGCATAAATCCAGTTCCTGCAGGAATCTCTACGGTCCTGCCCTCATTGGTATCATTGGTTAGTTTCGCGAAGATATGGCCCTCATTGTCAGAGTAAAAGTAGTCGCTGTCAATGATTCCCACGGTATTGTTCATCTGCAGGCGGTACTTGAAGCCAAGACCGCTCCTAGGATAGCATTTCAACACCCATTCCGGCTCCATCTCCACACGGATCCCCGTGGGGATCTTGATCGTCTCTCCAGGAGCCAGGACCACGTCTGCAGGCGCGAAGAAATCATATCCCGCGCTGCCGGCTGTCGCCCTCCTCGGCAAACGCACGGCATCATAGACTGCCTGTATTTCTTCTTCCCTGCCAGGGCCGAAGGTATCCGTCCAATCCTGGTAGAAACGCCCCCAGCTCACTTTATGAAATCTGGCTACTCTTTTCATCGTATTTCTTATGCCTCTTCTTCCGGAACATCCTTGATGCTGAAGCTGATTCTGCCCATCTTATCCTTGCCAAGGCAGACAACCTTCACCATATCGCCCAGTGTGAGCACATCTTCTACACGGTTGATTCTCTCTTTGCAAATCTTAGAGATATGAACCATACCTTCTTTGCCCGGAGCGAACTCTAAGAATGCGCCGAACTCTTTGATGCTGACCACCTTACCAGTAAAGATCTGTCCTGCCTGGAAGTCCGTGGTGATAATCTTAATCAGTCTGGCAGCCTCATCCATAGCCTTCTGGTCCACGCCGCATACGGATACTGCACCGTCGTCAGTGATATCGATCTGTACGCCGGTCTGCTCGATGATCGCGTTGATCGTCTTGCCTCTCTGTCCTACCACATCGCCGATTTTTTGCGGATCAATCTGGATCTGGATAATCTTAGGCGCATATTCATTTACATGGTCGCGTGCTTTCGGAATACACGGTTCCATCACTTCTGTCAAAATATATTCTCTGGCCTTTTTCGTGGTGGCAATAGCTTCTTCTACGATTGGCCTTGTCAGTCCGTGGATTTTGATATCCATCTGAATCGCAGTGATTCCGTCATGTGTGCCGGCTACTTTGAAGTCCATATCACCGAAGAAGTCCTCCAGCCCCTGGATATCTGTCAATACGATGTAATCATCATCGCTGTCTCCGGTCACCAGACCACAGGAAATACCTGCCACCGGCTTCTTGATCGGTACGCCTGCAGCCATTAAGGACATGGTGGACGCACAGATGCTGGCCTGTGAAGTGGAGCCATTGGACTCAAAGGTCTCAGATACCGTACGGATTGCATACGGGAATTCCTCCTCAGAAGGAAGTACCGGCACCAATGCACGTTCTGCCAAAGCGCCATGGCCGATTTCGCGGCGTCCCGGTCCACGGGAAGGCTTCGTCTCACCGACAGAGTAAGACGGGAAATTGTAATGGTGCATATATCTCTTAGAGGTTTCCAGCACATCCAGTCCATCCAGTCTCTGGGAATCGGACAGCGGTGCCAGCGTGGTGATCGTACAAATCTGCGTCTGTCCTCTGGTAAACATAGCGGAACCATGCACTCTCGGAATCAGGTCTACTTCTGCTGCCAGCGGACGGATCTGCGTAATTTCACGGCCATCCGGACGTTTGTGATCCTTTAAGATCATCTTGCGGACTGTCTTCTTCTGGTACTGGTAAACAGCTTCGCCTAACACTGCCAGCCATTCTTCGTTATCAGCAAATTTTTCTTCCAAAACGGCCGTAATGTTGCGGATATTTTCCTCGCGCACCTGTTTTTCATCAGTAAATACGGCTTTTTCCATCTCTTCGGGAGGTACGATCTCCTTGATGGCGGCAAACAGCTCTTCCGGAACGGCACAGCTTTCGTAGGTGTGCTTTTCCTTACCGCATTCTGCCACAATCTTGTCGATAAATTGGATGACTTCCTGGTTAACTTCATGAGCTTTGTAGATTGCCTCAATCATCTTGTCTTCCGGAATCTCTTTGGCTCCGGCCTCGATCATAATGACCTTGTCCCTGGTGGAAGCCACGGTCAACTGCAGATCAGAAATCTCTTTCTGGGCCAATGTGGGATTGATGATAAACTCCCCATCGATCATACCCACCAAAGTAGCGGCACACGGGCCGTCAAAGGGGATATCTGAAATACAAGTACTGATAGAAGAGCCCAGCATTGCCACCACTTCCGGATTGCACTCCGGATCCACTGACATAACCATGTTGTTCAAGGTCACATCGTTGCGGTAATCCTTCGGAAACAGCGGACGCATCGGACGGTCGATGACACGGGAGGTCAGGATCGCATGTTCGCTCGCTTTACCCTCTCTCTTATTGAAGCCTCCCGGGATTTTTCCCACGGCATACATTTTCTCTTCATATTCGACGCTCAGCGGGAAGAAATCGATGCCTTCCCTAGGCTTGTCGGAAGCGGTTGCCGTACACAAAAGGGTGGTATCTCCATAGTGCATTAAGGCAGCACCATTTGCCTGTTTGGCCACTCTGCCGATATCTACGGTCAAAGTCCTGCCGGCAAGTTCCATTGAAAAACTTTTGTACATATTCTTCACTCCTTTTCTTTTTTATACAGGAGTCCGAAACAACTGAAAAATCCACAGATGTGATGACAACTATACATTTTTCAGTAGTCTCGGAAATAACTCCTGCATTTTTAAAACGGGGCGGATATCTCATCCGCCCCTTAGTCTGTTACAATTATTTTCTCAAGCCAAGTTTCTCGATCAGAGCACGGTATCTTGCGATGTCAGTTTTCTTTAAGTAAGCCAAAAGGCCACGTCTCTGACCAACCATCTTCAGAAGACCTCTTCTGGAGTGATGATCTTTGTGGTTCTCTTTCAAATGCTCTGTCAGTTCCTGGATTCTTGCGGTCAGAATAGCTACCTGTACCTCCGGTGAACCTGTGTCACCCTCAGTTCTGGCATATTCCTTCATAATTGCAGCTTTTTTTTCTTTTGAAATCATGTTTGATTTCCTCCTCATTCTTTCTATTCTTGTCCGAAAAAGCGTTTCGCTTTTTCCGGTTTGAAAACCGCCGCATATTAAGAGATGGTCGGAGACTCCTGTCCCTGAATATGGGCTGAACTCATACGCTCAAAGTATAGCATAGCGTCTATCCGAATGCAAGAGCTTTCTATACACATTTTTGAGATGTTTTTTAAAGAAGGCGCACGCCCCACACTGCCTGTTCATAATAGAGATCGGATACTTTAATCCCGGTCTGAGACGAGCTGGCATGGACCACCTGTCCCTCCCCTACGTAGATCACCACGTGATAAATTGTCTCCCCATCGTAATAAAAAACCAAATCTCCCGGCTGAAGCTGTCCGATATCCACCTGGACGCCCGTATAGGCCTGATCCTCAGCCACCCTGGGAAGAGAAATCCCAAAATTGGCATAGACACTTTGGACAAAACCAGAACAATCGGTCCCTTCGGTGAGGCTTGTGCCTCCCCACACATAAGGGTTGCCCAAAAACTCCATCGCATACTGTACCACCTGCTCTCCCGAATAAACAGAAGTGGAAAATACAGGCAAGGGTTCCTGATAGACATCCGCCACAGGAAAATTCTCTTCTCCTACATTTTCCACCATCTGTTCGGCCATATGGCCGGTATAGAGATAAGACACATCCACAAAACCGCTGATATTCCCGGAGGTGACAGATGCCCATCCGCCCTCCACGCCATGAATATGGCACAAGGCATTGACATTCATCTGCCCCACCACCGGATATTCCGATCCCGGTCCTTCCCGGATGTTCAGTATCGTATCCACATTTGCAATTCCATAGGATTCTTCTTTTGTGCCGGATACCGCAGACTCCTCTGCTCCCTTGGGAGCGGCTCCTGCAGCATAAGGATTTCGCATAGTAAGAACAAATGCCAGGCCGAAACAGCCCAGGCAGCGCAGCGCTCCTCTTCCGCTCATAAAGCCTCCTGGAAATGTTTTGTAATTATGAAATTTTTGTTACATCACTTATTGTAGCACAACGGCTCCACCGGCTGTCAAGAAAATTTCATCGTAATAATCCGACAAAAGGCTCTGCTCTTTTCGTTATTTCGCCACTGTGAAATAATCCGCATAGGCATAACCGATCTCTCCTGTCGTCTCATAAGAGAATTTATACCAGTTGTTCTCTTCTGCGCTCACTTTTACTTTATCACCAATGCCCAGCACGCCCTCAATTTCATAGTTTGTGCCCGCACCTGTACGGACGTTCACCATATGAGTCGCCTGCATCGTCTGTGGAAAATCTGGACGAAGATAATCGTCATAAATATAGACTTCCTTACCATCAGAATTCTCGCAACGGTACCAGCAGGAAGAAGTATTTCCTGTCACATGGATATCCTTGCCCTTTTCCAGCACGCCGACAATGGTGCCATTGGGAGTGCTCCGCATATTGACATGAGCGGTGGCCTGCATCATGATATCCAGATCCGTCACTGTCTCCTTAGGTGCATTTGCTGCTTCTTCCTCTTCCCGGTATGCCATGCCTCCCACATCTCCATACTCGGAAACCAAATAATCCTTGTATACGAAGCCATGCACTGTGCTGGCGTCAATTTCACACCAATCGCCCTGTGACCCCACCACAAGATAAGATTCACCCTCCAGCAGATTTCCTACAATCTGTCCGCCCGGTGCTTCACGAATATAGGCCGGACCTGCAGCCGTATAATATCCAGGCTCCACATAAGCCATCACCGGGGCGCTTAAGCCCAAAACCAGACATCCGCAAGTTGCTACAGCAATTGCTGTTTTCTTCATCTTCTTTCCATTCATATTCTTTCATCCTCTCTTAATAAACGTCAATTTCTTCCATTTCATGTTACCATCTTTTGACTGATTCATATATTCTTTTTCCGTAAACGCTTCTCCTTTTGGACCTTTTTCCGTAAAGATGCCGTCCCCTGCTCTTGTTAGGCCCAGCATGCAAGAAAGGATCCTGCAATCTGGATGTTCCTGCGAAACAAAAAACCCCGAAGCCTTCCGGCTCCGGGGCATGGTCTGTTTTCTTAATTTTACATCTGAGCTGCCGCTCTCTGGCTCTCCTTATGCTGTTCATCCGGATCTTCATCCAGAAGGGAGAACGCAATATTGGTCGCATGGTCGGATACTCTCTCCAAACCAGATACGATGTCGGAGAAGATCATTCCTGACGCAGGCGTACACTCCTGCCTGGTCAGACGCTGTACATGCGCCTCCTGCAGCTGACGCTCCAGCTCATCCACATGGTCTTCCAGCTCCAGGATTTCTTCCATATGCTCCTGATTATTATTGGAAAACATATCCAGAGCATAAGTCGTGATCTTGATGACCATATCCAGCATGGCGGACATTTCCCTTTTAGCCTCCGGACTGAAATCCAAGCCCTGGGCGATCTTCGTTTTCGCTGCATCCACAATATTTTCCGCATGATCACCAATGCGCTCAATGTCATTCACCACATGGAACAAACCGCCGATATTCTTGGCATCGTCCATGGGCAGCGTCGTCTGATTGATACGCACGAGGTAATCGGTAATGGCGTGGTTCAGAAAATCAATGTTCTTCTCCACCGCATACACTTCCTTGATATCCTCTTCGTCCTCTGTGATCAGCGCATTCATTGCCCGTTCCAAATTGGTGATCGCCATATGGCCCATGCGCTCCAGCTCTCTGGTGGCATCAAAAACAGCTGTAGTCGCAGACAAAACGGACTTCTCTCCAATATACATCAGCTCGCAGCCTGTTTCGCTGCCCGTCTCTTCGGCCCCTTCCGGCACCAGAACATAAGTCAGCTTGACAATCCATTGGATGAACGGGAAGAGAACCAAAACCTCTACTACCTTGATGATGGTATGGGCATTTGCCACTTCACGCGCCGGAATCCCACCGGAAATTCTAGTGATGAACTGCGTGATCGGTTCCAGACCGATGAATAAACAGATCATGATGAACACGGATCCGAAAATATTAAACAGGAAATGAATCAGTGCAGCCCTCTTCGCATTCTTTTTGCCGCTCAAAGAAGCCAGCAATGCGGATACACAAGAGCCGATATTACAACCTAAAATAATGAAGAAACAAATCTGAAGCTCCAAAAGTCCCTGACTGGCCAACAAAAGGACAATACCTACCGTAGCGGAAGAGCTTTGCAGAACCGCAGTCACCGCAAATCCTACCAAAACGGCCAAAAACGGATTCGTCAGAGATCCCATAATCTCCACGACCTTTGGGGATTCCTTCAAGCTGGCCATGGAGCCGGACATGGTGCTCAGGCCCATGAACAGGATACCAAAGCCCAAAATCACTTCACCGATCTGGCGCACCTTCGTCTTCTTACAGAACATGATCATGATGACGCCTGCCATAATAAACACCGGAGCCAATGCGGAAAGGTTGAAGGATATCAACTGAGACGTCACAGTGGTACCGATGTTGGCGCCCATGATCACTCCCGCTGCCTGCATCAGGTTCATCAGCCCGGAATTTACGAAGCTGACCACCATAACCGTGGTCGCGCTGGAGGACTGTACAATAGCTGTGAACAGCACACCCACCAGGGTACCCACCAGACGATTCTTTGTGAAAAATTCCAATATGCTCCGCATCTTCGCGCCGGCCACTTTCTCCAAGCCATCGCTCATCTGCTTCATCCCGAATAAAAAGAGACCTAAGCCTCCCAATAAACCAAGAACAATCTCCGTTCCCATACTCTCTCCTTACATTAACCGCAAGACGGTACTTTTACATTCTTTATCAGACCAGGCGGTCCCCTTTGACCAGCCCACGTAATTAACTATAAAATAAATGGACCGTTTTGTCCACCGGATTTTTGAAAATACGACATGCCCTTGGCGATATCTGTCTTCAACTGGCGCTTTAATTCCTCCAGAGAATCAAATTTCCGCTCCGGGCGCAAAAATTCCAAAAAATACACCTTTGATTTCCTGCCGTACAAATTTTCATTGCAGTGAAACAGATAGGTCTCAATACCGATGAATTCCTCTCCACCCACGGTGGGCTTGTAACCGATATTTGTGATACCGCCAAACCTCTTATCCCCGAAATCCGAAATCGTCACATAGACGCCGTTAGGGGGCAGCAGCTTTTCCCTGGGCGGCACTAGATTGGTGGTGGGCAGCAGCTTTCTGTGTCCCAGTCCCCGGCCGTGAAGCACTTCTCCTGTAGCGTGGAACACCTCTCCCAAAAGCTCATTTACCTTCGGGATATTGCCTTCATTAAGCTGTTCCCGCACGTATGTGCTGCTGATTTCCCGGCCCCGGTCCATCTCTTTGGGCAGGATTTCCACAGAAAAACCGGCTTTCTTACCCATCTCTTCCAAAAGTGACGGATTGCCTTTGCGTTCATATCCGAAATGGAAATCGTCTCCTACCACAATATGCCGGACATGCAGCTTCTCTATTAATATATCCCGGACAAAATCCTCCGCCCGCATATGACGGATATGCTCATCCAAAGGACACTCGATCAAGCAGTCGATGCCCATCCTTGCCAGCTGCTCCATCCGCTCCTGCTTCGTATACAGCATATGCTTGGACACATCAAAAGCAAAAATCACCGTTTCACAGCCCTCTGCTCTTTTCTCCAACACACGGCATATCAATTTTTTATGTCCCCGATGGATCCCGTCAAATTTCCCAAGCGTCACCGCCGTCTGGGTAAAACCGGACAGATCCGTAATGTTATCGCGATAATCCATAGTCCACCTGCAATTTATCTGTTATATAAATATCTTGTCCGGAAAATACCTGTCCTTTTCCTCTTGGTAACGGTAGATTCCTATGAATCTTCCGGTGCTGTCATACATCCGCACCTGTCCCGAAGGCTGGCTCCCATCCACAGAAAAACCTGCGGGCAGAGGATTCCCGTTGGCAAGGAGCTTGTCTCCCTGCGCTTTGGCCCGGAATGCCTCCAGATGGGAAAACATTTCTTCGATCGTGTGCACATGTTCTCCAAGGGACCCTTCCCGGACACAGGCTTCCACTTGTGCTAAGGTGAGGCTGTCCTCCAAAGCAAACCGTCCCACCTGCGTGCGCACCAGGCTCTCCATACATCCGCCGCAGCCCAAGGCTGCCCCAATATCATGACACAGGGTCCGAATATACGTCCCTTTGGAGCATTTCACCCGGATATGTACCAGAGGCAGCTCCATGTCCAGGATCTCCAGCTGGTAAAACGTCACTTTTCTGGCTTTCCGTTCCACCTCAATCCCTTCCCGGGCCAGCTCATAGAGTTTTTTTCCTCCTACCTTCAAAGCGGAATACATAGGCGGAACCTGCATCTGCTCTCCCAGAAAACTTTCGACCGCCTCGGATACCGCCGCCGGCTTTGGAAGCGTATCGCAGGTCCTTTGCACCTTTCCAGTCATATCCTGTGTATCTGTCACAATGCCAAGATGCAGCACCGTCTCATAGGTTTTATCCCGGTCTGTGAGCATGTCGCACAGCTTCGTACCTTTTCCTAAGCAGACGGGCAAAACGCCCACTGCCTCCGGATCCAGCGTGCCGGTATGGCCAATTTTCTTCTGATGCAGGATTCCCCGCAGCTTGGCCACCACGTCATGGGAGGTAAACCCTTTTTCTTTGTAAATATTGATCACACCATCTATCATAAAATCGCCAACTCTTTCAACTGTTTTTCAATGTGAAGAGTCAGATTGTTGATGACATCATACATGCTGCCATTCAGATCACAGCCGGCCGCACGCAGATGGCCGCCCCCTCCGAAGTAGGATGCGATCTGGCTTACGTCTGCCTTGCCGTTGGAACGAAGGCTCACTTTGAAAAGCTGCGGTTCCTGCTCGTACAGGAAAATCGCCACTTCCACATCCTTGGTCAGACGAAGCTGACTGACAATTCCATCTAGCTCTGTGCCGTTTACACCGTAAAACAGCATGTCCTTGCGCTTCACATAGCCTACGATGCACTTTCCGTTCAACAATAAGATGCTCTCAGCCAGCACTCGGCCCATGATCTGATTCTGAATATAGCTTTTCTGGTAAAAGGACTGGTCGATAATCTTACTGAAATTAAAACCAGTACGCATCAATTCTCCGGCGATCCTCATGGTCTCAGGAGAAGTGGAAGAATATTGGAACACTCCGGTATCATGAATGATGCCGGTATAAATGGACGTGGCTATCTCTTCCGTGATCTTCTCCGGCTCCAGAAGTGTATACAACACTTCAGAAGCGGAGCTGACCTCGCTTAAAATATAGTTCTCGTCCCCAAACCCTTGATTGCTCACATGATGATCAATACATATGCGCTTTTTGGCCCGGTCATAGGCATCCTTTGCCAAAGCAATCCGGTCCTTCGCGCTGACATCCAATGTGATGAACAGATCATAGACCATATCTGCAGCGGGCTCTTCCATCTTCACCTCGTCCATCCTTGCGATGTAAGAAAATACGTCGCGGGGATGGTCCAGATAAATATCTGTCCGGATCTGCGGATGATACGTCTTCAGATAGAGATACAGCCCCATACAAGAGCCCACGCAATCCCCATCCGGCCGGATATGTCCGGCAATGCCCAATGTCTGAACACCATCTAAAATCTCTTCAATATTTTTCATTTACTCTTCCTCTTCCTCATCTTCGTCAACAGAAATTTCCTTTTTAGTGACATCGTCAATGAGTTTTGACATGGTTACCCCATATTCAATGGATTCATCCAACACAAACGTAATCTGCGGAGTGTTGCGCAGATTGAGGTTCTTGGCAAGCTGCCGGCGGATATAACCTTCTGCCGAATTCAAGCCTGCCATCGTATCCTGCTTCGCCTTATCTTCACCCAGCACGCTGATATAAGCTTTGCATGTCTTCAGATCAGGAGCCACCTGGACCGCTGTGACAGAGGTCATCAGGTGGATGCGCGGATCTTTGATCCCGCCCCGGATGATATTGGAAAGTTCTCTTTGGACTTCCCCGTTGATTCGCGTATTCTTGATGCTGTTTTTTCTCATATATTAGCTATCCCCAATCTATCTAGGCACTTCTACCATGATATAAGCTTCCACCTGGTCTTCTTCCTTCACATCATTGAAGTCTTCAAATACCAGACCGCACTCATATCCTGCCTTTACTTCTTTCACATCGTCTTTAAATCTCTTTAGTGAAGCCAGGGCGCCCTCAAATACCAATTCGCCTTCTCTTGTCACACGTACCTTACAGTTTCTCTGGAATATACCATCCAGCACATAACTGCCCGCGATCGTACCAATGCCAGAAGCCTTGAAGAGCTGACGCACTTCTCCGTGTCCGATCACTTTCTCTTCGAATACCGGATCCAACATACCCTTCATAGCCGCTTCCACGTCTTCGATGGCCTGATAGATCACCTTGTAAAGCCTCAGATCCACGCCTTCCTGCTCAGCCAGGGATTTGGCTGTGGCATCCGGGCGCACATTGAAACCAATGATGATGGCATTGGATGTGGCAGCCAGAGAAACGTCGGATTCATTGATGGCACCTACCCCGCCATGGATGACTTTAACCACCACTTCTTCGTTAGACAGCTTCACTAAGCTCTGCTTCACTGCTTCCACAGAACCCTGTACATCGGCTTTCACAACGATAGGCAGCTCTTTCAAATTGCCCTCCTGGATCTGTGAGAACAGATCATCCAGTGACAGCTTCGCTTTCGTATCTTCCAACAGGCGGTTCTTATTTTCGGATACAAAGGTAGCCGCAAAATTCTTCGCCTCTTTATCACTATCAAAGGACATGATGATCTCTCCGGCATTGGGAACATCGTTTAATCCCAGAATCTCCACCGGAGTAGACGGACCGGCTTCCTTCACGCGCCGTCCCTTATCGTCCATCATCGCGCGTACTTTTCCTGAACATGCGCCCGCGGCAATGAAATCTCCCACGTGCAGCGTTCCCTTTTGTACTAAGATAGTCGCCACCGGACCTTTGCCCTTATCCAGCTCTGCTTCGATGACCAGACCTCTGGCCGCACGCTTTGGATTGGCCTTCAGCTCGCCTACCTCTGCGGTAAGCAGGATCATTTCCAGAAGATTTTCGATCCCCTCTCCGCTCTTTGCAGATACCGGTACAAATACGGTGCTTCCGCCCCAATCCTCCGGAATCAGCTCATATTCGGACAATTCCTGTTTGACACGTTCGATATTGGCGCTGGGCTTATCGATCTTATTGATGGCTACGATGATTTCAGTGCCTGCTGCCTTGGCATGGCTGATCGCCTCCACGGTCTGCGGCATGACACCATCATCCGCCGCTACCACAAGGATCGCGATATCGGTAGCATTTGCTCCACGCATACGCATAGCGGTAAATGCTTCATGTCCTGGCGTATCCAGGAACGTAATTTTCTGATCATTGATATTTACCACATATGCACCGATGTGCTGGGTGATTCCGCCAGCCTCACGGTCGGTCACATTGGTATTGCGGATGGCATCCAAAAGAGAGGTCTTACCATGGTCAACATGCCCCATAACGCACACAACCGGCGGTCTTGGCTGCAGTAAGGACTCATCCTCTTCCTCCTCCTTGAGGAGTTCTTCAATGACATCCACCTTTTCTTCCTGCTCTGCAATGATATCATACTCCAGCGCGATTTCCTGCGCCTTTTCAAAATCGATCTCATGGTTCACAGTGACCATGATACCCTCCAAAAACAGCTTCTTCACGATGACAGAAGGCTGCATCTTCATCTTCTCAGCCAGCTCCCGGATGGTCATTTTCTCAGGAAGAACGATTTCCTTAACTTCCGGCTTCTTCTCTTCCTGCTTCGGCTGTGGATGCAGTTTCTGAAGCGCTTTCGGAATTCTCTGATTCGGACGGCGTCCACCCTGATTCGGACGGTTTCCTCCCTTTTCAAATTCTTTCTTACCCTTGCCGTCGCGCTTCGTATCGCGCTCCCGTTTTGTATCCTTAGACGGCTTCACGATCTCTGTAATAAAGACATCCTGATCGCTGCGTTTGGTACCGCGCGCACCTGCACGGTTCTGATCCGGACGGCCCGGAGCGCCCGGTCTTCCCTGGCCCTGCGGTCTGCCTTGACCCTGATACTGACCTTGACCTCTGCCCTGGTACTGACCCTGACCCTGCGGTCTTCCGCCCTGGCCCTGGCCTCTGCCCTGATATTGCCCCTGGCCCTGCGGTCTTCCGCCCTGGCCCTGGCCTCTGCCTTGATATTGTCCCTGGCCCTGCGGTCTTCCGCCCTGGCCTTGACTTCTGCCCTGATATTGTCCCTGGCCCTGTGGCCTGCCTTGGTTCTGACCCTGCGGTCTTCCCTGTCCCTGATTCTGGCCTTGATTTCTGCCCTGGTACTGGCCTTGGCGGCTTCCGCCCTGATACTGGCCCTGACTCCGGTTCTGACCCTGGCCGGAACGATTCTGATTATTCATTCCGTCCTGGCTCTGGCTCCGGTTTCCATTATGGTAGCCACGGTTATCCTGTCCCTGACGGCCTGCGCCCTGGCTGCGGTTATCCTGGCTTTGCGGTCTGCCCGCTGCCTGGGCCTGCGGTCTTGCCTCTGGCTTTGTCTCTTCTGCCGGTGCTGTCTGTGCTTTAGGCGCTTCCTGAACCGGCGCTGTCGTCTTCTCTTCCGGCTTTGCCGCTGGCTGCGGTGCCGGTTTTGCAGCTGGCTGCTCCTGGGCTTTTACTTCCGGTGACACCGGTTTCTTCGCAGGAGCTGTCCCTTGACCTCTTGACGGCTTCCGGTCTCCGGGTCTCCGTTCTCTTTTGCCGAATCTGTCTTTGCCCCCGTCACTGGCATTTTGAGCATGAAAAATACGAATGATGTTCTTCTTTTTCTTGGGAGCACCATCTTCCTGTACAGGCTCTTTCACGCCGCTTTCCGTCTTTTTCGGCTCATTGCTGCTATTACCTATTTTCTCTTTTGTCATACGAACATATTCCTCTTCTACATTACTCATATGGCTTTTGATATCCACACCATTGGATTTCAAAAACTCTATCACTTCTTTGTTCTGCCGGCCCAGTTCCTGGGCAAGCTCATATACTCTCATCTTTGACATTCCACTACCTCCTTCTATCTCATACGCTGACTTAACTCTTTTCGGATTGCAGAAGCAAGGTTCTCATCCTGCACGGCCACGCTGGCACGGTATTCCTTGCCGATAGCCCTTCCCAGATTCTCCTTATCTTCCACGAAAAATACAGGTACTTCATAGAAGCTGCACATATTCTGGAATTTCTTTCTGGTATTGCCGGAGGCATCCTCCGCTACCATAACCAAATACGCTTTTCCTGACTTCACGCTTTTCTCCGTAGAGAATTCTCCGCTAACTACCTTGCCGGCTTTCGCCGCAAGCCCTAACAGAGACAACACTTTATTTTTGTTCAATGGCTTCCAGCTCCTTTGCCAGCTTATCATATATCTCTTCCGGAATCTCCACCTTCAGCGAACGTTCCAGGCCTTTATTCTTCCTGGCCGCTTCCAGGCACTTTGTGTCATAACACAGATAAGCACCACGTCCGTTCTTTCTTCCGGTAGCATCCAACACAATTTCCTCATCCACGGTCCTAAGTACCCGGAGCATCTCTTTTTTACTCTTCATCTGACGGCACCCGGTGCACTGTCTCATGGGAACCTTACTCTTCGTCTTTGCTGCCTTCGCCATCTAACTCACCTTCTTCATATTCCGCCTGAGACGTTTCCCCGTCATATGACTCTTCGTACTCATCCTCGTACGCATCCTCATAATCCTCATCATACTCATCGTCGTATTCATAGAAGTCTCCGGATTCCCTGGCCTGGGTCTCACTCTTGATATCGATCTTAAAGCCGGTAAGGCGCGCGGCCAGTCTTGCATTTTGCCCTTCTTTGCCGATGGCAAGAGAAAGCTGATAGTCCGGCACAACCACCAAAGCAGTCTTCTCATCCGGATCCGCCATCACCGCAATGACCTTGGCTGGACTGAGTGCATTTTCAATGAGGATCGCAGGGTTTTCATTCCAATTGATGATGTCGATTTTCTCGCCGCGAAGTTCGCTTACGATGGCATTGACCCTGGCGCCATTCATACCTACACATGCGCCCACCGGATCCACGTCCGGATCGTTGGACCATACGGCAATCTTGGTTCTGGAGCCTGCCTCTCTGGCAATGCTCTTGATCTCCACGGTACCGTCCCTGACTTCTGCCACCTCTGACTCAAACAAACGTTTTACCAGCTCCGGGTGGGTTCTGGACACCAGGATACGCGGTCCCTTGGGAGTATCCTTTACTTCCAGAATATATACTTTGATGCGCTCCGTAGGCAGGAAGGTCTCCCCCTTCACCTGCTCGTTCTCGCTTAAGATCGCATCCGCTTTCCCCAGGTTAATACTCACATTTCTACCCATGTTCCGCTGGACAATACCGGTCACCACATCCTTTTCTTTGCCGTAATACTGGTTGTAAATGACCTTCCGTTCTTCCTCACGAATCTTCTGCAGGATCACATTCTTCGCATTCTGCGTAGCGATCCGTCCGAATTCCTTGGAGTGAATCTCTACCTTAATAATATCCCCTATCTCCGCTTTTTTACTGATCTCCTTGGCGTCATCCAGGGAAATCTCCATCACCGGGTCTTCCACCGTTTCCACTACGGTCTTTTCCGCATATACGCCGAAATCGCAGGTCTGCGGATCAATATTTACCTTCACATTGTCCGCTTTGCCAAAATGGTTCTTGCAGGCCTGGATCAGTGACTGTTCGATGGCTTCCAAAAGCGTATCTTTGCTGATATCCTTTTCCTTTTCCAGAAGCTCCAGCGCCTCTAATAATTCCGTGTTCATTTTCCTATTCCTCCTAAACCTTTAAAAATGTATTGCCAGCCTGATCAAGGCGATGTCTTTTCTGTCAAATGTCCTGTCCTGCCCGTCTTCTTCAATAGTCACACTGTTGCTATCATATGCCTTCAGGAACCCATAAAATTCCTTCTGTTTTTCTATGGGGCGGTAAGTGCGGATCTCCACCTCTTTGCCCATGCTCCGTAGGAAATCCTTCTCCTTTTTCAACGGACGGTCCAGCCCCGGCGAACTGATTTCCATAATGTAGCTGTCCTCGATAAAATCCGTCTCATCCAGCTTCTCGCTGAACGCACGGCTCACTGCCTCACAGTCATTGACGGTGATCCCGCCTTCTTTGTCCACGTACCCCCTTAAATACCAAGTACCCGCTTCTTTTACGTATTCCACATCCACCAGCTCAAAGCCTTCCGCCTCCACGATGGGCCCAAGCAGCGCTTCCGCTTTCTGCTCATAGGTTTCTCTTCTCGTCATACTCTCACCACCTTGTCCTGCCATTTTCTGCACATAAGAAACGGCAAACAATAAGAGTGGACGCAAGCCCACTCTTATGTTGTCGATTATTTAGTTCTATCCCATTGTAGCACCATTATATAAGAAACGCAAGGGGTAATTGTGCAAATCTTATATCCAAACCTAATTAAATATTGCGCATTTCTTGTATAAATCTGCCTGCTTCTCCCCTTACCGTTTCCAATGACGGAAGGTTCAGACATTCAAAGGACATATACTGGGAAAAGCCTGCAGTTTTTAACTTTTTCACGATAGCGCCAAAGTTAGTATGTCCATAACCCGGAAACATGCGGTTCGAATCCGCTGCATGCACATGCTGCAGACGGTTTCCCATGCAGTCAATCGCCTCGTCAAAGGAAGCATCTTCTATATTCGCATGAAAGATATCCCAAAGAATTCCCATATATTTAGGATTCCCCAATTGTCTGCCGATAAACTCCACGGTTTCCGCCGCGGAATTAAATAGTGCAGTCTCATACCGGTTGATAGCTTCCAGCATGATGATGACATGCTTGTCTTGGGCATAGGCCAAGATTGGATCCAGGTTTCTGGCCAGGATTTCTTTTTCCTTCTGTGCATTCTCTGCACTTCCCAGCCCTCGCAGCAGTCCAAGCGTTACCTTGCTGCCCAGGACTGCTGCGGCATCCACATGCTGCAGCATCCTTTCTTGGGCCTTTTTCAGTGCCTCTCCCTCATGAAGCAGAGAGATATTTTCCAGTCCCCTGGCCTGGCCTGTAGAAATGGTGGAACAACCCAGCCCCTTCTTCTCCAGATCTTCTTTTACTTTATAGATATCGATGCCGTCATAATTGGAGATGCACACCTCCGCACCGTCAAAGCCCTGACTGGCCAGCCAGTCCAAGCCTTCTTCATATTCCCCCGCTGTAAATGGAGAAAACGGCGTATCGTACTGCAATGTAATGGTACCGCTGAATTTCATATCGTTACTCCCTTTCAATAAAATAAATCAAGTATCGCTGTCGTCGTTGCGGGCACATACGTAATCAGAAGCAAGACAGCCAGCATCAAGGCGAAATACGGAACTGCTTCTTTTAAGAAATCTTTGATCTTGCATTTGGTGACGCCGCAGGTAACAAACATCAAGGTTCCCATTGGAGGTGAAATCGCACCGATGGCCATATTGAAAATAAATACGAACGCAAACTGGATATCGTTGATCCCGTAAGCTCTGGCAATGGGGATCAAAAGAGGCACCAAAATGATGGTAGCCGCATTTCCTTCAATAAACATGCCGACAATCAGAAGAAAGATATTTACCACAATCAAAAATACATATTTATTGTCAATGGTATTTACCATAGCTGCGGTAAGCGTCTGGGGAATCTGCTCCTTGGTGAGGATCCACGCCAGCGCAGAAGCAGCGCCTACAATCAGCATGACAGATCCTGTGGTAACAAGCGTCTCCTTCAAGGCGATGACCATATTTTTCTTATTCAGCTTCCGGTAAACGAAACCTAAGATAATTGAATACACTACGGCTACCGCACCCGCTTCTGTAGGCGTGAAGATCCCCAGACGGATGCCGCCGATAATAATGATCGGCAGACATAAGGGCAATATCGCTTTCTTAAAGCTCACCCACAAGGCCTGTCTGCGCTCTCCTTTTCCATAAATATTTTCCGGTTTATATCCTCTTTTTTTGGAGATCACTGCGGTCAGGAGCATCATCGCGATGCAGAGAATGATTCCTACCGCCAGACCGGAGATAAAAAGCTGTCCGATGGACACATTTCCGATGGATCCATAGAGGATCATTCCGATTCCCGGCGGGATCAGCGGCGTAATGGAGGAGGAAAAGGCGGTGACCACAGAGGAAAATTCATTGCTCATTCCTTTTTTCCGCATCTCTGGTACCAGCATTTTCGCTTCCATCGCGGCATCCGCAAGGCTGGAGCCGGAAAGTCCTCCCATCAGCGTGGACAACAGGATATTCACCTGTGCCAGGCCGCCCCACATACGGGCTGTCAAAATGCTGCAAAAATCCATAATCCGCTGGGTAACGCCGGCATAGTTCATCAAAACGCCGGAATAGACGAAAAAGGGCACGGCCAGAAGCGGGACGCTCTGCATGCCTGAGAGCGTTCTCTGTACGATCAAATGGGTAGAAACCGCCGGTTCTGCAAAAAAATACACACTGGCACCAGCAATGATGGAAATGAATACCGGAACCTTCAAAAACAGACATAGCAAAGTAACGACCACCGCAATCACGATCAGATAACTATTCATGCTGCACCTCCTCGATCTCCTCTATTCCATGAACTCTGGAACAGATAAAATTGATGCACATCAACAAACACCCGATGGGCACCGCAGAATCTATCAGCCAATAAGGAATTTTCAAAATATTGGTCACCTTATCCACGCTGGCATGGAGCATCATCAAGGAAGCCCCGTTATAGGCCACGAACAACAATGTCACCACTACGACCGCTTCGATCACGTGCTCCATCACCTTTTGCAGGGAAATCGGCATGGCATCCACCAGAATCTCAATCGCCACGTGACCTCCCGTTCGGAAAGCGATGCTGCCCGCATAGAAGGAAATCCACACCATCAAGCCTTTTTGCACTTCCTCCAGCCATGTGAACGGATTGTGGACCACATACCGCATCACCACGCCCAGGATCGTCAATGTCACCAGCGCCGCCAGACAGATTCCGGACAGAATAAAATCAATGTTTTTCACCTTATCCCACACCGTTTTCATGGTCTTCCTCCTCTGCTAATATGTTCTTCACCGTATCATAAAGACCCGGTGTCCAATTGGAGAACTCTTTATATGTATAGTAATTTTCAGAAGCCGCGCGGAATTCTTCCACATCCACCTCGGTAAACTGTACCCCGGCTTCCTCCAAAGCTTTCCTGGACTGGCTTTCTGCTTCCTCCATCAGGCGGTTCTGATATTCCCCCGCCTCTTCTGCCGTCTTCTGGAGGATTTCCTGCTGTTTGGCCGTCAATCCGTTCCAGAAATCAAGGCCGCACACCATGGACGTCATATCCAGGATATGCCCGTCCAGAAGAATATATTTGGCAACCTCTTGCCATCCCCCGTTGACAATCGTAGTCAACGGATTTTCCAAGCCGTCAATGGTCCCCTGCTGCAATGCCGTATAAATTTCATTCATCGTCAGCGGCGTGGGATTTGCTCCGATAGCCTCAAACGTCTTCACGTACGGCGTGCTGTCCGGCACACGGATCTTCATCCCTTTTAAATCCTCCGGATGCTCCACCAAAGACTTTGTCAGCGTATGCCTCGCGCCATATCTCCAATTCCTGGCGATCACCTTGTAGCCCTTTTTCTCCAGCTTCTTCTCCAGATCCGCATACCAGTCACTGGCCATCAGTTTTTCCATTTCCTCCCAGGAGGAACACAGATACGGGGCCTGAACGATACCGAAATCCGCCACTCCCAGGTCTGAGAAAAATGGACTGCTTCCAGGTGCGATCACCGCATCTCCCGCGATCATCTGGTCAAACAGATCCGTCTTGGAGCCCAGCTGGTCAGATGGATAATGCGTCATAATCATCGTGCCGCCGCTCTCTTTTTCCAATATTTCCGCCCAATAATCCGCAGCCTCTGCAAAAGGCTCGCCTGGATTATTACTCTGCCCGATGCTGATACGGATCACATCCTGATCTTCGGCATTTTTCGCACCGCAGCCGGAAAGAACCAGCATCGCCGCTCCGAGCATACATATCCCAATCAGTTTTTTCACCCTCATAATCCCTTCTCCTATCCATTAAAATCCATGTGACAGTGCGCCTCCGTCTACTGCAAAATCCTGTCCTGTCAAATAGGTAGAGGCCTGGCTTAGCAAAAACAGTGCCATGTAGCCAATTTCCACCGGATAACCGAATCTTCCCAGCATTGGCTTGGCCAAGGCAGCTTTTTCACGGTCCGGATTTTCGGCAAACATTCCCCCGTTTAATTTTGTCAGGAACCAGCCTGGCGCAATGCTGTTCACTAAAATATTATCATCCTTCCACTCTTCTGCCAATCCTCTGGTCAGCCCCAGAATCCCGGATTTTGTCATACAGTATGGTACCACGCCGGTAAATCCCATATGTGCCGCCATGGAAGAGATAGACAAGATCCTTCCCACGTATTCTGATTTTTTCAGATATGGATAGCACATGCGGCTGATTTCAAAAACCGTTTCCAGATTCAAATCCTGGATCTTTCGATACCGGTCCATGGGGAACTCCTCCGCCCGGCATTTAAACGTAATGCCTGCATTATTGATCAGAAAATCCAAATGTCCTTCTTTTGCCGCAATCTCATCAATCACTTTCTTTGTCGCTTCCCGGTCCAGCAGATCCACCTGGACATCGATCATATTTCCCCCGATCTTCTCATCGTCTCCTCTGGGGATCACATCCAGGTTATAAACGGTTGCGCCAGCTTCCGTAAGAACCTTTGCCACGCCCATTCCTAAGCCCCGGGAAGCACCAGTGACAATCCCAACATGTCCTTCCAGGCCAAACAATCCATTTACATATTCCATATGATTCATAATTTCCTCCATTTCCACGCCTTTTGCGGCTGCTTTATTCCATCACCATGATCACTTTGCAGGAACCACTCGTCTTGTCCACAAACGTAGCAAATGCTTTTTCATATTCCTCCAAGGAAAACGTATGCGTCACCAGCCGGTCCAGGCGGTCCTTCCTGCCGGGGAAGGATTCCAAAACAGCCGGAAAACGTCCGCATTCCATCCGGGTTCCGCCGATGGTCAATTCCTTTTTATTCACCAATCCAAAATTTAAGGGGATGGGCTTATCCCCAAATGTCATCGGGATGATCGTTCCCGCCGCCGAAGCCAACTCCAGGGAATCCTCCAAAAGCTTCGGCACCCCTGCCGCTTCAAAAATAATGTTGGCTCCCATTCCACCAGTGATTTCCATCAGCCGCGCTTTTAGGTCTTCTTTGTCCGGCCGGATCACATATTTTGCCCCAAACGCCTTGGCCATTTCCAAACGGCTCTCATTGGGTTCCGATACCATGCATACCGCTCCCAATGCTGCCGCCAGATCACAGGTGATGAGCCCGATCGGCCCTGCCCCGTGGATCAGCACGAAATCGCCCTTGGCCGTGCCGGCTCTGGCATTGGCCTGAGCCCCAATGGTATAAGGCTCCGCTGCCACAGCCTCCGCCGGAGTCAGTTCTCTGCTGTACTTATGCAGCTGTTTTCTGTCCAGCACCATATATTCCTGATAGGTCCCATCGTCATGGACTCCGGTCACCCGGAGTTTTTCACACACATTGTGCCGGCCTTTTCTACAGGCATAGCATTCACCGCAATATTGGATCGGTTCAATCACCACGCCATCCCCTTTTTGCAGATCTGCTACGCCTTTTCCAACCTCCATCACCATGCCGGCACCTTCATGGCCGATGATCCTCGGATACTGCACATAGGGATGTGTTCCATGAAGAATATGGATATCGGAACCGCAGACGCCCACCGCGGTCATTTTCACCAGCACATCCGTATCCGTCCGCAGCACGGGCATTTCCTTTTCTATCAGGCGCACCTGACCTGGCTGCTCCACTAAAATCGCTTTCATTTAACGTACCTCCTCTAAGGCTTCCTCCTTGAAGCGGAATCCCCAGCCTGCACCGGTTCTCGGATATGCAAAGCCGTTCTCAATCCGCATCGTGTTATCGATGATCCCGTCAATCCAGTCAAAAGATTCCGCACCGTAAGGAGACTGAATGGTACACAAAAGAGGGACATCATAGTCCTTATAATAATGCGGAAGCACTGGCAGATGATAGGCCTCAGCCAGCGCGGCGGAATCTCTCCAGCCTTCCACACCGCCCAGACGCACGATATCCGGCTGCCACAGATCCAACGCATTTCTGGCGATAAGATTTTTCAGTGCCTCACAGTCATATTCCCGCTCACCCATAGCCAATGCGATCCCGCATTTGTTGCGGAGCAGTTCGTATCCTGCAAAATCAGTATGTACCACAGGCTCCTCAAACCAGTGAATTCCGATGGCTTTCGCCTGCTCAGAGAGTTTCAATGCCGTCGGCACATCCATTCCTTGGTTTGCGTCCATCATAATTTTCACGCTATCTCCCAAGGCCCGGCGGCATTTTTCCAAACGGGTAAGATCCTTGTCCAGGCTCCCAGAACCCACCTTGATCTTCACCGCGGTAAAGCCACGGCTCTTATAGTCCAGCACCTCCTCCAGCAATTCCTCGTCGGAATAAGAAATCCATCCGCCGCTGCCATAGACAGGAATCTTCGTCTGGTTGGCCCCCAGCATCTGCCAGATTGGCATACCGCAGGTATGTCCCCAGGCATCCCACATGGCAATATTCAAGGCAGCCACGGCACAGGTATTCAGTCCTGTATTTCCAAAGTACTCCGCCTCCATATCCCAGTCCTTTTTCACCTTTACGGTCTCATATACCTGATAAGAATTGGCTTTGACAAATTCACACATATCCCGGAGGGCTCCCTCAATGGCATTGGGGGAATAGTGAAAGGATAACAGATAGCCTTGCCCTTTGATCCCCTCCTCAGTCGTCACCTCTACCACATAGAAAGCAATTTTGCTGATCGTGTGTGTGGAGTCAGCAATCGGTTTGCTGATCTTAGAGACTGCACGGTAAAAATTCACATCTTTTAACCTGGTTTTCATAGTTTCTCTCCTTTGATATTATTTTTATATTCAACTGATATATCAGTTGAGACTTTTTACAACGGAGTTCTGTCAGTCACAAAACTCCGTCCGTAATCTTCTTAGACTCTTCAATATGCTTTTTAGACTCAGCGATAATTCTTTCGGAATCCCCGGCGAGCATCGCATCAATAATCCGGATATGCTCCTGCACGGAATGATCATATCCAGCGCCGGGATTCGAGGCCTTCAGGCGTATCCGTTGGTTATGGTCATAGACATTTTGCATCTCATTTCTCAAGAAACGGTTCCCGCAATTTTCTAAGATCGTAGAATGCAGCTCCCAATCCAGCTCCATGAAATATTCCCGCAGCCTCTTCTCGGAAACATCCGCCGGAGGCTCACAAAGACGTCTGCGCATATCCATAAGCCACGACTGGCTGATGGTATGACTGGCTGACTCCGTAATAAACGGCTCAGTCAATAACCGCATCTGATAAATCTCTTCCGTCAGATCCCTGCTCACCTCTGCCACGATGGTCCCCTTACGGGGATAGACATAGAGAAAACCCTCTTTCTCTAAACGCAGGATCGCCTCCCGTACTGGTGTACGGCTCAAACCCAATTCCGACTGGATTTTCTCCTCTGAAATATCGGACATGGGCAAAAGCTCCCACCGGATGATCTTCTGCTTTATATATTCATAGGCTATGGTTGTTTTTCCTTCACTCATTCTGTTCTCGCTCTCATCTGATATATCACTTGTATATGAGTATTATATCCGACCAATTCTCCAAAAGCAAGCAAAAACCTCTCGAATATATGACAAATATCTCCCTGCATTTTTAGCAATATTGACAGATGACAAGGTCCACTTCCATGAAAACTATTACCGGCTCTTCGCACCTTTGGCATCCCGCTTGGACAGCTTAAGGCGGTTTAAGGATACCTTCTTCTCCCGGTAATCCATCACATATTCCGTATGGGCCTCCAGAAGATAGGCTGCTTCCAATTGATCCGTATCTCCCAGCTTCATTCCCCGCACACCAATGGCATTTTTCTTCTTCACAGGAATCTCCTGCTTTAAGAACCGCAGGAAAAAGCCTTCCTGGCTTTGCAGCACCACATATTCCATATTGTCACTGCGCCCAACAAAGAGCAGCCGGTCACCTTCAGCAAGCTTCGTCGCATCAATGGTCTTACGGGTGGCCACATCAAATTCACTGCCCTCCACCAGCTTCACCATTCCCCGCTCAGTCGCGAAGAGGAATTCCCCAGCCAATACCTCCGGCATGCTGCCCACAAACAGCATTTGTTCTTCCTGGCTGTTATAATTGCTCAAATTATCAAGGGGAATGCCCTTATCCCTGAATTTCGCCAGAGGAATGTCCTGGACCTTCACCATATGAAGCTTGCCGGAGTCCGCAAACACGCAGACCTTGTCGGTATTCATACAAGGGAAGATATATTTGTAATCCTTATGGGCGGCTTCTTTATTTCTCTCGTAGGTGTTCTTATCCACCACCTTCACATATCCGAACCGGTCCATGAGGAACCAGACCTCCATGTTTTCGATCTTCTTCTCTTCATAGACTGCCTCAGCGGCATTTTCGATGGCTGTCTTTCTCTTCCGCCCGTATTCCCTCTTGACCGCATCCAGCTCCTTCATGATCACATTGGCCATGGAATCGTAGTTATTGAGAATATCCTCATACCGTGCGATGTTATCCAGCGTCTTTTTATGCTCCTCCATCAGGGCTTCAATTTCCAGACCGATCAGCTTATAAAGGCGCATCTCCAGGATTGCTGTGGCCTGGCGCTCGGTAAAGGAAAGCTTCGCCGCCTTTTGTTCACTGGCCTTGGATTTGAAGCGGATGCCCTCCGTCACGCCGTGGACCAGACAATTCTTCACCTGGGCCTGGTTCTTACTGCCCCGAAGAATCTCAATGATCAAGTCGATCACATCGCAGGCCTTGATCAAGCCTTCTTGTACCTCCCGCTTCTCCTGCTCCTTGGATAAAAGCGTCTGATATTTCCTAGTGGCGATCTCAAATTGGAAATCCACATGGTGCTCAATGATCTGTTTTAAGCCCAGCGTCTCCGGCCTGCCGTCGGAAACAGCCAGCATATTCACACCGAAGGTATCCTCCAGGCGGGTCTTTTTGTAGAGCATATTGGTGAAATTCTCTACATCGGTATCCTTTTTCAATTCCAGCACGATTCGGATGCCTTCTTTGGAAGACTGGTTGGAAATGTCCACCACATCCGTGGTCTTCTTCGTCTCTACCAGATTTGCCACATCGTTCAAAAATTTACCGATGCCGGCTCCCAGCATGGGATAAGGGATCTCTGTGATCACCAGATACAGACGGCCCCCTTTTCCTTTTTCCACCTCTACCTTGCCGCGGACGCGGATCTTTCCGGCGCCGGTCTCGTAAATCTGCTTCAGATCGTCCTGGTTCACCACAATGCCGCCGGTGGGAAAATCAGGGCCCTTGATATAGCGCATCAGCCCCTTGGTGGTGATGTCGTTATTCTTCATATACGCCTTCACAGCGTCCACCACTTCCCCCAGATTGTGGGGCGGAATGCTGGTCGCCATGCCTACGGCGATGCCGTCTGCCCCGTTTACCAGCAGATTGGGAATTCTCACCGGAAGGACGGAGGGCTCTTTTTCTGTCTCATCAAAATTCGGGACAAAATCCACCACATTTTTATCCAAATCGTTCAAATAGACTTCCTGGGTGATCTTCTGCAGACGGGCCTCCGTATAACGCATGGCTGCGGGGCCGTCACCTTCGATGGAACCGAAATTCCCGTGGCCATCCACCAAAGGCTGGCCTTTTTTGAAATCCTGGGACATCACCACCAACGCTTCATAGATGGAGCTGTCGCCGTGGGGATGGTATTTACCCATGGTATCACCCACAATACGGGCGCATTTCCGGTACGGTCGGTCATAGCGGATCCCGAGCTCATACATATCATATAAGGTCCTGCGCTGTACCGGTTTTAATCCGTCCCGCACATCCGGCAGCGCCCTGGCGATGATGACGCTCATGGCATAATCAATATACGATTTCTGCATCAGCTCCGCATAGTCAGTGCGGATAATATTATCGTCCATAGTTTAAACAATCCTCCGTTTATACATCCAGCTGGGCATCCTGCGCATGCTCATAAATGAAAGCCTTGCGGGGCGGCACATCGGATCCCATCAGTATCTCAGTAATATTGGACGCCAGTCTGGCATCCTCAATCTCCACGCGTTTGAGCCGTCGTGTCTTCGGATCCAAGGTAGTCTCCCACAGCTGGTCCGCGTCCATCTCTCCCAAACCTTTGTATCTTTGAAGGGTAAAGCTGCCCTCCTTATGGGTCTTGCGGTATTTCTCCAAAGCCTTATCATCATAGAGATATTCTTCCACGCCCTTTTTCGGCATGGCCTTATAAAGAGGCGGCATCGCGATATATACATGCCCCTCATAGATCAGCTCCGGCATGAACCGGTAAAATAACGTCAAAAGCAAGGTGGAAATATGGGCACCGTCCACGTCCGCATCGGCCATGATGATGATTTTATCATAACGAAGCTTCGTAATGTCAAAATCGTTGCCGTAGCCTTCAGAAAATCCGCAGCCGAACGCATTGATCATCGTCTTGATCTCCGCATTGGCCAATACCTTGTCAATGGTGGCCTTTTCCACGTTCAGGATTTTCCCGCGGATGGGAAGAATGGCCTGATAGCTCCGGTCTCTGGCGCTTTTGGCAGATCCCCCGGCGGAATCTCCCTCCACAATGAAAATTTCGCAAAGAGAAGGGTCCTTTTTCTCACAGTTGGCCAGCTTGCCGTTGGAATCGAAGGAATATTTCTGCTTGGTAAGCAGATTGGTCTTTGCCCTCTCCTCCGTTTTGCGGATTTTAGCTGCTTTCTCGGCACAGGAAAGGACAGATTTGAGCGCCTCCAGATTCCGGTCAAAATAAAGAACCATCTGTTCTCCCACGATCTTACTGGTTACCCGGCTGGCATCCTGGTTATCCAGCTTCGTCTTCGTCTGTCCCTCGAACCGGGGGGCCGGATGTTTAATGGACACCACGGCAGTCATGCCATTGCGGATATCCGCGCCTGTAAAATTGGCATCCTTTTCCTTGAGAATCCCAAGCTCCCTGGCATAGGTATTCATCACCGTGGTGAACACCGTCTTAAACCCCGTCAGATGGGTGCCGCCTTCTGCATTATAGATGTTATTGCAAAAGCCCAAGACATTTTCATGGAATTCATTGGTAAACTGGAACGCGGCCTCCACCGTGATCCCCTCTGCCTCGCCTTTTAAATAGACCGGCTCATGGAGCACCTCTGAGTTCTGATTCAGGTCCTGAATAAAACCGATGATGCCTTCCGGCTCATGATAGACAATGATTTCCGGCTCTTCCAGACGACGGTCCTCAAACTGTATCGTCAGCTCCGGATTCAAATACGCCGTTTCATGGAGACGGCTCTTGACCTCTGTGGCTGAAAAGCGGGTTTTTTCAAAAATCTCCGGGTCCGGCAGGAAATTAACACAGGTGCCTGTCTCTTTGGTGCGTTTGAGCTTGGGCAGCAGGCCGTCTTCCAATTCCATGACGGGAATGCCGCGCTCGTACCGGTCATGATGCACATACCCGTCCTTGCTGATCTGGATATCCAAATATGTGGATAAGGCATTGACGACCGAAGAACCCACACCGTGCAGGCCGCCGCTGGTCTTATAAGCGCCTTCATCAAATTTACCTCCAGCATGAAGGGTGGTAAATACCAGCCGCTCTGCAGGAACTCCCTTTTCATGCATATCCACCGGAACGCCCCGGCCATCATCCGTCACCGTGCAGGATCCATCACGCTCCAGAACCACCTGGATCCGGCTGCAGTACCCCGCCAAATGCTCATCCACCGCGTTGTCCACGATTTCATAGATCAAATGATTCAAGCCTTTTCTGGATACGCTGCCTATATACATTCCCGGCCGTTTCCGAACCGCTTCCAAGCCTTCTAATACGGAAATACTCGCCGCATCATAAGTATCTTTCTTTGCCATGCTCTCGTCCTTTCCCTCTTTGCTTCTATATTCCCAAACATTCCTTCAACGCCCGGGCCACTCCATCCTCATCGTTGGAAGAGCTGATGTAATCCGCCGCGCTTTTCACACGGTCATTGCCGTTACCCATCGCTACCCCCAGGCCGGCCCATGCGATCATATCGTAATCGTTGTCACTGTCTCCAATGGCCATGATCTCCTCCTGCCGAAGGCCCAGATGCTCACAGGCCGCCCGCAGGCCGTCCGCTTTGCTGTGGTGACCGTATACTACCTCTATGTTCTGGGAAAAGGTGGATATGGGATAGGCGCCCTCCACCTGGGCAATTCGCCTCTTTAATTGATTCTTCTGGTCAGAATTGGCGCATACAATATGGTATTTGCACACCTGCCGTCCCTCCTCTTCCATGAAGTCATCCAGACTTTTCAAGGTACAATTGGTGGAAAGCAGCTGGTCACAATAATCCCGGCCCAATCCGGTGGAATAGAGAAACTCCCGGCCAAACGGATCCACATAGGCATCCATTCCCTCATATATTTCTACAAAACAGGAATACTGATTCGTCAAATCATAAATTTCTTTTGCCATGGCATAGGGCATGGATCGGGAAAACAAAAGCTTTCCCTCTTTGCCATCCGTAAATGTAGTGCCGTTGGCATTGATATAATACCGCAGTCCACGGTAGTCCTTTAGGACAGTAGAAGCATTCCGGAAGCTGCGTCCCGTCGTGGGGATCACAAGATACCCTGCATCTGCTGCTCTTTGTACCGCTTCTTTTGTTTCCTCCGAAATGCTGCAGTCACTCCGAAGCCATGTTCCATCCATGTCAATGGCAATTGCTTTTATGTCAGCCTTCATCGTATCCTCCAATAATAACATAATCTTGTGTAGACCAACGCTTATTATAACAAAATCTGGTAGGAAAATGCAAATAAAAAATCCCCCGCTCCACGGCAATGACTTTCCGTGCCTATTGCCGCCTCACAGATAAGGCCGCCGGATGAAAAAATTCTCATCCGGCGGCCTTATCTACAGCAACACGATTAAACTTTCCTGCCCTGCCTGCTGTAAAAGCAGCATCGTCCCTTTCCTTGGGCTTTTGCTTCATACATAGCTTCATCTGCCGCTACAAAAAGCTGTTGATATTCCATACTGTCTCTAGGGAAACAGGCGCCTCCCACACTGAGCGTAAGCTGAAACTCTTTTCCCTGGGAATATTCCCGCAGCACCCTCAAAATGGCATCCACTTTTTCTTCTACCACTTTATGGCTGTCCAAACCGCTGATAAACACCACCAGCTCATCGCCACCCATACGGCCTAAAATATCCTCTGAACGGAACATCCGTCTTAACACTCCTGTCGTGTAACGCAGGACTTCATCCCCCGTCTGGTGACCACAGCCGTCATTGATATGTTTAAAATCATCAATATCCATGACCAGCAGCATTCCTTTTTCCACGGTTTCCAGCGCTCTGCAGATCCTCTCCTGCGCAGCCGCCCGGTTGTAAAGCCCTGTGAGGCCATCCGTGGTAGATTTCTCCACCAGAGCATCCTCCCACCGTTTTTGCTGGTCAATATCCATAATCTTTCCGATTACGGAAACGATAGTATTTCCGTCATATACATAGTGGAACTGCACCAGACACCAGAAATAGTCATCCGCGTCCGGCTGCAGAAAACGGATCCGGGCTTCATTTTTCCCCTCCTCGTTCTTACCTGTGAGGAAATGCTGTACCGTATCCAGATCTCCCGCGTAAATGCCGCTCTCCTGTAAACTGCGCAGGAAACGATGCTTCACTAACTTATCCGCACGGAACAATTCCTTGGCATTATCGGTAAAATGAATGGTATCACTGCGACAGTCATAATCAAACAGCACTGTATCAGAAAACTGCCCAAGCAGCATATACCTCCGCTCCTCTTCTGACAGCCGCTGCTGCATCTGACGGAACACCATCAGAAGCACCGCACTAAATACAATCAGACACAGCAGGAAATACGTGGACGTTTTCGTAGTGTTATGGACAATATCCTCCGAATATTGCTGTGCCTTGTCAGCATACACCAGCACGGACAGATACAGATCGTTATAATCCAGTCTTGTCATGGTCAGATATACCGGCGTGCCCTCGCTCTCTCCCAATTGGATGCTGTGAGTGGAAAATTGATACAGTTTTTTATTCAGATCATCTAACCCTTGCCTGGATATTTCAATCTCTTCCTTATTTTTCAAAAAATCATAGACCGTGCCGCAGTCATCAGAACCGTCTGCCTGCACCGGAACCATATTTCCAGCCCCGTCTGTCAAAAAGCTGGCGATCACCCTTCCCTGAGAAGGCGGATACTGGCTGGTACTGACCAGCTCTGTGGCATCTAAAATCCCCCGTAAGGCTCCGATAAAATTTCCATCTTTTATCACTGGAACCGCTACCGCATAATAGTAGGCATTGCCAAGCTGCTTAGAGAACCGGACATTGCTGACTACCATTTCACCGCTCTCCAGCCGCTTTAAAAGCTGCCAATCCGCTTCAGAATAATGCATCTTTTCCGCCACTTTCCATAAAGCATCTGCAGGTGTATATTGGAATACAATCGTCGGGTCGGAATCATTGAGCGCCTGAATACAGGATTCTATATATTCCGGATCGGAATTTTGAGAAAACAGCACTTCATAAGCATTTAGTGTATCTTCCACATTGGTGATCTTTCCCTGACAAATCTGCTTCTGGGCCGCAATATAAGCATCCAGCGTTTCTTCAATCATCCCCTTAAACTTTTCCTGTGTCATTTCCCGATAAAGCCTGGTCGTATGCTCGAATGACCAGATCAACAGGAACACACTCACAATGATCACTGCGAAATAAACATATCGCATCCAACCTCTGGGGGCCGGGCCAGATACAGAATTCTTTGCTGCCGCCGCTTCCTTCGTCCTTATACCCTGCCTGTCCATTTTTTTCTTGGAAAGAACCAGAGGATACTGCCCATCCATCTTTTGATATAACGCATAAAACTGTTCCGGCGGAACCGGTTTAGAAAAATAAAAGCCCTGCGCCAGTGTACACCCCAAGGACAGAAGATACTGGCACTGTTCCTTGGTCTCCACGCCTTCACAAAGAACATCCGCATGCAGTCGCTGGCCAATGTTGATGATATTCGGCACCAATGCTTCATTTCTGGCTTTGTGATAGGTATCCTCCCGCAAGAAAAGCTTATCCAGTTTTAATACATCAAAATCCAGCTCCTGCCAGATATTAATCCCAGCATAGCCGGAGCCAAAATCATCGATAGCCACCTGATAGCCATAAGACCGTAAGTTTTCAATCAGCTTTTTGGTACCGGTAAATTCATCCAGCAAAATCGTCTCTGTCAGTTCAAACTCCAGAAGCTCAGATGGAATCTGGTATCTCAGCGCCGTCTCATGAAAAAGCCGGGCAGTATCTGGATTGTTGATATGAAGCCGGGAAAGATTCACAGAAGTGCATACCACCGGCAGGCGGGCATCCAGTCTCTCCCGCAGATAAGCACATACCTTCCGGCAGACCATCAGATCCAGCTCCAAAATAGATCCGTTTTCCTCCATGAGAGGAAGAAAATCATCGGGAAAGATTTCTTGTCCGTTCTGGTCCAGCCTTCTGACCAGCGCCTCCGCACCCACAATCTCACCGGAGACCAAATTCACCTTAGGCTGCAGATAAAAACAGAATTTCTCATCCTTAAGAGCTTGATTTAACTCCTGTTCCTTTTCATACTGCTCCCTAAGTTTTGCCAATAGAGAGGAGTCCTCAAGCATCACGATCTGATTCTCTTCTTTTGCTATTTTCCTGGCAGCATTGGCAATCTCCACCGCCTCTTTCAGACCGATCCCTTCGATGGAGCCGGCCCCGCAGACCACCTGCCAATTACAAACCAGATAGATCAGACTTTGGGCCTGCTTAAAGTTTTCCCAATATTTTTTCAAATATTGAGAAATCTCCTCATTCCCCACATCCTTTTCAAATGCGCCCAAGCACAGAAAAAGATCCGCAAAAATGCGTTCCTGATACACAATATGGACATCATCCTCCAGAGCTTTCTCCACTTCGTGCAAAAGCCGGTCTCCTGCCTTTGTCCCATAACAATGATTCACCGCTTGAAAATGGGCGATATCCACCGATATCACCAGATATCTTTTTTCACCTTTGTGTCCCTCCAGAAGCTGCTCTGCCTGTCCGATAAAATGATCCAAAGACTGCATGACCTACGCCTCACCTTCTTTTTGTGCCACTATTTATACCAATTATATCTATTATTTTCCATCATGTCTACCCTTCCAGAAGGGTTTCTTTCTGCAGAAGGCAACGGTTTTTCACAGTCTATAAAAATTTTTTCAAAAAAATTCAAAAAAGTACTTGCAAAAAATGTAAAAATATTGTAGTATAAACAAGCACTGTTCAAGAGCAACAGCGACAAGGCCAGTTGGTCAAGTGGTTAAGACGCCGCCCTCTCACGGCGGAATCAGGGGTTCGACTCCCCTACTGGCTGTTATATGATTTTAAATCCGGCATCGATGAAATTTATCGGTGCCGGATTTTTTGTTTCACAACATTGGGGCGTTCAAAAAAGAAAATTTAATTTATTTTTCCAAGCAGATATCTCCCCCAGATCTCTACCAGCTTCTCCAGGGAAAACGCCGCATTCGCTGGGCTTGTGGACGGCAGGCACACATCTTCAAGTCCTGTGTTCTCCAGACAATATTTCTGATATAACCGGTGGGCCGTCCCTCCATTGGTATAAATTTCTGTAATTTGGGAATCTTCCAGTACGCGGCCGATGTCCGCTGGGACCACATTGCGGATGCTGCTATCACTGGAACCTGTGATGTCACAGCTGGCCACCACATCCCAGATGGAAATCCCATGTCTTAGCAGCATCTCCTTTTTCTCCGGAATCGACTCCGGCAGCGGTTCCCCGGTCAGACGGCTTAAAACCGGCCAGAATCGGTTCCTGGGATGATGATAATAAAACTGCCCTTCCCTGGATTTGACGGATGGGAATGTCCCTAAAATGAGCACCTTCGATGCCTGATCATAGACCGGCAAAAATTCATGCTCCACATGCTTCCTGCTCTGTTTTTCCATGTTTCACCTCTAATTTGCAAATTTCTCTTCCACTCATTATAATAGATGACATCTAAAAAATCCATCGGAGGTTATAAAATTATGATAGATCTGCATGTTCATTCCAATTGTTCCGACGGCACCTATTCCCCGGAGGAATTAGTAAAATCAGCCCTTCGTGTCCCTTTAGAGGCCTTTGCCCTCACTGACCATGATACCACAGAAGGGATCGCACCTGCCCAGGCAGCCGCCAAAGGCACCGGTCTGGAGGTGATTCCAGGCATTGAATTTTCCACCAGCTATGAAGGGAAGGATATTCATGTGCTAGGCCTTGGAATCCACTACCAGAACGCCTACTTCCAGCAGCAGCTGGCATATTTCCGGGATTCCAGAGGGCTGCGCAACGACAAGATGATCGCTAGACTTCAGGAGGCAGGCCTGCCCATCACCAAAGAATACCTGGAAGAACATTATCCGAACGCCGTCTGGACCCGGGCCCATTTTGGCGCCTGTCTTCTGGATCTTGGCTGTGTTTCTTCCGTAAGCGAAGCCTTCGACCGCTACATCGGCGACCGGGCCCCTTGCTTCGTACCCAGGGAAAAGGTTACGCCTTTTGAAGCCATCCGCTTAATCCATGAAGCTGGAGGCTACGCCATCCTTGCCCATCCGCTGCTCTACGGCTTCTCAAAGGATAAGCTGGACGCTCTGACCGCTCAGTTAAAAAAAGCCGGACTAGACGGCATCGAAGCCATCTATTCCGGCAATCGTCCCAGTGATGACAGCGCTATGAAACAACTAGCGGCCAAATACTCCTTAAAAATCACCGGCGGCTCTGACTTTCACGGGGACAACAAGCCAAAGATCCACCTGGGTACCGGGCGCGGAAACTTAAAAGTCCCCTACACCCTTTGGAAAAATTTAAATTCTTAATCTTCTTCTGTATCCTCTACTGCCTCTGCAGGAATGAAGACTCTGGTCTTCTCCTGCAGCTTTGGCATTTCCGCCTGCTTCTGGGCTTCCTCACAGAAAATCATCTGGGAGTTGACCAATGTCTTGCCGCGCTTGTCCGGTTTCTCATAGGTTCCGTCCTTCCTGAGGATATGCGCCTTCACGTTATCCTGGAATTCCAGGTCTAAAATATGCAATACTTCCCTCTTGATGTCTTCCGCTTCCACCGGGAATACAATTTCCACCCGACGGTCCAAATTCCTGGGCATCCAGTCCGCGCTTCCCATATAAATCTCATCTGCGCCATTGCTGTGGAAATGGAAAATGCGGCTGTGCTCCAGGAAATTGCCCACGATGGAACGCACCTCTATATTGTCGCTGATTCCCGGAATTCCCACCTTCAGACAGCAAATCCCGCGGATCAAAAGCTCGATCTTCACTCCGCAGGAGGACGCATAATAAAGGGCCGCCATGATCTCAGGATCACAAAGGGAATTCATCTTCGCCCGAATGAAAGCCTCCTGGCCGTTTTTGGCATGTTCCGCCTCATTCTCTATTAACTTGAGAAACCGCTCCTTCATCCAAATTGGCGCCACGATGAGCTTATTCCAGGATTTGGGCTCCGAATAACCAGACAGCATATTGAATACCGCCGTAGCGTCCTCCCCGATCCTGGCATCGCAGGTAAAAATACCGCAGTCCGTATACAGCTTTGCTGTGGAATCGTTGTAATTTCCGGTGCCTAGATGCACATACCGCCGGATCCCGCTCTCTTCCTTGCGCACCACTAAGGTAATCTTGCTATGGGTCTTTAATCCCACCAGGCCGTAAATCACATGGCAACCAGCTTTTTCCAGCTTTTTCGCCCATACGATATTATTTTCCTCATCAAACCGTGCCTTCAGCTCCACAAGTACCGTGACCTGCTTGCCATTCTCCGCCGCCAAGGCCAAAGCAGCGATGATGGGAGAGTTGCCGCTGACACGGTACAGGGTCTGTTTGATGGCCAGAACCTCCGGATCCCTGGCCGCCTGACGCACAAAATTCACCACAGGATCGAAGCTCATGTAAGGATGATGCAGGAACACATCTCCCTGCCGGATGCGGGCAAACAGATTGGGCTCCTCCCGGAATGCAGGCACTGCAGCCGGCGTATAAGACGGCGTCTTATATGTGTCAAATCCTTTGAGCCCGTACATTTTCATCAAAACTGTCAGATCCAGCGGTCCGTTAATGCTGTAAATGTCCTCATCCTTGATGCAGAATTCCTTTTTCAATATCTTCAGCAGGCGCTTATCCATCTTTTCGTCCGCTTCCAGACGGATGACCTCACCCCACTGCCGTTTTTTCAGCTGCTTCTGGATCTCTACCAGCAGATCCTCCGCCTCGTCCTCATCAATGGTCAGGTCCGCATTCCGCATGATCCGGTATGGATGGGCACAAATCACGTCATTGCTTAAGAAAAGCTTTCCGATGTTCCGTTCGATGATCTCCTCCAGGAAAATCACGCAGCGTTCCTCCTTTTTGGAAGGCAGCTCTACGATCCTTGGCAGTACAGACGGCACCTGTACAGTGGCAAAATCCAATTCTTCCTTTTTCTTCGTATCCTTTTTCGCGATCAGAGCGCCGATATTGAGCGTCTTATTGCGGATCAGCGGAAACGGCCGGGAAGAATCCATGGCCATAGGCGTCAGCACCGGATATACATTTTCTGCAAAATAACGGTCTGCAAATTCCTTCTGCTCCTCTGTGAGATCCTCATGCTGGATCACCACATGCAGGCCGATTTTTTTCAAGGCGGGGAGCAGGGAACGGTTATATGTGGTATACTGCATACTCACCAGCTCTTTGGTGCGCATACTGATCTGGCGCAGCTGCTCTTTGGGCGGCATCCCGGAAATATCCGGCTTGTCATATTGCGCATGCACCTGGTCCTTTAAAGAGGCCACCCGGATCATAAAAAACTCATCTAAATTCGACGCTGTAATGCTTAGAAATTTCAGCCGTTCAAACAGTGGAATACTTTTATCCCGCGCTTCGCCAAGCACCCTCTCATTAAAAAGGATCCAGCTCAGCTCACGATTCACATAATATGCGGGATCTTCAAACTTTTTTAGTTCCATTTGCCCCTCCTTATACTTTCCTTTTACGTTTCAGCACCGGGTAAACTCCATAGATATCATGGAAGAAATCACTCTGCCCCCGGAGCAGTCCCATCTCCAGGCTGAAATCCCTGCTGGAATCCACAATCACCTGTAACTCGCCGCCCCGCAGGACCACCTTCAGCCCTTCCACCTTCTGATAGTGGCTGCGGTCCATAGCATTGGCCAGACGAAGGATCGCCGTCAGCTTCGCCACCTGCACATATGTGTGTCTGTCCATGCCGTTCTTTAAGCGCATCTCCTCATAGCAGTAAAAATCCGAGGTGTTATAGAGCACTACATTGGCGATGATCTCCCGTTCCCGGTTGGACAAACCGATAATCTCCGTGGACATGATGATGTTATAAGAACACTGGGCCACATTTTCCATGCTGATGTATTTGCCGCAGTCATGAAGGATCGCGGCCAGCTGCAGAAGCAGGCGCTCCCTGCTGCCCATCCCGTGTAGCTTCTTCATCCCGTCAAAGATGCCCAAAGCCAGCTGTGTGGTCCCTTGGATATGGGATCTTTCACTGGAATAGCGTTTTCCAATGTTGGCCGCTGCCACCAGGATATCATTTTCAAAGTTATGCTTCGTCTTAAGGATCTTATTCCTCTCCCCAAAGTCATAGGCGATGCCGTCTGTCAGGGAAACGCCGGGTGTCCACAGAGCCTCCGCCCCCAGGATATCCAAAAAGCCCTTGTAGATCACTACCGTGGGCACCACCAAAGAAGCATATTCCTGGGCAATCCCCATCTCCGCCGCCAGTGCGTCCGAAGACTTGTGGGCCACCGCTTCATAACGGTTCATGAATTCCGTCCTGGTGAGAATCTGATCCCGGATGTCCTCGTGGAAAATGGTATCTGTCAGAAAATCTCCCAGAAGAATCACATGCTTGATTTCCCGGTCCTTGAGGAACAGCCGCTGGAAACTGAGCAAATCATGGCGGATGAACTCCTCGATGAGCTGGTCATAATGGGTCGTATCCTTTTCCAGGTCTTTGAGACGCTCCCGGATACGTAGGCTTCCAATCTTAATGTTCTGAGTGGTCACCAGCGTATCATTGTCGAACAGGGACACCTGCACGCTTCCGCCGCCCACATCCAAAATCGCCGTGCTCTTTTGAATCATCTTTTTAAATCCGGTTTCCATGGCGGCTATGGATTTGTACCCGATAAACCGCTGCTCAGAATTGCTCAGGATATCCACCTGCATCCCTGTACGCCGGTAAATCTGTTCCACGATCAGCTCAGAATTTTCAATCTCCCGCAGCGCGCTGGTGGAACAAATCCGGTAATCCGTTACCTGATATTCCTCCATGATCTGCCAAAAGCCCCCGAGCACCTTGCACAATTCATCTAAAACCGCTGAATTGATCTTTCCGGTCATATAGGAATCTTTCCCCAATTCCAGCCGGTACCGCACATGATTAATTTCTTTCAATCCATATTTTTTGGACATCTCAAAAATCTTGAGACTGGTCTCATAGGAACCGATATCAATGGCGGCAAATGTTGTGATGGCCATGCCTGCACCCCCTGTCTTATTTATTTTTCCTGTCCCAGCAAATAGTCAATGAACTGCTGGGCAGTCCTGCCTGTGAGCCCGCCGTGCTGCAGCTCCCACTTGTTAGCTTCTTCCAACAGTTTCTCCTGCGGCATCTGCACCTGATGACGTTGGGCCAGAGTCTTAACAATATTTTGAAATTCCTTCTTGTTGGGCGCGCAGAAGAAAATCGTCACGCCAAACCGGTACACCAAGGACAGTTTCTCCTGCACCGTATCGGAAGCGTGCAGATCCTCTCTCCTGCCCTCTTTGTCGGAAAAGCTCTCCCGTACCAGATGGCGGCGGTTGGATGTGGCATAGATCAGCACATTATCCGGCTTCTTCTCTAGTCCGCCCTCAATCACTGCCTTCAGATATTTGTATTCGATCTCAAAATCCTCAAAAGAAAGATCGTCCATATAGATGATAAACTTATAATTTCTATTCTTGATCTGAGAAATCACTGCATTCAAATCCTGGAACTGATGCTTATACACCTCGATAATGCGAAGCCCCTGGTCATAATACTGGTTCAGAATGCCCTTGATGCTGGAGGATTTTCCCGTTCCGGCATCCCCGAAAAGCAGACAATTGTTGGCCCTTCTTCCTTGCACAAAGGCTTCGGTATTGTCGATGAGCTTCTTCTTAGGGATTTCATACCCCACCAAATCGTCCAGACGTACATGGGCAATCCGGGTGATCGGCTCGATGACCACCTCCCCCTGAGCATCATGGGCCACGCGGAATGCCTTATGAAGCCCCAGCTTACCCACGCCAAATTCTTTATAGAACTCCACCATATCCGCCATAAACTCTTCTGCCGTAGCAGCCGTTCCCAGCTTCACGCTCAGATGGCAGATCCGGTCCCGGATCCTTTTGTTAAACAGCTTGCTGTTCTCATTGATATTCACATAATTCCGGACTGACTGACACAGGCCGCTTTCAAACTCCTCATCCAGCTTCTCCAAGTCGTAATCAAACAGCTCCTTATAGATCCGGAAATCATGCAGCGCCAATTCATTGATGCTGCCCTCCACCGCGCCAGTGATCTCACAGGCGGTGCTGAACGCATTTTCATGGTTCACCAGCAAAAAGGTCAGATAATTGTGCCACAGATTCCCTGCGAAACCATAGCTTCCAGCCAACTCCACCAGGCCTCCCAGGCACCGGTAATACAATTCCTTGCGGCCCTCCAAGGCCTCTCCTGTCATCAGACTGGTCATATCCTGCAGGATCTCTCCATGGGCAGGATTCCGATATAAGATACATTCATCCACTTTTGTCATTTTCTTACTCCATCCCTCACTTAATAATTACCGTATACCCGCATCTTCTCCGCTTCCCGGTGAATACCCACAAGGGCATTTTTCACAGATGCATCCGTCAGATTGCCCTCAAAATCCATAAAGAAGCGGTACTGCCAATTCTTGCCTGGAATCGGCCTGGATTCAATCTTCGTCATATTCAGGCCGTTATAGATCACATGAGACAGCATGCTGTAGAGGCTTCCGCTCTCATGGGGCACCTCAAAACCGATACTGATCTTTGCAGCATCCGCGGCAAAGACCGGGCGTTTGCTGACGATGACAAAACGTGTGGAATTGTTCAGATTATTGAAAATGTTCTCCTGTAAAATTTCCAGGCCGCAGACCTTAGCCGCGGATCTGCTGGCAATGGCCGCCTGTGACAGATCCCCGTCACGGCTCACCTTAGCGGCTGCCACCGCCGTGTTCTCCAAAGCCACCTGTTCCCACTCCAAATGCTCCTCTAAAAATTTCCGGCACTGCATCAGCCCCTGGCGGTGGGAATACACCGTCTTGATATCTGAAATTTTGGTGCCGCAAAGCCCCATGAGCACATGCTCACATTTGATGATCTGTTCTCCTACGATATAAAGCTCATCATACTCTGCCAGCAGGTCATAGATATCGGATACAATGCCAGCCGTGGAGTTCTCAATGGGAAGCACCGCATAATCCGCCTTCCCGGAAACGATGGCATCCATGGCGTCTTTCCAAGTCTTCACATGAAAGTGCCTGGCATCCTCTCCGAAAAACTGCTGCATAGCCGCATAGCTGTAAGCGCCTTCCACGCCCTGATACACGATGGTCTTGTCTTCCTTGGGAAGCGCATCCACCATCTCAAACTCCTGCGGCAGCTTCAACGCTCCTTTGGCTGTCAAAAGCTGGTACTGCTTCTTCCGGCTCATGGTCATGATCTGCTGGAAAAGCTCTCGCACCCCCAAAGAGTTGAATTCATTGTGCGTCATCGTCTGAAGTGTATCCAGCTTGTCCTGCTCCCGTTTCGTATCCAGCACCTGCTTGCCGGTGCTGATCTTATACTCTGCCACCTGCTCGGCCACTCTCATCCGTTCTTCAAAAAGTGACACGATCTGGCAGTCGATCTCGTCAATCTGCTCCCTGCTTTTTTGTAAATCTATCATTAGTCAAAATTCCTTCCCATTCCGCAAAGCCCGAAAAGCCGCGGATAATTGTAATTATTATAGTACAGGCACCTGCAATTTTCAAGCACGCCGGTTTTATTTACGCATATTTTACAAAGAGATCCCCATACTAGAAAAAAAGGAGGTATTCTGATGAAAGAACAATTTCTTCTCTGCGGAAGCGTGGGCTGGTGTATGGAAATTTTATGGACTGGCTGTCATGCACTGTTCCATAAGGACTTCACATTAAAAGGGCAGTCTTCCATCTGGATGTTCCCCATTTATGGCTGCGCCGCCCTCATCGGCCCCGTTTCCAAAAAGCTCACCAGCCTTCCCACGGTTTTCCGGGGCTCCATCTACACTGCCGGAATTTTTGCCGCCGAATATTCCACCGGAATGCTCCTGAAGCACTTCCATGCCTGTCCCTGGGATTACAGCAAATCTCCCTTTAATTACCAGGGTGTCATCCGTTTTGACTATGCGCCGGTATGGTTTCTGACCGGCCTCTTTTTCGAAAAAATACTTACGGATAAAACTTGAAAAAAACCCCTATCTATTATATGATGGTACACAGAAGATTTATATACTATACAAAATCAGGAGGTAATACATGAAGCATTTAATGAGTCCTCTGGACCTGTCAGTGGAAGAATTGGATGAAATTCTAAACCTGGCAAATGACATTGAAAAAAACCCTGAAAAATATGCCCATGCATGTGCCGGCAAGAAGCTGGCGACTCTGTTTTATGAACCCAGTACCCGGACCCGCTTAAGTTTTGAAGCGGCCATGCTCAACCTCGGCGGCAGCGTTCTCGGATTTTCCAGCGCTGATTCCAGTTCCGCCGCCAAAGGGGAAAGCGTCTCCGACACCATCCGCGTAGTATCCGGCTATGCCGATATCTGTGCTATGCGTCATCCCAAAGAAGGCGCACCTCTCGTCGCATCTATGGCATCACTCATTCCAGTCATCAACGCCGGCGACGGCGGCCATCAGCATCCCACCCAAACCCTTACAGATCTTCTTACCATTCGTTCCCTGAAGGGACGTCTCGGCGATCTCACCATCGGTCTGTGCGGAGATCTGAAATTCGGCCGTACCGTGCACTCTCTCATCGAGGCTTTGGTCCGCTATGACAACGTGCGTTTTGTGCTGATCTCTCCGGAAGAGCTCCGGGTTCCCGGCTATATCCGTGAAGACGTGCTGGAGCGGAACGGTAAGGAATACAAAGAAGTGGAACGTCTGGAAGACGCCATGCCGGAATTGGATCTGCTCTACATGACCCGCGTGCAGAAGGAACGTTTCTTCAATGAAGAGGATTATGTCCGCATGAAGGATTTTTACATATTAGACAAGGCAAAGCTGGAGCTGGCCAAAGACGATATGATGATCCTCCATCCTCTTCCCAGGGTAAATGAAATCTCTGTAGAGGTGGACAGCGATCCCAGAGCCGCATACTTTAAGCAGGCCCAATACGGCGTCTATGTACGTATGGCCCTCATTCTTACACTGTTAAATTTGGAGGTGAAATAAATGCTGAACGTAGGAGCCCTTCGGGAAGGATATGTGCTGGACCACATCAAGGCCGGCAAATCCATGACGATTTATCACGATCTGAAACTGGACAAGCTGGATTGCACCGTAGCTATCATCAAAAATGCCCGCAGCAATAAAATGGGCCGCAAGGACATTATCAAAGTAGAATGCCCCATCGGCCAGCTGGACCTGGACATCTTAGGCTTCATTGACCACAATATCACCGTGAACATTGTCAAAGACGGACAGATCGTAGAGAAAAAAGAGCTGAGTCTCCCGAAAAAAGTAGTCAATGTTATCAAATGCAAAAATCCCCGCTGTATTACCTCCATCGAACAGGAATTGGATCATGTCTTCGTCCTGGCAGATGAAGAAAAAGAGATCTACCGCTGCAAATACTGCGAAGAGAAATACAGGGGAAACCGCGAAAAGAAAAAATAACCGTTACTACGAAAGGATAAAAGATGCAGAGCAATCACCAAATCCGCAAGCGGTTTAACGAGGTGATTTATAATGTAGCCCGTTATGCAGAGATCGCCTTTTCCATCATCATACTGCTGGCCATCGCCAGCCAGGTCATTCCGCTATTGCATGAATTGACCCAGCTTTCCCTTTTGACTCTGGATATGGACTTTTTTACAGATTTTCTGGCAGAATCCCTTTCCTTAGTGGTCGGCCTGGAATTCGTCAAAATGCTGTGCAGACATACCGCTGACACTCTGGTGGAGGTCCTGATGTTCGCCATCGCCCGGCAGATGATCGTCGAACATCTGTCAACCCTGGAGACATTGATCGGTGTGCTTGCCATCGCTGTCTTGTTCGCCATCCGGAAGTACCTGCTGCTGCGGCCGGCCGGAACCCATCAGCCGGACAAGCTGCAGCCCAAAGACCAGGATGCTCTTTTAAATGATCCTACATAATATACAGCGGCCCCGCGGAACAAATAGCTCCGCAGGGCCGTTATTTTTTCTCCTTTATTTTAAAAAATGCAAAATTCCGAACCATAGGAACGGCACTGCCAGCGACGGCAGCATATTCAAGGTCTTGCAGTCCTTAATTTTCAAAATACCCAGGCCGGAACAGGCGATGAGAAAACCACCCACGATGGAGATTTCCGTCATCATTTCCTGGGTCAGAAGGCTTCCCGCCAGCATGGTCAGAAGATAAATGCTCCCCTGCCACAAAAACAGCACGCCTGCCGCCAGCGCGATACCAATGCCGTACGCAGAAGCCAGAACGGTGGATGTGACAAAATCCAACGTCGCATTGGTGAACAGATAGGTATGGTCCCCGTATAAAGCGCTTTGGACCGGCCCTAAAATAGACAGCGTCCCGATGCAGAACAACAGAATTCCTGTTGACAGCCCCTGCCCCAGATCACTTTTGGCATAACGGCCGGACAACCTCTGGAATCTGCCATCGATATCCAGCATCGTCCCCACCAGGCTGCCCAAGGCCAGACTTACGATAAACAGCACCGGGTAACCGCTGTTTGGCATATTCTGCACCACCGCGTTGATGCCCAATCCCGCAGCCGCCAATCCCATGGCCGTATACAAGGCATTCTGGTATTCCACCTTGATCCCTTTCTTAATGATGCTGCCTAGTATGCTTCCGGCAATTATTGTCCCTGTATTTACGATGGTCCCAATCATCCTGCTATTCTCCTTATCCGTATCCCTGCATTTCACTCTTCATGAAATGTTGCTTGCTCCGCAGCTCCTAATCCTGGCGCCAAGCGCTTTTCCACATTAATGCAACACTGTGTTTCCTGTAACAGAAAGCGGCAACTGGTGACAATAAATGTCCAGTTCCCGCATGTGACTGACTCTATTTTTCTCTTAGATCATTCGCTGTTTTTGTTCAATGCTGCAAGGAAGCCTGTAAGCCGGGTTATGTCGTTGGATGGTCATCTATCTACGCCTGCTGTCACCAACAGGCTCTAGCGACCCACCTGAAAGCGCGACGGGCCGCCGCATCGCTTTCGTTTTGGTCTTGCTTCGGATGGGGTTTACATGTGCCATCCCTGTTACCAGGAATGCGGTAGTCTCTTACACTGCCTTTCCACCCTTACCCAGAAAACTGGGCGGTTTATTTCTGTTGCACTGGCCTGGGAGTCACCTCCACCGGACGTTATCCGGCATCCTGCCCTATGAAGCCCGGACTTTCCTCACCTGACGCTTAAGCGCCAGCCGCGACCATCTGTCTTCCTTACAGCATGGCTATTCTAACACGATTTTCTCGTCGTGTAAACATCTTTTCATTTTCTCACACAGCAAAACAGCTTCCGCCGATAAATTCCCGAAGGATCGAATTATGCGGCACCGCCTGGCTGGCCACCGGCACAAAATAATCAAAAAACTTTAAAAGCCGTTTGGCCTCCTGATATTCCGGAGCTCCCTTGTTGATGCCGAACAAAAGCGGCTCTGCATATACCTTCAGACAAGCCAGCTCATAAATCAATGCGGAATTGAACACCACGTCCGCTTCCTCCTGGTAAGGGAAGATATTTTCTTCCTCTCCCCTGCGCACAGAAGGCCATCGGGCGATAGTCTCGCGGGCAGAGGTTCCGCGGGTCCTGGCATCCCGCACGATCCTGCGGATCAGCCGTCCGTCCGTGGTAGGGATCCGGTTGTGCTCATCCACATTTAATTGGGTCAGTGCGCTGATATAGATCTTAAACTTGCTTTCTGCCGGCAGAGAATAGCTGAGCTTGTCATTGAGCCCATGAATCCCCTCCAAAACCAGCACATCCTCCGGCCCCAGCTGAAGATAATGTCCCTTGTATTCCCTGTGTCCTGTTTTGAAATTGAACTCCGGAATTTCCACCCGCTCTCCATTTAAGAGCCCGGTCATGTCTTTGTTGAACTGTTCCACATCAATGGCTTCCAGACATTCAAAATTCTTCTCCCCAAATTCATCCACCGGGGTATCCTCCCGGTTTTTGAAATAATTATCCATGGCAATCGGATGCGGCTTTAATCCGTGCGCCGCCAGCTGGATGGACAGCCTGTGGGAAAAAGTCGTCTTTCCAGAAGAAGACGGCCCGGCGATCATAATAAATTTCTTACCGCTTTCCTGGGCGATCTGTTTGGCGATCATGGAAATCTTCGCCTCATGCATGGCCTCTTGGATCAGGATCACCCGCTCAATCCCCTCATTGGCGATTCGGTCGTTGAGCTCACCCACCGTAGCCATCTGCTGCATTTCGCCCCAGCTCTCCGCATCCATCTGTACTTGGAAGAATTTCGGAGAAGGCACGAATTGAGGCACCTTGGATGGCTCAGATTGGTTGGGAAGGACCAAAACCAGTCCATCCATATAAGGAAGCACATCAAAATACTGGATATATCCGGTATGATGAGCCATAAACCCATAATAATAATCCTCGAATTTTTCAATGCTGTAGATGTTCACCCGGGAAACCCTGCGGTAACGGAATAGTTTTTCCTTATCATACATCCCATGGCGGTGGAAGATCTCAATAGCATCATCCGTGCCCACACTCCGCTTCATGATAGGAATCTTCGCATCCACGATCTCCTGCATCCGTGCTTTGACCTTTGCTACAAAATCCGCATCTGTCTTCACATTTCCCTTAATGGTAAAATAAAGTCCGGCACCGATGGAAAAATGCAGAACCACCTTTTCCAAGTTTTCCCTGCCGGCCACATCGTAAACCGCTTTGAGCAGGATAAAGCAGGCGCTTCTCTTATAAGTCTTATGGCCGATGGTATCGCCGGTCGTGACAAAGGAAAGGGTACAGTCCTTATGCACACGCTTATGCAGCTCCCTGAGCCTGCCATTTGCCACCACCAGAATAATGGGATTAGGAGTGGTTCCTTGATACTCCTCTACAATTTCTGCATAGGTAATCCCCTCCGGATATGTCTTTGTCTCTCCGTTAATGGTCACTAACACTTCCTGGCCCATAAATGGTCCTCCATTTCCTAAACTGAAGATTTCGGTTCTATTCACATGATCACTTTGCATTCTGCCTGGGGAAATACTTTGCCTACAGAATCACATAAGGACTGCGTACCGCAGCCTGTTCGATCTTAAGTGCAGGAAAAGCCTCCTTCAGGGCCTTCCCCATGGCTTCCATAAAAATATATTCTGTTCCATAGTGTCCGGCATCAATGACAGCCATTCCTTCCGCTGCCGTATCAATGCCGGTATGATGATCGATATCCCCGGTCACATAGACATCTGCGCCCTTTGCCAGCGCATCCTTTGTCATGCTTTTGCCGGAACCGGTGCATACCGCTGCCCGGCGCACTCGCTGTTTCAGATCTCCATATACCTTCACATCGGAAAGCTTCAGCTGCTCCTTCACAAACAAAGCGCATTCCTTCACGGTCATCTCTTTAGGAAGCTGCCCCACCCGGCCGAAGCCCTGGACACCCTCACCGGATTCTGCGGTCACAGAAAGCACCTCGGTATCGGCTAACTGCAGATACGCTGCGCTAACATTCGCCATTCCCATCACGTCATAGTTGGTATGCATGGCATAATAGGAGATATCCTTCTGAATCAGGGTCATCACCCGCCTGCCTAAAACACTTTGGTTATTCACCTTTTTCATGCCAGAAAAGATCATCGGATGATGCGTAAGGATCAGATCCGCACCTGCCTCCACTGCCTCTGCCAGCGTCTGATCCGTCAGATCCAGCGCCAGGAACACCGTCTCCACCCTCTTGTCATCCCTTCCGGTCAAAAGGCCCACATTGTCCCAATCTTCTGCATAAGAAACCGGATAACGTTCTTCTATCCAGTCCATAATCTCTCTACATTTCATAGCACCGCAGAGCAGCCTCTATCTGCTCCTTCTCCTTTTCCACTTCCCGGATCCTCATTTGGGCAGCCGGCGTACCGGCTTCCAGCAGCTGTTCCAGGATGTCTGTTTTTTGCTGCCTCTCTTTTAATAAGTAGCAGTGTAATACCTCATCCTTTTCTACCAAAGGTTTCTTCCCATAAAGATAATATATTTCCTCTTTGTAGGGATTATGACCAGGCACTGCCTGCAGCATCGGATAATACTTACCGTCCTCAAAGACGATCTGCTCGGCCACGATCTGCCGGCCCCTGGATTCTATAAAACGCCGGAAACGCGGGATCTCTGACTGGGGTTGGAGGATCCATACCGGGAACCCCGCCGCACAGTCGCCGCCCTCCAAAAGGATCTTCTCCATCAAGGGGCCTCCCATTCCGGCAATGACCAGCGCCTCTCCTTGGGCCTTCGGCATCGCCTGCAGACCGTCGGAAAGCCTGGTCTCTATGTAATTCTCCAGGCCATACGCTTGAATATTCTTTCTTGCATGTTCCAGCGGTCCCGGACGAACATCCATGGCAACCGCCCCTGGAATCATTTGATTTTGAACGAGATAGATGGGCAGGTAACCGTGATCGCAGCCCACATCCACCACACGCATCCCTTGTGGCACCATATGGGCAAGCGCCTGCAGCCGTTTAGAAATCTGCATAGGCTTCCTACCTGCGATCAATCCAAATAATCCTTTAATTTCCGGCTTCTGCTGGGATGGCGCAGCTTACGGAGCGCTTTCGCTTCAATCTGTCGGATACGTTCTCTGGTAACGGAAAATTCCTTGCCCACCTCTTCCAACGTCCTGGCACGTCCATCGTCCAAGCCGAAACGCAGGCGCAGAACCTTCTGCTCTCTGTCTGTCAAGGTGCTAAGAACCTCCACCAGCTGTTCCTTAAGCAGTGTGAAAGCTGCTGCATCCGCCGGAATCGGCACATTGTCATCCTGGATGAAATCACCCAAATGGCTGTCTTCCTCTTCTCCAATGGGAGTTTCCAAAGATACCGGCTCCTGGGAAATCTTCAGGATTTCACGTACACGTTCCACGGACATGTCCATCTCTGCTGCGATTTCCTCCGGGGTAGGTTCCCGGCCAAGCTCCTGGAGCAGCTGACGGGATACGCGGATCAGCTTGTTGATGGTCTCCACCATATGCACCGGAATACGGATCGTCCTGGCCTGGTCGGCGATGGCTCTGGTGATGGCCTGACGGATCCACCAGGTAGCATAGGTACTGAATTTGTATCCCTTACGGTAATCGAATTTTTCCACCGCCTTGATCAGACCCAAGTTTCCCTCCTGGATCAGATCCAAAAAGAGCATGCCACGGCCTACATATCTCTTGGCGATGCTCACCACAAGACGCAGATTGGCTTCTGCCAGACGCTTCTTCGCCTCTTCATCCCCTTCTTCCATACGCTTGGCGAGCTCAATCTCTTCCTCTGCGGTCAGAAGGTTCACTTTTCCAATCTCTTTTAAATACATCCGCACCGGATCCTCGATGCTGATGCCCTCAGGAACAGATAGGTCGATCTTATCCAGCTCCACCTCTTCCTCGTCATCCAGTTTCACATCATCTTCATCATCTAAAATCAGATCGTCATCCCCGTCATTTCCGGTGATGCGCAGAACATCTACGCCGTTGGCTTCCAAATAATCGAAAACCTTGTCCATCTGCTCCGGCTCCAGTGGGAAATCTTTGAAATGATCGTTGATCTCTTGATACTCAAGCACATTTTTCTTCTTCTTGGCAAGCTCTAATAGCTCCACCAGTTTCTCACTGAATTTACCCATATTCATTTCCATAGGTGTTCCATCCTTCCATATATTGTTTATATTTTATCCTCAATTAAAAGAAATATGCAATAGATCGTTACTACCGGCTTCCATGGGAAATACCCGGCAGCAATTGATCCCTTTTTCTTGCAAAATCCTCCAGTTCCTTCTTCTTGCGGAACATCTTCTGCAGCCCTTCCATGTCCGTGGGCACCAAATGCGCATTTTGATAATCCAGGCTGTCCTGCTTGATCCGCAGGATCGTATCCGCAAAGGCCTTATTTCTCTCCTCATCGGTCTCCAAAGGAATGGAGGCGTTGAACATGGACGCCACCTTATTTTGCTCTTCACTGTCCACAAATTGGTTCAGAAGTCTGGCAGGATTCACATCGCCTGCCTCCAACTGTCCATAGAGCATCTGGGCTGCCTTCCTGTACAGCTCCAAAGTAAAGTCCTCAGGCTCCACGTACTGCTTCACCGTGGAAAAGATGCCCGGCTCATTCACCAGCCAGGTCAGAAGAAGCTTCTGGGCTTTTTCCGCCCCGCTCTCCCGGACCTTTGCCGGCTCTCTGCGTTTCCCAGGCTCTGCCGTCCTTCGTGTGCCGCCGGGAACCCCTTCTAACGCCATGCGGTTCACCATCCGGCGAAGATCCTCAAAGGATACCAGGTATTTTTTAGCCATTGCCTCAATATAGTTATTCCGCTCCAATTCATCCGGAAATTCCAGAAGCTGTACGGCTGCCTCTTTGAAAAACTGCGTCTTCTCCTGGGGATCCGTCAGATCATATTGGGCGCTTAAGTTTTCCATCTGGAACATAAAGCTGTTCATCGCCTGGTTCAACCGCTCCTCAAAGGCTTCCGCTCCCTGGGCTTTGATGAACTCATCCGGATCCTTATACGGCTTCAAGCTGACCACTTTGGCAAAAATCCCCGCTTCCTTCAAAATAGGAATCCCACGCAGTGCCGCCCGGACACCGGCTTCATCGCTGTCATAGAGCAGCAATACCTCATCCGTATATCGCTTCAGAAGGCTGGCATGTCCGGAAGTAAGCGCTGTCCCCAAGGAGGCTACCGCATTGGTAAATCCTGCCTGGTGCATAGCGATCACATCCATATAACCCTCGCAGAGAATCAGATATTTTTTCCGGGTGCTCCTGGCGGCATGAAGTCCGTAGAGGTTCCGGCTCTTATCAAAAATCTTTGTCTCCGGGGAATTGAGGTATTTCGGCTTACCATCTCCCATCACCCGGCCTCCGAATCCGATTACCCGGCTGTTGACATCCATGATGGGAAAAATTACCCGGTTCCAAAATTTATCATACATACCCCGCTTCTCATCCACGTTAAACAATCCGCTTTCCTTGAGAAGCTCGTCCTTATATCCTTTTTTCTTCAGATAGCGGTACAGATCATCGCTGTATTTGTCGGAATAGCCAAGCCCGAAATGCTTGATGGTCTGCTCACTCAATCCGCGCCCCGTCAAATATTCATAGGCCAAACGGCCCTTCTCCGTACGGAGCTGGTAATAAAAATACTGTGCCGCTTCCTTATTAATCTGCAGCAGCAGGGCTTTTTGCTCCGCCTGTTCCTTAGCCTTGGCGGAATACTCCATCTTTGGCAGCTCGACCCCGCAGCGGTCCGCCAAATGCTGCAGCGCTTCCGCAAAGGTATAGTTTTCATACTGCATCAAAAATGTGAACACATTTCCTCCGGCACCGCATCCGAAGCAGTAATACATCTGCTTACCTGGCGTCACGGAAAATGACGGTGTCTTTTCATTATGAAAAGGACACAGGCCGAAGTAAGAGCTTCCCCGCCTGGTCAGCTTTACATATTGGGATATCACGTCCACAATGTCATTTTTCGACCGAACCTCTTCTATAATATCGTCCGTATAACGCATTGCACATCCTCCATCTGCCTAATAAACCTCCCATGCCTTCGGGATATTGATTTCCCTGAATTTTGTCATCGAATATTGGTCTGTCATCCCGGACAGGTAATCGCAGACCGCCCGCTCTTTCTCCTGTCCTTTTTTCTCTATCAGATATTTGTATTCCTCAGACATTCCTTCCGGATGCTTCATATAATAGTCAAACAGGTTCTCCAGCATCGAAATGGCCTTCCCCTCCTCCTTCTTCGCCAAAGGATTGGTGTAAACCATCCGAAACATGATCGCCCGCAGATCCATCATCCCTTCTTCTATCTCCGGAGACATCTGAATGGAATCTTTCTCGTAACTGTTTTCAATCATATTGTGGATCAGCGTATTTAAACGCTCCTTCGTGGTAAATCCCAGCAGCATCCGTAGAGTGATCGGGATATCATCCTCCGTCAGTATTCCCGCCCGCTGGGCATCGTCCATATCGTGATGGATGTACGCGATCTTGTCACAGAACCGCACCACCTGTCCTTCCAGCGTGGCCGGTGAGCCGCTGGTCCGGTGGTTTAAAATACCGTTGCGCACCTCCCAGGTGAGATTTAAGCCTTCCCCATTCTTCTCCAGCAGGTCCACCACCCGAAGACTTTGCTTATAATGGGAAAATCCCGTGCTGCACACCTGATCCAGCGCCCGCTCTCCCGCATGGCCAAAGGGCGTATGCCCCAGATCATGGCCCAAGGCGATGGCTTCCACCAGATCCTCGTTCAGCCGCAGGGCTTTCGCCACTGTCCTGGCAATCTGGGAAACCTCCAGCGTATGAGTGAGCCGGTTCCGGTAATGGTCGCCCTGGGGCGCCAAAAACACCTGTGTCTTATCCTTCAACCGCCGGAAAGATTTCGAATGCAGGATCCGATCCCGGTCCCGCTGGTATACCGTGCGGATATCGCACTCCTCCTCCGGCCGCTCTCTGCCTTTGGATTTCCTGCTGCAGGCCGCAAAAGGGCTCAAGCTCTCCAGCTCCCGCTCTTCCAAACGCTCCCTAATATTCATGGACAGGCCTCCCTTCCCGAGCCTTGCTCCCGCCCCCATAAATGTCCAGCTTCAGACAAAGGCAGTGCAAAGCACTTGCACAGACTGACAAAATCCTCCTATTAGTTATATTCTGCATCCGTCTTTCATTTCCTTTTTTTCTTTAAAAATTTTTCAAAATAATATTGACGGAAATATAAACCAATGATATAATACTTTCTGTTGCGAGCGCAATATGCGGAAGTGTCGGAACTGGCAGACGAGCAAGACTAAGGATCTTGTGGCATTCGTGCCGTGTGGGTTCAAGTCCCATCTTCCGCATAAAAAAGCCCTGTATCATAATGATACAGGGTTTTTTGTTATGTTCAACAAAACATACTTTATTTTATGCTCTTTTTTTCAATCCAAACTGGGTTTTCGTACCACTGCTATTTTAGTGAAAGCCAGTTTTCATACCGCCTTCAGCTTGCGCAAAAACCACATTTGGGGCATTCATACCAATGCAGCTGGTATGGATATCCCACATCATATTGTTCGCTAAGCTGATTCAGAAGACACCCACACTCCGGACACCGATATCGCAATTCATCGATAAGTCCTTCCCAGTCTCCATAAGCATCAATTTGTCGTTCAATCCCCATTTGTTCCAGAACCTCCCCAATAATAAATCACCCCACCAATAAATGCCAGCGTAAGATAAATCAAAAATCCCACGGAAGGAGCTAAAATACATTTCAAAATAGTCACCAAAATAAGTGCTCCCGTTAATTCTCCGATTTGATATTCTCTAATGGCGGTTAAGATCGGACCTATCAGCATTAGCCAAGCTCCTACATATAATCCAAAAAATGCACCTATGTATGAAATCACCTTTCCTGCCCGTTTCCGCAGCTTCATGCTCCTCCTCCATTTACCATTAATCACATTTACTCCATCCACATTCTTTGCATACATTGCATCCCCCTTCGAATACCAACTCGTTTCCACATACAGGACAGGGATTTGTAACGAAAGAATGCGTTATCATATTCTGCTTCCTCCTTTTTTCGTAATATTGGCCGTTATTTAACGCTTCGTCATCCCCAATTGAGGTTTTCATTTCTCTATACATTTCAATCAGCGCATGTGCAACAGCATCCGGACAGCATTTTCCTTTGCTGGTATCATGCTTTGTCATTGTCCTGCCCACATAAGAAGGACATGCCATGCAGCTTTGCAGTTGATCTGCAAGTGTATAAATGTCCACCCCGGCCCTCACACTCAATGAAATCAGACGCGACACAGCCGCTAAATTTGACTGACACCCGCCGGTACTCCCTTTGCTGAGATAAGTTTCCAGCAAATCACCGGTAATTGGATCAAACATTGCAACTACATGCAGACTTCCACAACCTGACATGATCTTTCTTTTTAATCCGACAACATTATCATCTGCAGTAATGATATAGCCTCTCGGCAATTCATCTTCACCAGTATCCTTGTTTTCCAGTTTATCAGAAGAACCGGAGAGGGTTAATACTCCTTTACGTCTACATCCATCCCGGAAAATCGTCACACCTTTTAATCCTTTTTCCCATGCGTATAAATAAAGATTTTCCGTATTTTCTACCGTAAATTCTCTAGGCACATTAACTGTAGAACTAATGGAAGCATCAATGTGTTCCTGCCAAACAGCCTGCATATCGATCCTGTCATGATAATCCAAGGTCTGGGCTGTGACAAAAAAATCCGGCAATTCAAATTCATCCTCAAGTCCATGATCTTCCATATATTCCTTCACGATTGGTGGATATACCTTATAATATTCATCATGTCCATAAAGAGATTCCGTTTTACGAGTATAAGAATTGGCATAGACAGGCTCAATGCCTCCCGATACGCCCAACATCGAAGAAATGGTACCTGTCGGAGCTGCTGTAAGGAGCTGTGAATTATACAGCCCATATCTCTTGACCAATTTTTTGGTATCATCTCGTACATTTCTATGATAAAATGCTGATTTTTCCACAACCCCCGGCACATAGGCTGGATACGGTCCCAGCCGCCTGGCAATTTCTGCAGATGTACGAACAGCCTCATCTATCATCGTATAACCGATTCTATGGCACAAATCCAAGGATTCTTTGCCCCCGTATCTAATATGCATTTTGATCAGCATATCCGCCAGACCAAAAATCCCAAGCCCGATCTGATGCCAATTCCTCACTGAATCCCGCTGCTCCTTCAATGGATGCAGCGGCAGCCCCTCATCCAGAACCTCATTTAATGCTTTTACAGAAACGTGTACTGCTTGTTTAAAGCTTGAAAAATCAAAGCGTTTATTTGCAGCTACAAACTCAGACAAATTAATACTACCCAACAAACAGCTACCGCCTGCTGGAAGAGGTTCCTCCGCGCAAGGATTTACACCCGCATAAGAAAAACCCGCATCACAGCTAAGTAAATTCCAGCCTTTGATCTGGTCCCAGAAAAGCATTCCGGGTTCCGCATAATCCCAATTCATTTTACAGATTTTGTGGAATAATCCGGCTGCATCCACTACTTTAGTGAATGTTTCTCCCGTCTCCTTTCTCGTAAACTTCAGCGTAAAAGGCTGCTTGTTTTTTACCGCCTTCATAAACTCATTCGTGATGCGGATAGAGAGATTTGCCTTTGTCACCCGGTCCAAATCAGACTTCACCTCAATAAACTCTTCAATATCCGGGTGCTCACAGGAGAGACTCAGCATCAAGGCGCCCCGGCGACCATTCTGTCCGATCATCGCTGTAACCAAGGAATAGAGCTCCATAAACGATACTGCCCCTGAGGTTTCTTTCGCAGCATTGTTCACCCTTGCTCCTCTCGGCGCCAAATTACTGATATCGACACCGCAGCCGCCTCCATAGCTATAAGTTCTGGCTAATTTCTTTGCACAGTCAAAAATGGATTCAATGGAATCCTCTGGAGGTGCCATCACATAACAGTTGCTCATGGATACCTTTCTGCCTTTCTCAGAAAGTCCTCTATTTGACAGTATTCTTCCGCCAAACAGAAATTTCTTTTCTTTGATCAATTGCATTACTTCTGCATTTTTCCCAGACACCCTATCCAGCCATTCATCAAAACTTTCATCATTATAACGGTATTTTCTTTCCCAAATATCGATTCCTAATTTATTATCTTCGCCCAGCCATTCTTGTACTGTCATCTTAATTCTCCTCTTTTACGCGACAGATTCGAATGGCATAATACCACTCACTATTTCCGCCGTTATGCACATTTCTTTTGCTGATAACATCTAATAAAAATTCATTGTCCTCTTCATCTGCTATCACTATATTCCTATCCCGTTCCAACCCGGATAATTCCGATAGAAGGGAATCTACTACATTTCTAATCGTTCTTCGCCGCCTTTCCCCCGCATTTCTCCATATTTCTTATCCAGATATGTGACCCCGACAGCCATTGCAGCCCAGATATCCGCCCGAAAGTCATAAAAGATATCCGGTTCCTTCTTTGTGCCTTTGCCGTTTTTAAAATCAAATTTTGCAAAACGATCAATAAGTGCCATCCGAATGTTGGCATCCTTCGCCCTCATGCTTCCACAAAGATTCATTTTCTCTTCCCGCCTGTAGATATACGCCTTGGTTTTTGCCCGGGCCGTCTCCCAGAATCTGCCGATCCACACACAAGTATCAAAAACCTCCCGTCCTACAGCCATTCCGTAGCTGGAAATCATTTCTGCCACAAATGCATCGTAGGTCTCCTTTTTCAATTTTTGTAATAGCTCTTCATTCTTTACTTTTGCAAATTCGTATATTTTATAGTTCCAGTCAAGCACCACATACGCTGTCTCTGCTGTACCTGGATCAATCGCAATTAAAATAGCAAAACCTCCCATTTAACAACCGTCAAAACCTTCAAGTATCATTGTCTGTTTAGCTACCAGACATCATGAAATGGTAAGCCAAATGCTTTCTCATATTCCTCTGGTCTGACGATCATTCCCTTCTCTATCGCTTCTTTCATCCACCCATAATACTCTTCTTCCGATACTGGTGGCTCCTCCTGCCTTCTTTCATCCAAATTCACAACATATCCTTTGGATTCCTTATCCCTTGATTCGTGATAGACAGACTGGTACTGCAGCCTTCCTCTGACCTCAGCATTTTTCCAAGCATCCTCCTTAGAGTCTGAAACCACATGCCACCGCTGCCCAAAATGTCCAAAATACTTAATAACTAAATAATTATGTATAGAATCACCATACCTTATATTCGCTTAACCACCATTCTTTTTCATCTGTCTCGTTCCACTTACCATCTATTTTCTTCATTCTATTCTTTCTATAGGGCTTCTTTACTTTCACAATATCGCCGCGCCGGATCGGGTTATCTTTAAATATTTTTTTATCTATTTTCACGGAAATAGTGTTGCCGTTTGCAAGTGCATAAAGCTGCAGCTTGGGAGAATACTCCACATTTAAATCAGTTGCTACGCAGTAACCTCCATATTTTTGATCCACAATATCCACATAACCTAAATTCTGCAGCTGGTACATCACTTTAGTCTTTAAATCTGTATCTTCGTCAGGCATCTGTGCCTCCAGCTTCCGCAGGAAGCCTACGCTGTCCATACCAGCAAACAATTTCGGCGTTTCTTTCTCTGCGAATTTTCTTGCCAAAGTAAAGTCTATCTCTCCCTCAAATAAGTTTTGCTTCTTTAATTGTTTTTTCCCATAATACTTTTGGAACATCGCATTAACTGCAAGCAGTTTTCCGATCCCTCCAAATTCCGAAAAGAAATTCAACTGAATGAGGATTTCTATCTTTCTGTTGTCTATTTTCCATTTGCTCACTTTGACAAGCAAATCAGTAAAGCTTATAAATTTTTCCTCCCGAATGGAATACAAGAAGTCTGCCGTATCCTGATTCAAATATTTAACGGATGCTATGCCCTTATAAATCCCATTCTCATCACAGGAATAGAAAGCTGTGGAATGCCTGAATTTAATGCTATGAACCGGTATTTGCAATTGTTTTGCCAATTCAACTCCTAGCCGGGTATCCTCTTCACTACTGGCATTATTTAAATATGCCGTGACAAATTCTCTTGGATAATAGTAACGCAAATATGCACACATATACCCAATCATCGAATAGCCGGTAGAATGGTTAAACCCAAATTGATATCTGGCAGAATCTTCAAGAATCTGCAAAAACTCTTTGGCCTCACGCTCTCCTGCTGCTCTGTCCTTCGTGGATTTTCTACAATAACCATCTAAAATATCTGGCAATGCAGCCTCTAATCTTTCTTTCTGCTTACGCCCAATCGCCCTGCGGATATTATCTGCTTCACTGCCGCTAAAGCCGCAAATATCTGTGAGAAATTTAATCGTATCTTCCTGGAATACTAAGTATCCATGGTTTTCCTTCAATAGCTGGTCGATCAGCTTTGAAGGATTCTTATTAGTTTTATGTGCCAGTAAAGCATCTCTATAGGTTTCTCCAGAAGGACGAATGGATGCATTAACAAGAGAAAGATCATTGACACACCGGCATCCGAATTTTTTCATAGCCTCGAATGCAAAATTACTTTCAAATTGAAAAATGCCGACCGGACTGTCTGCAATATGCTGCCATACCTTTTGATCCAGCCAATTAACCGTATGTGATTTTGGATATGGGATTTTTGCAAGCTTACAAGTATCTCTGATGATTTCAATATTTTTCAATCCCAGCAGATCATATTTGACCAACGATACTTCATGGATTTCTTCCATATTAATGCTAAGTATCCTTTTTCCGTCCTTACTCCAAAACGTCCCATAATTGTCTGTCAACGTTACCGGACTGACTATCATCCCCGCCGGATGCACCGATTGGGAAATAACCGTTCCCGCCAGTCCATCAAAATAATAAAACAGTTCTTGGTATTCCTTTTCCTTTAGCCTTTTTAATCTTTTTTCATTAACAATGATCTTTTTTTCAAGTTCCTCCTTTTCCTTCAAAAACCTATCGGTATGACTGCAGCTGCCTGTTGATAATAATCTTGCTTCTATTTTCTTGATCTTCTCAGTGCTTGCCTCTATGGCCTCTGTATATTCCGTATATCTGGCCTTTATCTCTTTTACCTCGTTGATAGGAAGCTGCAAAGCCCCTCCTATCTCATCGATCGTTCCTTTGTCGGAGATCGTACCGGATGCAAGAACGAAGGCCGTCTTATCCACGCCGAATTTTTCAATAATATGCTCATATACCAAATGCCTTTGTGATGGTGCGATATCCAAATCAATATCACCGATCTCCTTACGCTCCTCGTTAGCAAACCGCGGGAACACCGTATTCCATATAATCGGATCGACATCAGTAATATCTGTCAGGTAAGCAATCGTCGATCCACCCACGGATCCTCTACAAAACCCGACTGGAATATCGTTCTCCCAGCACCAGCAGACAAGCTCTGACATAAATAACATAAAGCCCACCATGCCGATTTTTTTAAATACTCGCAGCTCCTCCTTTATATTCTCTTCATAGCGGGGGTCCGGCCGGATGATCCCCTGCGCCAGTTTTTCATGATACATTCTAAAGATCCTGTCCCTAAATACCTCCTCTTCATTATCATATAAAACAGGATATTTAAATTTCATATCAAGTGAAAAATCAGCGACAGAGTCCGCCATCCTATTTGTATTTTCAATGGCTTCCAATACAATCTCCATCGGCAGCGAATTTTGCCTGCGAAACATTTCCACCAGCTCATCGTAGGACTTGTATGTGAGATCAAAATCCTCCTCATTCTCTGCTTGCATATGTTTCGCCTTTTGCAGAATCCTCCTGCATTCTGCTTTGTAGGAATTGATGCTGTGCGTGTCTGTCCCGGCAATCAAAGGCTTCCCGTATTTTTTAGATGCTTCAAAAAGCATTTGATTGTATTGAATCTGTTCCCTTGAATTTACATGAGGCTGAATTTCATAATAATCATACTTCTGGAACAGCTGCTCATAAATATCCTTTGCTTGATTTGTCTGCTCCTCAAATCCTGCCATTGTTTTTTCCATATAAGCATGTACATAATCCGGATATTTACGGAGAGGAGAAGAAAGGCACGCAGAGATTTTGATCACATTATCCGATATGCCGAAAAATTCCTCAAACGTAAGCCTTGGCTTATAATATACATGGTCCTCCCGAGTGGATCGGTCTACCAGCAGATTTATCTCTTTCACGCCATTAAAATTTTTTGCGATCAGAATCGTGTGATAATTATCTCTCACCCTCTCCTGCAGGGAATGGGTCAGATATACCTCAACTCCATGGAGATATTTCAGCCCTTTCTTATTGGCATACATTTTTTTCGCAATATTGTGATAGATATTTCCATGTTCTGTAAAACAGATCGCTTTCTGCCCAAGTTCCGCTGCCCTGTCGCAGTAATTTTTATAATTCGTACAGCTGTCTAATAAAGAATCTTCTGTATGTACATGATATGCAACATAATTGATACCCTCACCCCCGCTCAATTATCCTTTCGGTATTCACAGTCACCTCTATATCCACATAACTGTCCACATAACATATAAGACATCCTGTTCTGGAAGCTTCTGTCGCTATATATTCTTTTGATGGTATCCACAGCCCAGTCCAACGTCTCTTCATAGTCATGCTGGCAAAATGGTATCACTGTGAGCTCACCCTTATCCTTAAAGTGGTGCCATACAATTTTATCCACATGTAGGCCAAGACAGTCCTGTAGTCCCTTACAATATAAATACATTTGTTTTTTGTATGTCAGAAAATGCCCCTGTTGGCTCTTCAGCAAAAGCCCATCCTTCTTCATAAAATGATCATTAGACTTATGATCTACAAGGATGACCATCCCCTTTTCTTTATCCCGGATGATACAATCCGCGACTCCAATAAAAGCATATTTTCCAATTTTAAAATTCAGTTTTTGTTCCACTCCCAGCAGCTCATACCGTTCAACATCAAATGCCTTTGCCGAACACAAGTAATCCATACACTTTTCAAAAGTTTTATCCATAGTGGACAATCGTGTTTTATTACAAATAAGCTCAAACCGATTTTGATAAACAGCCGGGGCCTCTGCCAAACTATATTTTCCATTCAATAGCTCTTCGAAAATGCCATGCATGACAGAACCATTTTCAGCAAAAAAATTCTGCTCTGCTTCCCGGTTCTCAATCTTTTTGCAATAAAACGCATATGGGCACTGCTCATATAAACGCAGCGTTGAAAAGCTCCATAGAGTCTTGTCCAAAATCTTTTTATAACTCATAACCACTACCTGTCAGGAAATACATTTTCGGCTGCCGTCTGGGCCCTGTCCACATAAGGCAGAGAAGTTGCATACTCCTTGTCATCCCATGCGAATCTTGCGTCATATTCCTCATAATCTGTATAAAACCTCCGTGATGTCAGGTCATACCACAGCCCCATTTGAAAATCCGCCTTTCCCAGAAGTCTGTCTTTAATTACTGTAAGAACCACATCGTATTTCCCCCACTTGGCCTTAGGATCCCTTTTTTCTTTTTTTGATACCCTTCTAAGGCCGATGGACCGCATCGCTAAATTAATGATATTGGAGCTTCCGGAAATATCATACATCTCAATATCTGAATTTGTATCCTGTGTTTTTCTCGGGTGCGCGATCAACACTACGGCAACATTATATTTACTGGCAAATTTAATCAGCGTATTGATGAGATTTGTCTGAGCTGTATTTTTATCATTTTCAGAGCACTTTAGATCCAGCATCATCAAATTGTCCAAAACGATAAGCTTTGCTCCATATTTTCTTACACACTCCTCCGCAGAGCGCATGACCGAATCAATATCGTTTGGTTCGTCGTCTTTATATATCAACAGCTTCTTGCTGTAATATGATTGCATTTTCTTCTGGACATATCCTGGGACAATATAATATTTTTTTCCCTCCTTTGTCGTCCTCTCCGTCATATTCCGCCTGCCTGCAATAATCGTATTAAACCAATTGGCGCTCATTCTTTCCGGCATTTCTTTAGAAAATAGAAAAACCGAATTTCCGGAATCAATCGTTCTTGCTATCGTCTGATCGATAATGCTTGTTTTGCCGCTCCCTGGTCTACCGGATAAAATAGTCAAGGTTCCATAGAAAATTTTTATCAGTTGCTGATCCAATGGCTTGATGCCAGTCACTACTCCATCCATCTCTGAAATGTCTAATTCCTCAATATCCGAATAATCAATCACGCTTTTTACCGGAACGTCCTTCGCATCAGCAATAAGCTTCCGGACAAATTCCCTGCCTCCAATCTGGAGGCAGTCATTAATATCTTTTAATGGAACTCTTTTTCCCTTCTCCCTTTCTATAAACTGCGGTGTCTCTATGTACTTTGTGCGCCAAGTCCCCAACCGGTAGATACATTCCCTTCTCATTTTCGTTCCGGCAGCGTCATTATCTGACCAAATAAGAATTGAATCAAAGGTATTCAGCCAATCCCAATTTTCCTCAATCCAATGCAGGTTTCCCGCACCGAGAGGAACACTGACCGTATTCGTATAGCCTGCTTCTATCGCGCTGGCACAGTCAGTCTCCCCTTCACATATCAGTAATGGTTTTGAAGTATTTACACGGTTCATGTTAAAAAGAACAGAAGCGGTATCCGAACCAGGCTGGCACCAGGTCTTAGGCTGGCCACCACCTTTTTCAATCGTTTTGGCTGGTCTGTATTTAACCATAGTGAGAACATCATTTGTATCATAGAAATTAAAAACCCCATTCCCATGCTCATCCTCACGAATGTCAAGATAATCGATCACTCGCCTGGATATCCCTCTTCTTCCCCAATACGTAATCACGTGCTTCTTTCCGTTCAACGGCACTTCCTTTGGATATTTGTAATTTCTTTTCGTCCTTACATCCTGTTCTCCAAAACTGTATTCAATTCCGGCTTTATCAAAAATATACTTGACTGCTTCCAGAAAGGTACTCCCCTTCTGCATTAAAACATCAATTAAATCAACTGTTGTATTACAGCCAAAGCAGTGATATGTATAATTTTTCTTATTATAGATAAAGCTTGCCGTATTCTCCTTATGATAAGGGCAGCACGCTTTCAAATTTCTTTCGTCGAATCCATCTAGCTCTAATAGTCCTGCCATGATGTGCGCATTGTCTTTGCCAAGTCTTTGCTTGGCTTCCTCGATCAGCTCTTTTTCTATAAGCACCCCTTCACCGTCCTTTGTACCTCTCCCACTTATCCAGCATATAATCATTTTTCCGCAAATAAAGAAGTGTAAATGGAGATTTTACTTTTACCTTATATTCCGCATAATAATTCACTGCAAATTTCAAATAACCGATATCTACCTCATATTTAAATACCAAGTCGTTCAATACCTTGGAAAGAATCGGAAAGCTTACATTCGCATCTATCCTTTCTGCATATATATTCCGTATTTCTTCTAATTCTTGTTTCATAGCCGCACAATCCCAATGATAATGTCTTCTGCCCACAACAACCGCTTCTGATCTTTTGACCTTTGCACCGCCATGCAGGCAATGGGAGTAGCTACAAATATATTCTCTTTCTGCCACTCTCCTACCTCTTAGTGAAATGGAAGCTCCTCTAGATCAAAGCTCGTAAAAATATCACCACTGGTTTCATTATCCTCAAATTCAAATACAATAAAATTAGTATACGTTTGGTTCTTTTCTTTATTGTAAATCTGCGTAACTCCGCAATCCTTGATTTTAAAACCTCCCTTCGTTAAATCCTTGCCCTTAATCTGATTGGCAGCGTGACCGACTAACCTGACAAATCCGCTGAAATCATTTTCAAATGTGCCGTCCTGATTCTTTCTGCTTGTAGACGCTTGGACATCACAATATTTATCTGCCTCTCTTGCCACCCTCCAAATCTTTAAATAGCTGCCTGCTGAAAACATATTTTCTATCCTCCCTTTGTTCATGCAATCTTTCGAAGAGCTATCAGTCTCTTTTTTAATGTTTCGAGCTTTTCATTCACATCACAAAGTCTTGGATCACCATTTTCCTCCGGCAACAGCTCTTTACATATTTCCGCTACTCTTTCCTTTGTTTTCTGCGATAAAGCAGAACGCTTTGTTATTACCTCCATACACTCTGCCTGTAGCTTTTCTGTTTCCTTTAATTCCTGTGGAAGATCCTCTCCTTCATAAATGTAAAGCCCCAGGCCATGCCTTGCGCATGCCTTCGTTATGGAACGCTGAATTGCCTTATTTGCATCCGCCGATGTAATTTTAGATGCCTCCAAGGACCTATTTTTAAAATCCATCACCGGCAGTTCCTCAATATGTTCGATACCATGAATCGTCACACCTGTTTTTACCCATCCGGTATTCCCATCATCAAACCATGGCCTGCCTATAGATTTCTTCACCTCCCTGCCATCTATATTCTCCGTAATCTCAATATTTTCTTCATAAACATGAAATGTTGCAGTGGGAAACAATTTCTTTACCTCCGCCCAGGCAGCAGCCCATGACAAATAATTAAGATTGTTTTTCACCTTTGTTTTGGATCTCACATCAATGTCATACAGTTGTTTAAAATAATTTTCTTCCAAATACATTCCTCCTAAACAAAATTTTTGTAAAACTGTTTTTTAACATATTTATAGAAACGCCATTTCTGGCGGAACGTGGAAGTAACTCTATGTAAATGCTTTTATAAACGCGCCAAGCTATTGGTGGCGCCGAGGAACTCCAACATTAATTTCTCCAATAATTGCATTTTAGCGATCACAATGCTTTTATCCTTTGTCGGCCTGGATTTACCTTTTGTCTTATCAAAACACAGCTCCTCATATGTCACGCCGTCCACCCTTTTACATTGCAATGTCCGGTTAAACTCTGCCATAAACGCAACAAATTTTTCAATATCGCTTTCGATATCATTAAATTTTGCCAACAGACCAAACCACAAAAAACTGTCCTTAGAGTTAAACATGTCTGCAACTTCATCCGTGATCACTGTGTCCAGCTTAGTCACCAGATCTTCAAAATCTTCAAAGTCCTCCGGGACCGCATGATTTTTTAAATATTCACACAGGATCTCCTGCTGGCTATTCCAATGCTCCAAGTATTTACCGGCCATGATGGACTCCACAACGACTCGTTCTAACGTCCCATTTTTTAATTCACTGACCTTATAGCCGCCTTTATCTCTAAAGAATGGCATTGCCGTAATGCTTTTCACCATAATGGCATAATCCTCACCAAGCCGCATAATTCCTTTCTGAGGTTTACTCATAAGCTTGCCTTCATTATACCGGATGATATGATATGCAATATCTTCGCTGGTACAATTTAAATACTGATCACATTTAAAGGTATACTCCAAAAACCGGTCTTGCAGCTCTTCGGGCAATTGGGAAAACTTTTTGTTCCTGATATCAAACACTTTTTGCTCACTGATCGGAAAATGATTCTCATCTAATATATGATTCCCCTTTTCATCCTTCATTTGTGCGATATATTTAATATTCCATCTCCGGATATTCTTGCTGACCTTGAATCCGTCATTCGCAAAGGAATAACAGTTCGTACAACGTTGTTTTCCGTCAAGATCCCAAATAACAGGAATACCATTGATGATCTGCTCGGCAAATACAATTTCCGGCAACGGATTTCCCTGCAAAATATCAGAAATCAGATTGCCTTTCATGCTTGGATTCCACTGGTCCGATTCCCTTTGGAGCGGATGGTCAAATCGAATAATATGGTTTTCAATCTTCTTGTTTATAGAAGATATAGAATATTGCTTTGGTTTACTTTTTTCAGCGGTTTGTGTTGGTGCCATGATTAAATCCTCCTCGATTTCTTCTTTACAATAATGATTCGCTTTCGGAAACAGCTTCCGGATTTCCTTAATATTTTCAAAGGATAAGATCTGGGCAAATTGTTCTCTGTATATTTTATCCGTCATTCCCAGCCTTTTTTTTATTTCATTGGGAACATATCCCTTCATTAGAAGCTTTAAAATATCCCGCTGCTTTCGGTTTATTTTATCAAGAAATTTATCCACCTTCTCATCGTTTGAAAAACCAAGCGCTTCCGATACTTCCTTCTCAATATCAAAATCTGAGTAAAGAGTTTCTCCCAACGTCACCCCCTCATTCTCAGGTGACACCGGTGCATCCAATGATATATCCTGGATAATGATTGGATGGTTATTTTCATCTTTTAAGATCCTGTGATTTTGATCCGTAAGAAGATTACATCGTTTCCATCTTGTCTTATCTCTCGTCCAATCATAAAATGCACGCCATATATTTCCGATTAGATATGTATGGAATTTACAGTCCTTGGTATCATCATAAGAATTGATACTTTCTACAAATGTCAATCTGGCCATACTGTATAAATCATCCTCATACATTTGCGGCACATGCTTCTTTTTTACAAGTATTCTGCAAATTTTGTTCAGCTTATATAGGTCATTCGCACAATACTCCTCAATCAACTGTTCTTTTTGTATTGCATCCATCAAATGCCACCCGCTTTCTTTTCATCTGTTGCATAATTATTCTCCACTTGCCACCTAGCAAACGGCCTATTATTTATTAAATATTTAGAAACTTTTGGAAATTTTCGCAGAAATGCTTGACTATAATAGAATTCGTATGGGATAATACCATAGTATAGCATTTTGCTGTACACATAAACCACCTAGATGGTTTGTGTAATAAGTGAGAGACTCGTCCCGATGGTGCGCCAACACCGTTTGAGGGGCGAGTTTTTTGTGTCCTTTTGCATTCAAGATGACTTTAGTATAGTACCGAACATAAGTTCTGTCAATACTTTTGCCCCTCTTTTTCGAACATACGTTCTATATTTTCGAACAAATTTCCATTTATTTTAGTCATAAAATATCACCTTTTTACCCTGCTTATAAAAGGGGAAGCTCCGTGAAAGCCCTATAAAATGGGCATTTTTTATGGATTTTATCACCTTTACAATCATACTGTACCAGGTTCTTCCAAGTTGAACATATTGGGCTGAATGCTGAAAACACACGCGTTTCATTTTTATCTATCACATTTTCCGATGCAAAAGGTGATAGCAGCCATTTTCCGATGCAACTTCCAAACAACAGTGATGACCGCAAAAACTCCGCTTTCAAATAGAGAATGAATGTAGGGAAAACTCTTAGAAAGGATGATGCCAAATATTCAATTGTGAGGTCAAAATCGTTGATATGATCATGGGCAGCGGAAAAACGAGCTCCGCCATCAATCATATAAACAACTCAGATGATACCGCGAAATTTTTATTTATCACCCCATATCTTGATGAAGTATCCAGGATAAAAGAAGCCTGTCCCTCCAAATATTTCAAAGAGCCCAAGGCAATGGGCACAAAATTGGAGGGCATCAAATATCTGGTCAGCCGTGGAGATAATATCGTATCGACACATGCCCTTTTCCAGCGATTCGACAATGAAATCATTGATATGTGCAGGGCCCAGAATTATACCCTGATCATGGATGAAGTCACTGATGTCATCGAAAAATATGAGATTTCTAAAGAAGATTTTAAAATTCTGACAGATAATTTTGTAACCATTGATGAAAAAACTGGTCTGATCCATTGGAAAGATCCCAACGATAATTATTATGGCAAATTTTCAGATGAAAAAAGGTTGTGTAGCTTAAACTGCCTGGCTTACTATGGCGGGTCCATCATGATGTGGCTGTTCCCTGTGGAAGCCTTTAACGCCTTCCGGAATATTTATATCCTCACCTATATGCCCTGCCGGAATTCAAAGAATTCCATGGAGATTTAGACATCAACAACTTTATCCATGTGGGCATCCGGGACGATTATTGCGTAAAGCTGAGAGTGATTGAAATCGATTACAATCCTTGTTCTTGGGATAACGAAATTACGATCACCTTCAGCAACATGACACAATATAAATCGAAACGAAATGATTTTATATCCCTGCTGGATAATGCGATTAAGTCTACAAAACGCCAGGTAGTCGGCGGGGCAAATGAGCAAATCACCACCTATTCTATTACTCCGGAAGTCATTTCTCAAATTCTTAGATCTTCCCAATTTAGAAATTATATGAATGGCTTTACCGGTGGTATCATTGGAACCGGAACAGGTTCTGTCACTACCGGAACGGTAACAGCAGATACCGTGATCGCCGCATTAGTAAAAGCAGAGGAAGCGCAGATTAAAAAGCTTACGTCTGAAACCGCATTTATTACCTATTTATCTTCTACCTTAATTTCAGCCGAAAAAATCGTGACATCTATTTTAGAGGCGGATGAAGCAACAATAAAGAAATTGTCATCTTCTATTATAAATGCAAACGAAATTAATGCTGATGTGGCTAATATTAAAAGTCTGCTGGCTGGAAATGTTGGTACTGGTGATTTAATTGCTATTAATTTAACTGCAGAAAATGTAAAAATTTCTGATGCTGTAATTAAAGAATTGATCGCTAAGAAAATATCCGTTGCTGATTTAATTGCACACTCTGCCACCGTTAATGAATTTTCACTTATTACTCAAAATGGAAAACCATCTATTTCATTTAAAGGATCTACACAACAATTTTATGATGCGAATGGAAACGTCCGTGTACAGATTGGACAAGACGGCAATAATAACTTCAATTTTATTGTCAGGGGGGTAGATGGCACCACTGCTATCTTTGACTCTACAGGCATCAAAAAAGAGGGAATCCCAGAAAATACTATTGTAAATCAGATGATAGAACCCGGAACGATCAACAAGGATCGTTTAAGCTTTCAGACCGTAGATACTGATGAAAACGGCAAAGTTGACATTGCAAACATCGTTATGAACGGGGAGCAGTTTGGAGCTAAATACACTTCATTCGTAACGGAAACAAGCGGTGAGATTGAAGGATTAAAGAATCTGACACAAAGAATTGAGCTAATAGGCGACCAGGTATTTGTTGATGATGGCACAGTTATCACACCATCCGTCATTACTATTATCGCTGTTGCAAAAAACACAACCGTAAATAAATGGTTTATTGATGATGCAGAAAATACATCGTATGTATCAGCAGATAAAACAAAGCTCTTCATTCCTTCTTCTTTTATGTCTGATAAAAAGTCCATTACTGTTAAGGCGGTAAGCGCCGACGGCAAGATATATGATTTAATGAACGTATATCGGGTGGTAGACGGCTCCGCGACTATCACTCCTGTCATCACCAGCTCTATGGGTACAGACTTTGTGGACGGGCAGCCCGTAGAATCAACCACACTTACCTGCACCGTATATAAAGGAGCAAAAATCATTGAGCCTAAATCTTATGTCTGGTATCAGAAGCTGGACACTGAAACAGACTGGGTTAAGATTGGTACACAGACTACCGTTGCTGTAATGTTAAGTTTGTTCACAGATCTCTATTCCGTGCGATGTGATGTAGATGTATAATAGAAAACTCTCTTGCTTTATAAAACTTCCCATATATGAAAGGCGGTGATTCCGTAAAAAATGATTTATTCAGCAGAATTAACTTTAAAAAAGCACCACAGACCCAAAGATGGTACATCTAATTACATCCATATCATGTACTCCGATGTGGAAAATCCCACTGTTCCAGAAGAGATGTCTACAGAACCGCTAGATTATATGGGAGTCTGTGTTACCAATGCATCCGCAGCTCCTGCCGATCCAGCAGCATACCAATGGGCAAAAGTAAAAGGGGAGGATGGAAAACGTGGTTCTACGGGACTTCCTGGGAAAGACGGCGCGGACGGCGTCAGCTCCTACGTCCATATCAAATTCAGTAATGACGGCGGGCAGACCTTCACCTCTAACGAGGGCGAAGACCCTGGCCTGTGGATCGGCGTTCATACCGACAGCGATCCCGAAGACCCGCTGATCCCAGATTTATATACCTGGGCAAAGATTGCCGGAGAGAAAGGGGAAGACTCCACTTCCGTCACTCTTACCAATGAATCCCATACTTTCCAGGGCGGGGACAAGGCACCCATTCCTTCTGAAACCTCTTCCAAGGTTCTGGCTTTTACCGGAACCAAACAAATGCCGGTAGAAATCGGTATAGTCCCGACACCTAAAGGGATGACTTTTACAGTCACAAATAATCACACAGTGAATGCCGGGTTTACCATTCACGTTGATGAAACCCTGACGCAATATAACGGAACGCTTTCTATCCCCCTCACGGTATCGGGAACAGCCTTTACCAAAGCGTTTTCCTGGACAGTCTCTATGCGCGGGGAAAAGGGGGACACCCCTCTTTGCATGGTCAGCGGTGACCAGGTGTTTACATACGAATCCGGTTCCACTGCTCCTACGGTAAAAACTTTAACGCTGTATGCAGAATATCTCGATGCCGCTCATAAGGAATGGCAGTACAAGGATGCTTCCGGCGCATGGACTGGCTACTCTCCCGCTAAAACAGAGACCTCCCTCCAGATATCTCCCAATGATATCGCATGGAATGACGGAAGTACCGCCGTTTTACGTGCCATTGACACGACGGAAACCATATACGACTCTATCACTCTGCTGAAGGTGCGGGACGGAAATACCGGGGAGGCGGCGGTTACGGCGGTTTTGTCCAACGACTCCCATACGATCCCGGCCGGTGCGGACGGGGCAAACGGGGATTACTTTGGCGCAGAGACCACAATTTCTGTATACAAGGGAACCACGGAAATCTCTGACGAGTTTACCTATACGGCGGTTCCATCCGAAGGCATCACGGGCTCCTTAAAGGGGCGCACGTATACCGTGACGGACATGACCGCCGACAGCGGATATGTAGATATTACCGGCTCAAAGTCAGGATACCCGGACATAACGAAACGGTTTAACCTGTCCCTGTCAAAAGCGGGATGGAATGCAACTGCCTACTGGATGCTAACAAACGCAGACGTGATCTTCAAAAACGACGACGGCCTAGACCCGCAGAAGGTGTCCATTACTGGTAAATGTAAAACCGGCACGGACAGCATTGCAGACTATGCCGCCAGATTTGAAATCTACAATAATAAAGAAGAAACGCCTTCCTACTCTTCCACTGTGGACGAAACGGGCTGTAGTTATACGGTTCCCACCGCTTCGGAATCGATACGGGTTGTCATGAAAGAAGCGGGCGGAACGGGCGTTGTATTGGATGAACAGAATATCCCGGTGGTCACAGACGGACGGCCTGGATATGACGGCTATACCATCTACCTGACCAACCAAAATGATTCCTTTCCCTGTGACTCAAGTGGAAATATCATAAAAGACACCGTAACCTCCACTTCGGTTATTGCTTATGAGGGTATAAAAGAAGTCACTCCTGTGGTCGGAACACTGCCAGCTGTACCTGGACTCAGCCTCTCCAAAATCTCGGATGGCTCTGGAAAAACAATGGTGATTATCACAGCGCTGGCTGGGACTGCCCTGGCCAGGCAGGGTTCCTTAGAGATTCCCGTGATCATCGGGGACAAAACGTTTCCAGCCGTATTCTCCTGGACTAAGCTGATGGATGCTTCCGGGCTGGAGGATGAAATTACTACGATCAAAGAAACCGCTTTCTTTGTCAACAAGGATGAACAGAAAATTGAAGCTATTGTCAAGAAAACACAGATCGGTACAAAGGAAGACGGAACAAATGTAACCGTTGGGGATATGTATGGCAAGTCCAAACACTCTGCCTTCGTAGCTCTGAACGCGATGGAGTGCATCCGCCGCGTCAGTTCCGGCTCCATCGACTTTTTAAGCACCGGCGTATGATTGCCGTAGCCGGTCATGTAAAAATAGGTGTTGCGGAAGCTGTAAAACGACTGTCCGAAGATACGAGGGTCGAGAAACTTATACTGGCTGAACACGTCGATTGCCTTATTCGTGACCGGCGTTCCTGTCAAAAGCAGCCGATATTTTGCCGCTGCGCCCAGCCGGTGCATCGCCTTGGACACCGAGATGTTGTGTGTCTTGATTTTGTGCCCCTCGTCGGCGATGATCAGGTCGGGACGCCATGCTGCGAGCTCCTTCTCCAAGCGCCACGCCGATTCATAATTGATGACAGCCACCTGCAGCGTGTCGCCGGTCATGTGCCGGAGCGCATCTGCTTTCTTTTCGCCGCTGCCCTTGAGCACGGCGAGGGTGTAATCAAAGGCGGCAAACTTGCCGAACTCCTCGTCCCAAACGCCGACGACCGAGAGCGGCGCAACGACCAGCGCTCTTTTGATGCGTCCGGCGTTGTACAGCGCACCGGCTGCGGCGATGGATACCAGCGTTTTCCCTGTGCTAACCCATTTCCATAAGGAGAGCCACACCCTGACTTCTGGAAATATTCATTTACATCACCTGCCTTTCTTCTTCCCGAAACCGTGTACTTTGCAATGCTCCGACTGCGACGGGAGCACCTCAAGGTTCGCGGGGTCGTTGTTGAGTTTGTTGCCGTCGATGTGGTGGACGACCTCGCCCTTTTTGAGCGGTCTGCCGAGTATGGCTTCGGCAATTCTGCGGTGCGCGTGTTTGCCGAGTAGCTTGGGATATGCCTTGCCCTCGCCGGTACCACGGAACTTGCGACTCCGCTTAACACGCGACTCCATTACGCCGCCGGGCTTGTTCATGGGGTTATCCGTGCGGTTGTACTCGGTCATGCGCTGCGAGTTCCATTTGTAAAAATGCTCCCGGCAGCAGAAGTTGTTTTCACGGATTTGGTTTTCCGACCGTTGGAATGCTTTCCCGCACAGGGCGCATTTCACCGTGACCTTCGTCATCGGAATCACCTCCCGTCG
>JBMNRL010000003.1:0-155743 GCA_050944615.1 Blautia sp.
TGAGTTTTACAGGTACAATTTGTGTTGAATTATCAAACCGAATCACTACATATGTATCCAGAAGGTATGTTGCAAAACTTAAAAAAATATTAGGAATATGAGGTGAATATTATGAAAAAGAAAATTATGATACGCAGTCTTTTAGGATTTCCAATCGGAATTGCAATCGGGTATTTAATTACAATTTTGATTTCTCTTGTCTGGGCAAATGGATATTACTCACCTTGTGTACCTGAACTTATAACTGTTTTGGGAAATGAAATCAATGCCGTCATCTTACAAACAGTCCTCTGTGGAATCTTAGGTATAGGATTTGCGGCAAGTTCAATCATATGGGAAATGGATCAATGGAGTATTGTAAAGCAGACAGGAATTTACTTTTCAATCGTTTCGGTAATAATGCTGCCAATCGCTTATTTTACACATTGGATGGAACATAGTGTAGTTGGATTTTTTATCTATTTCGGAATTTTTGCTTTGATTTTTGCTATTATATGGATCACACAATTTGTAATAGGTAAGCACAATGTAAGAAAAATGAATAAAAAACTGTTTCAAACAAAGGATCACAGAAATGAGTGAGAAACAATGGATCCATTGTCCTAATCATCAGAGAATAAAAAGTTTCCCTTGTTTCGGCTCATAAGGGCAAAAACAAGGGAAAATACATAAGGTTTGAACATTTAACAGGGGAAATGCCTTGAAAATACAGGGGATATAGAGGATGGATTAGATAAACTGGAAATTATGTTTGTGCATTAATCTCTGTATACAAAATACGGAAGTCCGTATTCGTCCATGGGGACCTCCACGGTACCCTTGACCAGAGGTCTTGCATAAGTCAGGAATTCCTCAGTGACATCGGCGCCATCCGGGGTGATCCACTCCATGGGCACAGTTTTTTCCTGGTTGCAGATTTCATTTACATCCTCTAAGGTGCATCGGACGGCGTAAGGATCATCGCTGATCCGTTCAAAGGCAATCATTTTTCCAGTCTCCCCCGCCAGGGCGGCATGGACGCCGAATTGTCCGGCCATGACGGCTTCCTGCTGGTCAGCCGCGGAAATCATCACGGAAGAACAGCGCTGACTTACATTCAGCTCGATAGAGCGCACTTTTACGTTCAGCTTTTCACGGACCAGATTTTCCAGATATTTGCCGCAGCCTGCCAGCATCTTGTGGCCGAAGCTGTCTGTGCCTACGGAACTTCCGTATTCGCAGATAAACGTGCCGTCTTTATCGTGAATTCCCTCTGATACGCAGACAATCACATTATCTACGGTATGGAGAGCCCCTTGGATTTTCTCCAAAAAGGCATCCTCCTCAAAAGACGTCTCCGGCAGATAAATATAGAGGGGATTGTCTCCGGGGTATTTTCTTGCCAGTGCGGAAGCGGCGGTGAGCCAGCCGGCATGTCGTCCCATGATCTCGATGATGGTCACGGATTTTGTCCGGTAGACGCAGGCGTCAGTGACGATTTCCCGGACGGTGCTGGCCACGTAACGGGCAGCGCTTCCGAAGCCCGGCGTATGGTCGGTGAGTACCAGGTCATTGTCAATGGTTTTGGGCTCCCCCAGGACGATTAAATCGCTGCCAGTCCTTTCGGCGTAACGTGAGAGCTTGCTGACTGTATCCATGGAATCGTTGCCGCCGATGTAGAAGAAATAACCGATATCCAGCTCCTCAAATTTGGAAAAAAGTCTGGGATAGACAGGATCGGAGAGGTCTTCCGGCAGTTTGTAGCGGCAAGAGCCAAGGTAAGCGCCTGGCGTTGTCTTTAGTATTTCCAATTTCTGGCCGGGAAGCTCCTTGGCCAGATCCATCACGGTATCTTGCAAAAAGCCGGCAATGCCGTTGACCATGCCGTACACCTTTCCAATGACATCAGGGTGGCAGAGGGCTTCCGATACCACTCCGTACAGGCTGCTGTTGATGACTGCAGTGGGGCCGCCGGATTGTCCTACGATTAAATTTTTCTTGTTCATGTCTCCTCCATATTTGTGCATGCGCAAAAGCCGCCGCACCGGTTTTTCAGTTTTGGGGTGATTATGTAAAAATTGTATCACAGAAATTGATGGAAAGAAAACAAAAATAAAAAATTAGACGATAAAATAATAAAGGATATGGTATAATTGCCGGGTAGAGGAGCATACTTATAGAAGCAGACATTTCCTGCCGGATGGAAACTGGGCAGTCGTTTTGGAAGGGTATAGGAGAGGTCGTAGTAAAAAGTTGACAAAATGAAATGACTGGCATATAATAGAAGAAGTTGAGGGAGATCCCTCACCAATAATGACGCGGGGTGGAGCAGTCTGGAAGCTCGTCGGGCTCATAACCCGAAGGTCTCAGGTTCAAATCCTGATCCCGCTACTTTTTAAAGGCTTAGAGAAATGATCTCTAAGCCTTTGTCTATTTCATTAGGAAATTGCGACCTATGAAATAAACAAGTGCTTGTTATCCTGGGGCAGACGCACGCGCCAAGCGGACGAGTTCCTCAGTCCATGATATAATTTGCGACCAGATCTTCGTAAGAGTCCCGCCGCCGGATTAATTTCGCCGTGCCGGAGGCGGTGATCAGGACTTCTGCCGGGCGCAGCCTGCTGTTATAGTTGGAACTCATAACATGTCCATAGGCCCCGGCATTTTTTACAGCTAAAATATCGCCCTTGCAGATGGGCGGCAACGCCCTGTCCTTGGCCAGGATATCCCCGCTTTCACAGATGTTTCCCACAACGGTGACGGTTTCCTCACCGGCGTCTTCGCTGACCAAAGCCCCGTCTCGGTACACCTCTATTTCATGATAGGAATCATATAAAATGGGTCTTATCAATGCGTGAAAGCCAAGATCGGTGCCGATGTATTTTGCATGGTTTTCTTTGACTGCATGGACCGTGCCCAGCAGACGGCCGCATTCGGCTGCGATGTACCGGCCAGGTTCTATGCGGAAGGAAATTTCCCTGCCGTAGAGCTGGTGAAAAGCTTCAATCTGCTTGGTTAGTTCTCTGCCCAATTCTTTTAGCGGCAGCCTTTTTTCTCCCGCCTTTTCGTGGTACGGAACGCCAAATCCTCCGCCTAGATCGATAAAGTCCAAATCCGGAAAATGGACAGCAAATTTAAATAATTCATCAATGCTTTGCAGATACGCGCTGCTTTCTAAGAAGAGGGAACCGATATGCTGATTGATGCCCACCACCTTTAGGCGGTGTTTGCGGCAGATCTTTCGGATTTCCTCCAGCTTATCGGTAGAGATGCCAAATTTCGTTGATTTTCCGGCAGTGATCACTTTCTCGTGGTGTCCGGCTCCGATCCCAGGATTGACGCGGATAGCCACCCCGGATCCGGGAGCTAACTGTCCGTATTGGTCTAGTTGGGCTAAGGAATCCACGCTGCTCCGGATTCCTCTGCGGATGGCGTACATCATTTCCTCCTCAGAGACGTTATTACAGATATAAAAAATTTCTTCCGCTCGAAATCCGGCGGCCATTGCGATATAAATTTCGCCGGGAGACATGGCGTCCACTTCTGCGCCCTCTTTGCGCAGGAGCTTCAATATTGCGGGATTGGAATTTGCTTTCATGGAATAGTCCAAAATAAATTTGTCATACTCTACCAGATGCTTCATTTCTAAACAGCGCTCTTTTAAAATGCTTTCATTATATACATATAAGGGGGAACCATATTTCTGAAGCAATTGCTCCGGATTTTCTTTTCCCCAGAAATTTTTCTCACAATTCATCCTGTTGCCGCCTTTCTTTTTTGTTGACTTATTATATCCAATCGTCTATCATAAGTAAAATGAATCATATAGATAATAATTATTCGAAAAATCGATAGAGTGGGAGTAGCCTTATGAATATGGAAACCTTGGAGACGTTCCTATCCCTGTGCCGACTGAAAAGCTTTACTAAAACATCCGAGAGCTTATTCGTCGCCCAGTCTACGGTGACAAACCGCATGATGGAATTGGAAAAAGAGATAGGGCATCCGCTGTTTTTTAGGAACAACAAGGGCCTTACGATGACAGAGGCCGGCAAGGCGTATTATGAATATGCAGCTAAAATTGTAGAATTACACAAAAATGCGATCGCCTGTTTAAACGAGAATGGTTTTTCACGGAAAAAAATCCGCATCGGGACGACCAATACCATTTATGAATGTCATGTGAAGAAAAAATTAGTGGACCTATCTGTGGAAGCAGGGGATCTCTCTTGGAAGGTTATCATTGGCCATTCCCAGGAGCTGCTTGAGCTGCTGCAGGCGGATTCTCTAGATTATGCCTATACCTATGTGCCGATGAGAAAGAAATCCTATGTCTGTGAGTGTTTTTCTGTGGATGAATTGGTTTTGGTCTGTCATTATGACAATGTGGATTATAAGGATGGTATCTATCAGGAGCAGCTGCCGATGCTGAGGTATTTGTACTGTGACTTTGCCCTGCAGGGGGTGGGAATTTTCGTAAAACAGTTATTTCCCCAATATTATCAGTTTTCTTTTGAAATCGACAATAGTACAAAATTGCTGGATTACATTTTAAAAGGGGCCGGATATTCGTTTCTGCCCTTGAGCCTCGTGAAACCTTTGATTGAGGAACAGAAAATCAGAGTAATTCCTCTGTTGGATTTTGAGACGCCGAAGATTAATAATTACTTTGTGGGGAAAACAAAAAAGGATCCGCTGGGATTGCTTGGCAGTAAAAAAAACGTTTATGCTTCTGGGTGAAATAGAAGAACATAGAAGCTGCAGTTTTTGGCGTTTTTAGGTAATTTTAAGAATATCTTTAGAAAACAAAGGAAATTTTCCGTTGAATCGTCAGCGGATACTGGATATGATAGAAGATAAGGACAGAACATAGGAGAGACGCACGTAGAGGAGGAGATACAACGATGAAGGAAGGGCATCCGTCGTACGAGGTTACTTATAGGGAAATCCACAGCAGGGATTACCAGGCGCTGGGAGAGATCATTGTAGATACCTGGCGGTTTGGGGACATCAGCTCCGATCCCAGGACCGTGGCTCACTTTGGCTGCAGCTACCTGCTCACCAGTCTGTTGCATCAGACCTATCATCAGGCGGCGTTTGTGGATGGGAAGCCCGCGGGGATTATTATCAGCGCGGACCAGAAAAAGAAGCGGATGCATATGAAGTATCTGCTTCAGATGCTGCTGCACGGGTTTCCGATGCTGCTGGATAAGGATTTAAAGGAGCGGAACCGGCATTGGGAGGGCTACCATGAGAAGACAGAAGAATTGCTTTCACAGGCTGGAGTCCCGTTTGATGCGGAGCTTACGCTGTTTATCGTGGATAGAAGATACCGGGGACTGGGCATCGGCCGGCATTTGTATGAGGGATTGATGGAATTCTATCGGAAGCAGCAGGTGAAAACCTTTTACCTGCAGACGGATACCGGCTGTGATTATGAGTTCTATGAACATCAGGGGTTAAAGCTGCTGGCGCAGTGCAAGACCGGATATTCTTATGCGGGAGTGACCGATATTACCATGTTTCTCTATGGAGGAGAGGTAAAATAAAGAATTTTAATTGCCGGATTCTGTGATATAATGAGAACATTAAAACGGAAGCAGGCCGGCAGGCGAAGTGAGAGCTTTGCAAGATATATGCCAGAATACTTGATGAACCGCAGGGGATTTTGTGACCGCGGTGAAAGAGAATACCTAATGGAAGGCAAGGAGGAAGAACAACTATGAAGCACCAGGAAAAAAGGAAAAAGACGCTGTCAGACTATCTGCTGACATTTCTCTTGGTCATAGCCATCGGCGTTTTTTTGTATGCGGCGTTTCAGCTGTTTTCCATTTATTCGGAATATAAGAAGGGCGTGGACGAATACAACAAGCTGGAGGAGATTGCGGTCTCCGAGAATCCCAATAAGAAAAAAGAGGAGCAGCAGACAGAGGAAGAGAAGAAAAAGGCAGAACCGCCGATCACGGTGGATTTCGAAGAGCTTAGGAAGATCAACCCTGACGTGGTGGGGTGGATCTATATTGAGGGCATCGATATCAGTTATCCTGTGGTGCAAGGCAGCGATAATGAGGAGTATCTCCATCACACCTATGAGGGCACCTATAACTTTGCCGGCTCTATTTTCCTGGAGCATACCAATAAGAGCGATTTTAGCGACTGCAATACCATCGTTTACGGACACAATATGAAAAACGGCTCCATGTTCGGCACGCTGAAATATTTTACGGAAAAGGATGCCTATGCCAAGAGTCCGTATATTTGGATTCTGACACCGGATGGGAACTACCGTTATGAGATCTTTGCCGCCTATGTGACGCCGGTGAACAGCGACACCTACACCCTGTTTAAGGGACCCGGCAAGGAATTTCAATCCTATATGAAAGAGATGAAGGGCAATTCAGAGATACAGACGCGGGATATGGAGATGGATGTGAAGGATAAGGTCATCACATTGTCCACCTGCACAGGAAACAGCTCCACCAGATATGTGGTGCAGGGTGTGCGTCTGAAAGAATAGGAGGGAGAAAGTATGGAACCGAACATTGAAAAACTGCAGCAATTTGTGGATGAATCCGACAATATCGTGTTTTTCGGGGGAGCGGGTGTATCTACGGAGAGCGGGATCCCCGATTTTCGGAGTGTGGATGGGTTGTATCACCAGCAGTACGACTATCCGCCGGAAACAATATTGAGTCATTCGTTTTTTATGAGCCATCCGGAAGAGTTTTACCGTTTTTACTCCAATAAGATGCTGTATGATAAAGCACAGCCGAATGCTGCCCATAAGAAGCTGGCCGAATTGGAAGCGGCAGGCAAGCTGAAGGCGGTGATCACTCAGAATATCGACAATCTTCATCAGATGGCGGGAAGCAAAAATGTGTTGGAGCTGCACGGTTCAGTATACCGGAATTACTGCATGCGTTGCGGAAAGTCTTATGATTTTGCATTTATGAAGCAGTCCGCCGGGGTGCCAAAATGCACCTGCGGGGGGACGATCAAGCCCGATGTGGTACTGTATGAGGAGGCCTTGGATGGGGATACTCTGACGAGGGCGGTGCAGGCCATTGCCAATGCGAAGATGCTGATCATCGGCGGCACCAGTCTGGCCGTCTATCCGGCCGCCAGTCTCATCGATTATTTCCAGGGACAGTATCTGGTGGTCATCAATAAATCTCCTACGCCTAGGGACCGGCATGCCAATCTGCTGATTCAGGCGCCCATAGGGGAGACATTAGGACAGATTGAGGTGAGATGATGGGAAGCTATCAATATGAAGTGGGAGACGTGGTCACGCTGAAAAAAAGTCATCCCTGCGGGAGCCATGAATGGGAGATTCTGCGGGTTGGCGCGGATTTCCGTCTCAAATGCCAAGGCTGTGGCCATCAGATCATGGTGGCAAGGAAATTAGTGGAAAAGAATACCAAGGATTTGAAAAAAAATCCTTGATTCTTGGACGGGCCTATGTTAAAATAAATGCTCGTGATATATTATAATCCATTTTACGGTGCATTTGCTGCGCCGGCAATGAGATGCCTGAAGAAGGCGTATATCCTTGTTCCCTGTATGGGCAGGGGGCCAAAAGACCATAAGGAGGTAAGAAAAGCATGAACAAGTACGAGTTAGCATTAGTTGTGAGTGCCAAAGTGGAAGACGAGGTTCGTGAAGCCGTTGTGGAAAAAGCAAAAGGCTACATCACCCGTTACAATGGCAACATCACAGAAGTAGAAGAATGGGGTAAGAAGAGATTAGCTTACGAAATTCAGAAAATGCATGAAGGCTTCTACTACTTTATTCAGTTTGAAGCAGATGCTGCTTGTCCGGCGGAAGTGGAAAGACACGTTCGCATCATGGACAATGTTCTGAGATATCTTGTCATCAGAAAAGATGCATAAGCTTCTGTTAGAGAAAGCACTACACATAAATATGCGCTAGGTGTGCCGGCGCATGCCGGTTACATGAAGAAAGGTGGTATTTATGAACAAAGTAATTTTAATGGGACGTTTGACCAGGGACCCGGAAGTGAGATATTCCGCAGGCGAGAATGCACTGGCCATTGCCAGATATACATTGGCGGTAGACCGCCGTTTCAAAAGGGACGGAGAAGCGACTGCTGATTTTATCAACTGTGTATCTTTTGGACGCACGGCTGAATTTGCTGAGAAATATTTCCATCAGGGGATCCGTATCGTGGTGGGCGGAAGGATCCAGACCGGCAGCTATACTAACCGGGATGGAGTGAAGGTCTATACCACAGAGGTTGTGGTAGAGGAGCAGGAATTTGCCGAGAGCAAAGCATCCAGCGATTCTTATACTGCTTCTCATCCAGTACAGAGCAATGCGGCGCCGTCTATGCCGGCACCTGAGACTGCATCTGTGGACGGATTTATGAACATTCCCGACGGGATCGACGAAGAACTTCCGTTTAATTAAAAGTTGATCTGAAATTATTGATGAATAAAGTAGAAAAAGGAGGACAAGCTCATGGCTTACAATAAAGGCGAAAGACCAGACTCTCCCATGAAGAGAAGAGGCGGACGCAGAAGAAAAAAAGTTTGTGTATTCTGCGGCAAAGAAAATAACGAGATCGATTACAAGGATGTTAACAAATTAAAAAGATACATCTCTGAGAGAGGCAAAATCCTGCCGAGAAGAATCACAGGAAACTGTGCAAAGCATCAGAGAGCGCTGACCGTAGCGATCAAGAGAGCAAGACATCTTGCATTGATGCCATACGTTCAGGACTAATCAGAAAAGACAAGCCGTCATATCTTCGGATATGGCGGCTTTTTTCGTATGCGGTATGTGTTAGATTAAGGTATCAAAAGAAGCACTCTGGAGGGTAGCGTTCTCCTGTTATAGACGCACGCTCCTCATCCGTTAAGTGCCAACTGCGGCTGTATGCGTTTCACAGAGCCTTTGCGCATAAATCTTTGTAAGCACTGGATTTTCAGACTCGCTATCACTAGACCGTCTTAGGGGGACCATATCTGCCTGTCTGCTGTTAATTATTTGTGGACAGGGACAGATATTTGGTTGGTGCCTTCAGCATGCGGTCGATGGCGATGGTTGCCGCACCCAGAAGGGTCAGGCGGATATTGTTTGGCAGCAGTTTGATCTTTGGAATCACGGAATAACAGGACTTATTTTTGGAAAAAGTATCCTGGATGCCGTTCATCAGCAGATCGCCGGCGAGGGTGATGGCCCCACTGATGATGATCACGTCTGGGTTGAATATGTGCAGCAGGGAAAGGACGCCCTGTCCCAAATGGACGCCGCAGTCAAATACCAGCCGGGAGGCAAAAGGATCCTGCTGTTTGGCTGCTTCGAAAATATTCGGATAAGAAAGATCCGGGTAAGACCGCAGGAGGCTTTCCGGATGTCTGGGAAGATATTCCCCTGCGATTTGTTCCAGCGCCCGGGTGCTGCAGTAGGCGTTGATACAGCCGGTGCCGCCGCAGCTGGGGCAGGTCCTGCCATTGTAGTCGATGGAGATATGGCCCATTTCACAGCAGCAGTTGCTGGTTCCGGTGAAAACCTTGCCTTTGTCCACCAAACCGATACCGACACCGTCATCGGCGATGATATTCATGATGACAGAATCCTCTTTGTTAGGGGATTCAAACCACCAGTAGGCCAGTGCGCCGGCGTCAACATCGTGTTCCACAAAAATAGGAAGCTGCGTGTATGCAGCTATTTTTTCCTTAAGAGGATAGTAATACCGTTTGTCCGGGTCGAGATGATAGGGGGGGAGCATCAGCGATCCGCTATCTCTGTAGCAAGGCCCCGGAATGGCCAGACCAATGGCTGCAATTTCGGGGAACTGCTGGCAGAAGCTATGGATGCCTGCCGCCGCAGCCTCCACTACATGTTCAATATTGTTGGCAGTGATATTCCCAAAAGGAACGATGATCAATTCGCCGTAAGCATTTCCTAGAAAATCATAGGGCTGCATTTCTAATTGACTCCAAGACACCCGGATCGCCAATATCTTATACTTGTCATAATTGAAAGAAAGGCCGATAGATCTGCGGCCTTTTTTTCCTTCTGAAAAACCCGTTTCATAAATAGCGCCGCATTCCATGAGAGAACGGACAGTTTTGGTGATGGACGCCAGGGTTAATCCTGTGGCAGCGCCCAGCTCTGCTCTTGAGCATCCGGGGTGCTTTGCCAGATAGTACATGATCTGGGATCGATTCAAATCTAATAAGTCTGTTAAGTTCTTACCTGTCTTTTTCATACCATTCATAATATGATGTTTACCAAATCACAATGTAAACATACATTTTTTCCTTTCCTGGTTTAAATTAGAAATGATCGTAATGGTCGGCACTAGGGGAATGATAAAAACATGTAGTTATGAACATCATACTTTTTATTATAGATGAATGGCACGAAAAGTAGAATTGGTCACTTTTACTAAAAAACAGGAGGAATAATTATCTGAACAGCTAAAAGTGTAAAATGAAATTGACAAGACTACCCATTATGTAGTATATTGTGCTTATGTATTAACAGAGTTAATTAATTAAAAAAGTGTCCGGCAATGGTTGGCTTTGGAACACTTGTATAAATAGAACCCACTGGGTGATACATACAGGAGAGCGTTATGGATTTTATTACAATTGGTGAAATGGTGATTGATTTCCTTCCGGGACAGGAGGCAGGCAGCTATATCAGAAATGCGGGAGGTGCTCCGGCAAATGTGGCGATTGCCGCAGCCAGAAATGGCCTGGAGGCAGGAATGTACTGCAAATTGGGAAATGATGATTTTGGAAAATTTCTTCTTAAATCATTGCGGGAAAATGATGTGACACCGTTGTCCCCCGAATTGACCGATGAAGCGACGACGACGATGGCTTTCGTTACCTTGGACGAGAATAATGACAGAAGCTTTACTTTTGCCAGAAAACCAGGTGCGGATATGATGTTGGATAAAAGCGACATCAAAGAGGAAGATCTGAGAAGCTGCAGAATTGTACAGGCAGGCTCTTGCTCCTTATCTGCGGGTAAGGCGGTGGAAGCTACTGAATATGCGATGCAAAGAGCCCATGAGCTTGGCAAGCTGGTCAGCTTTGATATCAATTACCGCAATCTGATGTGGAAGGATGATAGGGAAGCATGTACCAAGGAAGTGCTGTCCATCTTGAAATATGTGGATTTCCTGAAGGTTTCCGATGAAGAGATTGACATGATTGGCGGACATGACCATGTGGAAGATATCATGAAGGAATATGAAATTTCCGTAGTGGTCCTGACTCTGGGAAGTCAGGGGGCGGAGCTGTTTTACGACGGCGAATCTTATGTGATTCCTGGCTTTAGCGCTGATAAAGTCGCAGATACCACGGGAGCCGGGGATGCCTTCTGGGGCGGATTCCTTTCTTACATCCTAGGTCAGGGCGTTAGTTCTGTGGACCAGTTACATACAGAGCTTCTCAAAAAAGCGGTGGTATACGGAAATGTCAGCGGATCTTTGGCAGTGAGAGAGAAGGGCGCGATTGCCTCCCTTCCCACCAGAGAAATGATAGAAAAATTTTTGCAGGAGAATGAATCAAATGAATGAAAAAGTTTGGAATAAGAAATGCCATATCTCTCCATCCATGATCACATTGGATATGTGCAATCTGGAATCACAGTGCAAAATGATAGAAGACGCGGGATTAGAGATGATCCACGTGGACATTTTAGACGGACATTTCAGCCCCAGCATGCCGCTGGGCTTAGATACGGTCAAGCAGCTGAGGAAAAAGACAAATTTGGAATTTGAAGCGCATGTGATGGTGACGGAGCCGCAGTTTTTTATTGATGAGCTGATCGAAGCAGGAGCGTCACAAATTGTGTTCCATATTGAGACTTGTGATCATGTGGACGGCATGCTCAATTATATTCACAGCAAAGGAATCAGAGCCGGGGTTGCTTTGAAGCCGGCGACTCCACTCTACGAATTGGAATATGTTCTGGATAAATGTGATGCGGTTCTGTTGATGCTGATCAATCCAGGCTTTGCCCAGGTGAAGGGAGAAGCGCAGGCACCTTATTCTGCAAGAAAGATTCGGGATCTGCACGAGATGATCACCGCACGGGGTCTGGATACCAAGGTGGCGCTGGACGGCAGAATTTCCCCAGAAAATATCGAAACTTACGGTAGGACAGGGGAAGCCAATATTTTTGTTGCGGGAAGCACCTGCATTCAGAAGGAAAATCCGTTAGAAAGCGTGAGACGGCTGAAGGAGCTGGAGGATCAGATCAACGGCAGCGGGAACTGAGAATAGAAGAAAGAGGTTAATGAGATGGGATATTACAGCGATAATTATCAGGACACGATCAAAGACGTATTAGCAGAGCTGGATCAGGCGCTTTGCGCCGTGGACCACGAAACTGTGGAGAAATTTGTACAGGCTGTGCTGGAAGCGGAGCAGGTATATTTTGTCGGAGTCGGACGGGTTCTCCTTTCTCTGCAGGCAATCTGCAAACGACTGGCACATCTGGGCATCCAGACGCACTATGTGGGAGAGATCACCGAACCGGCCATCACGGAAAAGGATCTTCTGGTGGTGGGATCCGGCAGCGGCGGTTCCCTCTTTCCGCTGGGAATTGCCAAAAAGGCGCATACCATAGGAGCGAAGATCGTACATATTGGTTCCAATCCGAACAGTGAAATGAAAAATCTGTGTGAATTCATGGTCCGCATTCCAGTCAGAACCAAAAATTATCTGAATGATGAGATCGATTCTGTACAGCCGATGACCACTCTCTTTGAACAAAGCCTGCTGATCTTCGGAGATGCAGTGGCGAAGATGATCATCGATGAACGGAATATCGATATGAAGAGTCTTTGGAAATATCACGCCAATCTGGAGTAAAGGAAGGCATAGCGATGGATAAAAATCTGATGAAATACTGCGGCAGTCTCCAGCAGATGGTCTATGCAAGGCCGATTACCTACAAAGAAGGGCGTGCGGAGCATCTCAATGCCATTGAGGCAAAATGCGGAGATATCTCCTTTCATTCCGCTGCCGATAAGGCGCTGGATATTACGGATTTTTCCTACAAAGGAATGAATATGACCTTTTTGGCAAAGCCAGGTTTGGAGGGAAGAAACCAGTATGATACCCATGGGGAGGAAGCTCTCCGAAGTATCATGGGAGGCCTGTTCTTCACCTGCGGTTTGGAAAATATCTGTTCCCCTTGTACCGTGGACGGCAAGGACTATCCCATGCATGGAAGAATGCGGACAACCCCGGCAGAGCATGTGAACACGGACGTGGTTTATGAAGGCGATGCCGTGAAGCTGGTGATTTCCGGAGAGATGCGGGAGGCAGAGCTTTTTGGCGAAAATATGGTTCTCCGCCGGCGGATTGAGAGCGTGCTGGGTGAAAACAGCATTGTGGTGACGGATGAGGTAGAGAACCAGGCGTTCCGTCCGGAGCCTTTGATGCTTATGTACCACTGCAATATGGGATATCCGTTCCTGAATGAAAACTGCCGCCTATACGTGCCTACGAAGAAGGTGACAGGCAGGGAACCATTCTCTGTAGAGCATGAGGATCGCTGGGATAAGATGGAGATACCCATTGACAATGAACAGGAATATGTGTTCATCCATGATATGCAGTCTGACCGGAATTTGGATACGATGGTCCTGGTGGCGAACCACCAGTTGAACATTGGCCTTACCATTGAATTCAATCAGAAAAATCTTCCATATTTTATGGAATGGAAATCTATGGCATCCGGTGATTATGTTTTAGGCCTGGAACCATCTAATTCCAGTGTTTATGGGAAGCTGCACCATATTGAAAATAACACGGTACATTACCTGCAGCCCTTTGAAAAGGAGACGAATATCTTGAAGTTTTCTGTGATTGAGGGCGAGAAGGAAATAGAAAATATCATCAATAAAATTAACAAAATAGGGAGGAACGAGGCATGAAGAGATCTGAGATCAATGCAGTAATTAAAAAATTTGAGGCGTTATTGAATGAATACAAATTTGCGCTTCCGCCATTTTTAAGCTTTACTCCAGAGGAGTGGGCAACAAAGGGGCACGAATATGATGAGATCAGAGACAATGCCCTTGGCTGGGACGTGACTGATTATGGCGAGGGCCATTTTGATACGCTTGGATTGGCACTGATCACGATCCGTAACGGCAATGTACATAATCCGAAATATGAAAAGAGCTATGCGGAGAAAATCATGATGTGTGATTCCGGCCAGGTATCTCCGATGCATTTCCACAAGAATAAAATGGAAGACATCATCAACCGCGGCGGAAATGACATCATCTTTACCTTCTATAATACAGATCCGGAAACCGGAGAATATCTGGATACAGATGTGTTAATCTGCCAGGACGGCAGACAGTATACACTGCCGGCCGGAAGCAAGGTGACGCTGCACAGAGGGGAAAGCATGACATTATATCCTTATCTGGCACATGAGTTTATCATTCCGGAGGGCGGTCCGGCTTTGATCGGGGAGGTTTCCATGACGAATGATGACAATACCGATAACTTCTTCCGGGAGCCTCTGGGAAGATTCCCAACCATCGAAGAGGATGAGCCGGCATACAGACTGCTCTGCACAGAGTATCCCAAAGCCTGATGGCAGGCCCCAAGGATAAGAAGGAACATGAATAAGATAGCTGCATGGAATGACCATGTTAGCATATAAAACAAAAAGGGAGGAACATGAAATGAAGAAAAAAGTATTATCAGTATTGCTCGTAGCTACGATGGCTGCATCTCTGACCGCTTGCGGCGGCAGCAGCAGCGAACCAGCTGCAAAAGAAGAAGCACCGGCAGCAACAGAAGCACCGGCAACGGAAGCACCTGCTGAAGATGCAGAGAAAACAGAAGCACCGGCAGATGATGCAGCAGCTGGTGAAACAAAAGACCTTTCAGAACTGAAACTGGCATTTATTGTTGGTACAGAAAATGATGCTTTCTATCAGAGTGTAGAGACAGGTATCAAAGCACAGTGTGAAAAACTTGGTATCCCGGCTCCTACTTTAGGAGATCAGCAGCTGGACGGCTCCATCTGTACAGACCTGATCAACAACTATGTGGCAGCAGGTTATGATGCAATCGCTCTTTCTTGTAATGACCCTGCAGGTACCGTTCCTGCACTGAAGGCAGCTAACGCTGAGGGCGTGCCGATCTTCACTTTTGACTGTACTTTGGATGACGAATATAAAGATCAGTATGTTTCATTTGTAGGTTCTAACAACAAAGCCGGCGGTGTGACAGCTGGTGAATATGTGGTAGAGCATGCTCCAGAAGGATCTACCGTTGGATGTATTACATATGCATCTGCACAGTCTACACAGGATCGTCAGGCAGGCTTCGAAGAAACTGTTCAGGCAGCTATCGACGGCGGAAAAAATCTGAAACTGATCGAATCTATGGATGCTGACAATGACCAGGCAAAAGCTGCTGATATCATGCAGAACTGGATTACCCAGTATGGCGATGAGCTTTCTTACATCTTCGTAGTAGGTGACCCGACTGGTTATGGCGCACTTTCTTCTATCCAGTCTGCAGGCGCTAGCACAAAGATCGTAGGATTTGACGCTGGTGAGACTGCATGTCAGTATATCGCTGATCCTGAGGTTGGTAAGATCTGGGAAGCAGAGGTTGCACAGGATCCAGAAGGAATCGGTGCTGGTATTGTAGACAAAATGGCTGAATACTTCCAGACTGGCGCTGTAGCTGGCGAGCAGAAGGATCTGATCGAGTGTAAACTTGTAACAGCTGAGAATGTTGCGGATTATCTTAAATAATTACTGCAAGCGAAAAGACTAAGCATTATACTGGTCTAAAGTGCCCGGACCATTTGTCTGGGCACTTTTTTATAGAAAGACGAAACGGAGGGACAGGAATGAAGCCGTTCTTACAGGTAAAGAATATTGCCAAAGAGTTTCCTGGTGTAAAGGCGTTGGAAGACATCAGCATTGACTTTTATCCGGGCGAATGCCACGCACTGGTTGGAGAAAACGGTGCCGGCAAATCCACCTTGATCAAGATTATTGCTTCCATTTACAAACCCACACGGGGGGAAGTACTTCTGGATGGACAGGTTTGTAATTTTAAAACGCCGAAGGATGCCCTGGATGCCGGTATTGCGGTTATTGAACAGGAAACAGCAATTGCTCCACATCTTACTGTAGCCGAGAATATGTATCTTGGCTGTGAACCAAAAAAGAAAAACGGAATGCTGGACCGTAAAAAAATGGAGTCTGACGCTCAGAACGTGCTGGATGAAATGGGACTTGAGATTGACGCGCACACTCTTTGCAGCACTTTGACAGCAGCGCAGCTACAGATGGTAGAAATTGCAAAGGTCATTGCGAAACATGCGAAGGTAGTGGTGCTTGATGAGCCAACATCATCACTTTCTGAAAAAGAGATTGATTCCCTTTTTGAACAAGTCCGCAAAATGAAAGAAGCGAACACGACGATGATCTATGTAACGCACCGTATGGCCGAGCTGCCGATCATCTGTGAAAGATGTTCCATTTTCCGAGATGGCTTAAAAGTAGCAGAATATAAAGTAAATGAAGTGAGCGAGCAGACCATCGTCAACAGCATGGTTGGACGTGAACTGGGCGCTTATACAAAACCGGAACATACCGCGAAGGAAGAAGTGCTTCGCGTTGAAAACCTTTGTCAAAAGGGTGTATTTGAGGATGTGAATTTTGTAGCCAGGGCAGGTGAGATTGTAGCCTTTTCCGGATTGGTAGGAGCAGGACGTACAGAGGTCATGGAAGCCATTTTTGGTGCTACTAAAGTCACATCTGGAAAAATCTATCTGTATGGCGAAGAGGTACATATTAAGAATCCGGAAGATGCGATCAGCAGGAAGGTTGGACTCGCTACCGAGGACCGCCGCCGTACTGGTCTTCTGTTAGCCAAGAGCATACAGGAAAATATCGCGCTTCCAAACCTTCCGTTCCATGCCAAAAAAGGCTTTGTAAATGTGCCGTGGGAGAAAAAGACCAGCGATGAGTATATGGAGAAGCTTAAAATCAAAGCACCAAATATCCAGACGCTGTGTGGAAATCTCTCCGGTGGTAATCAGCAGAAGGTTATCCTTTCTAAATGGTTGGCAGCTGGAGTTAAGCTGCTGATACTCGATGAACCGACAAAAGGTATTGATGTAAATGCGAGAGTTGAGTTCTATGCGTTGATGAATAAATTCGTGGAGGATGGCGGATGTATTGTCATGGTATCCTCAGATATGCCCGAGATCATCAAAGTGGCAGATAGAGTTTATGTTATGTCAGAAGGCCGTGTCACTGGTGAATTAGGCCGTGACGACATCAACGAATTGAATTTGATTTCCCTTGCAAGCCCTATTTCAGAGGGTAACGATCAAGCTCAAAAGTAGAGTAAACCATTACCATAAAGATACGATATATAAAGTTAATATAGGGAGGATAATAAAATGAAAAAAGGTAATGCGAAACAACTGATTACGGATAATATTGTAATTGTAGTACTGGTTTTGCTGGTAATCGGTTTTTCAATCGGAAATACCACATTCCTGAAACCTGCGAATGTGATTAACCTGTTCGGACAGATGTGTCTGAACGCAATCTTGGCAACTGGTCTTACATATGTTATCATTCTGGGCGGCATTGATATCAGTGTAGGTTCTGCGATGGCTATCACCGGTATCCTTGCAGCCAAAGCAGTGCTTGCGTTAAACCTTCAGAACACCGTAGCCATCGTTCTGGTACAGATCATTGTTGGTATCGGCGGTGGTGCGATCATCGGTCTGTTCATTGGCTGGCTGGTAGCCTACAGGCGATTGGTGCCGATGATCTGTACGCTTTCTCTGATGCAGGCGTTCCGTGGACTGGCTTATATCATTTCAGGAGGAGGCCCTGTCTATGGTCTGCCTACCGGTTTCGCTACTCTGGGCGCTGGCCGTCTGATCCAGACAGAAAGCTTTAAGACAGGTATCATTCCATGTATCGTTCTTTTCACGATCGTGGTAGTTGTGATTTTCCATATTATTTTGACGAAGACTGTGTTTGGCCGTCACGTATTTGCCGTTGGTTCCAATGCCGGCGTAGCGCATATGTGTGGTATCGATACGAAAAAGGTTACCTTAAAATGTCATACGATTTGTGGTATTACTGCTGGTCTTGCAGGTGTCGTTGCTGCTTCTAAGGTAAACAACGGACATCCGGCAACTGGTGATGGTTATGAGATGTTCGCTATCGCAGCTACCGTTTTAGGTGGTACCTCTTTAGCAGGTGGTTCCGGATCTGTAGCAAGAGCTATGTTTGGCTGTGCGATCATCGCAGTCATCAATAATGGTATGACCTTGATGGAGATTTCCGCTTATTGGCAGAAAGTTGTTATCGGCGCAATCATCATCCTGGCCGTAATGCTTGATATGGCACAGAAGGGAAAATCTGAATAAAAATAACTGATGGAATGGAATGGGACATGAAAGATTATTTAATTATTGATATTGGCGGGACAAAGACCACCGCAGTTGTTTTTAATGATCAGGGCGAACCGGTCACTGACTTCCGGGTTAAAAAATCCAGAACCTATGAGGGCAAAGAGGCGGTATTTCAGAATACAGTAGAGCTGGCCTATGAGATTTTGGCGGAAGCGGGTAAGACCAAAGAGGATATTTGCGGAATTGGCGTTGCGGCGCCTGGTCCGCTGGATTATAAGACGGGACTGATCATTGACGTTCCGATGATGGGATGGAAGAATTTCCCTCTGGGTAAGCTGTTGAGAGAAGAATTCGGGGTTCCGGTATTTGTGGAAAACGACGGGAATCTGGGTGCTTTAGCAGAAGCGAATGTAGGCGTGGCAAAAGGGGAAAATGTTGTCTTATATCAGACGATCAGTACCGGATGCGGCGGCGGCATCGCGATCGGAGGGAAGATATATCATGGGCGTCACGGATTTGCTGGAGAATTTGGTCATGTTTCCATAGATTTTTCAGGTCCGAACTGTGGATGCGGCGGAAGCGGCTGCTTTGAGTTGTATGCATCCGGCTCTGCTATGAATAGCCGAATGAAGCGGGATATCAGAAATGGGATCCGATCCATGGCATTTGAATCCATTGGTTATGACGCTGAAAAGGTAAATGGGAAAATATTGAGCGATGCAGCAGATAAAGGTGATCCCTATGCGCTTTCCATGTTCCAGCAGGAAGGCCGCTATATCGGGACCGGTCTGTCAAATCTGATCAACCTGTTTGACCCGGACGCTGTCGTTTTGGCGGGCGGAATGGTCAAAGCAAATAAATACTTCTGGTATTCTATGATGAATGAGATCCAAAGACGGGTGTGCTTCCAGGTGGAGGAAGACCTGATCCGGATTTCGCAGTTGAATGATAAGGTAGTCGCCTATGGCGCCTACGTAATGGTGAAAACTGCATTGGATGAGAAATAGAGATAGCAGAAGCAGAAGATAATTTGATTGAAGAAAAAGGAGAAATCATATGCCATTACTTACAATGAAACAGATCATGGCTGACTCTGTGAAACGTGCAACAACAGATGTGAAGCCGGAAGAAAGATACGCAGTGGGCGCTTTTAATTTCAGTACGCTTGAAGAAATGGTCGCTTTGGTGGAAGGCGCGAAGGCGAAGAATTCACCAGTGATCCTGATGGCTTCCCTCGGTGCTGTGAAATATTACAATGGTTCCCTGGAGCTGTTCGCAGAGACCGCCAAGGGACTGGCTAAAATGTTCCCGGAGGTTCCGATCTGCCTGCATCTGGACCACGCAACCGATCTGGATCAGATCAAACGTGCGGTTGCTGCCGGATTTACCAACGTCATGATCGACGCTTCTAAGGAATCCTTTGAGGTAAACATTGCGAAATCCAAAGAAATCGCGGATTTTGCCCATAATTACAGCCCATATGGACCGAATGGCTGCTCCGTAGAAGCAGAGCTTGGCATGCTGGCAGGCCATGAGGACGAAGTGCATGTGGAGGAATCCGGCAAAGCATATACCGATCCTTCTTTGGTGCATGAATTCGTAGAGAAGACTGGCATCGATGCGCTGGCTGTTTCCATCGGAACTGCTCACGGATATTACAAAGCAGATCCGAAGATCCGTTTTGATCTTCTGGAGGAAATCCGCAAACAGACAGATGTGGCATTAGTCCTTCACGGCGGCACAGGAGTTCCGGAAGAGGACTTCAAAAAATGCGTAGCCATGGGCATGAGCAAAATCAATGTGGGAACCGGATTGAAGAAAATCTTCTCTGATGGCGTAAAAGGCGCGATCAAACCGGAAGAAAACGATCCCCGTAAGGTGGTTGGCCCTGGACGTCAGGCAGTGGCAGCAGCGATTGAGAAGAATTGTGACCTGTTCAACTGTACCGGAAAGGCACCATACGTTTTGAAGAGCATTTATGAGTAATTAAAATCAGGGCAGACGTCTTATGGCTCCTAGGACCAGAGAACGTCTGCCCTTTTTATAGGGAGAGGGAGCATGAAGAAAGAATTTCCTAAGAAACGGACGCTGATCATTTTTACCGGAGGGCCTGGAACGGGCAAAAGCGGCACAGCGGACCGTTTTTTAAAATATATGGACAATAATGAGATCCTAAAGATCAGCTATGATGAAATCAAAGAAAAAAACTGGGATATTTTCGGATTTGACAATGAGCAGCAGAAGGACCGCTTGAATTGGTGGTGTCTGGAGGAATTTTACTTGACAATCCAGAAGCGGATGTGGGAGAATAGGACGATTCTAATTGAGTATCCGTTTTATCAGAGGCATAAACCGAAATTGGAGGAGCTGATCCAAGATTCGGGTTATTCTGCGGTGACGGTATATCTCCATACCGACCTGCACACGATGTACGAGCGCGGGGCGAAAAGAGACCAGTTGGATCATAGGCATCCGGGCCATCTGCTGAACCAGTACCATAAGGAAACTTATGCGCCCAAGCTTTTGGACTCTGTGTCCAGGATCGCGCCGACCTTTGAGGAATTTGCCGCTGGCATATCCCATAAACAGTACAATATTGGGCTGGGGCTGGATATTTCCATCGATGTGACAGATTTTGGCCGGGTGGACTATGGGGAAATCTATGAGAAAATCGCAGCATACCAGAGGGAAAAGTAAAAGAATTTTCTGATGGCAGAGGCCAAGCCTTTGGGATACCGGATGTTTTGGATGAGGAGATAAGGAGAATGACACAAAAAGAAAGAATGCTGGCGGAGCTTTTGTACCGTCCCGATGACGCGGAATTGGTAAAGGGGCGCCATGATTGCCGTGTGCTCTGCCATCAGCTGAACCTTTTGCATCCCGATCAGGAGGAGGAACGCGTCCGGCTGCTGAAGGAGATTTTTGGGAAGACCGGTGAGAATATCTGGATTGAATCCCCGTTTTTTGTGGATTACGGAAGTAATACTGAGATTGGGGAAACTTTCTATGCCAATGCCAATTGTGTGATCCTGGATACGGCGAAGGTGACCATTGGAAAGAATGTGATGCTGGGGCCAAATGTCGGAATCTATACGGCGGGTCATCCGCTGGATGCGGATCAGAGAAATTCCGGCTGGGAATACGGGGTTTCTGTGACCATCGGGGACAATGTGTGGATTGGCGGCAATTCTGTGATCAATCCCGGCGTATGCGTGGGAAATAATGTGGTCATTGGGTCAGGGAGCGTGGTGACGAAAGACATTCCTGACAACTGTATCGCCGCAGGCAATCCGGCCAGGGTGCTCCGGGAGATTACCAGGGATGATAAAAAGTATTATTTTAAAAAGAGGCCGTATGACACTGGGGAAGACGGCAGATAAGACGGACAGGAGAGTAGGAAAATGAAAAAGGCGATCATCTTTGATATGGATGGCTTGATGTTTGACAGCGAACGGGCCACTTATGAGGGGTATGTGGAGATTTGCCGGGAGTACGGCTATGGAATGCGGATGGAGTTTTACAAAAAGCTGTTGGGCTGCCCCCTGCCCACAGCCAGGAAGTATTTGCGGGAGGAATATGGTGAGGCATTTCCCATGGAAGAGACCATTGGAAAGGTCCATGAGTATTTGGAGACACGTTTTGCTGCGGAAGGCGTGCCGAAGAAAAAGGGACTGACCGAGATTTTGGAATATGCCAGGGAAGCAGGTTTTTCCTGCCTGGTAGCCACCTCCAGCGGAAGAGACCGGGTGGACGGCATCCTTCGCATGGCAGGGGTGACGGATTATTTTGCTGATGTCATCTGTGGAAATGAAGTGCAAAGAGGAAAGCCCCATCCGGACATTTTCCTAAAGGGCTGCGAGAAGCTTTGCTGCGCTCCCGGGGAGGCCTGGGTGCTGGAGGATTCTGAGGTGGGTGTAGCGGCGGCTTATGAGGCCGGGATTTCCTGTATCTGCGTGCCCGATATGAAAGAGCCTTCCAAGGAATGCAGGGAAAAGGCAGCTTATGTAGTGGATTCCCTGTTGGAGGCTATGGAAATCATCAGAAAAGAGAAGGAACTGGAAAAAGACGATCTATAAGATAATGGAAGAAAATATCCGTGAAAAAGGCCTGCCAAAGATCCCTGAGGCAGGCATGATTGTTTTACAGCAGCCTATTTTGGCACAGACCATCGAAGTATGGATCACTTCTCTAAGAAGATAAAGCATTTAAAAGGCTAGTTGTCGGACCCCGTGAAAACATGGCGTTTGATGGCGTTAAAGCTCTCCGAACTGATCACGTGCTCCATGCGGCAGGCATCGTTCTGCGCGGTTTTGGGGTCTACTCCCAGGCGTACCAGAAAATCGGTGAGCAGCGTATGGCGTTCATAGATCATCTCAGCGATGGAACGTCCGGCATCGGTAAGGGTGATATAGCCGTCACTGTCCATGAGAATATAGCCGTTTTCCCGGAGATTTTTCATGGCCACGCTGACGCTTGGTTTGGAAAATCCCAAATCATTGACCACATCGATGGAGCGCACATGAGACTGGCGCTTGCTCAAGGTCAGGATGGATTCCAGATAGTTTTCGGCGGATTCCTGAATTTTCAATGTTAAACACTCCTATTCACTTCATATTGCTAGTAGCATATCATGTTTTGCCGTCAAATACAAACCCAAAACCAAAAGGCGTAAGTAAAAATTTGCAGAACAGGGTTGACAAAACGATTAGTTGGTGCTAACCTGTAGATAAAGAAAGTTAGATATAACTAACCATTATTTGGTAAGTGAAGGAGGAAAGCGTATGCCTTTGACAATGGCCAGAACCGGAGAGAACAACCATATCAAGAGAATTGGCGGCAGAGAAGAGGTCCGACGTTTTTTGGAGACCTTGGGATTTGTAGTGGGAAGCCAGGTGACGCTGGTATCTGAAAACAATGGAAATGTGATTGTAACTATCAAAGAATCAAGGGTTGCCATCAGCAGGGAAATGGCAAATAAGATTATGATTTGAGATCATATAAGAAGAAAGGAGCAGTCAGATGCAGACATTGCGCGATGCAAAATGCGGCGAGCAGGTACAGGTTATCAAATTGCATGGAGAAGGCGCCATCAAGCGGCGGATCATGGATATGGGGATTACCAAAGGCACAGAGGTGTTCATCCGGAAGGTAGCGCCCCTGGGCGATCCGGTAGAGGTGACGGTACGTGGATACGAACTGTCTCTGCGGAAAGCGGATGCACAGATGGTGGAAGTGCAGTAGTAATTTTTTTTGCAGGAGAGGTTAGAAAAAGCTAACCTTTTCTTTGGAGAAAAGAGTTAGCTTTGACTAATTTAGAGATGGAGGATATAGAGATGTCAATGAAAATTGCGTTGGCCGGCAATCCAAACAGCGGCAAGACCACCTTGTTCAATGCTCTGACCGGCTCGAACCAGTTTGTGGGAAACTGGCCCGGGGTGACGGTGGAGAAGAAAGAAGGAAAATTAAAAAACCATAAGGATGTGATTCTGACGGACCTTCCGGGAATTTATTCGTTGTCCCCATACACATTGGAAGAGGTGGTTGCCAGAAATTATCTGCTCCAGGAAAAGCCGGATGCCATCCTCAATATAGTGGACGGCACGAATCTGGAGCGGAACCTATATCTGAGCACGCAGCTGATGGAGCTGGGGATTCCGGTGGTGATGGCCGTCAATATGATGGACGTTGTCGCCAAGAACGGAGATCAGATCCATATCAAAAATCTCAGCAAGGATTTGGGATGTGAGGTGGTGGAAATATCCGCGCTGAAGGGGACCGGCATTTCCCAGGCAGCAGACGCGGCCGTCCGTTTGGCGAAGGGCAGGAAGGCGGCCGTGCCGGTTCATACCTTTGAAAAACAGGTGGAGGATGCGTTGGAGCGGATTGAGGATCAGCTGCCTGGGAGTGTGCCGGCGGCACAGAGACGTTTTTATGCCATCAAGCTGTTTGAACGGGATGATAAGATCCGGGGGGCGTTTGCGCAGATGCCGGATGTGGAAGAGATCATCAAGACTGTGGAGACAGAGATGGATGACGATGCGGAAAGCATCATTACCAATGAGCGCTATACTTATATCACAAAGATGATCGGTGACAGCTATGTCAAGAAAAATAAGGGGCAGATGAGCACATCGGATAAAATCGACCGGGTGGTGACCAACCGTTATTTGGCGCTGCCGATCTTCGCGGCGGTCATGTGGCTGGTGTATTATGTATCGGTGACGACGGTGGGAACCTGGGCCACTGACTGGGCCAATGACGGTGTGTTTGGAGACGGGTGGAGTTTGTTCGGGCTGCAGGTACCCGGCGTTCCGGCGCTCATCGGAAGCTTTCTGGAATCCATTGGCTGCGCGGCCTGGCTGCAGAGTCTGATTTTGGACGGCATCGTGGCCGGTGTGGGTGCAGTGCTGGGCTTTGTGCCGCAGATGCTGGTGCTGTTTCTCTTCTTGGCGTTTTTGGAGGCGTGTGGTTATATGGCCAGGATCGCTTTCATCATGGACCGTATTTTCCGCCGGTTTGGGCTGTCCGGAAAATCTTTTATTCCTATGCTCATCGGAACCGGCTGCGGCGTGCCGGGGATCATGGCATCCCGGACCATTGAAAATGACAGGGACAGGAAGATGACGATCATGACGACGACCTTCATTCCCTGCGGGGCGAAGCTGCCCATCATCGCCTTGATTGCCGGCGCGTTGTTCGGCGGCGCTTCCTGGGTGGCGCCCAGCGCTTATTTTGTGGGCATCGCAGCCATCATCTGTTCCGGCGTCATTTTGAAAAAGACAAGAATGTTTTCCGGAGATCCGGCTCCCTTCGTGATGGAGCTGCCGGCGTATCATCTTCCCACAGTGAAGAATGTGCTGCGCAGCATGTGGGAGAGGGGCTGGTCCTTCATCAAAAAAGCAGGGACCGTTATTCTTCTATCCACGATTTTTATATGGTTTACCTCCAACTTTGGCTTTGTGAATGGTAGATTTGGCATGGTGGAAGATCTAAGTGATGGTCTGCTGGCAGGGATCGGCAGTGTGTTCGCCTTCCTGTTCAAGCCTTTGGGATGGGGCGACTGGAAGGCTGCCGTGGCAGCGATTACAGGACTAGTGGCCAAGGAAAACGTGGTGGGCACCTTTGGCATCCTCTATGGATTTGCGGAGGTGGCGGAAGACGGGACCGAGATTTGGGGGACGCTGGCGGCTGGTTTTACCGCGGCATCCGCTTATGGTTTCTTGGTATTTAACCTGTTGTGTGCCCCGTGTTTTGCGGCGATCGGCGCCATTCGCAGGGAAATGAACAGCGCCAAATGGACTTGGTTTGCCATCGGTTATCAAACGATATTTGCTTATGCGGTATCATTTTGTATATATCAACTGTGGACTGCGGCATCCGGCGGCGGTTTTGGGATGGGGGCGGCGCTGGCAGTCCTGGTGATTGCGGCCTTTGTATATCTGCTGTTTCGTCCCGCTGGAAAGGATGCAGCGTGTTCTGTTGAAAGGAAAGGTATGGTGAAAGCGTAATGGGAACATGGATCGTAGGAATTGCTGTGGCCGGAGCGGTTTGGCTGGCCCTGTATGTGATGCGGAGGGATAAAAAGAGAGGGAAATCCTGTTGCGGCGGAAATTGTGGGTCCTGCGGTATGTGTCACGGAAAAATGAAGTAGGGGTTTGGCGTCTTTCGGAAAATTTCCGGGAGGCGCTTTTTCTATATACGGAAATTGGGATGTAGGAAGGGATGCTCAGGCAAGAGCTGACATCGTGCCACGGACCTGTGACACTGAAATTTGCATTTGAGTAGTGCAAAAGAGGGTTAAATCTGTTATACTTATATTAATTATGCGATAAAGTGGATTTTAGAAAGGACAGTATATATGATGAAAAACAGGAAGGCATTACTGGGAACAGTTCTGGCTGCGGGAATCATGTGCAGCTTGTGGATCGGGACACCTGTATGGGCCAGCGGATTTGAGATCCATTCCCTGGAGACCGGAGAAGCATCCGAAGGCGGTTATATCCCTATCGAAGAGGATATCCCGGAAATTGGAACGGACTTTGATGACGAGATGGCTTTGATGCGGACCGCGGACCTGCCGTCTGTCTATAATGCAGCCCCTTACAGTGTACAGTATATGACCTCTGTCAAGAATCAGGGGAGCACTTCGATCTGCTGGACATTTTCTGCTATGGCAGCTCTGGAGTCCAACCTGATCAAAAATAATATGGCAAGCAGCTATATCGATCTGTCTGAGGCACATTTGGCTTACAGCACATTTAACGGCTCAAATCACGATGCCAATGATGATACCAGAAATGAATCCTATGCCGTCGTGTATGGAACCTGGACTTCCGTGGGCGGAAACCGTTCCCTCACCACAGGGACCTTGTCCCGCTGGTATGGTGCGGTGGATGAAGGAGAGGCACCTTTTTCCTATACCAGCAGACCGGCTGGCGAGCTCAGCGGTCTGATCAATCCGAAGGAATCCTCCGTAAGGCTGAAGAACAGTTACTGGCTGCCGGAGATCACTAAGTTTTCCGGTAATAAGGATAGTGTGGGAACCTTCCGGGAAGGCGCTTTGAATGCGGTAAAAGAGGCCATCATGGAATATGGCAGTGTGGAAGTGGGCATGAATTCCAATGGACTGTCCGGCGTTGGGAACGGTACCTTCCAGGGGGCGCAGGAAAGCGGGGAGACCGGATTGCTTTCCTCTGGATTTGAGACCGAAGAGTTGAACCAAGAGCCGGATGAGACGGACAATCTGCAGGATTTTCAGACTGGAGACGAGGCCGGGGATTTTGAGAACCCGGAGGAGGAAAACGATTTTGAGGCAGAGGAAGGCCAGGAGCTGCAGGGGACATCTGCCAACAATGTCTATTACAGCAGTGTTAGGCGCGCTCCAAACCATTCTGTACTGCTGGTGGGCTGGGATGACAATAAGGTTACCGGTGCTGAAAAGCCGGGCGCTTTCCTGTTTAAGAACAGCTGGGGCAGCAGCATGGGTGAGTATGGATACTATTGGATCTCTTATTACGATAGGGGTATGCGTTATCCCACCGTTTATGAAGCAGAAAATGTAGGCAGTCAGGGGAGCGAAACAACTATCAACAACCAGCTGGACGGCGTGGGCTACGGTTCCTATATTTCCCCGGGAAGCCATCAGCAGATAGCAGGTGCCAATGTGTTTACTGCCAAAGAGCCTCAGTATATCCGGCAGGTTGCTATCTATGCGCCGGCACAAGGGTTGGAATATGAAATCAGCGTCTATAAAAATGTAAATTCTACACCTTCTACAGGGACGAAGAGACTGACAGTGAAGGGAAGTTTGGATTATGCAGGGTATCATACCATTGATCTGGGAGCGGACATACCGGTCCAGAAGGGTGAAAAGTTTGCGGTTTCCCTGAAATATACCAATGCCAAGGAAGATGGATTTATTCCCCATGAACCGGTGAACGGTACGGGGATGCCGTCTTCTTCACCGATCATCAAAGCGAATACATCCTCTGGGGCGCAGCAGAGTTATTTATACAGCTATCATGACAAACGTTGGTATGATATGAATGCGATGGGGAATGACTTTAAATGCAATCTGAATATCAAGGCTTTTGGTGTTCCGGCAGAGAGCATTCCTTGTACTGTCCGTTATATGAAGCATTCCAGCAGCACGTCTGCTTACAGCACGGCAGAGCTTTCCTATGGAAGCCTGACAGAGCCGCCGGCAGATCCGACGACAGCCAGCAGCTCCTGGGTGTTCCAGGGTTGGTATACGGACAAGGCCTGTATGAAACCGTATGATTTTACCAAGGAAGTGACGAAGGATCTGACGCTGTATGGCAAGTGGGGCCGCTGGGTCAACACACCGGGCACTTCCAAATGGAAATACCATAAAAATTATTATGGCAATGATACGGTAGCGGCGAATGAGAAGTTGGAAATCGCTGGCAAAACCTATGTTTTTGACGGGAATGGTAATCGCGGCAACGGATGGGTGAAATATGGCGGCCGCTGGTATTATGTCAATGGTTTTCAGGGAATCCACACCGGTGGATGGAAGACGGTGGGCGGCAAGCAGTTCTATTTTAATAAAGCCGGACAGAGCTTGTATGGCAAGCGCACCATCGACGGCCAGATGTATTATCTGGGAACCAACACGAGGACCCAGAATTACAAGCACCTGAACTATTGGGCGAAAATGGCCAAAGGAAACTATTATTTCGGCGCAGACGGCATCATGTATACCGGTTTTGATAAGATAGGAAGCAAGTGGTATTATTTTGACAGCACGGGACTTATGAAGACTGGCTGGCAGAAGCCCGATGGAAAGAGCCGTTATTTTGGTTCCAATGGAGCCATGTACACCGGTTTTAAATCTGTAGGAGCTAAGAAATACTACTTCAACAGTGATGGAACCATCTACAAAGGCTGGAAGCAGATCGGCGGGAAGGATTACTATTTCCGTCTGACCTCTGGAACGATGGTGACGGGTAAATATACGATTGACGGTAAAACGTACACCTTTAACAGTGACGGAACGCTGAAAGGCCGCCGATGATATCGGCAGAATGAAGGATGACATGAAAGAAAAATTTAAACTTAAGGGACAACTGAAGAGGTTTATGCAGTGGCCGCTTTTTCTGACGCTGCTGTTATGCGCCGTGGATGTTCTTGTGTATTTCATCAATATGAAAGCCGGATTTGTATTGACCTTGGGAATTTTAGTCTATGCGGTTTTGGCGTTCATCTTGTTCTTTTATAATAAGCCTTTGATCTTCAAGGAATTGGTCAGCTTTGCCAGCAGCTATGACAAGGTGCAGCAAAGGATGCTGGACCAGATGCAGATGCCCTATGTCATATTGGATACGGATGGGCGGATTCTATGGAAGAACCAGTCCTTTGACCAATTGGCGGGCATAGAGCACCAGCATATGAAAAACATCGATGGAATCTTTGAAGAGCTGGATTTCGACCGTTTTCCGGCGGGAGACGGGATCGTGGAGATTCCGGCAGTCTATCGGGAACGGGATTACAACGTGGTGCTGACAAGGGTTTCCCTGGCGGATCTGGTGGGAGAGACTTCCTGGCTGGAAGCCGATACGGAGATTGCCAGTGTGGTCACTGCCTGCTTCCATGATGTGACGGAGATCAATGACTATATCCGCAAAAATGAAGAAGAAAAGCTGATCGTGGCGCTGGCTTATCTGGATAATTATGATGAAGCGCTGGAGAGCGTGGAAGAGGTCCGGCGCTCCCTCTTAGTCGCTCTTATCGACCGGAAGATCAACAAATACTTTGCGGGTATTGACGGTCTGGTGAAGAAGATTGAGAAGGATAAATATTTTCTGGTCATGCGCCAGCGGTCCCTGGACCAGCTGATTGCGCAGAAATTTCATATTCTGGAGGAGGTCAAAAGCGTCAATATTGGCAACGAGATGGCAGTGACCTTGAGCATCGGCGTAGGCCAAAGCGGCAGCACATATGCCCAGAATTATGAGTATTCCCGGGCAGCTATCGAGATGGCGCTGGGCCGTGGCGGGGACCAGGTGGTGATCAAGCAGGGCGATAAGATCTCTTATTTTGGCGGTAAATCCCAGCAGATGGAGAAGACAACCAGGGTGAAGGCCAGGGTAAAGGCGCAGGCTCTGAAAGAGTTTATCAGCACCAGGGAACAGGTTGTGGTCATGGGCCATAAGATCACGGATGTGGATGCTTTTGGCGCGGCCATCGGCATTTACCGGGCGGGCAAGACGCTGGATAAGAAGGTTCATATCGTCATCAATGACCCCACAAGCTCCATCCGGCCGCTGATGACAGGCTTTATGAACAGCTCCGAATATGAATCGGATATGTTCGTGTCCAGCCAGGAGGCCAAAGAGATCGTAGATGTCAATACGGTTGTTGTGGTGGTGGACACCAATAAGCCAAGCTATACTGAATGTGAGGAGCTCCTCTATAAGACGAAGACGATTGTGGTATTGGATCATCACCGCCGGGGCAGTGAGGTGATTCAAAATGCCGTGCTTTCTTATGTGGAGCCATATGCTTCCTCCACCTGTGAGATGGTGGCGGAGGTTCTGCAGTACTTTTCTGATGGGATCCGCATCCGCAGTCTGGAAGCGGACAGCATTTATGCGGGGATCATGATCGATACCAATAACTTTACGGCTAAGGCAGGCGTGCGTACTTTTGAAGCTGCGGCATTTTTGAGGCGCTGCGGTGCGGATGTGACAAGGGTGCGTAAGATGCTCCGGGACAATATGGAGTCCTATAAGGCCAGGGCGGAGGCGATCCGCACGGCGGAGATCTACCGAGAGGTATTTGCCATTGCCACCTGTCCCAGCGACGGGCTGGAAAGTCCCACAGTGGTGGGAGCCCAGGCAGCCAATGAGCTATTAAATATCGCAGGCATCAAAGCCTCCTTTGTCCTGACGCCGTATAATAACGTGGTTTATATCAGTGCCAGGGCGATGGATGAAATCAATGTGCAGGTCATCATGGAGCGATTGGGCGGCGGCGGCCATATGAATATCGCCGGTGCGCAGGTGCCGGGATACAGTACGGTGGAAACCGTAAAAATGTTAAAAGGCATTATTAATGAAATGTACAAAGAAGGAGAATTGTAATGAAGGTAATATTGTTGGAGGATGTGAAATCCTTAGGGAAAAAAGGAGATATTGTAAATGTAAGTGACGGCTATGCCCGGAATATGATTTTGCCCAAGAAACTGGGTGTGGAGGCAACGCCGAAGAATATGAACGATTTGAAGCTGAAAAAGGCCAATGAGGACAAGGTGGCCCAGGAGAATTTAGAAGCGGCCCGGGCATTTGCCAAGAGTCTTGAGGGGAAAGAAGTGGTGCTCACCTTGAAAGTGGGAGAAGGCGGCAAGACCTTTGGTTCCATTTCCTCCAAGGAGATCTCCGAAGGAGCCAAGGAACAGCTGGATCTGGATATTGATAAGAAAAAGTTGCAGATGGACGGCCCCATCAAAGCACTGGGGACGACGATGGTTCCGGTGCGCCTGCATCCGAAGGTGACTGGTGAGCTGAAGGTGACAGTGAAAGAAGCATAAGCGATGCAGAAGGAGAACATAAGATGGAAGAGGCTCTGATTAAGCGGATCCTTCCGCACAGCCTGGAAGCGGAGCAGTCTGTGATTGGTGCGATGATCATGGACCGCGAGGCCATTATGGTGGCCTCTGAAGTCATCACCAGAGACGATTTTTACCAGCACCAGTATGGCATTATTTTTGAGGCTATGGTGGAGCTTTGCAATGAAGGGCAGCCGGTGGATCTGGTGACTTTGCAAAACCGGCTCAAGGAGAAAGACCTGCCTCCGGAGATCACCAGCATGGAATATGTCAAGGATCTGGTGGCGGCAGTTCCCACCTCTGCCAATGTCAAATATTATGCCAATATTGTCAGCGAGAAGGCAATCCTGCGCAGACTGATCAAGACGACAGAGGAAATTGCCAACGAATGTTATCTGGACAAGGAAAACACGGACTTGATCCTGGAGGAGACGGAGAAGAAAATGTTCCAGCTCCTCCAGCGTCGTTCTTCCGAAGAATTTGTCCCTATCCAAAAGGTAGTGTTGAATACCATCAACAAGATTGAAAAGGCATCCAGGACCAAAGGAAACGTCACAGGTCTGGCTACCGGGTTCGTGGATTTGGATTATAAGACCTCCGGCATGCAGCCCTCTGACCTGGTTCTGATCGCTGCCCGTCCCTCCATGGGAAAGACGGCGTTTGCCTTGAATATTGCTCAGTATATGGCCTTCCGCAGCAACATCACAGTTGCCATTTTCAGTTTGGAGATGTCCAAGGAGCAGCTGGTGAACCGTCTGCTGGCCATGGAATCCCGTGTGGATTCCCAGAATATGCGTACCGGCAATCTGAAGGATGAGGACTGGGTGAAGCTGGCAGAAGGGGCGGATGTCATCGGCCGTTCCCATCTGATCATCGATGATACGCCCGGCATCTCTGTATCCGAGCTTCGTTCCAAGTGCCGGAAATATAAGCTGGAGCAGAACCTGGGGATCATTTTTATCGACTATTTGCAGCTGATGAGCGGCAGCGGCCGTTCTGATTCCCGTCAGCAGGAAATTTCCGATATTTCCCGTTCCTTGAAAGCCATTGCCAGGGAGCTGAATGTGCCGGTGGTGGCTCTGTCCCAGCTCAGCCGGGCGGTGGAGCAGCGTCCGGATCACAGGCCGATGCTCTCAGATCTGAGGGAGTCCGGGGCCATTGAGCAGGATGCCGACGTGGTGATGTTTATTTACAGGGATGAATATTATCATAAGGATTCTGAGAAGAAGAATCAGGCAGAGATCATCATTGCCAAACAGAGAAACGGCCCCATCGGTACCGTGGATCTGGCTTGGCTGTCCAAATATACACAGTTTGTCAACCTGAAAAAATAGCAAGAGGATAAGAACAGCGTCTTCGGCTCATGCCGGAGGCGCTGTCCTTGCGTTTGCGCAGAATCTGTCGATGAGATTTCGTTGCAATCCCCGGTCCGTTTGTTATAATAAGACTAGTGTACGGTACCGGTGATATTCAGCATAATCCCTTGTTGTACAGTACGCTGCAAGCATTGGCTTAAAGGAGGGGTAGTATGGAGGATGAGCGGTATACCGTTTCCCAGGTGGAGAGCCTGACCGGAATCAAAGGTCATGTGCTGCGTTATTGGGAAGAGGAATTGGAGCTTGTCATCGGCAGGAATGCGATGGGACACCGATGCTACACCAGATATGATGTCCAGATGTTTCTGAATATTAAAGAACTAAAGAACCGGGGGCTGCAGCTTAGGGCCATTAAGGAGCTGGTACCTCGGATTTCCAGAAAAGGTCCGGGGGCATCCACGAGCAGAGTGAAGCTTTTGGAGACAGAGGAAGGGTCTGACAGCTGCCAGGAGACCGCCAAAGACGCACAAGGGGCCCAGAAAGCGGCCTACGCGGCCCGTATGCGGGAATTTCAGAGGATTCTGGAACGTTTGATTACACAGGGGTTAAAAGAAAAAAATCACGAGGAGCGCAGGTGCCGCTCTTTGGATGAAGCCATACGGATTCATCAGCAGACAAGAAAACAGGCTGCGGCTGCCTATGAAAAGAAAGGGAAGAAGCAGCATAAGATATTCAGTAAAAAGAAAAGATTCGCAAAAAGCGCGGTCAGGTGAAGTCTGACAAAAGAAAAAAGGAGCTGTTTGAAGGCAAACGGCTCCTTTTATGTATCGTACCATTATTCTGGCTTGATAGCTTCGGTTGGACATGCATCTGCACATGTTCCGCAGTCAACACAAGCGTCTGGATCGATTACGTAACGATCTTCGCCCTGAGAAATAGCCTCGGATGGGCACTCGCTTTCGCATGTTCCACAGCTAACACACTCATCAGTAATTACGTATGCCATGATAGAATCCTCCTTTATTTTTATCTTCCTAACTCAATTAGGTTCATCCCCATTCTAATATATTCAACTATAGATTACAAGTGAAAAATTTATAAATCTTTCAGTTGATTCTTGAGTTAAAAGGGATTATAATAGCCATACGCAAGTACAAATAAAAGAAGGCGGCCGACAGGCTGTTTATCTGCAAATTATAAGGAGGAAACAAACATGGCACAGGTTACAAAGGATATGCTGATTGGTCAGCTGTTACGGGTAGATGACAATATCGCGCCTATTCTGATGCGTGCTGGTATGCACTGCCTCGGATGTCCATCTGCACAGGGAGAATCTCTGGAAGAAGCAGCTATGGTGCACGGATTGGACGCAGACGTTCTGGTGTCACAGATCAACGATTTTTTAGCGAATAAGTAAGATATCCCAGTTTTAGTCAGCTGAGATCATAAGAAATAGAGAGAAGGTCCTTTGCTTTTCCGATGGGAGAAGCGGGGGCTTTCTTTTTTCGCTTCATAGGAAATTGTGTCCTACGAAAAAATAAAAAGCAGGAGGACAGCTTAAGACTGCCTCCTGCCGGTCATGGACGAATTATAATTTTGTCAGCTGCTGCAATGCGGTTTTGGATAAAATAGTCTCACAGTGCTCCATCAGATATGCCTCGCCGGAATAGGTATAGGGCTTGCCCTTGCCGTATTCGGAGAGGATATTACAGATCTTGTTGAACTCCTCCGGCGTATAAGCGGTCTGGTGGACCACTAAAAGATAAAGGTTCTTTTTGGAATCCTTATAGAGGGAATTCACGCCGGTGTAGAACTGGTTCAGACCGTGGGCTGCCCGGATCACGGTATCCAGGTCCGGGAACTCATAGAGATGCACCAGATTCACAGCCGGTTCCGCCTGTTCAGAGCTCTCTGCGGGAGCAGTGTCGGATACAGGAGCATTTGGCTTCTTACCCTGGGATTTTACCTTGGCATCGTATAATTTTTGAAAAATATCGATGATATTATCGGCGCCGTCAAACTGCAGCGGCGCATCCTCACCGGAGGTGCTGCCTGGAGCAAATTTGGCAAAACGGGTATCCAGCTCTTCCGGATCTTCCACCTTGGTGATGATCAGTGTAACGGTACCTCCCTGCATAGGGATAGCTTCGATCATCAAAGGGATGTTATCAGCTTCAAAACCAAACTGTGAGTATGCTTCCTGCATCATATCCCGGAACAGCTTTTTGGCTTTCTCCGTGCCATAGGCCAATTCGCTTAAGCGAACCTGGTGCTGCTCCAGATCTTCTCTTGTAAGTGTGCATTTGATTTGGTTCTCATTGATTTTTTCTATTTTCATAATCATCACATCCTATTCCTAGTCCATGACTCCATACTCTCATAATAACTGTGCACGCGGCACAGGCACCGTGAAACATGTAGTTTGCACATTTATGGGTATTATTATTCATATTATATACCAGTGCCGTAAGATATGTAAAGAAATTAAGAATACCTATTTATAAAATATTTGGAAAGAATCTGGGAAAAATTGCACAAATTAACTAAATCTATTGCTATATTTTTCATCCATAGTATAATAGAAGGGAAAAGAGACCTACGCCGGGAGGCGGCAGGACAGGAACATGTGATCTACACTTTTTTCATTTCATCAGATCTTACATTCTATTGGCAGATCTCTCTGCCGGATCCCATTTGGATAATAACTTTTAAGTTACAGCTGCGTCCTGGGGAAAGTGTCTCTTTTTGGAACCTGTGTAGTGTTTTCTAAAAATAAGGAAAGAAAGGAGGACCACGGACGGGACGTAATATATCACGAAAAAAGAAAAGCGGCAGTTCCCTGGAAAAAGAATTAAAAAAGATGGAGAAGGAAGGAATCCGTCTCCGATTGAACGGTAAGCCGTGTAGTTACAGGGAAATTGCCAAGGCTCATATCGTGGCGGAAAAGGGCTGCTATATGAGGGACTATATTTCTGACCAGAAAGGAGGGATTGCGCAGATCGATTTCCATTATGTGGATGAGGGCAAACAAGAGCCCTGACAACTGAACACGAGAAAGTCCTGTGAAGATAAAGTTCCCCTCATACATAACTGCTTCTCAGGACTTTTTTATTTGAAAGTATGAGGGTGTCAAAAAAGGAAATATGACAATATCTGAGGGTCCCCTTTTTTGCCCCCCTAATCTTGATAGGAAAGTGCTCCAAACGATCTTATCAAATAGAATAGAAAAGCACTCCGTGCGGGACCGCACTGCAGCGGAAGAAAAGGGTGCCGCAGGCCAAGAAGCCTCCCAGAATCATTGAAATAATGAAAAAAGTGTAAAATGTCGATTTTTGTAATGACGGATTTTTAAAATATGTTATAATAAAAATCTGTAGGAGGTAGGATATCATGAAGAAAAAGCTAATCCCCGTACTGGTAGTGCTCCTTTTGATCTTTGTCGTAGGAGTTGCGGGCGTTGTCACTCATATGATTCGGAAGTATACACCCACGAAGGAAGTTATGGACCCGGTGGAATATTACGGCGAGGTTGGAGAAGAAGAGCTTCCTGTCATGATCGATACGGAGATCATAGAGCAGAGAGGCCTGTCTAAGGGAGAGAATGCCTATCTGCCTTTAAGCGTAGTCAATACGTATTTAAATAAGAGATTTTACTGGGACAAAGAGGCGCAGGCACTGCTTTACAGCACCACCGAAGAGACACTGGAGCAGGCGGCAGAGGAAGACAATTCTGCTATGGTGCTTCAATACCAGGACACGGTATATGTGAACATGAAATATGTAGCGGAGCATACGGATATTTCTTATGAGTATCTGCAGGATCCCGGGCGTCTGGTCATTCAAAAGACCTGGTCAGATTTTCGGGCGGCAGAGGCCAAGAAGGAGACTCTGGTCCGTTATCAGGGCGGAATCAAAAGCCCTGTGCTCACCACCATGGAGGCCGGCACCCGGATGCGCCTGATCGAAGAGCTGGAGGATTGGAGCCAGGTGGCTACGCCGGATGGCTTCGTGGGATATGTGGAGAAGAAGGACGTGGAGGATTTAGGCATCATCTCCGAGGACCGTCAGTTCCAGGAGGATGCCTTTGAACAGCTGGCCATGGAGGAGACGGTAAATCTCACCTGGCATCAGGTGACTTCCACAGCGGCCAACGCGACTTTCGACGATGCCGTGGCTAAGGTCAAGGGTGTGAATGTGATCTCACCTACCTGGTTCAGCATCAAGGACAATGACGGCACCTTATCTTCCATTGCAGAAGCGGATTATGTGAATAAAGCCCATGCCAAGGGGATGAAGGTGTGGGGTTTGATCGACAACTTCAGTGAGGAAATCCAGACGGAGAAAGTGCTCTCTAGCCAGTCAGCGCGGACAAAGATCATCGATACGCTGATTAAAGAGAGTGTTAACTGCGGTATGGATGGTATCAATGTGGACTTTGAGACGATGAGCGAAGAAGCGGTTCCGCATTTTCTGCAATTTCTGCGGGAGTTGTCCATACAGACCCACAAGAACAATCTGGTGTTGTCTGTAGACAGTCCGGTGCCGGAGGGCTACACGGTGTTTTATGACCGGGCGGAGCAAGGCCGCGTGGTGGATTATTTGATCATCATGGGCTATGATGAGCATTACCGGGGCGATACCGAAGCTGGAAGCGTGGCTTCCCTTCCGTGGGTGGAACAGGGAATCCAGGATACGCTGGCAGAGGTTCCTGCCGAGAAGGTGATCAATGGCATTCCATTCTACACCCGCGTTTGGAAGACCTCGACCGGGGTGGTGACCAGCGATGCTGTGGGAATGGATGATGCGGATAATTTTGTGAAGAAATATAAAGTGGAGACTTATTGGGATAAGAAGACCAGCCAGAATTACGGCAGTATTGACGTGGGAAATGATACTTATCAGGTATGGCTGGAGGATGAGGACTCCATTGCAGAGAAGGTGCAGCTGATCCCCAAATACCAGTTGGCAGGAGTGGCTTCCTGGAAACTGGGATTTGAGCGTCCCGGCATTTGGAAGGTGATTTCCGAGGCATTGAAGGGGTAACTAAGGACGGAGAAAGGGGAGTATTAGATGTCAGAAGAAATGTTTAAGACTACGCTGATGGGCGGCTTTGACAAAGAGGATGTGCTCACAGAGCTAGACCGCATCAAGACCGAAGCCAGAGAAGAGCAGGAGCGTTTGATGGATGAGATCGTTGCCAGGGACGAGAAAATTGCCCATTTACAGAAACGCCTGGATTTGAAGGATGATCAATATGCCAGACTCGAACAGGATGTGAGGGAGAAATACCAGAAATACGTGGACAATTATGAGAGCATCGGCAAGCTGGTATTTGAAGCCCAGATCCATGCGGATGAGATTCTCGCCAAGGCGAAGAAGGATTCGGAGGAGATCCGGAATAATGCGCAAGCGGAAGCGGACAGCAAGATGGCCGCGGTGCAGGCAGAGGTGGATGAAAAGCTGGCCGAGGGCAAGAAGCGCTACATTGCGGTACAGGAAGAAATGAACGAAATCGTAGAGCTGATCAACCAGGCGCAGAACCGTTTTATGGAATCCTATAAGGAAGTGCACCGGATTGTTTCCGCTATGCCGGAGTCCCTGCGGGAGATCGAAGAAGAGGAAGAACAGGAGATCGGGGCAGACCAGGAATTAGTGGATCATATGGAGAGCATTTTGGGCGTAGAGGATGAATAAGGTTTTGAATCATTAAACTAAATCACTCTTTTTTTGCATATATTATAGGGAATATGCCAAAAAAGGGTGATTTTTTTGAAGAACAGATACATAGAACTGACCATGGCCGTCCTGCTGCTGGCCGGCGTATGGCTGCTTTCCCGGGAGGTAGCCCAAGCGGTGAATGCGCCGGCAGAGGAAACGCCAGTGATTGTCATCGATGCGGGGCACGGCGGAAGTGATCCGGGCATGGTGGGGATCGGAGACCTGAAGGAAAAGGGGATTAATCTTACTATTGCGAAAATGCTGGAGGATGTGTTGAGACAGGCGGGATATCAGGTGGTGATGACCCGGGAGGAGGACGCAGGGCTTTACGATGCAGAGAGTACGAATAAGAAGGCACAGGATATGCAGCGGCGCTGTGAGGTCATCGCCCAGGCCAAGCCGGCATTGACGGTGAGCATCCACCAGAACAGTTATACGGATCCGGCGGTGTGCGGACCGCAGGTATTCTATTACAGTGATTCCGCGGAGGGAGAACAGCTGGCAAAGGTGCTCCAGGAGCATTTAAACCAGGAACTTCAGGTGGAGCGTCCCCGGGAGGCGAAGGGAAATACTAGTTATTATCTGCTGAAACGCAGCGAGGGCGTGCTAAACATTGTGGAGTGCGGTTTTCTCACCAATCCGAAGGAGGCCGAACTGCTCACAAGCCAGGAATATCAACAGAAAATTGCGAAGGCCATCGCCGGAGGCATTGAGGAATATCTCAAAGCTGGGCAGCTGGCCGGATAGAAGCGGCGCTGGCGAAATAAGGGGCCAAATTGGGGAAATTTACTTTCCAGGCACCGCTTCTTTTGGTATAATTGAATAAAAGTGAAAACAAAAGGGGCAGGCGACTTATGGATGATATAAATAGGGATACGGAAGAAGTGAAAAAGATTGCATCAAAACTGGTGATCTGCGATGGAGAGCAGGAAATCTGCCAGGAACGCCTGGAGCGGGATATGACAATAGGCAGCAATCAGGCCGGCAAGGCAGATCTCCAGCTTGCAGCGGAGGGTGTGGCCGGCCTTCACGGCAGATTTATCAGCACGGAGGAAGGCTTCTCTTACCAGGATCTGGAAGGGGCCGGCCGTACATATCTGAATGATATGCTGGCAGGCAGCGAGGATCTGCCAGGGAAGGGACCGTATCCTCTGGTGGATGGAGATGTATTGAAGATTCAGGGTCCGGACGAGGCGCATGAGGCCGTACTTTTATTCCGCCAGCGGTTTGACGAGAACGTGGAATGGCGCAGTGCTGATCTGGAGACCGGCATGCATTTTCATATCAGCAGGCATGAGGAGGCAGGAGAAGAGGAGGATGAGGTGCGGGTCAACCCGGCCGAACTTCCGAAGCGATATGCCACCTTGAGCCATGAAAAAGAGGGCTGGAAGGTGATCGATCATAACACTAAATACGGTGTGCGGGTGAATAACCATCTGATCGAAGGGGAGCGGCTGCTGCAGCCACTGGATGTGATCCGAATCGGCGATACCGTCTTTTTGTTCCGTGGGGAGGAGCTATTTTATAATCATAAGGAAGCCTCTAAGAATTCCCTGGTCATCCATATCGAAGAGCGGAGCGTTTGGAATTTTTTCCGCAAGAAGATTCTTTTGGAGGCCATTGATCTTAGCATTCATCCGGGAGAAATGGTTTTGATCCTGGGTGGTTCCGGCGCGGGCAAGACGACCTTCCTCAATGCGGTAATGGGCTATGAGAAGGCCAAAGGGACCATCAAGGAAGGGGATTTGGATATCTACCGCAATTATAATCAGATGAAATATGAGATCGGGTTTGTTCCCCAGCAGGACCTGCTGCGGATGGAGGACAGCGTGGAGGATACCTTGAATAATGCCGCTGAGCTTCGGATGCCCAAAGCTACTACGGAGGAAGAGCGGAAGCAGCGTGTGGAAACGGTTCTCCAGCTTTTTGGCCTGGAACGGGAACGGGAGTCCCTGGTGGAAAAATTAAGCGGAGGCCAGCGGAAGCGGCTGAGCATCGCGGTGGAATACATTGCCAACCCCAGTTTATTTTTCTTGGATGAGCCGGATTCCGGCCTGGACGGCGTCATGGCCAGGGCTTTGATGGAAAATCTGCGAGAGATCGCGGATGAGAGGAAGATTGTCATCGTGATCACCCATTCCCCGGACCGGGTGGATGATCTTTTTGACAAGGTGATGGTATTGGCCAAAAGCGCCAAGGACGATGCAGGACATATGGCCTTTTACGGTACGCCAGAGGAGGCCAGGGAGTTTTTCGGCACCGAATCCATGGAAGGGATCGTCAAGAGGGTCAACCGGACCGATGAAGGCGGCGAAGGCCGGGCGGATGAGTTTATTGATAAATACCAGAAGCTGAGCCAGGAGGAATAACCCGGCAAAAGAGGAGCGGATGCGCATCTAGAACAGAGAGGATAAAGCGTTATGGAAAGAACAGGCAGAGTAGGGCAGATCAAAGTATATGTGGGGAAATTCTTCCGGATTTTCCTCAATGAGAAGGACTGGAAGGTCATTGTTTTTGCTTTGATCATTTCGGGGATCTTGTCCGCCGTCCTGGGTGACGATATGTTTGCGGAGAAAGAATATACCCGGACCGGTATGTTTGCCATCGTTTCCGCCAATATCTGGATCGGTATTTTTAATTCCATCCAGACGGTGTGCCGGGAACGTCAGATCATCAAGAGAGAGCACCGTACGGGGCTTCACATCACCTCCTACGTGGCGGCACACATGATCTACCAGGCTTGTATCTGCGCGGTGCAGACACTGGCGATGGTGCTGATCTACGGGCTGTTTTTGAATTTTCCAGAAAAGGGATTGGTGACAGGGAATTTCTATATCGATCTGTACATCACCTTTTTCCTCATCCTGTATGCCTCTGATATGATGGGACTGGCCCTGTCATCCATCGTGAAATCCACCACCACGGCCATGACGGTGATGCCATTTCTGCTGATTATCCAGCTGATCTTTTCCGGCTCCATTTTTCCGCTGTCCGGCGTGGGACGTCAAATTTCTTATCTGACGATCAGCAAATGGGGCCAGCGGTGCCTTTGTATTGAAGCCAACCTCAATGATCTTCCTTCGGAAGCCTTTGACAGTGAGGTGGATATGATTCGGCAGATTTCCCCGGAGGCAGCCATGATCGTGGATTTCATTCCGGAAGAGACCATTCAGGAATTTGCCAGAGAGCAGACGTACTCCTGGATTTATGAATATAAAGAAGAACTGGTGACCAGACGCTGGCTCTATCTGGCGGGTTTTGCATTGGCTTTTGCCGCTGTAAGCGTCATTAGTCTGGAATTTGTGGATCATGATAAGCGTTAGTATCCGTATGCTTGCGGTGCGCAGAAAGATAAGGGCTGACAGGAGAAAGCCTCCTGTCGGCTTTTCACATATCGTTTGGGAAAGGAAAGAACATGGATTGTTTATATATTGTAGTACCAGCATATAATGAAGAGGAAAATATTGCGGATGTGATCCGCCAGTGGCACCCGGTGGTGGAGAAAGTCGGTGGGGACAGCCGGCTTTTGATATTAAATGATGGGAGCAAGGACAGCACATATGAAAAAATGCTGGCACTTCGGGAGAACTATCCCCGGCTGCTTCCGGTGGACAAGGAGAACCAGGGGCATGGAGCTACCGTGCTTCGGGGATACCGCTATGCCATCACGCATGGAGCGGACTACGTCTTCCAGACGGATTCGGACGGACAGACACTTCCGGAGGAATTCTGGCCTCTTTGGAGGGACCGCAAAAACGGAGGGCTTTTGATCGGGTACCGCAAGGGCCGCCAGGATGGGATGTCCCGGGTCGTGGTGACAAAAGTGCTGCGGCTGGTGCTTTTTGCCTGCTTTGGGGTCTGGGTCTTGGATGCCAACACGCCGTTTCGGCTGATGGAAGCGTCCCAGCTGGAAGAAGTGATGGAGAAAATCCCGAAAAATTTCAACCTTTCCAACGTGGTCATGACGGTAGTCTATGAGAAATTCGGGTTGGGGGTTCATTATTATCCCATTACCTTCCGTCCAAGACAGGGCGGCACGAACTCCATTAATCTGAAACGTATCTTTGGCATCGGACGGCAGGCGCTGAAGGATTTTTGGAAGCTGCGCAGAAGATATGCGGCGGAATTAAGAAGGAAGAGAGGATAGAAACGTTTGGAGGTTACGATGAAAAAACAGTGGGGGATTCGGATCATACTTGCGTTGGCGGCACTGGGGCTTTCTGTTTTCCTGCTGAAAGGGGACAGCCTTTCTTTTCTCACCTGGTGGATGCTGATGCTCTTGCTGGGCGTGGCATTTATGCCGGTGACGGGAACGCTGTTTTGTGGATTTGCTGACCGGGGCTGGATCTTTTCCAAGGTGTTGGGCGTGGCAGTCAGCGGCTATCTGCTGTGGGCTCTCTGTGTGGGAGGCGTCCTTCCTTTTACCGGCGCCGCAGGCATTGGCATTTTAGTATTTTGCATGGCTGCTAATCTGGTCTTTGCCTGGTACCGGGGAAGGAAGGGCCAAGAATATCTGCCGGAGGGGCAAGCCTCGCTGATCTTCTGGGAGGAACTTGTTTTCTTTCTGGTTTTTTTGATGTGGACATATTTTGCCGGCTTCCGTCCGGAAGCCTATGGAACGGAAAAATTTATGGATTATGGCTTCATGGAGGCAATGATGCGCAGCACCCAGCTGCCGGCCACGGATATGTGGTATTCCCAGGCTCCCATGAACTATTATTACGGCGGCCAATATTTTGCTACTTTTCTCACCAAGGTGACGTTTACCCGTGTGGAGGAGACCTATCATCTGATGAGAACCTTGGTGGCCGCTTTTTCCTTTTCTCTGCCGTGCTCTTTGGTATATCAGCTTTTGACAGACCGGAGAAAGGGTTATGAGAAGCTGAAAAAGGCAGTGCCCGTGATGGGCGGGCTGTTGGCCGGCGGCGCGGTCTCCCTGGCCGGGAATATGCACTATATCGTCTATTCCAAAGTGATTCCGCTGCTGCAGAAGTGGGGGATCCTGGAAGGTGAGCCGAAGAGCTATTGGTTTCCCGATGCCACCCGTTATATCGGGCACAACCCGGAGGTGGGAGATAAGACGATCCATGAATTTCCCTGCTATTCTTTTGTGCTGGGAGATCTCCATGCCCATGTGGTAAATCTGATGTTCGTGATCTTCGTTATCGGCCTTTTGTACGCCTGGCTCAAGCGGGTGCGCCGCCAGGGCAGCGTGACCTATAAGGATGGAAAAGCCTATGCAAGAGGAGAATTGCTCCAGCCGGAAATCCTCCTTATCGGTGCTTTTCTTGGCATGTTCCAGTGGACGAATTTTTGGGATTTTGTCATTTATTATGTGGTGACAGGAGGCGTGGTTCTATTTGCCAACATTGTCCGTCACGGCCATAAGGTGGGAAAGGTAATTGGAACCACGGCCCTGCAGGCTGTGGAGGTGATGGCGGTGGGCGCTTTGACGGCCCTTCCTTTTACCCTCACCTTTGATTCCATGGTCCAAGGGGTAGCCCTCTGCCAGAACCACTCCCGTTTTTACCAGCTTTTGGTGCTGTGGGGCTTGCCCTTTTTGGTCGTGCTCACCTTTTTGCTGGTGCTGTTCCACGGAAAATGGAGACAAAAGATCGGCAATATTTTTGATAAAATGATACCGGCGGATATGTTCATCTTGGTTTTGTCCCTATGCGCCATGGGCTTAGTCCTCATCCCGGAAATCGTCTATGTCCGGGATATCTATGAGAATGGCAGTGCCCGTGCCAACACCATGTTTAAGCTGACGTATCAAGCGTATGTGATGTTTGGCATCGCCATGGGCTATATTCTTTTTTATCTGTTGACAGTGTGCGTAAAAAAAGCGGTCCATGTCTGGGGCGTGATTTTGCTGGCCGCTTTGCTGTCCACCTTCGGATACCTGGGGAATGCGGTGCATTCCTGGTTCGGTGAGGTGTGGAAGCCTTCCGAATATCAGGGGCTGGATGCCACCGCTTTTTTGGAGACGGACTTTTGGGAGGATGCTGGCGGAATCCGCTGGCTGAAGGATAATGTCACTGGCAGTCCGGTGGTTCTGGAGGCCAATGGGGACAGCTACAGCGATTATGAAAGGGTGTCCGCGATGACAGGGCTTCCCACGGTGCTGGGCTGGTATGTCCACGAATGGCTGTGGCGCGGGGATGTGCCGGATATCAATGAAAAAGGAACGGATATTGCAACTATTTATACCTCCACGGATATTGCCCAGGTGCAGCGGCTTTTGGAGGAGTACGATATTTCCTATATTTTTGTGGGGAAAATGGAGAGAGAAAAGTACGAAAATCTGCAGAAGCAGACATTGCGCAGCTATGGGGAGGTAGTCTATGAGGATGCCGGAACAGGAACTTTTATTGTAAAAGTAGCTGATATGGAGTAATATATAAGATATGTACTGATAGTAAAAAGGATGGATAGGATGAAAGCAGAAATTGTGAAAATACAAAGGGACTGTTTGGATGCCAAGGAAATCGCCCGGGCGGGAGAAATCCTGAAAGCAGGAGGCCTGGTGGCTTTTCCCACTGAGACGGTCTACGGGCTGGGGGGGAATGCCATGGATCCATCGGCCTCTAAGAAGATTTATGCGGCCAAGGGACGACCCTCGGACAATCCGTTGATTGTGCATATCGCAGAGCTTGAAGATCTGGAAAAGGTGGCGGCTGAGGTGTCACGGGAGGCAAGACTGCTGGCGGAGACTTTTTGGCCGGGACCGTTGACTATGATTTTGCCAAAGGCGGAGGCGGTGCCTGTGGAGACGACCGGAGGACTGGACAGTGTGGCAGTGCGGATGCCGGACCATCCCACTGCGCTTGCGCTGATTCGTGCCGGAGGAGGTTTTGTGGCGGCGCCCAGTGCCAACACGTCAGGCCGGCCAAGTCCTACGACGGCGGCCCATGTGGCTGAGGATCTGGGAAATGCCATCGAGATGATCCTGGATGACGGTCCGGTGGGGATCGGCATTGAATCCACCATTGTGGATTTGACGGAAGACGTGCCCACAGTGCTGCGGCCGGGATATATTTCCCTGGAAGATCTAAAGGCGGTGCTGGGAGAGGTCCGCATGGACCGGGGACTTCTCATCACCGACGAAAAGATCCATCCCAAGGCACCGGGAATGAAATACCGGCACTATGCCCCTAAAGCGGAATTGACGATATTGGAGGGATCCATGGAGCTGGTGGTGAAACGGATGAACCAGCTGGCAGAAGAGGCAAAAAGCCGCGGCCAGAAGGTGGGGATTATCTGTACCGAGGAAACCCGGCCCAGATATTCTGCAGGTATCATCAAATGCATTGGCAGCCGTCAGCAGGAGGAGACCATTGCCAGGCATCTCTATGAGGTGCTGAGGGAATTCGACCAATGCCAGGTAGAGCATATTTATTCAGAAGCGTTTGATACCCCGAAGATGGGACAGGCAATCATGAACCGGCTGCTGAAAGCGGCAGGTCATAAGATAATTAAGATAGAGGAGGAAGAACAATGATAGGAATTGGATGCGATCATGGCGGTTATGAATTGAAGCTGGAGATCATCAAGTATTTGGAGAGCAAGGGGCTGGAATATAAGGACTACGGCTGCGACAGCACGGCAGCTGTGGATTATCCGGTCTATGGCAAAGCGGTAGCCCATGCGGTAGCGGGCGGAGAATGCGACAAAGGCATCATTATCTGCGGCACTGGCATCGGCATTTCCATCACAGCCAACAAGGTTCCCGGAATCCGGGCGGCGCTGTGTACAGATTGCTTCTGTGCGGAGGCCACAAGGCTCCATAACGACTCCAATATTTTGGCGTTGGGCGGACGCGTGGTCGGACCGGGACTGGCAGTGAAGATTGTGGATACCTTCTTAAATACGCCGTTTTCCAAAGAGGAGAGACATATCCGCCGGATTGAGATGATGGAGGAAGAGTAGAAAACGGCTGTCAGCCGGGATATACACCGGAAGAAGCGTAGGATGGGGCAGGCCTGGGTGCCTGTCCGTTATGGGAGGTACGGCAATATGAAAAACAATGACAAACGGCAGGACTATATCACCTGGGATGAGTATTTTATGGGGGTGGCCAAGCTGTCCGGAATGCGTTCCAAGGATCCTAGCTCCCAGGTGGGGGCTTGCATCGTCAGTGAGGATAACAAGATCCTTTCCATGGGCTATAACGGTTTTCCCAAAGGCTGTTCCGACGATGAGTTTCCCTGGGCCAGGGAGGGCGAACCTCTGGATACGAAATATCTCTATGTGACCCATAGTGAGCTCAATGCGATCCTGAATTACCGGGGCGGGAGCTTGGAGGGCGCGAAGCTTTATGTGTCCCTGTTTCCCTGTAATGAGTGCGCTAAGGCGATCATCCAGGCCGGGATTAAGACAATCATCTATGATTGCGATAAATATGCGGACACGCCTTCCGTTATCGCTTCCAAGCGGATGCTCAATGCGGCGGGAGTTCGTTATTACAAATATAACACCACGGGCCGGGAGATTTCCTTCCGGGTGTAAGGGGCTGCCGTTCACAGGTACCCTGTAAACGGTAAGAGAATTTGTCCATTTAAAGTCGCCTTCGGTGAGGGGCCAAATTCTTTGGCTGTTTATCTGTATTGGCCTTCGTTCTGTTATCGGATAAGTCCCCCTTGACAAGGGCTGATATTTCGAATAGAATGGGATTCAGATTTATAAGAGATCATGGCGATGAGAAGAATAGTACATGGGAGGCAATCCAAAGAGAGGAATCGGTTGGTGGAAGATTCTGTGCGCGTCCGATGGAACCGGCCTTTGAGCCCTGTATGAAGAAGTACAGCGTATTTTCCGGCGTTAACGGATAAGAGAGAGCACGTGATTTCGTGCTAACTAGGGTGGTACCGCCGAAGCTTTCGGTCCCTTTTGGGGATTGGGGGCTTCTTTTTTATTGTATAGGATTCGGGCCTCTTATGACGCCCGGACTTTTTCAGGAAAGTATTTTAAACGTAAACCAAAGGAGAGAGGAAAATGGCAAAAGACAAGAAATTAGTTGAAGCGATCACTTCCATGGAGGAAGACTTTGCCCAGTGGTACACGGATGTGGTAAAGAAAGCAGAGCTGGTGGACTACACCAGCGTGAAGGGCTGTATGGTGATCAAGCCGGCTGGATATGCCATCTGGGAAAATATCCAGAAGGAGCTGGACCGCAGATTCAAGGAAACCGGCGTACAGAATGTATACATGCCGCTGTTCATTCCCGAAAGTCTTCTGCAAAAAGAGAAGGATCATGTGGAAGGCTTTGCGCCGGAGGTGGCATGGGTGACTCATGGCGGTCTGGAGCCGCTGGCGGAGCGTCTTTGTGTGCGTCCGACTTCTGAGACGTTGTTTTGCGATTTCTATGCCAAGGATATCCAGTCCCACAGAGACCTGCCTAAGGTATATAACCAGTGGTGCTCTGTGGTGCGCTGGGAGAAGACGACTCGACCGTTCCTCCGTTCCAGGGAGTTTTTGTGGCAGGAGGGACACACGGCCCATGCCACTGCAGAAGAAGCGGAAGAACGTACCATCATGATGCTGAATGTCTATGCGGATTTCTGCGAGGAATTTCTGGCGATCCCCGTGGTAAAAGGAAGAAAGACCGATAAAGAAAAATTCGCAGGAGCGGAGGCCACCTATACCATCGAATCCCTGATGCATGACGGCAAGGCATTACAGTCCGGCACCAGCCACAATTTCGGAGACGGATTTGCCAAAGCCTTCGGCATTCAGTACACGGATAAGGAAAATAAACTGCAGTATGTGCATCAGACCTCCTGGGGCATGACTACCCGTATGATCGGTGCAATTATCATGGTTCACGGTGATGACAGCGGATTGGTGCTGCCTCCTAAGGTGGCTCCTATCCAGGCTATGATTATCCCGATCCAGCAGAGAAAAGAAGGCGTTCTGGAGAAAGCACAGGAGATGAAAGAAGCGCTTGCCAAGGCCGGCATCCGTGTCAGCGTGGACGATTCCGATAAGAGCCCGGGATGGAAATTCTCTGAACAGGAGATGCGCGGGATCCCGGTCCGCATTGAATGCGGTCCAAAGGACATCGAAAACGGTCAGGTGGTGGTAGTCCGCAGGGATACCAGGGAAAAAGCAGTGGTGAGCTTTGCGGAACTGACGGAGAAGGTGGCAGGAATTCTGGATACTATGCAGAAGGAAATGCTGGAGCGTGCCCGTGCTCATAGGGATTCTCATACCTATGTGGCAAAGGATTATGAAGAATTTAAGAAGACCATTGAAGAGAAACCAGGCTTTGTGAAAGCCATGTGGTGTGGCTGCCAGGAGTGTGAGGATAAGATCAAGGAAGAGACCCAGGCTACCTCACGCTGCATTCCTTTTGAACAGGAAGAGATTTCCGATGTCTGTGTCTGCTGCGGCAAGCCAGCGAAGAAGATGGTATATTGGGGCCGGGCTTATTGATTCCCTGCTTGTTTCAAAAAGGATTTGCAAACATGCCCGCAGGGAAGGTCTGGTCCGTCCGGAGGTGACAAAGATGAAACTTATGATTCCCGCAAAAGTAAAAGGGATTTTGGAAATCCTCAATACGCATGGCTATGAGGCTTATGTGGTGGGCGGCTGTGTCCGGGATTCGATTCTGGACAGAAAGCCGGACGATTGGGATATCACCACCTCTGCGCTGCCCCAGGAGATCAAGACGCTGTTTCGCAAGACAGTGGATACCGGGCTGGCCCATGGAACGGTGACAGTGATCCAAGGCGGCGAGGGCTTTGAGGTGACCACCTACCGGGTGGATGGGGCATATGAGGACGGCCGCCACCCCAAAGAAGTAACCTTTACTGCCAGCTTGGAGGAGGACCTGAAACGTCGGGATTTTACCATCAATGCCATGGCCTATCATCCCAAGGAGGGCTTGGTGGATCTCTTCGGGGGAATGTCAGACCTACAGAAGAAAAGGATCCGTTGTGTGGGCGATGCCAAGGAACGGTTTTCGGAAGATGCCCTAAGGATCCTTCGGGCCGTGCGTTTTTCTGCCCAGCTGGGCTTTGCCATTGATGAAGAGACGAAACAAGCGCTGTCTGCGCTGGCGCCGAATCTGGTCCATGTGAGCGCGGAGCGGATCCAGACGGAGCTTTTGAAGCTGTTGACCTCCGCCCATCCCGACGATCTGCGGACGGCTTGGGAGACAGGGATCACAAAATGGTTCCTGCCGGAGTTTGACGCTATGATGGTCACCCCGCAGAATACCCCGCACCATATGGACACGGTGGGGGAACATACCCTAAAAAGTTTAAGCCTGGTGTCGCCGGACAAGGTGCTGCGGCTGGCCATGCTCCTTCATGATGTGGGGAAGCCACAAGTGCGCACTACCGATGAAAACGGCAGGGATCATTTCAGAGGCCATGGGGCGGCGGGTGAGAAGCTGTCCGGGGAGATTCTTCGCCGCTTAAAGCTGGACAACGATACGATACGGAAGGTCTGCCGGCTGGTCAAATGGCATGATTACCGGATCGAACCGATGGAGGCGCCGGTGCGCCGGGCAGCAGCTAAAATCGGCCCCGATCTTTTCCCTTCTTATTTAAAAGTGCAGGAGGCGGATATCCTGGCTCAGAGCCAATATCTGCGGGAGGAAAAGTGGGAGCGTCTGCAGAATGTGCGGCGTCTCTATGATAAGATCGTGTCGGAGCAGCAATGTGTCACCTTGAAAGAGATGAAGATTTCAGGCCGGGACCTCATCGCCATGGGCGCGGTCCCCGGGCCTAAGATAGGCGAAGTCCTGGCAGAGCTTTTGGACGAGGTATTGGAAGATTCCGCCAGGAATGAAGAAGCATATCTGAAATCCCGTGCGGCTGCAAAGTTAAAAATTACAATCGAATAAAGCATGTTGAAAACATCCCCCTCATAGAATAGAAAGTACGAAAATATGAGGGGGATTTGCCGTTGTATGATTATGGTCTTAGCGTGTTGGAACAGTACGATGTCACCGTGAAGGACAGCTGCAGGGGCCGGGGAGCGCTGCTGTGTCATACGGACCAGGGCCTTTTGCTCATCCGGGAATTTAGAGGCTCGGAAAAAAAGCTGGGCTATCAGCAGGAGCTGCTGCTGCAGATACAGAAGAACCAGGAGGTACGGGTGGATGCCGTTCTTCCCAATAAGGAAGGCGGACTGGTCAGCTGTGACAGCGATGGGATACCCTATGTAGTGCGATTTTGGTTTGAGGCGAGGGAGTGCGATACCCGTTCCAGAGAAGACATTCTCCGCAGCGTAGGGGCATTGGCCAACGTACATAAAGAAATGCACCTGTCACCGGTGGCGGATTATGCGGCACAGTCTCTGGAGGATGAGCTGGATAGGCACAACAGGGAATTGCGCAAGATCCGTAAATTTGTGCGTCAGAAACGGAAAAAGAACGAATTTGAAGCAGTCTTCCTGTCCAGTGTGGACTGGTTTCTGGAGCGGGGAGAACAGGCGCTATCTATGCTGAAGGATTCCGGGTATGGGAAGCTTCGGAGGGAATGCCTGGAAGAGGGGCGCATCTGTCACGGGGAATTTAACCAGCACAATGTGCTGCTGTCTCCCAGATGGGAGGCCATCACCAATTTTGAGCATTGGAGTTTTGATGTGCAGACAGCGGATCTGTACCGTTTTATGCGTAAAATCCTGGAAAAGTATAACTGGGAGGAGCGCTTGGCGGATGCGATGCTGAAGGCCTATGATAAGGTGCGGCCATTGTCCCCTGGAGAGTGGGAGGACTTAAAAGTGCGGTTCTGCTATCCGGAGAAGTATTGGAAGCTGGCAAATTACTATTATACCCATAACAAGGCATGGATTTCCGGCAAAACCATAGAAAAGCTGAAAAAATTGGTGGAACAGCAGGAAACATGGGAAAAATTCGGAAAAAAAATGTTTTCGTAATTCAGAAAAAGAATTTATTTTTGCACTTGATTGGTATATAATAAACATGAATATAACCAATTAGGGAGGTACGGTATGGAATACAGAGAAGTATACGAAGAATGGCTGAACAACCCTTACTTCGACGATGGGACCAAAGCAGAGCTGCAGGCCATTGCAGATGATGAAAAAGAGATCAAAGAGCGTTTTTACATGGATTTGGAGTTTGGGACTGCGGGCCTTCGAGGCATTATTGGCGCAGGTACCAACCGTATGAATATTTATGTAGTGCGCAAGACGACACAGGGACTTGCCAACTATATCCTGGCTGTGGGCAAGGAGAAGCAGGGCGTGGCCATTGCTTATGATTCCAGACGTATGTCTCCGGAATTTGCCCAGGAAGCGGCACTTTGCCTGGCTGCCAACGGCATTAAAGCATACATTTTCGAATCCCTGCGGCCGACACCGGAGCTTTCCTTTGCTCTGCGCCATTTGGGCTGTGTGGCAGGTATCAATATCACAGCCAGCCACAATCCTCCGGAATATAACGGGTATAAAGTATATTGGGAGGACGGTGCCCAGATCACGCCGCCCCATGACAAAGGGATCATGGACGAAGTGAAAAAGGTTACCGATTACAATACGGTGAAGACCATGGACAAGGAAGCCGCATTGGCGTCCGGCATGTATGAGGTCATCGGACAGGCCATTGACGATGCCTATATGGCAGAGCTGAAGAAGCAGGTGCTGCATATGGATGCCATTGAGGCTGAGGGGGCAAACCTGAAAATTGTCTACACCCCGTTGCATGGTACGGGCAATATTCCAGCCCGCCGCATCTTAAAAGAGCTGGGCTTCCAGAATGTGTACGTTGTCAAGGAGCAGGAGCTGCCTGACGGAGAGTTCCCGACTGTGAGCTATCCCAATCCGGAGGCGGAGGAAGCCTTCACCTTAGGACTTCAGATGGCAAAAGAGATAGATGCCGATCTGGTGCTGGCTACCGACCCGGATGCGGACCGGCTGGGCGTGCGTGTGCGCGACAAGGATGGCGTATATCATGATCTTACCGGCAATATGTCCGGATGCCTTCTGGCAGAATATGAGATCAGCCAGAAGAAGGCGCTTTATGGACTGCCCGAGGATGGCAAGCTGATCAAGACCATTGTGACCACTAACCTGGCCGATGCCATTGGCAAGGGCTACGGCGTGGATGTGATTGAAGTGCTGACCGGATTTAAATTTATCGGGCAGCAGATTTTAGGCTTTGAAAACAGCGGCAAGGGCACCTATCTTTTCGGCTTTGAAGAAAGCTACGGCTGCCTGATCGGAACCTATGCCAGGGACAAAGACGCGATTGTGGCGACGATGGCTCTCTGTGAGGCGGCTGCGTACTATAAGACCCAGGGCAAGACCTTATGGGATGCTATGATCGATATGTATGAAAAATATGGCTACTATAAAGATGCGATCCAGTCTGTAACCCTGAAAGGAATTGAAGGTCTGCAGAAGATTCAGGAGATCATGGATACTCTGCGCCAGAATCCGCCGGCTTCCATCGGCGGCCTACAGGTGACAGCAGTGCGTGATTACAAAATGGATACGATCAAGGACCTGGCCACAGGGGAAGTAAAGCCGACTGGACTGCCGGTATCCAACGTTTTGTACTATGAGCTCACCGATGATGCCTGGGTATGTGTGCGTCCTTCCGGAACAGAGCCGAAGGTGAAATTCTATTATGGAATCAAAGGTACTTCCTTAGAGGATGCGGATGCCAGGTCTAAGAGCATGGGCGAGGCTGTTTTGGCGATGGTAGATTCTATGATGTAGAACCCTGCGGAGGATTTTGGTAAAAAATGGAAAACCCCTGTAAAATAGGCGTTCCAGAGGGGAAACTATGGCAAAAATCCTTGACAAACATAGGGAAAAGGTATATATATAGAATAGAGTGTTTTGAGATTGAGGCTCTACGAAAACGAGAAGATTTAGAGGAGGAACTACCATGAATAAAACAGAATTGGTCGCAGCTATGACCAAAGAGACGAAGTTGGCTAAAAAGGATGTTGAGGCAGTATTAAAATCATTTATTGATGTTGTTTCTAAAGAACTGAAGAAAGGCGAAAAAGTTCAATTAGTAGGTTTCGGAACCTTCGAAGTTAGTAAGAGAGCCGCTAGAGAAGGAAGAAATCCTCAGACCGGTGCTACTATGAAGATCAATGCTTCCAAAGCTCCTAAGTTCAAAGCTGGCAAAGCATTAAAAGATATGGTGAACGGCAAATAATTCGTGGATTCATCACCGGGGGAACGATTGGTTCCCCCGGTTTTTCATTTCATAGGAAATTGCGTCCTATGAAATGAAAAAGCACTCCGTGCAGGATCGCACTGCGGCGGAAGGGAAGAATGCCGCATATGCGGCCCGTCGCAGGTGGAGGGGTAGGATACGGCATATTTGGCCCGATCCAGGAGGAGAATCCTGCACGTAGGATTTTATTATGAAGTCAGAGAGGAGAAGACAGACGATGCGATTGGATAAATATCTGAAGGTATCCCGGCTCATTAAGCGGCGCACAGTGGCTAATGAGGCCTGCGATGCCGGCCGGGTGTTGGTAAATGATAAGCCGGCCAAGGCTTCTGTACAGGTGAAGGCAGGGGATACCATCGAAATACAGTTTGGCAGCCGGAATGTGAAGGTGGAGGTCCTGGAAGTGAAGGAAACGGTGAAAAAGGAAGAGACAGAGAGCTTATACCGGTATTTATAGGTCTGAAAAGCCCGCTTTTTACATAGAATGTGTAAGGAGTGTAAGGAGCGGGAGGGAACGGATTGGATGAGCTAAAAGGGGGGCTGCCCCATAAATTCGTGCTTGAGAACCGGGAATCCGGAATGATCAGCGGGGTGAAGGATGTGAAGTCCTTCGATGAGAAAGTGATCCTGCTGGCTACGGATTATGGACTGATCACCATAAAAGGTGAAAATATGCATGTGAATCTGCTGGACCTGGAGAAGGGGGAAGTGGAACTTTCCGGACGGGTGGACAGCATTCTTTATGCGGATAAAGGCGGCTATGGAGCCCGGAAAGGGGAGTCCCTGGTGGGACGTCTGTTCCAGTGATCATATGAGCGCCTATATGAATCAGGAGCTGCTGCTTTTTTTCAATGCTGTGTGGATAGGGGTTATCCTTCTCATTCTCTACGATATCCTGCGGATTCTTCGCGGGGTGTTTCCCCACAGCGATCTGTGGATCACCATTGAGGACTTGTGCTATTGGATACTTTGCGCAGTGTACATTTTTTGTAAGATGTACCAGGAAAACCACGGAATGATACGTTTGTTCGTATTTGCCGGAATTTTGCTTGGAATGCTGTGTTATCATTGCACGCTGAGTCCTTTTTTTGTTTCGTTTTTTGTGACTTTGTTCAGAATCCCCATAAAATACGTCAAAATTGGAATAAAAAGGTTGATATTTGCTATAAAACGTTGTAGAATTTTATTAAGCAGGCGACGTGGGAAGCGCCGGCGTAAAAGTGAAGGGGAAAATAAGAGGTTAATAAGAAGTGAAGACATCAAAAAGCAGACAGAAAAAAAATCGCATTCGGAATCGTCTGGGCATGTTTAGCATTATGCTGGTCACGCTGGTTCTTTTAGGGGTTTTTCTTTTGCAGACGAACGATCTGAGGGAGAAGATCGCTGCATATGATAAACAAACCGCTTCCTTGCAGGAGCAGCTGGAGGAAGAGCAGAAACGCACGGAGGAAATCGAGGACACGAAGGCTTATATGCAGACGGACGAATATGCGGAAGAGGTTGCCAGGAACCGCCTGGGACTTGTGAAGGAAAACGAGGTCGTTTTCCAGGAAGAGGAATAAAAGCCCTGTTTTTGTCTAAAAGTTTTTACAAGGCAGCGGCTGTATTTGACAAAGATTTTGGAACATCCCCGTTATAATACCTGTTTAGAAGAGGAGTATACCTTAAGCAGGGGAGGGGTAATACATGAAAGAATGGATCATTGCCATGCTCGTGATTATTGGACTGCTGATATTGCGAGACATGGCAAAAACTGTTTTTTCGGGAAAGAGAGAGCGGGCAGCCACGTTGCTTCCGCTCTATGAGAGTCATCCGCAGAAGGAAAAGGTGGAGCACTATGCGGATTCTTTTCAGAAATTGGCAGATACCTTTTACGGACTGCCCTATCACCAGGAAGCGTTGGGGGATGAGCAGAAGGAGCATATCCTGCGCCAATGTCATGATGGGGTATGTAACAAATGCTATCAAAGGGAATTGTGCTGGCTGAACCAAGGAAGACAGACCTTGGAAGGGGCCTATCAGCTGATCGAGGCCATTGAGAATGGACAGGAGGAGAGCGTGCGCAGGGCGAGAAGTGATTGGATGAGCCTGTGCGGACGGTCCGGGCAGTTTTACGAGGAAGCATGGAGGTATTTTCAGCGGGAGAAGCAGAATCTGATTTGGAACAACCGGATGGCGGAGAGCCGTATGGCGGTGGCGGGACAGCTAACCGAGGTGTCCCATATCATGAAGGCGGTGGCAGAGGATCTCTATGATATTGCGCCGGCAACTCCTGCTTTCGGGGAGGATCTGACCCGGAGGCTGAAGAAGAAAAATATCCTGCTTCGGCATATCTGGATGATGGACAAGGAAGAGGGCCGCAAGCAGATTTTTCTGGATATGCGGGCAAAATCCGGGCAATGTGTGACGATACAGGAAATTTCTCAAGTGGTTTCTGAGCTCTGTGGCTGCCCGATGACTGCGGTCCAGGACAGCCGGTGTGTCATCGGCAGTGAATATAACACGGTGCATTTTCAGGAGGACGTCAGCTACCATGTGCTTTTCGGCGCGGCCAAGGTGACGAAGGACCAGGAAAAGGTGTCCGGGGATAGCTACTCCTGCCGCACCCAGGAAGATGGCCGGTTCTTTATGTGCCTTTGCGACGGCATGGGCTCCGGCATGGAGGCGTGCAGGGAGAGCGAGATGGTGGTCGAATTGTTGGAGCAGTTTGTAGATTCCGGTTTTTCTAAGGAGGCTGCAGCCAGAATGGTCAATTCAGCTTTGGTTCTCCAAAGGGAGGATGGGCTTTTTTCCACGCTGGATATCTGCTCCCTGGATTTGTATACGGGAATCTGTGAGTTTCTCAAGGCTGGAGCGTCTACCACATTCATCAAAAGAGATCATTGGGTGGAAGCCATTTCCTCCACCAGCTTGGCGGTGGGGCTGATGCAGCAGCTGGATTATGAGACAACCTCCCGGAAGCTATACCATGGGGATTATTTGATCATGGTCACGGACGGGGTGCTGGACGGTCTCCCCTTGGAAAAGGAAGAAGAGACCATGAAAGAGATTATTTTAAATGTGAATTGTCAGACACCCAAGGAGCTGGCCAGGGGAATCCTGGAAAAGGCCTTGGGCTATTGTGAATATAAGGCGAAGGATGACATGACGGTGCTCGTGGCCGGTATGTGGAAGAAATAGACATGGCTGTACAGGATCCAGGCAGCCCTTACAGGAGATCACATGAAGGACAAGATTTGGAGGTATATGCAGAAATTTGATATGGCAGAGCCAGGGGAACGGCTCGTGGCGGGAGTGTCCGGCGGCGGGGACTCTATGGCGCTGCTCCATGTGCTGCTTGCGCTCCGGGAAAGGGGCGGTTTTTCTGTATGTGCCGTGCATGTTAACCATGGGATCCGTGGCTGTGAGGCCGATGCGGATCAGGAATTGGTGGAATCCTTTTGTAAGGAAGCGGGGATTCCTTGCAAGACCTTCTTCTATGATGTGAAAAAAATAGCGTCTACAAACGGTCTGGGAGAGGAAGAAGCGGGCCGTATGGTCCGTCGGGAGGCGTTTGCGATTGCGATGGAGGAATTTGGGGCTTCTAAAGTTGCATTGGCCCATCACAAGGATGATCTGGCCGAGACCGTGATCCACCATCTGGCCAGAGGCAGTTCCCTTAGGGGGCTTGCCGGCATGTCCCCGGTAAATGAATCCATCATCCGGCCATTTCTCTGTATAGATCAGGAGGAAATTGTTCATTATCTAAAGAAAGAGCAGATTCCCTACCGGACGGACAGCACGAATTTGTCAGATGTTTATACCAGAAATAAAATCCGTCATCATGTGCTCCCGTATTTGAAGGAGCAGGTGAACGAAAAGGCGGTGGATCATATCGCCTCTGCGGCTGGATTGGCAGGAGAGGCGGATGATTTTTTGGCCGCCCAGGGACGGTTGCATTTGCATACCTGTTTGGAACACACGGAAGACGGCTTATTTTTAACATCTGCTTTTTGGGGCGGAGCTCATATCCTGCAGCTCTATGCATTGGCAGAATTGGCGGGGAATCTGACAGGTCATAAGAAGGATCTGACCAGACAGCAGCTGGAAGGCGTGCTTTCCCTTTGGCGCAAGCCGGTGGGAAAATGGCTTCCTTTTTATGGAGGTTATTATGCGATCCGGCAGTACGACGGTCTTTGTTTCACCAGTCTGAGGCCAAAAGAGCGGGAGGCTTCCGGGGAAGAAGTGTTTCTAAAGGTGCCAGGAGAGACCCAGGTGCCGGGAGGAAGTGTCACATGCCGTCTCTTTGCGTATCGGGGACAGGATGTTTCACAAAAAAAGTATACGAAATGGATGGATTATGATAAAATAGATAAGAATCTCATGTTCCGCTGCCGCAGGCCTGGGGATTATATCACAGTGACGAAGGACGGCGGAAGAAAAAAAATAAAAGATTTCTTGATTAATGAGAAGGTACCCAAGGAAAAGAGGGGAGAATTGCCGCTGGTAGCCGCAGGAGCAGAAATTTTGTGGGCCGTCGGAGTCCGCATGGGGGAATCCTGCAAGGTGGATGCGAGGACCAGGACAATTCTGGAGATTACATACCAAGGAGGAACATGGAATGAGTGAGAAGATTCGTGTTTTGATCAGTGAAGAGGAAGTAAACGCAAAGGTCCGGGAAATCGGAGCCAGGATCAGTGCAGACTATAAGGACCGTCAGGTGCACCTGATCTGTGTCTTAAAGGGAGGCGTTTATTTTGCCTGTGAGCTGTCTAAGCGGATCACTGTCCCAGTGACCATTGATTTTATGTCTGTATCCAGCTATGGCGATGATACGAAGACCAGCGGTGTTGTACGGATCGTAAAGGATCTGGACCAGCCTTTGGAGGGGAAAGATGTCATCATTGTGGAGGATATCATTGATTCCGGACGCACGCTGAGTTATCTGATAGAGATCTTAAAGGGCCGTAAGCCCGCAAGCTTAAAGCTTTGCACGCTTTTGGACAAGCCCGAGAGACGGGAGCGGAATGTGTGCGTGGATTATACATGTTTTGAGATTCCCGATGAATTTGTGGTAGGTTATGGGCTGGATTACGCCCAAAAATACAGAAATCTTCCATTTGTGGGTGTCGTGGAATTCTAGTTGAAAGGAGATTTTTTCGTGAATAAGCAACCAAGTAGAATCGGCTTGTATTTAGGGCTGATTATCATGCTGGTGGCAGCCTATCTTTTTTTGAATGAGCAGGTGAACAACCAGAGTAGTTACAGCATGCCTCAGTTTCAGGAGGCGCTCGCAGACGGTCAGGTGACGCAGGTAAAGATCCATCCCAACCGGGAAGTCCCCACAGGTCAGGTGGAAGTGGAGCTTTCCTCCGGAGAGCAGCGGCAGTTTTATGTGAGTGATGTCAAAGAGGTAGAAAAGCTGACGGCAGGTTCGGGTGTGAATCCGGTGGTTTATAACGTGCCGCAGGAAAACGTATTTCTGACCACGATCCTTCCGGTGATTCTCACCGGCGGGCTGGTGCTTTTTATCTTTATGTTTATGAACCGGCAGATGTCCGGCGGCGGGGGCAACGCCAAAATGATGAATTTTGGAAAGAGCCGTGCAAGGATGAGCCGGCCGGAGGATAAGAAAGTCACCTTCCGTGAGGTGGCTGGTCTGGATGAAGAAAAGGAAGATCTGGTGGAGGTGGTGGATTTCCTGAAAGATCCCCAGAAATACACGAAGGTCGGTGCCCGTATTCCCAAAGGCGTGTTGCTGGTGGGCCCGCCAGGGACAGGTAAGACACTTTTGGCAAAAGCGGTGGCCGGAGAGGCTGGGGTGCCGTTTTTCTCCATTTCTGGTTCCGATTTTGTTGAGATGTTTGTGGGCGTGGGTGCTTCCAGGGTCCGTGACCTGTTCGAGGATGGTAAGAAGCATGCACCGTGTATTATATTTATTGACGAGATCGATGCGGTGGCCAGACAGAGGGGCACCGGCATGGGCGGCGGCCATGATGAGAGAGAGCAGACCTTGAACCAGCTTCTGGTGGAGATGGACGGCTTCGGCATTAATGAGGGCATCATTGTGATGGCGGCCACCAACCGCGTGGATATTTTGGATCCCGCGATCCTGCGTCCGGGCCGTTTTGACCGAAAGGTAGCCGTAGGACGCCCAGATGTAAAGGGAAGGGAAGAAATCCTGAAGGTACATGCTAGGACCAAGCCGTTAGGAGATGATGTGGATTTGAGACAGATCGCGCAGACCACGGCAGGCTTTACCGGTGCAGATCTGGAGAATCTGCTCAATGAGGCAGCGATCGTGGCTGCTAAAGACAACCGTTCTTTTGTGACGCAGCAGGACATCAAGTCTTCCTTCATTAAAGTGGGGATCGGTTCCGAGAAGAAGAGCAAGGTGATCTCTGACAAGGAGAAGCGGATTACCGCTTATCATGAGGCCGGACATGCGATCCTGTTCCATGTGCTGCCGGATATGGACCCTGTCTATACGATTTCCATCATTCCCACGGGAATGGGAGCAGCGGGTTATACGATGCCGCTCCCGGAGAATGATGAGGTATTTAACACCAAAGGCAAGATGCTGCAGGATATCACCACCCTTTTGGGCGGGCGTGTGGCTGAGGAAATTATTTTTGATGATATCACCACTGGGGCTTCCAATGATATTGAGCGGGCGACAGCTACAGCCAAAGCCATGGTTATGCGTTACGGCATGTCCGATAAGGTGGGGCTGATTGCCTATGGCAGTGACCAGAATGAAGTGTTTATTGGCAGGGATTTGGCCCATGCCAGGGATTACAGCGAGAGCGTGGCGACGACCATCGATGAAGAAATTCGCAGTATCGTGGAAAAATGTCATCAAAAAGCGAAGGAAATCATCTTGGAAAATGAAGATATCCTTCACCGCTGTGCCGCTTATCTGTTAGAACATGAGAAGATGCACCGGGAAGAATTTGAAGCACTGTTCCAGACAGAAACTGCGGTGGAACCACAATAATTGTACGATATAGACAAAAAAGTGTACGAAACTTTGTTAAGTTTGTGCACACTTTTCTATTGCCCCTTGCTATAATATAAATCGTAAAAACCCCCCAATACATTATATAGTTTTTGCTACACCCCATAAGAAGAAATACCTTCTCCAAAAAGGCAGCCGTAAGGCTGCCTTTTTCCTTCGACATTTTTCGATGGGTGCTTGTAATCTGGAAATGAATCGGTTATACTTTTATGATATGATAGAAATTCCATATACTTAAAATTGAAAAAGGGGAATTGCTATGGAAATTATGGATACTTATACGGCGAAAGCCCAACAATATATTTTACAGATGCGTCCGGTATTCAATAAGGATGCACTTTTTTGTGATGCCACAGAGAATTACCGGATGCCTATGGAACCGGACCCAGGAGATATGGTGACGATTCGGTTCCGCACATTGCGCAACAATGTGGATGAGGTGTTTTTGAACCATGGTTCTCACCGCTTCCGTATGCGTCTGGAGAAAAGCAGCCATGGCTTTGACTATTATGCCGCGCAGGTGATCATGGGCAGGGAGGAATTCCGCTATGATTTTGAAGTCCATTTTGGGCGGATCTGTTGTTTCTACAATAGCAAGGGCGTCTGTCTGGAGCGCAGTGAGGAGGAGGCCTTTTGTATCGTGCCGGGATTTAAGACACCGGATTGGGCCAAGGGAGCTGTAATCTATCAGATTTTTGTGGATCGTTTTTACAATGGGGATCCCTCCAATGACGTGGAGACCGGAGAATATTGCTATATCGGGGATATCAGCCGGAAGGTGGATGACTGGAGCAAAACTCCTGAAGTTATGGGTATCCGGGAATTCTACGGCGGAGACCTCCAGGGAATCATAGATAAGCTGGACTATCTTCAGGATCTGGGTGTGGAGGTGTTGTATCTCAATCCTATTTTTGTGTCACCCAGCAATCATAAGTATGACAGCCAGGATTACGATTATGTGGATCCTCATTACGGCGTCATCGTCAATGACGGCGGAGAGCTGTTGCAGCCGGGAGACAATGACAACAGTCATGCGACTAAGTATATCAAGAGAGTGACAGATTTGGAGAACCTGGAGGCCAGCAATCAACTGTTTATCCATATGGTGGAAGAAATCCACAAAAGGGGTATGAAGATCATTCTGGACGGTGTATTCAACCACTGCGGGTCCTTCAATAAATGGATGGACCGGGAGCGGATATACGAGGGACAGGAACGGTATGAAAAAGGGGCCTATGTTTCCAAAGAAAGTCCATACCTGAAATTTTTCAAATTCCATGATGAGAACCGGTGGCCGTATAACCCCACCTATGATGGCTGGTGGGCGCATGATACGCTGCCCAAGCTCAATTACGAGGAATCCCCGGAGCTTTACCAGTATATCTTGGACGTGGCCAAGAAATGGGTCTGTCCGCCTTATAATATTGATGGGTGGAGACTGGACGTGGCGGCCGATTTGGGGCACAGCAATGAATTCAACCACAAATTCTGGAAGGACTTCCGTAAGGCAGTGAAATCTGTCAGGCCGGACGCCCTGATATTAGCGGAGCATTACGGTGATCCCCGGGGCTGGCTGCAGGGAGATGAGTGGGACACTGTGATGAACTACGATGCCTTTATGGAACCGGTCACCTGGTTTTTGACAGGCATGGAAAAACACAGCGATGAATACAGGGGAGACCTGCTCGGTAACAGCGACAGCTTTATCGGGGCCATGAACACCCATATGGCCAGCTTTCATATCTCATCCCTTCAGACAGCGATGAATGAGCTGTCCAACCATGACCACTCCCGTTTTCTCACCAGGACCAACCGCCGCGTGGGAAGACGCAACTATATGGGGCCCGAGGCAGCGGAAGAAGGGGTGAATAAGGCCGTGCTAAGGGAGGCCGTGGTGCTGCAGATGACCTGGCCCGGCGCGCCCACCGTCTACTATGGAGATGAGGCAGGAGTATGCGGTTTCACTGATCCGGATAACCGGAGGACTTACCCCTGGGGACATGAGGACCATGAGCTGGTGGCATTCCACCGGGATATGATAAAGATCCATAAATCTTATCAGGTGCTGACTTCAGGATCCCTGCGGTTTTTATGGAATGATTACCAAGGCTTGAGCTATGGCCGTTTTTCCCATAAGGACCGGATGATTGCGGCCTTGAATAACAGCGAGGGCACGAAGCATATGGAGATACCGGTGTGGCTGACGGGAATCAGCCGTTTGGAGGATGTGGATCTGGAATGTATCATTTATACAGGGGCGGATAGCTATTCTTTGGGCGGCCAGCATTACCGGGTGTCCGGGGGCTTTCTCAATCTGGATCTTCCACCTTATTCCGCGATCTTACTGTATCACAAGGATGAATAGGAAATGATAGCCGGGCTGCTTGGATGATAACGCCCTGCAGACAACGGCGCTTATGTATAATTTTCCGAAAAAAATTCTTGATTTTTTTGATCATTTCCTTTATAATAATGCTTTGTCAGGGAGACTTGACAAAGCGATAAGGACGGATTCCCGAGTGGCCAAAGGGGACAGACTGTAAATCTGCTGCAAATTGCTTCGGTGGTTCGAATCCACCTCCGTCCATTACGCCGCAGTGGCGGAACTGGCAGACGCCCGGGACTTAAAATCCCGTGGGTAGTGATACCCGTACCGGTTCGATTCCGGTCTGCGGCAGGAATAAACCCTTGATTTCTCAAGGGTTTTTTTATTTCATAGGAGAAATTACGCCCTATGAAATAAAAAGCACTCCGTGCGGGATCGCACTGCGGCGGAAGGGAAGAATGTCGCGTATGCGACCCGCCGCAGGCGGAGAATCCTGCGAGCAGGATTCTTTTTAATTTCCTAGGAGAAATTACGTCCTATGAAATAAAAAACACTCCGTGCGGGATCGCACTGCGGCGGAAGGGAAGAATGTCGCATATGCGACCCGCCGCAGGCGGAGAATCCTGCGAGCAGGATTCTTTTTAATTTCCTAGGAGAAATTACGTCCTATGAAATAAAAAGCACTCCGTGCGGGATGCGCACAGATGCAAGAGGATAATGCATCTGGCGCTCAAAGTTGCTAAGCCCCTCAAAGGTTGAGGGGTGGGGGAGTTGAAGTGGGCTTGCCACTTTGTTTTTTCCTAGGCTTAGGGTGTCAAAAGGGGCAGGACAATACCTGCCCCTTTTGACACCCGGATTTTGATAGAAAGATAGGAAATTTCTCCAAACAGTCCTATTTTTTGTACAAAAAAATAATCTTTTTGTGCATTGTGTAAATTTACCAAATATGTTATTATCGAATGCAGATTTATATTTAACATGGAATAAAGAAACAAAATGGATGCATGGTGTTGGCCGGCATCTTTTTTCTATGAAACCCGAAGGGAATACCGGATCAGCAGACGGTGAGCATACGTCGTGCAGGAAGCTTTCGATGGAGGGAAAATGGATAACGGAAAAGCAAAGGAGATCCAGGAAGGGTCTGGTAAGCAGCGTTTGAAATATTATGTGACCAAGGGAACCTTTATCATTTGTTTGCTGGCTGTGGCCTTTTCTGCACTCAGCATATATTCTTCCTGGAAGATGAAGAAAACGGCCACCAGTATTTATGAGCATCCGTATACGGTGTCCAATTCTGCCCGTATGATGCGGTCCCGGCTGCTGGATATGAAGCAGTTTATCGGGATTTTTCTGACGGACAGCTTCCATTCTAAGGCGGAGACAGAGGAACTCCTGAAGGGACGTTATGTCTTGCAGCAGGAGGCTGTAGAAGAAATTAGGAAAAAATACCTGGGACCTGAGGAGGATGCTGTCAGGCTGCAGGAAAAAATGAATGAACTGATTGCTGCCCAGGAAAAGGCGGTGTCATATGCGGTAGGTCATACAGATAAGGAGATTTTTCAATATCTGAATACTTATGTCTATCCCAAGTATGACGATGTGAGTAAAACATTGACGACCATCGTTGATTTTGCAGATCAGAAGGTGCTGCAGCTGGAAGAAGAATCAACGGTTACGGAAATGATGTCCATACTTACCGCAGGACTGCTGTCTTTGATCATCATTTGTCTGACAATACATAATAACCGTCGGATGGATCTGCGCCGAACCCGGGATGTGGCCGATCGGGAGAAGCTGTTCGACCTTCTTTCCGGCAATGTGGACGAAGTTTTTATGATCTATGATCTGAGAAAGCAACAGATGGAATATGTAAGTGATAATTGCGAGAGAGTACTCCATGTGTCGGAAGAGCAGCTGCGGACAGACCGCTGTGCGCTGCTCCCCATGGTTGAAGAAGAGGATAAGGATGTTTTGTCTAAGCTCTTTAGCAGTGGAATTATCCGTGATCAGGCAGAGCGGGATTTTGAAATGCGATTGCCTGACGGCGGAAATTCACGCTGGATGAATTTAAAGATATATCCTGTAGCGGTGGAGGATGTGGTCACCCGCTATATCATCAGCATTTCGGATCAGACAGAGCAGATGCTGGTACAGCAGAACCTGCGGGATGCGCTGGTCTCCGCACAGAATGCCAATGAGGCAAAACAAAATTTTATGTCCCGTATGAGTCATGAGATCCGCACACCGATGAACGCGATCATTGGTATGACGACCATTGCGGCCGCTAATTTGAATGACCGGAAGCGGGTGGAGGATTGCCTGACTAAAATTGTTTTTTCTTCCCGCCATTTGCTGTCCCTCATCAACGATGTACTGGATATGTCAAAAATTGAAGAAGGTAAGCTGACTGTGCGGAATGAGGTGTTTGAATTCTGCCAGTTCATGGAATCGATTACATCGATTATCTACTCCCAGGCGCAGGCTAAAGGGTTGCATTTTGAGGTCGCTATTATAGATTTTACTGATGAAGTTTTATATGGGGACTGTCTCCGGCTGAATCAGATCCTCATCAATTTGTTGTCCAATGCGGTGAAGTTTACGCCGGAGGGCGGGAGTATCCGTCTGGAAATCCGCAAGGTGCATGTGAAAAATAAAAAGATCCGTCTGCGTTTTACTGTGAGCGATACTGGAATCGGTATGACACCGGAATTTATGAAACGCATCTATATGCCTTTTGAACAGGCAGACAGCAGTATCTCGCACCGCTATGGAGGTACCGGACTGGGAATGTCTATTACGAAGAATCTGGTTTCCCTGTTGGGCGGGACCATCCAGGTGACCAGTACTGTGGGGGAAGGCTCTGCATTTAAAGTGGAGCTGCCCTTTGAGCTGGTAAAGGATGAAATCCAGACCGCAGAAGAGGTGTCTCTTGAAAACCTCAAGGTTCTGGTGGTGGATGATGACAAGGATTGCTGTGTGCATACTTCTCTTTTGCTGGAAAAATTCGGAATTGAAGCGAAATGGGTTCTGTCCGGTGCAGAAGCGGTCCATTTGGTGACGAGTGCCCATGAGCAATACCAGGATTATGATGTATGTTTTATTGACTGGCAGATGCCGGATATTGATGGTTTGGAAACTACCCGGAAGATCCGTGAGCATGTGGGACCGGACACATTGATTATCATCATATCTGCGTATGATTGGCGTTCCATTGAGCGGGCGGCTAAGGATGCCGGAGCCAATGCATTTATCACAAAGCCTATGTTTGCATCCAGCATTTACAACACGCTGCTATCTGTGACTGGTGAAAACCGCCGTATTATAAAGGTAAAGGAAAATTCCCAGAAGTCTTATGACTTCTCTGGTCACCGGGTATTGCTGGCAGAGGATAATGAGCTGAACAGAGAGATCGCAATTGAGTTGCTGAAGATGGTACAGTTAGAAGTGGATGCTGCAGAAAACGGCAGGCAGGCGGTGGATATGGTGCTCAATGCCGTTCCCGGATATTATGATTTGGTGTTGATGGATATTCAGATGCCGGTGATGGACGGACACGAGGCGGCAAGAAAGATCCGTTCATCCGGGTATCCGAAGTCAGATTCGCTGCCTATCATAGCAATGACGGCGAATGCCTTTTCGGAAGATGTGGTGGCCGCGTCAGAGGCAGGCATGAACGGACATATACCAAAGCCGATTGATACGGAGCTTTTGTATCATTTGCTGGACAGCTTGTTTCAAAGCCGTGGATGATGGCTAGGCGCTGCAAGCAATAAAGAGTATAAAAAAGAGGACATTTCTTTCGACGTGTAGAACGCAAGGAAATGTCCTCTTTTGTATTTCTTATTGCTATTTAATAAAAGTGCTGGTTGCCGATCTGAATGCCCTGTCCGTAGCCGCTGTTAAAGTACAGGCAGTCACCGATGTTGTTAGCACCATTTAAGACATCCTTGGCGGCATCAAGGCAGTCCTGACGCGCGCCCTGGGAAAGGGTGCTGGCTAGGATGCCGCTGGAGACCGGTGAAAACTGGCCGCTTTGATATACCACCTCGCTTATGGTATTGGGAAATTGGGTACTCCTGATTCGGTTCATGATCACCGCACCTACAGCGATTTTTCCTTCGTAGCTCTCACCGCCGGCTTCGCATTGGATGATGGCGGCCAGAAGATTTTGTTCCTCATTAGAGGCGGAGATGGGCTGTGCCTTGGCAGCTTGGGTGTTTTCGTAGAGTCTCTTGGCTTCTTCTCCGAAGACCAGCAGGTCGGACCGGATATAGCCTTCGGTATCGCCGGTGATGACTTCCGTCCATCCGTCTTTTTCTCCGGTTACCTGGATCGCCTCTCCCCGGTGCAGGCCATCTAAGATGGGACTTTCGGTGGTGGAATCCTGACGGATGTTCGCTTTGGTATTGACATTGGCAGCAGCCAGCTTGGTCCAATCTGTAATTTCCAATGTATTTTCTGGAGTGGATGGATTGTATATGTCGGTAGTGTTTTCTGCCGCATATGCGGGAGTGATGGAAAGTACCGTCATGGCGACGGCACATAAGGTGGCAGCCAGCAGTCGTTTAGTTCTTGTTTTCATAGGGTTGCTCCTCCTTTATTTTGTCAGCCTGGAATTTTTACGGCTGAATATTACGAAAATATTAAATGTGTTACAAAAATGATACTATCATTGTTAAGAAAAAATGTCAAGAAAAATATAAATCACATGGTGTTTCTTGACAGGGACATAAAGAATATTTATAGTATTCATATAGTGAAACTTGGAAATTGCTTCCTTTGCGGAAATGGATTTTCCGTATTTGAAGATGGAAAGGAGCAAAAAAGATGGACTGGAGAAAAGAGTTAAGACAGAATGTGACAAAAGCAAGTGAGCTTAGAGAGCGTCTTGGGCTTTCCAAAGGACAGGAAGACCGGCTGGCGCGTATCTTGGAGCATTTTCCCATGACTGTGACCAGATATTATTTATCCTTGGTGGATTGGGGAAATTATAAAGAGGATCCCATCTTTAAAATGTGCATCCCTTCTATTGAAGAGACGGATCTGACCGGCCGCTTTGACACCAGTGGTGAGGGCGAAAATACAGTGATGCCTGGAATGCAGCATAAATATGCACAGACTGTTTTGATTTTATCCACTCACCGATGTGCGATGTATTGCCGGCATTGTTTCCGGAAACGGCTGGTGGGAATTTCCGAGGATGAGACTGCGGAAAATGTGGAGGATATGGCGGCTTATGTGGCGGCCCACAAAGAGGTCAACAATGTATTAATTTCCGGGGGCGATGCCTTCTTAAACAGCAATGAAGTCATCCGCAGATATTTGGAGCTGTTTTCCGGGATTGCGCATTTGGATCTGATCCGTTTTGGAACCCGGACTTTGGTGGTGTTTCCGGACAGGATCACAGAGGACCCGGAGCTTGTGTCTCTTTTGAAGGAATATAATAAGAAAAAGCAGATCTATGTGGTGACACAGTTTAACCATCCCAAGGAATTGACAGAGGAAGCGGTGAAGGCGGTACATATCCTGCGGGATGCGGGAATCGTGGTCAAGAACCAGACAGTGCTGCTAAAAGGCGTCAATGATGATGGCCAAGTTTTGGGAGAATTGTTGAAAGGACTGACCCGGGCGGGTGTCATTCCTTATTATATTTTCCAGTGCCGTCCGGTATCCGGAGTGCAGCATCAGTTTCAAGTACCGATTTTCGAGGGTGTAAAGGTGGTGGAGGAAGCCAAAAATATGCAGAATGGCCAGGGAAAATGTATTCGCTATGCCATGTCTCATGAGACTGGAAAAATAGAAATCCTGGGCCTTTTAGACAATGGAGACATGCTGTTCAAATATCACCAGGCCAAATATAAGAAGGACCAGGGACGGATCTTTAGGAAAAAGCTGAGAACCGGGCAGGCATGGTTGGAAGATAATTTCGGGAAATAGACGGAAATCACAGGCTTTTGTTGACAAGGGCACAGGCAGTCCTTATAATTTTAAGTAGATGTATTATGTCCATAAATAAGTAGACAGTCTGCGATGCAGAGGAAGGTGCTGCTGTGAAAGATAGAAAGTGCATTTTAATTGTAGATGATATGGAAGTGAACCGCGCGATCCTGTGTGAGCAGTTTAAGCAGGATTACCAGATCGTAGAGGCAGCAAATGGAGTTGAAGCCTGGGAATACCTCAAGAAGAATCATCAGGTGGTAGCGGCGGTGCTTTTGGATCTAGTGATGCCCAAGATGGGAGGCTTTGAGGTCCTGAATCTGATGAAAGAGGAGGGAATGCTCAAGAAGATTCCGGTCTTTCTCATAACAGCGGATGATTCGGTGGAGAATACGGACCGTGGCTATGAGATGGGAGTTATGGATATCATCGGCAAGCCTATCGTACCCAAATTTGTCAGAAGACGTGTCTCCAACGTGGTGGAGCTGTACCGTACCAGGGAGCAGTTAGGCCAGGTGGTAGAACGTCAGGAAGAAGACCTGTTTCAGAAGTCTCAGGAGATCCAGGAACTGAATATGTCCATCATTGAGACTCTCTCCACTGCCATTGAATTCCGTGACTGTGAGTCTGGTCAGCATGTCCAGCGGATCCATGATATCACGTTGGTGTTTTTGCGGTATCTGAATGGTTTGGGGAGGGAGGAATACCATTTTTCCCAGGAACAGATGGAACAGATTGCTACGGCGGCGATCATGCATGATGTTGGGAAAATCGCCATTCCGGATTACATATTGAACAAGCCGGGGCGTCTCACGAAGGAAGAATTCGAGGTGATGAAGACGCATACCATCCAAGGCTGCGAACTTTTGAACCGGATTCCCAAGAGTAAGGAGAATCCTATTTACCAGTATGCATATGATATCTGCCGCCATCATCATGAACGTTATGACGGCAGAGGATATCCGGATGGACTTACGGGAGATGAGATCACCATTTGGGCGCAGGTGGTATCCGTGGCGGATGTCTATGACGCTTTGGTGAGCAAGCGGGTCTACAAAGGGCCTTATGGACATGATATTGCCGTGCGTATGATCCTGGAAGGGGAATGCGGTAACTTTAATCCGGTGCTGATGAAGTGCCTGGTAGAGGCCGGCGATGAGCTCAACTATGTGGAGGAGGCCAGGAGAGATGTGTCTTGTACCTATCCTGCTGCCCATCCGGCCCCACAGCAGAGTACCGATTACAAAGAATTTGTGGATCAGATTTCAGGTGGAATGTTCCGTTATGGAGCGGATGAAAAAGAAGTTTTGGATTATTTAAGCCCTGGGCTTTTGGAGTTGTTCGGCTATACGGAAGAGGAGCTTCGGGAGAAAACCGGCAATGTATTTAGCGGGCTGGTCCATCCCGACGATTTGGACCGGGTGCAGCAAGAGATCCATAGTCAGATCAAAAGCAGCGAGCATGACCGGGTGACATACCGGATCATACGGAAGGATGGAGAAATCCGCTGGGTAGAGGATCGGGGACATTTGGTGACGGATGGCCAGGGCAGACGATGGTTTTACGTGGTGCTGATCGATATCACCGAGCAGATTCAATACCAGCAGGAATTGGAAGAAGGCAATGCCAGACAGCAGGTATTGGCCAGTCTAAGCAATGATATTTTCTTTGATATTGACTGCCGATCTGGGCGGATCGATGTGTTTGGGAATTTTGAGGAGCGGTTCGGAAGGGAACCCAGATTTGAAGATTTCGTGATGTTCCAGCGGTGCGGGGACAAGTGCCTTCTGCGGGAGAAGAAACCGGTGATCCGCTGTCATCCCATTGACCAGCTCTTGTGCGGCCAGAGCGAGCGCGATCTGGCGCTCTTGGATCAGAACGGCAAGCCTGTTTGGTGCAGATACCAGTCAGCGGTGCTCAAGGATAAAGACCAGAAGGCTTATCATCATATTGGAAGACTGCTGGATATTCATGAACTGCTGATGCAGGATCAGAAATATAAGAAACGGGCACAAAGTGACAGCCTGACGGGACTGTATAACCGGCGAACAGCGGTGGAACGAATTGAGAAAGAGTTGAGCATGAGCCAGGAGGGACAGGAATGCATACTTTTGATCCTGGATGTAGATAATTTCAAGGGGATCAATGACCATTACGGGCATCCGGAAGGGGATAATGTTCTGAGACACTTGGGGCAAGTGCTTGTCAATACGTTCCGTGAGAATGATGTGGTAGCGCGTCTGGGAGGAGATGAATTCTTGATCTTCATGCCCAATGTCATCTTTTCTCCACGGATGGAACAGCGCCTAAATGAGCTGTGCAGCAGCGCCTTTGAAAATTATAACGGAGATTGCATCCAGCAGAGGAGACTGACTTTTTCTATGGGAGGCGTCTGCACTGCCGCAAAAGAAAAGACATTTCCGTTCTTGTACCGTATGGCGGATGAAGCTTTATATGAGGCAAAGAGCCGGGGAAAAAATAATGTGTATATATTATGGGACCGGGGTGAAGATGCTTGACGAATCGGGATGGAATGTACAGAGGATCAGCAGGAGGAAATGAACATGGAAAGCAGAGTGAAGACTGCGGAAGAAAAACATAAAAAAGGATATAACTGTGCCCAGGCCATTGCCTGTACGTATTGTGACTTGTTGGGAATGGATGAAGAGACGGCATTCCGGGCTACGGAAGGCTTTGGTGCCGGTATGGGTGCGATGGAAGGCACCTGCGGAGCCGTGTCAGGCGCCACCTTTTTGGCCGGCTTGAAGCGGAGCACGGGAAATCTGACGAAGCCGGACAGCAAAGGAAAGACATATCATTTATCTAAGGAAATCACCCGCGGGTTCCAGGCGCAGAACGGGACTTTAGTCTGTAAGGAATTAAAAGGTATCGGACCTGGCAAAGAGGTGCTGCGCAGCTGTGATGGATGTATTGCTGACGCGGCGGTATTGGTGGAGAAGATCTTATTTCCCGAAGAGGAAAAACAGGAGGGATAGAAGAGATGGATATACAGCTTCATTATGAGGAACGAGGCGAGGGCATGCCCATGGTTCTGCTCCATGGCAATGGAGAGGATCACGATTATTTCCGCAAACAGATCGAATATTTTTCCAAAAAATACAAGGTGGTGGCTGTGGATACCAGAGGACATGGAAAAAGTCCCAGAGGGACGGCTCCTTTTACCCTGAAGCAGTTTGCAGAGGATCTAAAGTGCTTCCTGGATGCCCACGGTTGGAAAAAGGTGATCCTTTTGGGCTTTAGCGACGGCGGCAATATCGCCCTGTTGTTCACGTTAAAATATCCGGAGTATGTGGAGCGTCTGATCCTAAACGGAGCCAATATCAACCCTAAGGGAGTCCGTGCCTCCATTCAGATTCCCATTATTATGGGGTATTATATGACAAAATTTTTTGCCCGTTTTAGTGAAAAGGCCAGAAGAAATACAGAAATGCTGGGCTTGATGGTGACGCAGCCGAATATTTTGCCAGACCGGCTGGAGAAGATCACATGTCCGGTCTTGGTGATCGTGGGGGATAAGGATATGATCGCTTTGAACCATACGAAGCTGATTGGCTGGAAGATTCCGAACAGCCGACTGAAAATATTAAAAGGGGACCATTTCCTGGCGGACAAGGAAGCGGACAGCTTCAATGCGGCGGTGGAGGAATTCCTAAGTGCTTAGCGGTTTTGAAAGGATATCCGGTATGAAATTAGAACAGATACATCATGTGGCCATCATTGTTTCCGATTATCAGAAATCCAGGCATTTTTATGTGGACCAATTGGGTTTTCCCATCATCCGTGAGAATTACCGCAAAGAGCGGGAAGACTGGAAGCTGGATCTTCAGGTGGGAGACTGCGAGCTGGAGATTTTTGGGGTGGAAAATCCGCCGAAGCGTGTGAACCGCCCGGAAGCCTGTGGTCTGAGACACCTGGCCTTTCAGGTGGAGGATATTGGAGAAGCTGTGGCATGGCTGCATGAGCGAGGCATTGAGACAGAGCCGGTACGTGTGGATGAATTTACCGGGAATCATATGACATTTTTCTTTGATCCCGACGGACTGCCGCTGGAGATCCATGAATGACGGGAAGCGGCAACTTATAGGAGATATTTATGAAGAAAATGATCGGTTCTACCCTTTGCCTGATCGGACTTTGGCTGGGCCTCGCGGTGTTCTTTTTGCTGGCGGAGATCTGGATATTTATGGCCGTGCCGGATTCCATGATGGACAGTGGATGGATGCGGGGAGCAGAGCTTTCCTTGAACCAGATTCCGGCCATATTGGCAGTATGGCTTATGGCCTGTAAGATAGACGGACGCACGATGGCGGACATTGGCGTGAAGAAGCGGAGATGGTGGCTGTGGCTGCCGCTTGGCGCCGTGTTCGCCTGTCTTTTTTATACCCTTTATTGGGCACTGTCCCTTCGGCAGGGATATCTGGCCGCTCCCAGGACAAATGCTGGCTGGAACGGAAATCTATTCTTTTATCTGGTGGGATATTTTCTGGTGGCGCTGGGGGAAGAGTGGATGTGCCGGGGGTATTTACAAGAGCTGGTTTACCGGAAAATGGGTCGGGCGGCATCCTTGCTGCTTCCATCGGCTTTGTTTATGATCCTGCATTTGGGAAGCTATGGCCAGCGGTATACGGCTTATATCAGCGCCTTTGGCTTAGGGGTGCTTTTGGCTGTGATGACTTGGGTGACTGGCTCTATATGGATGTCAGTGGGCTTTCATTGGCTCTACAATTGGATGGAAGGGGCTTTTTTTGGCGTTGAAGGGGAGCATTTCAGCGTATATGCTTCTGCAGTCAATCATGCCGGGCAATGGGATCTCCTTCCGGCCTATTTGGCTTTTGTCTGCGCCGTCATCGGTTCCGGACTTTTTATATGGTATGGAAGAAAATCTGCATCAGAACAAGTGAGAGAGAAAGAGGAGGACGGAAGATGAATCTTGCGGTTGCAACATTAAAAAAAGGAGAGGGCAGGATCTTAAAAAGCGGCGGCATGTGGATCTTTGACAATGAGATTGAAAGTGTCATGGGTTCCTTTAAGAACGGAGATGTACTACTGGTGCGGGATTTTGACGGATATCCTCTGGGACGGGGATTTATCAATGGGAATTCCAAGATCCGCATCCGGATGCTGACCAGGGATCCTCAGAGGGAGATCGACGAGCGTTTCTTTCGGGAAAGAGTACAGCGGGCGTGGAATTACCGGAAGAAAACGGTGGATACCAGTTCTTGCCGGCTGATTTTCGGGGATGCGGATTTTCTGCCGGGTTTTGTGGCGGATAAGTTCTCCGATGTGCTGGTGATACAGTCACTGGCTATGGGCATCGACCGATACAAAGAAATGATCGTAAAACTGCTGAAAGAGGAGTTGGCCAAGGATGGAGTTACGATCCGGGGTGTCTATGAGCGGAGCGATGCCAAGGAAAGGGACAAAGAAGGACTTCCCAGGGTCAAGGGCTTTTTGGGAGACGAATTTGACACCTCTGTGGAAATCGTAGAAAATGGTGTGAAATACTTGGTGGATGTCAAGGACGGCCAGAAGACCGGATTTTTTCTGGATCAAAAATACAACCGTAAGGCCATCTGGCCCATGTGTAAGGGGGCGAAGGTGCTGGATTGCTTCACCCATACCGGGTCCTTTGCGTTGAACGCGGGGATGGCGGGGGCCCAAAGCGTCCTGGGCGTGGATGCCTCCGCTCTTGGAATCCGCCAGGCGGAAGAAAATGCCAGGTTAAACGGCCTGGAGGACCGGGTAACATTCCTATGTGAGGATGTCTTTGAATTGCTGCCGAAGTTAGAGGAGCAGGAGGAACAGTTTGATGTGATCATTTTGGATCCTCCGGCTTTTACGAAATCCCGAAATTCCGTAAAAAATGCGGTGAAGGGCTATCGGGAGATCAATCTTCGGGCCATGAAGCTGGTCCGTGATGGTGGTTTTCTGGCCACTTGCTCCTGCTCTCATTTTATGGATTATGAGCTTTTTACCCGAACCATCGGACAGGCGGCCCGTAACGTACACAAACGGCTTCGCCAGGTGGAATACCGGACCCAGGCGCCGGATCACCCGATTTTGTGGGCAGCGGATGAATCATATTACCTGAAATTCTATATCTTTCAGGTATGCAGCGAATATTAGGAGGAATCGGAAATGTATCAGGAGACGGCCCGCGGCCTGTTGAAATTTTTAGAACAATGCCCCAGTGCGTATCATGCGGCGGCTGCTGTGAAAGAAACGCTGGCAGGGGAGGGCTATGAGGAATTAAAGGAAGAGGATCAATGGGAGCTTGAGGCACCCGGAAAATATTATGTGCTGCGGGGAGGCTCTTCCCTTATCGCCTTTGCCGTCCCCAGGGACTGGCAGGGCGGATACCGGATCACAGCCAGTCACAGCGATTCCCCTACCTTTAAGATCAAAGAACAGCCGGAGATGGAAGCGGATAAAAAGTATGTGAAGCTGAATGTGGAGCGGTATGGTGGGATGCTTTGCGCCCCTTGGTTTGACCGCCCCTTATCGGTGGCTGGCCGTGTGGTTACGAAGGAAGGCGGGGCGTTGTCCTCCCATCTGGTGAATGTGGACCGGGATCTGGTGCTGATCCCCAGCGTGGCTGTGCATATGAACCGGGAGGCCAACGACGGTTTTGCCTATCATATGCAGACGGACATGCTGCCCCTCTATGGGACAGTCCAGGCCAAAGGAACCTTTCTGGGGACGGTGGCGGAAGCGGCTCGGGTGCCGGAGGATTCCATATTGGCCTATGACCTGTATCTTTATAACCGCCAGAGGGGAAGCATCTGGGGAGCCAGGGAGGAATTTATCTCCGGCTGTCGTCTGGATGATCTCCAGTGCGCCTATGGAACTCTGCAGGGGTTCCTGGCCGGGAAAAAGGAAAAATATGTGGCGGTGTACTGTCTGTTTGACAATGAAGAAGTGGGGAGCGGGACAAGACAAGGAGCTGGCTCCACCTTTCTCCAGGATGTGCTGGTGCGGTTCAATCTGGCCCTTGGGCGGTCTTACGAAGCGTATCTTAGGGATCTGGCCGGCACCTTTATGATCTCAGCGGACAATGCCCATTCCGTCCATCCGAACCATCCAGAATATGCGGATCCGGTGAACCGCCCGGTGATGAACGGCGGCATCGTGATTAAATACAGCGGCAACCAGAAGTATTGTACCGATGCAGTATCGTCGGCCATGTTCAAGGATGTCTGTCAAAGGGCGGAAGTGCCCTATCAGATTTTCCACAACCGGTCCGATATGGCCGGCGGCTCCACCTTGGGCAATATAGTCAGCACCCAGGTCCCGGTATCCGCGGTGGATATCGGCCTGCCCCAGCTGGCTATGCACTCTCCCTATGAGACGGCAGGCGTGAAGGATACCTGGTACCTTGAGAAAGCCTGCGGGTACTTTTATGAGTAAAATCTGCCAGGCCCCTTTTTGATTTTTTAACCGGAACAGAAGTGCGTACAAAGCCTCTGCCAGGCATATCATTTGCCTGGCAGGGGCTTTTTCTGGCTTTAAAACACCTTTTCTGACTTTTGTCACCTTTTTTCTGACGGTATCCCTCCCTTATAATCAACATAGAAACAAGAGAGGGGGCGGCGGCCATCAGTGATTATATTTTGGAAATGAAGAATATCAGAAAACACTTTGGAGGCATCAAGGCTTTGGACGGGGTGCAGCTGCAGGTGAAAAAGGGAGAGGTTCATGCGCTGCTGGGAGAAAATGGCGCCGGGAAATCCACCCTGATGAAAATACTGGGTGGTTCTTATGTGATGGATGCGGGGGAAATGTATATCGCCGGGAAAAGGGCGGAAATCTCATCCCCGATACAGTCCCAAAAGCTGGGGGTAGCGGTTATTTATCAGGAGCAGGCGCTGGTGGACTGCCTAACCGTGGCGGACAACATCCTGTTGGGTCGGATTCCCAATGAAAAAGGTGTGGTAAACAAAAAGAAGCATTACCGGCTGGTGGAGGAAGCTATGGAACAGGTGGGGGCCAGATTCGACCCGGAGAAACGGGTGGGGTATCTCAGCGTGGCTCAGAAGCAGTTTGTGGAGATTGCCAAGGCAGTTTCTATGGATGCGAAGATCATCGTTATGGATGAGCCGACTTCCGTTCTGACTCTTCCGGAGACGGAACTGTTGTTTCGATTGATCCGGAGGTTGAAAAGCCAGGGCAGGAGCATTATATACATCTCCCATCGGCTAGAAGAGCTGGTGGAAATCGCGGACCGTTGTACAGTGCTCAAGGACGGGACCTATGTGGGTACCCGGGATATGGCCGATGTGACGAAGGATATGCTGATCACAATGATGACCGGGCGGGAGATTAAGGAGATTTACCCCGGGAAACAAAAGGAAGAAGGAGAAATCTGCCTGGAAGTAAAGAATTTCACGAAAAAAGGCTGTTTTGAAAATGTCAGCTTTGCCCTGCACAGAGGCGAGGTGGTCGGTTTCTCCGGACTGGTGGGCTCCGGGCGCAGCGAGGTGGCCAGGGCAGTGCTGGGTATTGATGGCCATGACAGCGGTGAATTGCTGCTGGAGGGAAAGCCAGTGAGATTCCGCCTGGCGGAGCAGGCCCAAAATGCGGGAATCGTCTATATCACCGAGGATCGGAAGGGAGACGGCCTGTTTCTGGGAATGTCCATCGGAGACAATATCACCATCTCCACATTGAAGCGGATCTCCAAGGCAGGAGTGATCTCGAAAACCAGGGAGAGGGATATTGTTCGGGAATATTTGGGAAAACTACAGGTAAAATGCTCGAATCCGGCGCAGGCGGTGGGAGAGCTCTCTGGCGGGAACCAGCAAAAGGTGATGATTGCCCGGGCGATGCTGTCCAAAGCCAAGGTGGTCATTGTGGATGAACCCACCCGGGGCGTGGATGTGGGGACAAAAGCGGAGATCTATAAAATTGTCCGGAATATGGCAAATCAAGGCTGTGCGGTATTGATGATCTCTTCTGAGCTGCCGGAGGTCATCGGGATGAGCGACCGGGTGCTGGTCATGCATCATGGAAGGATCACCGGAGAAATCCAAGGCGGGGAAGCCACCGAAGAAAATATTTTGGCCACGGCCACAGGGGGGAATGAAAAAAATGAGTAAGAGACAGGTAAACGGAAGGGAACGGGCGGTCTCCATCGGGAAGACCATTTTGGAAAAATACAGCTCCATCATCGTGCTGCTGGTGATGATCCTGTTGGCATCCTTTATTTCAGACGTATTTTTCACGTCCAGCAATCTTCTGAACGTGCTGCGCCAGGTGTCTGCCAACGGCATCCTATCCATCGGGCTTTTGATGGTCATCATTACCGGCGGCATCGATATTTCCATCGGTTCCGTGGTGGGGATCACTTCCGTATTTTTTGCGGCATTGTATGATCCAGAGGCGGCCATCGGACCGTTTCGGGGACTTATCCGTCTGCTGGCCCATCTGGTGCCAGGGGGCAAGGCGGGGCTTTTGGTGCCAATCCTTATATTGATGGTATTCGGCGGATTGTTTGGATTGTTTAACGGTATCATCATCTGTAAGGCAAAGGTACAGCCTTTTATCATGACCATCGGAACCCTGACCTTATACCGGGGCATCGCTCTCTTAATTTCCAACGGAAAGCCCATCTATATGAGCCCGGAGACCTCAGAGAAGGTCCAGTTTTTGGGAGATGGCAGGATCGCTTTCGGAATTCCGGCGCAGGTGGTGGTACTGGCAATTGTGGCCGTCCTCATGGCCTTTCTGCTCAATAAGACTATTTTCGGGCGCTATATCAAGGCGATTGGAGGAAACCAGGAATCGGCCAGAGTGGCAGGCATCAACGTGAACAAATATAAGACCTGGGCTTATGTGCTGTGCGGGGCTTTAGCCTCCGTGGCGGGCATCCTGCTCACAGCCAGGACTACCACAGGAGATCCCACCTTGGGAGAATCCTTTGAAATGAACGCCATCGCCGCCTGCGTCATCGGCGGGGCGAAGCTCACCGGCGGAGTGGGCACCATTGGGGGCACGGTGATCGGTGCCATCATCATCGGCATCATCAACAATATTTTAAATCTGGCAAATATATCCACTTATTACCAATACGTGGTCCGGGGAGGAATCATCATTCTGGCAGTGGTGTTCAATTCCATGGAGCGTAAAAAATAAAAGCTAAGCCAACAAACGAAAAAGGAGGAAACGCGCATTATGAAGAGGAGAAAGGGATTGGCTGTCACTTTGGCAGCGGCAATGGTATGCAGCATGTTATTTATGGGGTGTTCATCCGGAGGCGGTCAGGAGAAGGCCGGGGAGAATGCGGCAAAGACTGAGGATACAAAAGAAGATACGGTTAAGGCAGACGATGCATCTAAAGACGGGGCACAAGGGGACCAGACCTATAAGATCGGTATGTCCATCGATACCACCAGCCAAGCCTGGCGGGCAGGCTTAGTGGAGGACGTATCCAAAGAAGCCGCGAAGCATCCCCAGGTGGAGCTGACCATCACCGATGCCAGCGGCAATACGGAAAAACAGATTTCAGATGTGGAGGATCTAATCACCAAAGGAGTGCAGGCGATTCTCATCAGTCCGATCGAAAGCAAGCCGCTTGCCAATGTGTGCAAGAAGGCCTATGACCAGGGCATCCATGTGATCGTTCTGGATAGGGAGCTGGAGGGTGAGGACTGGACCTGCTTTATCGGAGCCAACAACCGGGATATCGGGGCGGCAGCCGGTGACTTTCTGGTGAAATATATGGATGAGAATCACTATACAAAGCTGGTAGAAATCCAGGGGACGCCGGGCTCCTCTCCATGTCGTGACAGAAGCGAGCCGATGATGGAGAAAATCCAAGGAACGGATATTGAGCTGGTGGCGCAGCAGACGGCAAACTGGACAGAAAATGAAGCGGTAGAAGTGACGGAGAATCTGTTGCAAGCTTATCCCAAGGGAGAGATTGAGGTCATTTATGCCCAGTGTGATGTGATGGCTCTGGGGGCCTTGAAGGCGATGAAATCCGCCGGCCGGGAGGAAATCAAGATCGTCAGCGTGGATGGACAGAAAGAAGCGCTGGAGGCCATTAAAGATGGAAGCATTGTGGGGACCTTTACTTATCCGTTCCCAGGTGCGGCTGGTGTACAGGTGGCTATGAAGCTCATTGATGGAGAGACTGTAGAGAAAAATATCGGCATGGAGTCCGTTTTTATCGATTCATCCAATGTGGACGAATATTATAATCCAGACTCCGCGTTCTAAGGAGGGATATTTGTGACAAGAGAAATGACAGAAAGGTGCAGACGACTGCGGGAGCGTCTGGTAAATACCGATCCCATCATCTGCCCGGAGCGGGCGGTGCTGTGGACAGAATCTTATAAGAAGACTGAGGACCAGCCGCCGGTCATTCGCGCTGCGCTGGCTTTGAAGGAAACCTTGAGCCGGATGACGATCCATATTTATGAGGATGAATTACTGGTGGGAAACCAGGGGAGTGCCCTTCGGGCGGCTCCTCTGCATCCCCAGATCAATCTGTGGTTTTTAAAGGAGCTGGATTCCTTTGAAAAAAGAGAAGGCTCCCGGTTTTTGATCACAGAAGAGGCTAAGGAGCAAATCCGCTCTGTGGAAGCCTATTGGCGGGGGAAAACGGTGTATGAACGGACGATGGCCCTGCTGCCCAAGGAAGCAGTGGAGAGTATGGAGTCAAAGATGTTCACCTGCAGCTATACGCTGGCAAAGGGTACCGGCCATTTTCTTCTGAATTTTGAAAAGGTGTTAAAAGACGGCTTTTGCGGCATCCAAAAGGAATGTGAGGAACATTTGAAGAAGCTGGACTATGCGGTGCCGGAGGATTTTGAAAAGTTTTCTGTATACCAGGCTGTGATCATCGTGTGCGAGGCGGTGAAAATTTTTGCAGAACGGTATGCCAAACTGGCCGAGGAGCGGGCGGCGAGGACAGAGGGAGAACGGAAGAAAGAGCTTTTGCGCATCGCCTCCAATTGCCGGAGAGTGCCCTATTACCCGCCCCAGGACTTTTATGAAGCGGTACAGTGTACTTGGTTCCAGCAGCTCATCGCCCAGATTGAATCTGACGGCACTGGTCTTTCCGTGGGACGGCTGGATTTCTTCCTCTGGCCTTTTTATGAAAAAGACAGGAAGACAGGGAGGCTTACCAAGGAGTTTGCGGAAGAACTGATGGATTCTTTTTGGCTCAAGTGCGGAGAGATCATTGAGGTGTGGAATGAAGAGGACACCCGTTATTTCGGCGGCCATCCGATTTCCCAGACCATCACCTTGGGAGGAACAGATGAGAACGGTGAGGATTCGGTCAATGAGCTGACTGGGATTTGTCTGGATACCACCATGAGGGTGGGATTGCCGCAGCCCTCCGTCTGTGTGCGGGTACATAAAAATTCCGAGTTTTCTTTCTTGAAAAAATGTGCCGAGGTGATCCGGCGGGGCCTGGGGATGCCGGCTATGTACAATGACGAGATTGCCATTCCCTCCTTGATGAACCGGGGCGTCACGATGCAGGATGCCAGAAGAAACTGGGGTGTGGCCGGATGCGTGGAGATGGGCCTGCAGGGCCAGATGTGCCATTTTGCCAATTCTGGATATTTCAATCTGGTGAAATGTCTGGAAATCACCATGGACGGCGGCTATGACAAGAACAACGGAAGACAAGTGGGACCGAAGACCAAACGGGCGGAGGAGATGGAGTCCTATGAGGAATTTCTCGAAGCCTTCAAGACACAATTTAGCTGTGCCATGCATCATATGGTGGAGATTGGCAATGTGGTCAATACCATGCATGCCAAATGGGTGACACTGCCCTTTATCACTGCTTTTACCGAGGACTGCATCGGACGGGGCCTGGAAGTCCATGACGGCGGGGCCAAATATAACCATGACGGTCCCCAGGGCGTGGGGCTGGCGGATGTGGCGGATTCCCTGTGCGTGGTGAAAAAACTGGTATTTGAAGACCGGGCATTCACCATGCGGGAGCTGATGACGGCTGTGCGTGCGGATTTTGCCGGCTATGAGGACATTTTGGTGCAGGTGAAAAAGGATGCGCCCAAGTACGGCAACAACGATCCTTATGTGGATGAGATTGCCCGGGAGGTGCTCACCTATTATTGCGAAGAGGTGGGCCAGTACCGGAACCTGCGGGGCGGCGTCTTCGTGCCGGGCCAGTATTCCAACTCCGCCAACGTTCCCTTTGGGGAGGACTGCGAGGCCACGCCAAACGGCAGGAGAGCCCACACTCCCATAGCGGAGGCCTGCTCTCCCAGCCATGGGGCCGAGAAAAACGGTCCTACCCAGGCGGCGCTGTCCGTGGCACATCTGGACCACGTGCTGGTCACCAACGGGACCCAATATAACCAGAAGTACCATCCCAATGCTTTGAAGGGGGAGAAGGGGCTGGAGGCTTTGGCGGGCCTGATCCAAACCTTTTTTGAAGCCGGCGGTTTTCATATCCAGTTCAATGTGGTGTCAGCGGATACGTTGAAAAAAGCCCAGAAGGAACCGGATAAGTACCGGGATCTGGTGGTCCGCGTGGCAGGCTATACTGCATTTTTCATAGATCTGAATAAGGCGATCCAGGATGATATTATAGATCGCACGGAAATGAATTTTTCCGAGTAAACCTTCTGCCTTAAGGCCGCTGTCAGATATGGCAGCGGTCTTAAGGTGCAAAAAAGGGAAGATAGTATTTCCTGCAGAAAAAATATGGCATGGAGGAGAAAATTTGATGAAGAAAGGCTTTATTTACAGCATTCAGCGGTATTGCATCCACGACGGCCCGGGGATACGGACCGATGTGTTTTTTAAGGGCTGTCAGCTGGCATGTCCTTGGTGCTCCAATCCGGAGTCCCAGCACGAACAGCGGGAACTCTCCTTTGCGGCTCACAAATGTGTTCATTGCGGCCTGTGTGTGGAAAAATGTCCATCCCATGCGTTGGATTTGCAGAGAAGTACACGCATCGACCCGGATAAGTGTGATCTTTGCGGGATTTGTGTCCGCTATTGTCCCAGGGAATGTTATCAGATGTTTGGCCGGGAGGTCACGGTGGAGGAGCTCTTGACGGAGGTGGAAAAGGATCTTCCTTTTTATCAGAACACCGGAGGGGGAGTCACAGTGACCGGAGGGGAACCAACGCTGCAATGGGAGTTTTTGGTGGAATTTCTAAAAGCCTGCAAGGAGAAGGGGCTGGATACGGCCATGGAGACCCATGTCCATGTATCGCCACAGGTATTGCGGCAGCTGGCACCCTATGTGGACCATTTTCTGACAGATGTAAAGCACATGGACAGTGTAGTTCACCAACAAGTCATCGGCGTGGGAAACGGACAGATTCTGGACAATATCCGCATGCTGTCCGGGGAGCTTGGCAAGGAGGTTTCCCTGCGCATTCCCTGCATACCCGGGTTCAATCAGGGGGCCAAAAATAAGGCAGCGCTCAAAGACTTTGCACAGGAGATCAAAGAGACAGGAAACTTGAAAATGATTCATTTACTTCCCTATCATAATCTGGCCATGGGAAAATACGAATCTCTGAGAAGAAAATACCCGATGGGAAAGGAACCAGTGATGGATGAAGAGATCTTGCGGGAATACGAAGCAGAGCTATTGCAGGCAGGTCTTCCGGTAATAATTGGCGGATGAAGCCGAAGAAATCTGTGATATAATGAGAACACTTAGGCGCATGAGGAAGAGGCGAAGCAGGAGGTTAGCCAGACTATGCCTGGACACTTAATAAGCGGATAAGTGAATTTAGCGGCTATGGTATCTTGGGAATACTTAAGATATGGTTGCGCAAAGGGCAGGTGACAAGAGTGCGGCAAGAGACATTGCGGCTGGAAAATGTTTCTAAGGAAATCTTTCATACGAAAATTTTGAATCATCTGGATCTGAGTCTGTTTGCCGGGGAGACTGCCGCTTTGTTAGGCGCAAACGGCGCCGGCAAGACGGTGCTGATGGAGCTTTTGGCTGGTATTGTGTCCAAGGATGAGGGACAGATCTATTATCAGGAATATCCGGTGGAAATCCGCACGCCGCAGGATGCAAAACGCCTGAAGATCCAGTATATTCCAAGCCAGGGCGGATACATAGACGCACTTACGGTATATGATAACCTGTATTTTGACAATGACGGCCGTTTTCTGGTCCGATACCGGGAACAAAAGAAGGAAGCCAGGAGGCTGTTGTATTCCATGGGGTTGTCACTAAAGCTGTCCCACCGGTACCGGAAGCTGTCCATTGGACAAAAGAAGCTGGTAAAGCTGGCTGCCGCCATCCGTACGGGTCCCCGGATCCTGATCATGGATGAACCCATGGCCTTTTTGAGCCAGGAGGAGCGGAAAGTGCTCCTTGGCGTGCTCGAGGAACAGAAGGCCAAAGGAACCAGCATTTTGATCGCGACACAAAACATCCAGATGGCCAGGAGATTTGCGGACTGGGGAATCGTACTTAGGGATGGAAGTCATGTGGGTACCTTTCCCATGGACCGGTACGATGATCCTACAATGCTATCCATGATGACCGGCAGGCTGTACCAGAAGGAAAGAAGCCGTGATGCTTCCATGGAAGAGAGCGTGCGGCTAAAGGTGAAGGATCTGTGCGGAGAGGGGATTCTCCATGCGGATTTTGAAGTCCGGAAGGGAGAGATTTTAGGAATTGTTGGACTTTCTGGTTCTGGGAGAACGAGGATCATGGATCTTTTGTTCGGGCTTAAGCCTAAGACCGGGGGCAGCATTTATCTGGATGGAAAGCTGGTGCAGATCCATTCTCCGGAGGATGCGCTAAAATGCCGGATCGCCTATGCTTCGAATAAAGAAGGACAGTTTGGCGTGGTGGATACGATATCGGTACAGGAAAACATTGTTTTGCCTTCTTTGAAAAAGGTGAGCACCTGCGGATGCGTCAGCGGCCGGATGAGCCGGTTTATGGCCGATTATTATCTGGGACTCCTTTTTCAGGGAGCTGAAGCATCGGTGCTGGATCTGGCCACGATGGAGGAGCCTTCCTTTTTTCCGGAACTGGACAGAAACCGTCCGGTGCATGAGCTGAGTCTGGGATTTTATCAGATGGTGAAGATTGCCCAATGCTTAAGCGTCGCACCAAAGGTTTTGCTCTTGGACCGGCCCACCTTGGGGCTGGACTTGGAGATGAAGGGGCGGATCCACAATCTTTTGAAGACCTTGAGCCGCCAGGGGATGTGCATCCTCATGGTGTCGGATGAGATGGAGGAGATTACCTCTTTGTGCAGCCGGGTGCTCATCTTGAACCAGGGCGTGCTGACCGGAGAGATGGACAGGGAAGAGATGGAAGACGGCAGCGGTTTGCCGGATATGATATGAGGAGGCAGAGCGGACAGATGATAGATGTGTTGATCATAGACGATGAAATTTGGGTATGCCAGCTGATCCGTAAGATCGTGGATTGGGAAGAGATTGGGTTTTGTATCGTCGGGGAAGCCCATGACGGCTATGAAGCCTTGGATTTGATCCGGAGAAAACGGCCGAAGCTGGTGTTGACGGACATCCGCATGCCTGGCTATGATGGAGTGGAGCTGATCCGGAGGACCAGAGAGCAGGGCCTCGATACGCAATTTATCATCGTCAGCGGATATGGCGATTTTACCTATGCTCAGGAGGCATTGAAATATGGAGCACTGGGATATATCTTAAAGCCCATTGACCAGGAAGAGCTGCTGGATTTTTTAAAAAAAACCAGAGAAAAGATATTTTCGGTAGATACGGAGGAGAAGGCTAAGCAGGAGCTTAGGACCAGGCTGGACACCAGTCTTTGGCAGTTAAGGGAGCAGTATTTCCTGAGACTTTTTGAAGAAGAGGGAAAGAGTGCCCTGCTCCCGGCACAGGTATTGAATGAACAGCTCGGCTGCAGGTTTGGGGATGGCGTGTTTCAGGTGCTTTTGTACCAATTGGACCGCAAATACGATGCCAGCCAGGCGTATGAGGTCAATGAGATCATGCTTACCAGTCTGTGCCGTTATGTGACTGCCGTGTTCGGGGAGGATTGTTATGAGTCCTTTACTTTTTTCCGGGGGCAGAGGCTTCTGCAAATCCTGAATTATCCTGCAAAGGCCAAGGAGAGGGTCCGCAGGAAACAGGAGCAGCTTAGGAAAAGGATCAATGATGAACAAAGGCTGGAGATTGGCTATGAGCTGACCATTGGGGCTGGCTCCTGTGAGAACGGGACCGAAAACTTGGGCGGGTCCTTCCAAAGTGCCAGAGACAGCCTGCGGATGCGCCTGCGGTTTGGCTTCGGGGGCTTCGTGGATGGGAGCCGGTACCGTTTTGCGGTGACCGGCTTGTCCTCGGTCTTTACCGTGGAAGATGAGAAAAAGGTAGAAGGCTATGTGAAGTCCTACGATGTGGAGGGGGCCAACGCCTTTATGGAACAGCTTTTTGGAAGACTTCTGGCGGATGAGCAGGTATCGCCTGTCCTGATTTTTGAGACAGCTGGGGAGATAGCGTCTTTGCTTAAGGGGATTTTAAAGCGGAGCCAGCCTGCAGGCAGGGAATGGACAGATCCGTGGAGAAATATAGAAGATAGACTGGAAAACTGTTACCAGGTGCCGCAGATTATTAAGATTTTAGGAGACATGTTCCGGGAGGCCAGACAAACCTACGAGCTGGGGAATAAAAGCCGGAATGACAAAGTCATTGAGATTGCCAAAAGATATATCGTTGAACATTATAAAGAAGAAATCACTCTGAAAGCTCTGGCAGATGAGGTGTGCCTGAATCCCAAGTATTTCGGGGAGCTATTCAAAAAAGAGACGGGGATGAATTACAGTGATTATCTGATCCGCCACCGGATGGAAATGGCGGAGTACCTGTTGAAGGATGTGCGGTACAGGGTCAATGAAGTGGGCTGTCTGGTGGGGTATAAAGATCCGAAATATTTCAGCAAGCTGTTTAAGAAAATGACAGGTCTTTCTCCAGCCCAGTACCGGAAAATGTTTTCCTGAGAGGAAATGCCGTGAAGAGATGTAAAAGAGAGGAAAAAGAAGCAGCGGGGAAAAGCTTCCGGCTGCGCAGCCGTCTGTGGTCTATGGTCACGTTATATGGGCTGGCGGGTTTTCTCCTGCCGGCATCATTGGAAATGCTCTTTTTATGGTCCTGCCGCAGAGGGCTGGGGCTTACTAAGACAGGGGGCGCGCTGCTTGCGGCGGCGGTCCTTACAATTCAGGCCGGTATTTTTGTCCTGCTGGTGCTTCGTTTCCGAAAAAAGGTCTATGAGCCCATTGTCACGGTGGAAAAGGTGATCCACAAAGCGGCTTCCGGGACCCAGGAGCTTTGGCAGGTAGACGTGGAGGAGGACAATGAGCTGTATGTTCTCTATCAGGATCTCAACTCCATATTGACGACGCTGGAGGATTTGGTGGCCAAGGAATCCAAAGCGGTGCTGCTTCGCAAACAGGCAGAGCTGGATGCCCTCCAAAGTCAGATCAATCCCCATTTTCTGTATAATACCTTGGAGTCGATCCGGGGGCAGGCTATGGTTTATGGGATCCAGGAGATTGAAGTGATGACAAAAGCGTTGGCCAATCTGTTCCGTTACAGCATCAGCAGCGAGGGGAGCATGGTCCCTTTTTCCATGGAGCTGAAGAATATTGACAATTATCTTCTGATACAAAGGTGCCGGTTTAACAACCGGTTTGAAAAGGTGGACAGCACCGATAAGGACACTTTGGACTGTATGATACCAAAGCTTTTGGTCCAGCCCATTGTAGAAAATGCCATTCATCACGGATTGGAGCCGAAGCTTGGGAGCGGCACTTTGACCATTTTGTCGTACCGGACCCGAAAGCGTCTGGTGATCCATGTGGTGGATGATGGTTTGGGGATGGAAGAGAAGAAGGCGGCGGCTATCAATGAAGCTCTCAGAAACGGAGCTTCTGGGGGCTCATTGGATTTGCAGGGGACCGGGACCCGGGTGGGCATTCTCAATGTGCATGAGCGGATCCGGCTGGCCTTTGGTCCAGAATACGGGCTGCATATCTATTCCACCGAAGGCGTGGGCACAGATGTGGAAATTGTGCTGCCGGTACTGGAAGCCTCCGGTGGGGCAGAGAACATACAAAAAGAGGGCGGACCGCTCATACTGTGAGGATCCGTCCTCTTTGGACGACGGTTTTATATGGTTATTCCCAGGTTTCTTTTTTAAGCAGATCCGGGAATTTGGCAGCCGGGACGGGGCGGGAGAAATAGTATCCCTGTACCATATCACAGCCATTTTCCTCTAAAAATTCTACCTGATCTAAGGTTTCCACGCCTTCGGCGACGATCTGCATATCCAATTGCTTTGACAGACTGATCACGCTTTGGATGACCGCTTTGCCGCGCTTATCATTTTGATCGCTGACGCTTTCGGAGAAAAATTCCTTGTCCAGCTTTAGTGTGTTAACCGAAATATCCTTGAGCATGTTCATGGAAGAATAGCCGCTGCCGAAATCATCCAGGGAGCATTGAAACTGCATTTCCTGGATTCGCTGGAAAAAGGTGTTGTAGAATTGGACGTTTTCCGTGATGAGGTTTTCGGTCAGCTCCAGCTCCAGCAGCTGGGGCGGAATTTGGTATTTTTCCTGAATCTTCTGGTATTTATCCAGGATTCCGGGAATTCCTACCTCTCTTCGGGACATATTGATGGAGATGGGAACCGGATCTATGCCCTGGTCCATCCATTGGCGGATGATCAGGCACGCCTGCTCGAACATGTATTCATCCAGCTGGATGATAAACCCGTTTTGCTCAAACAGTGGGATAAACTCGTTGGGCGGGATCATTCCGTATTCTGGATGGGCCCAGCGGACCAAGGCTTCAGCGCCGCCGATCTTCCGGGTGTCCAGCCGGATCTTTGGCTGTAGATAGACCTGGAATTGGTGCTGTGCCAGAGCCGTTCCCATTAAATCGGTGAGCTCCTTTTCGCGGAGCAGTAATTCTTCATCCTTGGGAACATAGAAGGAGATGCAAAGCAGCTGGTTATCGATCTTTTTATGACTCTTTTTCCGTGCCAGGTTTGCGTCGTCCCGAATACGGATGATGGAAGCCCGGTTGTCGTCTACCACGCGGATTCCTGCGCATATAGTGATATGGTAGGGGACGGACAGATTTTGGTTATAGCTGTTGATATCCAGGGAAATCTCTGTCAGGCGGGCCCGCATTTCTTCCTCCGGGGCATTTTTGAGAAGAAGCTTGAATTTATCCGCTTCGATCCGGGCCATGTATTCGTCCGGCGCCAGATGTCTCTTGATACAGTTGTATATATACAGGAGGATCCGGTCTCCCTCCTTCTCACCGAAGGTCTTATTGATCAGCTTGAATTCCAGGATGTCGATGGCTGCCAGGGCATAGGTAGAAGGAGCGGTATTGCGGATGATTTGTGCCATGCGGTGCTCAAAGGCTACGCTGTTGTCGCCGCCGGTGATGGTATCCCGAAAGGCCAGTCGTTCCAATTCCTGTTCATTGCTGCGGAGAATATGCTGGAAAAGAAAGAGAAACAGGAAAAAGGCCAGAAAGACACAGGCATCCATAAGAAGGCCCAGATGGATGGCATGAAGGATCGGCTCATTGATTGCTTTTACAGGCACAGAGGTGATCAGATACCAGTCGTCCATCCCCAGGGGAACATAGAGCAAAGCAGATTTTTCATCCTCTTTTTTGAAATAGAACATGCCGGACTGACCGTCTTTGATGTTGACCTTCATTTGTTCAAGAGATCCCTTTGGGTCGGTATCGGTGATGGACTCCAGCATATGAAATAGATTTCCGTACTCGGTGATCATATTTGTGCTGGAAATGATGATTTCTCCGTCGCCGTTGATGATATGGGAATGGCCTTGCTGGTCAAAGCTGTCAATGCCCAGCTCCTTTTGTACTTTGGCAGGCAGCTTCTGATAGAGAAGCGCTCCCTGGATCTGATGGCTGCTGTCCTTGATGGGAACTGCCAGATACAGGAAGGACTGTCCGGTGACAGGATAGGTATCAAAGGAGGCGGCGTCCTGTCCGCGCAGAGCTTTCTGTATCATAGGGCTGTCAGACAGATCCTGTACATCCCCGTCGGTGAAGTAGACAGTACCGTTATTGCCCACAATGGCAAGCTCATAAAGGACGCTGTAGGTCTGCAGAGAACGCAGATACTTTAATTCTTCCTGATAACCGGCGGTGCTTTGGCTCATACTGCTGCAGCTTTGGGCGGCCAAATGCAGCAGCTCAAAATCCGCCTCCATCTGTTTGCGGATCAGCCGTGCGGATTTTTTGGAAAGCTCTTCCAAATAGTTTTCGGTCTCCTGCAGGGAAGCCTGGTATAAGGTCATCGTGAAATGGATGCAGAGGCTGGCGATCAAGATGGTCACCAGTACCAGTGCCGTGAGCAGGAGTTTATGGAATTTTTTGTTTCTTTTTTCTTTGGCAATATAAAAATTCCTCATAGGGTACCTGTTCATTCTCTAAATGAGTGAGTTGTCAGTTTATTCCATATTATTGTAACATTATTCATAAATCCCGTCTATGGTCCCGGAAAGAGATTTCTTTAAAGCAAAGATTATTCCGTAAATGCTTTTGGAGAAGTGTGACCTTATCACAGATAATTTTTCTGGAAGCAGGTAAAATGAAAGCATAAAAATTGGTAAATGAGGGAAAATCTTATGGAAGATATGATTATTATCGGTGCAGGTCCCGCAGGGATTTCCGCTTCGCTATATGCTATTCGTGCCGGGGTGAAGCCTTTGGTGCTCTATCATGGGACGGGAGCCTTGGAAAAGGCGGAAAAAATCGAGAATTTTTACGGGAATTCCGAATTTCTCACCGGAAGCCAGCTCCAGGAGCGGGGAATCCTGCAGGCCAGACAGATGGGCGTGCAGTTTCAGGAGACCCAGGTGCTTGGTATCGGCGGATTTGATACCTTTGTGGTGAAGACCACAGAAGGGGATCTGGAAGCCAGGTGTGTGGTGCTGGCCACGGGAGCGAAAAGGTCATCGCCGAAGGTCCCTGGCCTGAAGGAATTCGAAGGCAAGGGAGTCAGCTATTGCGCGATCTGTGATGCGTTCTTCTACCGCGGAAAGCAGGTGGCTGTGTTCGGAAACAGTGATTTTGCTCTCCATGAAGCCAGGGAGCTGGCGCCTATGGCTGGTAAGGTGACCATTCTGACCAACGGGCTGGTGCCTGATTTTGGGGAAGAGGTGGAATTTCCAGTGGATACCCGGATCATTGAGAAGCTGGAGGGAGAAGACCGGATCACCCAGGTGGATTTCCAGGATGGGAGCAGCCTTCCCGTGGACGGTTTCTTTGTGGCCTTTGGAACAGCCGGAACCTCGCAGATGGCCAAACAGATGGGAGCGGAGCTTACGGAAAAGGGACACATTGTGGTAGATTCTTCCATGCAGACCACCATACCAGGTTTATATGCTGCCGGGGATTGTACCGGAGGCCTGCTTCAGATTTCTAAGGCAGTCTATGAAGGGACGCTGGCAGGAATTGAAGGAGCAAAATATGTGAAACGGCAGAAGAAACATTCGGAATCCTGATGTCCTTCGGGTGAGGGCGCCTATAGCGTTTGGGAATGGATGGGTTCTTCTGGAAAATAATAAAATCAATCAGAACATAGAAAGGATATGAAGAATTATGGCAAAACAGATTACAAGTCAGAATTTTGAACAGGAAGTATTGCAGGCAGAAGGCACCGTATTGGTGGATTTTTGGGCGACATGGTGTATGCCTTGCCAGCGCCAGGGAGCTGCCATTGAGGAAATGGCGGCTGAAGGCTATGCGGTGGGCAAGATTAACGTGGATGAGGAGCCGGAGCTGGCCAGAAAATTCAATGTGATGAGTATACCCACATTGATAGTGTTCCAAGGCGGCAAAGAAATCCGGCGAATGGTAGGCCTGCAGTCCAAGGCAGTATTGGTGGATGCCATGAAACCGGTGGCAGGTGCGTGATCTAAATAGATAAATCTTGATAGAGGCGGCTTTTATCCAGAATCTGGAGGCCGCCTCTTGTCACGTCCAGGATTCCTTCTTTTGTCATCTGTTTTAAGGTTCGGCTCACTGCCTCCCGGGCGCTGCCGATCGCTCTGGCCATCTGCTCCTGGGTGATGGAGAGCGTGTTGGTGTTTTGTTCGGCAGATTCATCGATGAGGAAAGCGGCGATGCGCTGCCTAAGGGACAGGAAAAAAATCCGCTCCATGGCACTGATGACTTTAGAAAAATGCTCGGTGGTAAGCTTATAGACATAATTTTCCACGTAGACATTTTCCTCCATGAGGACGGACAGGATCCGGGAGGGGATCAGCAGCGTGTCGCATGCAGTCTCCGCATCGATCTGTACATCGAAGGTGATGCCGGAGATCAGGCAGGAAGCGGTGAGGACACAGACCTCGCCAGGGTGGAGCCGGTAGATGGTGGCCTCCTTGCCGTCTTCGGACAGCAGGTAGACCCGCATGATGCCCTTTTGTACGAACAGAGTGCCCAGACAGTCGCTATCTGTGGAGGCAACCTGGGCGCCTGCCGGATATTGGATGGATTGGATTCCGTCCCGGAGCAGGGCTTTTGACGGATCGGATAATTGCTTCCAGAAGGGAAGTTCCTCTAAAAATTTTTGCATATTCACGGAATGATTCATAAGCCACCTCTTTTTGTGTTGTTGATAAAGGGATATTATTGTATTTTATGTTATCACGGATTGTTCTGACCAACAACTGTTATCTTGTTTTTCTGGTATAGACGGACAAAAGGGCAAAGCCTTCAAGGAGGCTCTGCCCTTTTGCATACCTATTGGTATTTCTATACAGTGCAATCGTTATTTTTTGATATGCGCTTCGGGATTATAGGATTCCAGCTCAGGAACAATATATTGTTCCAGCAACTCATGGATCGGCAGACGCTGGGGACATACCTTTTCGCATTTTTTGCATTTGATGCAGGCGGATGCCGGGCCCCGGCCCTGTTCAATAAAGTTTCCGTAATAGAAGGCCTGGGTTAGGACATCATTGGCGGAGCTGCTCTTTTCCAGCCGCTTCATATCGTTATAGAGGGCAAAATAATCCGGGATCGCAATGTTTTTCGGACACTCACTTTCACAATAGCGGCAGACGGTGCACGGGATCGCCGTATTGGCATTGATGATGTCAACTACCTGGTCAATGATCTTGTATTCCTCATCATTGAGGGGTTTGAAATCGTCAAAGGTCTTGATATTGTCCTGGAGAAATTCCATCTTGGGCATTCCCGCCAGCACCACGCGCACGCCGGGGAGACTTCCCACAAAACGGTATGCCCAGGAGGCGATGGAGGCGTCGGGATTGTATGCCTTCATGATTTTCTTCGCTTCGTCCGGCACTTCCGCCAAGGTGCCGCCCTTGCAGGCTTCCATGACAACGATGGGTTTCCCGTGTTTTACGGCCACTTCGTATATTTCTTTGGAACGGATGGCGGGATTCACCCAGTCAATATAGTTGATCTGCTCTACCACAAAGTCAATTTCGGGATGCTCCGTCAGGATCAAGTCCAGAAATTCCGGGGAATCATGGAGGGAAACGCCGAATTCACGGAACTTGCCCTCTGCCCGTTTCTGTTTTAAAAATTCAAAGGTATCCCATTTTTTACAGTTCTCATAGGTCTCTTTCCCGATGCTGTGGATCAGATAGAAATCAAAATAATCCACATGGCATTTCTGAAGCTGTTCTTCGAACACGGTCTCCATATCTTCCTTCTTTTTCATAAATTTAATGGGCATTTTTGTGGACAGCAGAAAGGAATCTCTGGGGTACCGGTCTACCAAGGCTTTTCCCAATGCAATCTCAGAATAGCCGCCGTGATAGATATAGGATGTATCAAAATAATTGTATCCGTGATCCATGAAAATATCGATCATCTGCTCTAACGTCTCATAATCGATGGATCGTTGCTCGTTGGGGTCCAGGATTGGCAGACGCAGCCCGCCGATACCGAATCGTTTGCCAAAATCAATTGCCATAGCATAACCTCCTTAAATTCACCATAGTAAAATGTATCTTTTATTACACTAATATATTTCGTATATTTATTACAATTATAAAAAACAGATAATAAAAAGTCAATACAGAGAAAATATAATTAGTATCTAATATTATCAGGTAAAATTGGTAAATAATTGCTGATTGACAGAATATTATTTGACATAGTATATTCAATTTATATATAACACTAATATAAAAAGTATATTATTAGAGCGTTTATGTCAGGTATTTCATTCAAGGGAGGGTTATTTTATGAACGATATGTTAAAGGGTCAGATTGCCATTGTTGCCGGTGGTACCAGCGGTATGGGAGAAGCGACGGCAAAGCTTTATGCGCAGGAGGGTGCTATTGTCGTGATCGGAGGGACAAGCCCCAAAAAAGGGAACCGGGTGAAAGAGGAGATTGAAGCTGCCGGCGGGCAGGCGCGGTATTACGGACCGCTGAACGTAGCCAGCAAGGAGAGCTGTGATGCGATCGTGGAAGCGACGATCAAGGAGTTTGGAAGAATCGACATTTTGGCAAACTTTGCTGGCAAAAGCTATGACGGAGCAGAGAATATGACGCCGGAAGAGCGTTACCAGACCACAATGGACGTGAACATGACAGGTACGTATCATCTGGTATTTTCCGTGGTCCCGCATATGAAAGAAGCTAAAAGTGGCAAAATCATTCTCTGTTCTTCCAACGGTGCTTTTAATCCCACAACCCCGGCCTATGATTACCATATGGCCAAGGCTGCCTGTGAGTCTCTGACTGTGAACCTGGCTATGGAGCTGGCGCCGCTGGGGATCCGGGTCAATTGTATCAAACCGGGTCCTATCGTGACACCGTTTTGGGATGAACTGTTTCCGCCGGAAGAGAAGGAAGCGATGGAGGCGGCCTTCGAGGGAATCAGGAACCGGGAGGTTCCGCTGAAGCGTATGGGCACTCCGGAGGATATTGCCGGTCCGGCTCTGTTTCTGGCTTCTGATCTTTCTTCCTATATTACAGGGCTGCTTTTGTATGTGGCCGGAGGCATGGGGTATGTATACGCCCACGGGCAGTCCGCAATTTTGGGAAATGTGCCGCTGGCCGGTGAAAAATAAGAATTTCTGTTTTCTGATGTGGAGGGTTAAAAATGAGTCAAACGAACGAAAATCAAAAAGGAAAGTCCGGTGTTGTCATTGCAGTGGTTCTCTTTTTTGCCCTGGTGGTCGGGAATTATTTTCAGTTTCAGCTTACGCCGCTGGCCGGCCAGCTGATGCAGCAGATGGATCTGTCGCCTAACCAGTTTTCCAGTATCTTCACTTCCCCGATGATCGCCTCGATTCTCTTTGGCATCATTGCTGGAGTGCTGGTGGATAAATATGGAAGCAAACGGATTATCACAATTGCATTGGTGATTGCTGCAGCAGGGCTTTGCTGTCGTCCTTTTGCCAACAGTTATCCCACCTTTTTGGCGTGTATGATCCTGGGTGGCATGGGCATCACTTTTCTCAATGTTAATATGGCTAAGATCATAGGGGGTTGGTTTCCGCCGGAGCGGACTGGCCCGGTGATCGGCCTGGTAATGGCAGGCAACAATGTGGGGATGACTTTGGGCACAGCCACAACAGCGATGCTGCCGTCAATTTCGGTAGCGCTGTGGATCTCCGGAGCGGCCTCTATCCTCGTGGTAGTCTTATGGATCCTCTTAGCTAAGGATGGTCCTTATACGCGGACCGGAGAGGGATCTTCCGCTTCTTTGCTGGATTCTCTGAAGCCTGCATTGAAGAGCAAAAATGTCTGGCTGGTGGGAATCTGTCTGGCGTTTGTGATGGGATGCAACCTTTCCCTGGCATCCTTCCTTCCGACGGCGCTGGCGTCCAGAGGCATCAGTGAATCATTATCCGGGCTGCTGGCTTCTGTATTGACCATCGGCGGATTTTGCGGAACATTTTTTGGACCTTCCGTGATCGCAAAGCTGCCTCGGATGAAACCGGCACTGATCACCTGTTCTATCCTGGCGGCCCTGTGCGCGGCAGTTGCCTGGAGGATGGCGCCGGCTCTGGCAGCGGTTCTTTTGTTCCTGGCTGGGATGTTCATCAGCGCATTGGTACCTACATTTATGTCCTTCCCGATGCTATTGCCGGAAATCGGTCCGGTTTACGCGGGAAGTGCCGGAGGCATCATCACGACATTGGAGCTTTTAGGTGCGGTCATTATTCCTACCTATGTGATCACGCCGCTGGCAGGGGACAATTTCCAGCTATATTTTATCCTGGCAGCCGTCTCTATTGCTGTCATGACTATTTTTGCAATCTTTCTGCCTGAGCTCAATAAGAAAAAAGCAGGCAATTGACAAATGGATCCTCAATGTTATAATTTTGAATGGGCAGGTTTTTACCTGCCCATTTATTTAGGATACGGGCTTTCCTTTCACAGGAGGCGGAAAGTGAAGAAAGATCAAATATAGGCTGGGGAGAAATTATGGATATTAAAGGAATGCTTTATTTTATCAGCACTGCGGAAAATTTGAGCTTTACAAGGGCCGCCGCGGAGCAAAATGTCACGCAGACGGCCATCAGCTTGAGCATATCAAAGATGGAAGAGGAGCTGGGTTTCCAGCTTTTTATCAGAAATAAGCGCTCTGTCCAGCTGACGGAAGCGGGGAAAGACTTTTACGAAAATATCGTAAATGTGGTCAAGGAATATGAAGAGGCTGTGGAACATGGACGGCTGACAGCCGATGGAAAGGTGGGGGAAATCCGCCTGGGAGTGCCTGATTTTCTGATCGGAGCCAGCATCAAGCAGGCATTGCATAATTTCCAGCAGAATTATCCGAAGATCAGCATCAAGACGAAGATCATTCCTCCTCATAAAGGAATACAGGCCATTGAAAATCATGAAATTGATGCGCTTATCGGATTTCCGCAGGAATTTGAAGGACATAGTTCCCTGGAATACCGTATTTTCCGGAAGGACAAGCTGATCGTGGCCATGGCGCCGGACCATCCGCTGGCCGCCTGTGATGCGTTGACGCTGGAGCAGATCAGCGGGCAGACAGCAGCCGTAGTGCATCCTCAAAAAGCGCCGATGATCTATCTGTATATGTGCGGCCTATGGGCGGAGATCGGGTTCAAGCCTCAGAATGTGATCCATTCGGATACTCTGGCAGATGCGCTTTTGGAGGTGGTCAACCGGAATGCGATCATTCTGATCTCAGATCAGTGCAAAAATGTATACGGTCCTTTTTTGGAGTATCGCTCCATAAAGGAACTGGATGATCTCTGTGCAGAGATTTCCTTTGCCTGGAAGAAACCAAGGACCAATCCAATCATCAAAGGGCTGCTGTGGGCACTTTTGGGGGAAGACACACAGAACACCTGACGCGCATATTTTCATCTTTTCATTTGGGAAAAAAGAGGGTATACTATCCATATGCATTTCCGTGAAAAAGGACGGAAGCGCACGAAAGATACCTATATTTCAGCCAAGCCGGCAAAATAAGGAGGAAATATGAGCATACGGAGAATACTGGCCGTCTGGGCGGCGAAGGCGGCAGGACTTGCCTGCAGGAAGCTGGGACGCCAGGGAGTTACCTGGGCGGGGAAGATCGCCCTTCGGATGGATCCTAGGATAGTGGAAGAACTGTCCAGAGAAGTGAGAGAGAAAATATTCGTGGTCTGCGGAACCAACGGCAAGACCACTACCAATAATGTATTGTGCTCCGCTTTGGAGGCGGAAGGGAAAAAGGTGGTGTGCAACCATACCGGTTCCAACATGTTAAACGGGGTGGCGGCCGCCTTTGTGCTGGCGGCGGGCTTAAATGGCCATCTGGACGCGGACTATGCCTGTATCGAAGTGGATGAAGCTTCCACCAGACATATTTTTCCCAGATGCCATCCGGATTATATGGTGCTGACGAATCTGTTCCGGGATCAGTTGGACCGTTATGGGGAAATTGACATCACCATGAACATCCTAAAAGAGATGATCCAGTCTGAACCGGAAATGACTTTGGTGGTCAACGGGGATGATGCCCTGTCCGCGTATCTGGCCATGGAAAGCGGCAATACTTTTGTGACCTATGGCATTGGGGAGAAGGTGCTGGAATCCTCTGCCAATGAGATTCGGGAGGGAAGGTTTTGCAAGCGCTGCGGGGAACGGCTGGAGTACCGGTTCTATCATTACAGCCAATTGGGAGATTATTTCTGTCCGGGCTGTGGATTTCACAGGCCAAAGCTGGATTTTAACGCTTCCGATGTGCGGGTAGGGGACCAGCTTTCCTTCCGGGTGGGAGATCAGCTCATTGCCGCCAATTACAAGGGCTTTTACAATGTCTACAACCTGTTGGCAGCCTATGCGGCGGCTAAAAGTGCGGGTGTGGAGCTGCCCCGTTTTAACGATATGCTGAAGCGTTTTAATCCGGAGAATGGCCGTATGGAACAGTTCCGAATCCAAAATACAGGGATATTGCTGAACCTGGCAAAGAATCCGGCAGGCTTTAACCAGAACATTTCCGCAGTCATGCAGGATACAACGCCTAAGGACATCATCATTGCCATCAATGACAATGCCCAGGACGGCATCGACATTTCCTGGCTTTGGGATGTGGATTTCGATCTCTTCGGGGATGAGAGCATCCATTCCATCACGGTCAGCGGCATCCGCTGCCAGGATATGCGGCTCCGCCTGAAATACGTGGACATTCCTTCCATTTTGGAGGAGGATGTGGAGAAAGCGATCCGTGACCGCATCGGGGACGGCGTGGGAAACCTCTATGTGCTGGTGAATTATACTGCGCTGTTTAGTACCAGGAATGTACTCAAACGATTGGAGGGGGAACTCAAATGAAGATTACCATAGGACATTTATACCCCGATCTTTTGAATTTGTATGGGGACAGAGGAAATATCCAATGTCTGATGAAACGCTGTATTTGGCGGGGAATCGAAGCACAGACGATCACTTATGAGCTGGAGGATGTCATCGATTTTTCCCAATTGGACATCGTGCTTTTGGGCGGCGGTTCTGACCGGGAGCAGCGGCTGGTATGCGAGAAGCTTCAGAGTATCCAGCCCCAGTTTAAGGAATATGTGGAGAATGGCGGCGTGGTCATTGCAATCTGCGGCGGTTACCAGCTGCTGGGAAAATACTATAAGACTGCCGAAGGGACCATGAAGGGCCTGGATTTAGTGGATTTATATACGGAGCAGGGAGAAGGGCGTCTGATCAGCAATATCGTATTGCAGAGCGAGCTTTTTGACATGCCTGTTGTTGGCTTTGAAAACCATGGCGGACGGACCCATATCGGCAGCTGCCAGCCGCTGGGCAAGGTGCTGTACGGCTCCGGCAACGACGGGGTCAGCGGCTATGAAGGGGTCGTTTACAAAAATGTGATCGGGACTTATCTTCACGGTCCCCTGCTGCCGAAGAACCCGCAGCTGGCGGATGAGCTGATCCTTCGGGCATTGCGCAGAAAAGATGCCGGTGCAGTTTTGGAGCCGCTGGATGATTCCCAGGAAAAGGAAGCGAATGATTATGTATATCATCGCTTTATTCACCAATAATAAAAACAGCACAAAAAAGAGCTTGCAATCCTGCAAGCAAAACTGTATAATAATAGTACAGATTAAAAAAGACAATGAATTGTGAAAATAGAAAGGAGCTATTACAATGAAAAAGTATATTTGTGAACCGTGTGGTTATGAATATGATCCAGAAGTAGGCGATCCGGATAACGGCATTGAGCCAGGCGTAGCTTTTGAGGACCTTCCGGATGATTGGGTATGCCCGATCTGCGGCGTGGGTAAGGATGAGTTTGTTCCGGCTTAAAGACTGACCCATATTACATTACAATAGATACCCAATGAAACGGCGGCGTCCTGTGTCAGGAGGCCGCCGTTTTGGTATTTGAGGGTTCCCATTTTGCAACTGGAACTTGTGGATTGGAGCCCTTGGTGGTAAGATAAAAGGCAGGAAACATGAAGCTGCAAAAGAAAAAGCTTTTGGAAAGGGAGGGCAGGGTATGGCAAGATCCGGCAATCAAAAACAGAAAATACTTTATTTGGTGCAGATGTTGGCGGTACATCAAGATGAGGACCATGTGCTGTCCATGAAGGAGATCGTCGAGGAACTGGAAAATAAAGGGATTCGCTCCGAGCGCAAGAGCATTTATGACGATATGGAGGCCTTGCGGGAGTTTGGCATTCCCATCAAATACAGCAGAAAACGTCCGGGCGGCTATTATGTGGCCGGCAGGATGCCGGAGCATATGGAGGTGCTGCCGGATTGGCCGGTTGCGGACGGGGAAGAGGCTGTGGGTGTGGAAACCTGGAAGGACGAGGGCGTAGAAAAAGAAGTCAAGCTGAGCTGTCCGACTGCGTACTGCGGGCGAGTCGCGGCTTATTTGAACGGCCCCGTGGAATGGAAAGAGAAAAAGGATGGGATGGCCCAGGTCTCCGGCAAATGTGTGATCGGCAGAGGCTTTTTTGGCTGGCTGACCTATCTAGGACCTGAGGTGCGTCTGTTAAAACCCAGAAAAGCGGCGGCCGCATACCGGGAGTATCTCAAGGAGATTATAAAGCGGTATAAGGAGAAATAAACCGGTGTTGACGGCGTTCTTTTTTTCAAAGGAACGTTGGGAGGATATGACATGAGAAGAAAGATTTTGGCATTCTTACTGCCTTTGGCGGTGGGGTTGAGTTTGTGCGCCTGTGAATCCAAGGAAGATAAGATACAAGAAGAAGGGGACAAGCAGGAAGCGTTGATGGAAGCGGAGGCAGAGAACGAGGAGGCACAGGAAGCGCCTGCAGGAGAGGCCGGAGGTACAGTTGCCATCTTGCTGGCCAACGATCCCGCAGGGGAGTTGGAAGAGAGCGAAGTCCTTGTAAATACATTGAAAGAGGCCGGTTATGCCGTGGAGCTGTCATTTGCAAATGGACAGCAGAAGACTCAGAAGACACAGCTGGAAGGGCTGGCGCTAAAAGAGATCCGCGGCCTGATCCTGGAACCGGTGCAGCCGGAAGGCTTGGATGAGGGGCTGGAGGCGGTATCCGATACAGGTGCCTATGTGGTATCTTACAAAGACCTGGTCATGGATACGGAATATGTGGATGCTTATGTGACTTTTGATTATTACAGCCAGGGTAAAGAGACCGGTGAATGGCTGGAGGATCAGCTGGAGCTGGAGGGCCGGGAGGTGTCAGGACCGGCCTATATGGAGGTGCTTGCCGGGGATTCCATCAATGAAAGGGTGTATTACATGGGTCTGATGGAGGTGCTGTCTCCCTATGATGAGGAAGGTGTTCTGGTTGCTGCTTCCGGTGCTGACCGTTTGGAAGTAAGACCGGAAAAGTCCGGACAGAAGACCGTGGCTCAATGTCAGGAGGTTTTGCGGAAATTTTACGGAGATAAACAACTGGATGCAGTCTGTGCGACCTCTGACAAGCTGGCGGGAGATATGTGCCGGGCTTTGGATGCGGCTTCTTATGAAGTGGTCAGGGAGGATGAGCCGGTGAATGTGTCGGACAATAAGCTTTGGCCGGTGGTGACCGGCTGTGAGATCGATGCCGGTGGTAAGAGCCGTATAGCGGCCGGGTGGCAGTCTTTGTCTTCTTATGGAAGCAGGGAGGAGCTGGCAAAGCTTGGAGGGGAAGTCCTTCACAGCCTTATTTTGGGGGATGAGCCTGATGACCCTTCCAAAGAGTATGATAATGGTGTGAAAATCGTGGATGCATATCTGGCCGGAATGGACAGGATAGAGGCTGACGATTTGATTGGTAAATAAATTTGAGGAGAAGAAGAAATGGTAATACGTGACATCAAAAGAGAAGAAAAAGATCTGTTTTTTCAGATGGCGGAGGATTTTTACAGTCCTGCGTCGGGGGCGTGCCTTTTTGGCATGAACCGGGAACATATGGAAAATACATTTGCTCTTTGTATGGAGGAAAATCCATATGCCCGTCTGCTGCTGGTGGAGGACGGAGAGGAAATCCTGGGATTTTGCATGTTGTCTTTTACCTGGAGCAATGAGGTGGGCGGCTTGGTCGTACTATTGGAGGAGCTCTATTTCAAGGAAGAAGCCAGAGGCAAGGGCTATGGAAAACAGGTCATGTCGTGGGTGGAGAAGGAATATCCCAAGGCCAGACGGTTCCGTCTGGAGGCTACAAAAAGCAATCAGGGGGCCATTGGACTTTATGAGAAGATGGGATATCAGGAGCTGCCATATTATCAGATGGTGAAGGATAAAGGATAATGGATCCTTTTGCAGGTGCGAGGAAGCGCTGATTGGAGAAAACTATGATGAGGATGCCCGGATGGGTAAGAAAAAATGCCACGCCCGATCGATGACTGCCGGGTGTGGCATTTTCCTTATTTTTGTGTATGTGCGCCAAGTCCCATCATATGTTTGAAATCTGGTACTGCGGCCAGCATGGGGAACAGCACCAAAGCGATGACCAGTCCTCCGATGCCTTGGACGAAGTTGGCGGGTACACTGGCCAGTGCGCCAGCCAAGCCATAGAGCGGAATCTCGCAAAGACCGTATCCCACAGGGACCAGGATCATGTCTATAACACCGCCTGCAACGACGCCGGCATAGGCATGGATTCCTTTTTTCCTCAACTTCAGAAAGACGACGCCGGTCAAGTAGGCGATGAGCGCTTTCACCAGCAAAGTGATGGGCACGTAGATGAAATAGCCTCCGATCAAGTCGGACATGGCAGAGCCGATGCCTGCGGCTAAAGCACCGTAGACGGGCCCGAGAAAAATACCGGACAGGATGACTACGGCATCCCCCGGATGGATGTATCCGCCGGTTCCCGGTGTGGGAATCCGGATAGACATGGTTGCGACACAGGCTAATGCGGCAAACAAGGCAGAAAGAATCAATTTCTTAGTGTTCGTACGCATGGGTATCCCTTCCTTTCTTATTTACGCTTGTTATATTACCAGTATTCTATCTTAATACCTGCAGGCAGTTTTGTAAAGTGCAGGTATCAGCGGAAGGTGAGACTGTTGTCGGTCATATTGTCGATGATGGCCAGGGATTCCAGGTGGATGCCCATTTCCCGGATGCGCTTGCCGCCTTCCTGGAAGCCTTTTTCAATGACGATTCCCGCGCCTTCCAATGTGGCGCCGGATTTTTGGACAATATCGATCAGTCCCAGCAGAGCGCAGCCGTTAGCCAGGAAATCGTCGATGAGCAGCACATGATCGTCTGGAGTCAGATATTTCTTGGATAAGATCACATCATATACTTTCTTATGGGTATAGGATTCCACTTTGGTGGTAAACATATCACCGTCCAGATTCAGGCTCTGCGCCTTCTTGGCGAACACTACGGGTACGTCAAAATATTGGGCGGTAATACAGGCTATGCCGATGCCGGAAGCTTCAATGGTCAAAATCTTGGTGATTTTCTTATCTGCGAACCTGGCTTTGAATTCTTTTCCCAATTCATTGATGAAAGGAATATCCATCTGATGGTTCAGAAAACTGTCAACTTTCAGGATGTTACCAGGCTTTACAGTTCCATCTTTTAATATGCGGTCTTTTAAAAGCTGCATGATTTTCCTCCTTAGGTTTTTGTGTTTAAAGACAATTATAGTCAGGTCCCCTCATTTAGGCAATTCATTTTGACAAAAAAATAAAAAAAATTTATAATGGAAACATATGGAGATCGCGAAAAAGGAGTGCCTATGAAAGAATATGAAGTAATTTGGGAGATTTTCAACAAATGCCCGCGCAATCAGATGCGGGACGTGTTCGTGGAGGAGATTCAAACGGAGGATCCGGAAGCTTATGTGAAGAATAAATTCCAGGGAGAGGATGTTTCTTTTGAGAAGACGGTCCTTGCCGACGGGACGGTAATCTTTGACATCACAACTTCGCAGATCAAGCAGCGCTGCTCCTTTACAGAAATCTAATCTGTGGTATACTATATAGCAGTGTGACAGCGCAGGAGGGACATCCGCCTATAGGCAGGCAGAAAGGTACAAAAGGAAATGGAGGGCATTATGGAAGAACATCAGGAGGTTCATAAACATGTGCTGGAGGATGGCACTGTGATTGAGCATACCCATCATGGACATGCACACAGCCATGCCCATACGAAAGCGGTATTAAACCGCCTCTCCAGGGCCATCGGACATTTGGAATCCATCAAACGGATGGTGGAGAACGGCAGGGATTGCAGTGAGGTGCTGATCCAGCTTTCTGCTGTGAAATCAGCTATTAACAATACGGGCAAGATCATTTTGAAGGATCACATTGAGCACTGTATTGTGGATGCGGTAGAGCATGGAGACCGGGAGACTTTGGAAGAATTGGAAAAAGCCATCGACCGGTTTATGAAATAAAAGATAGGAGAAGAGAAAAATGGCAAGAGAATGTGACAGTAAAACATGTACCAAGGAAGACTGCTCCAATTGTGAGCATAAGAACAACCCGCAGAGTCTGCAGGAGCAGATGAATGTATTTTCTGAGGTGAAGAGAGTGATCGGGGTGGTCAGCGGCAAGGGTGGCGTGGGAAAGTCCTTTGTAACTGCTTCCCTAGCGAATAAGATGGTCGCCAAAGGTTACCGTGTAGGGATCCTGGATGCGGATATCACAGGTCCTTCCATTCCGAAAATGTATGGGGTGAAAGGCGCTGCCCAGGCAGATGACAACGGAATCTATCCGATGCTGACAAAGAATGATATCAAGCTGATTTCTATCAACCTGCTGCTTCCCAACGAGGAGACGCCGGTGATCTGGAGAGGGCCGATTCTGGCAAATATGGTAAAACAGTTTTGGACTGATGTGATCTGGGGAGACTTGGATTATCTGTTCGTGGATATGCCTCCGGGAACGGGAGATGTGCCGCTTACTGTCTTCCAGTCACTGCCAGTTGACGGCGTGGTGATTGTATCCTCTCCGCAGGATCTGGTACAGATGATCGTGAAGAAGGCTTACAATATGGCAGAGATGATGCACATTCCGGTTTTGGGAATTGTGGAGAACTACAGCTATGTGAAATGCCCGGACTGCGGCAAAGAGATCGCTGTCTTTGGGGAGAGCCATATTGATGAAATTGCGGAGAATCTGCACGTACCGGTATTGGGCAAGATGCCTATCGATATGGATTATGCGAAGAAGGCGGATACCGGCTGTTTCCATGAAATTGACAACGTATATGTGGAAAAAGCCGTTGAAGTGATGCCGAAACCGGACACAAAAGAATGATGATGACAGGGTGCTGCTGTGAGATTGCTCTTACGGCAGCATTCTTTTATTTGATAGGATAATTCTTCGAACCATCCTATCAAATAAAAAACGCTCCGTGCGGTATCGCACTGCCTGCCTCTTATTTTTGTGGAAATTTACAAAGGATATCCCGTAGCTACGTGTAAAAGGCGGACATATGTGCCTGCTGAACGGATTTGCTCATAGACAATTTGTCAAAAATACGAAGGTCAAAAAGGAATCCTGCTGACTCATTTCGACAAAAAATGTGAATTTTTTTTGGAAACTATTGACAACGAAAGAAATGGATGTAAAATAATCGAGTATTAAAAAGATACGAAGAAATACTCTTCATTTTTTAAGAAAGAAAGGAATGAAAACATGGCAACAGAACAGAAAATCAGGTTATCAGCCGATGACGTGAGGGAATTTGTGGATGCAGCCAGCAAGTGTGATTTTGACATCGACATCTTCTATAATCGTTTTATCATCGATGCCAAATCTATCCTTGGGATCTTGAGTATGGATCTGAACCGTGAGCTGACTGTGAAGTGTTATGGGGACGATCCGCAGTTCATCCAGCGGATCCGTAAATTTGCCGTCGCATAAATTTTTGGATGAAAAGGGCAGCCGCCCGGACATTCTGGAATCCTTCCAGTGTGCCCGGACGGCTGTTTTCTTTTGCAATGGTATGGTATAATGAGAACACTTAGCGAGTGCGAGCCAGAGGCGAAGGACGAGGTTAGTGAGACAGATACCTGGACACTTAAGGAAGCCGAAAGAAGAGAGGGTGAGTTTAGTGACCATGGTATAATGAGAACACTTAGCGAGTGTGAGCCAGAGGCGAAGGACGAGGTTAGTGAGACAGATATCTGGACACTAAAGCGGGTGTCAAGATTGAACAGACGACGGGAGAAGATGGATGGAGCAGGAGAGCAGGCCCATGATCCGTATTTCAGTGCGGAATTTGGTGGAATTTATATTGAGAAGCGGGGATTTAGATAACCGGAAGGGCGGCGCAGACAAAGAAGCCATGGCCAAAGGGAGCCGGCTGCACCGGAAGATCCAAAAGAGGATGGGCAGCGGGTATCAGCCGGAGGTATCTCTCAAGGACGTGACCGATTACGAAGCGTTTTCCGTATGCGTGGAAGGCCGGGCGGATGGCATTTTCCAGGACGGGGAGGGATGGGCGATCGATGAGATCAAAGGAATCTATAAGGAGCTGCATACGCTTTCGGAGCCTGAGCTGGTGCATCTGGCCCAGGCAAAATGCTATGCTTATATCTATGCCAAGCAGAAGGAGCTTACGGAGATCCGCGTTCAGATGACCTACTGCCATCTGGATACGGAGGATATCCGCCGTTTTACCCAGTCCTATACTTGGGAGGAGTTAAAAGAGTGGTATCATGGACTTTTGGAGGAGTTTTACCGGTGGGCGGATTTTTCCTGGAAATGGAAGCAGACCAGAAATGCCTCCATGGAGGGCTTGGAGTTTCCCTTTGCTTACCGGCCCAGGCAGCGGGAAATCGTGGCAGGGGTTTATGGGACCATTGCCAGGCATAAGCAGCTTTTTGTCCAGGCGCCCACCGGCATTGGGAAGACGATGTCCGCTGTATTTCCCGCGGTACGCGCGGTGGGAGAAGGCAAAGGGGATAAAATTTTCTACCTGACGGCCAAGACCATCACCAGGACAGTGGCGGAGGAGGCCTTTGCCCTATTACAGGAAAAGGGGCTGGCTTATAAGGTGATCACCATTACGGCCAAGGAGAAAATATGCCCCCAGGAGGAGGCCGTCTGCAATCCTGACCACTGCCCCTATGCCAAAGGACATTTTGACCGGATTAACGAAGCCGTTTATGAGATTCTTACGCAGAAGGATTCCTATGGACGGGAAATTCTTTTGGAGCACGCCGAAAAATGGCAGGTATGCCCCTTTGAACTGTGCCTGGATATTTCCACCTGGGTGGACGCGGTAATCTGCGATTATAATTATGTCTTTGATCCCAATGTCTATCTGAAACGCTTTTTCGGCGATAACGGGAAGGGAGATTACATTTTCCTCATTGATGAGGCTCATAATTTGGTGGACCGGGGCCGGGATATGTATAGCGCGGCCTTATATAAAGAAGATATCCTGCAGCTCAAACGGCAGGTGAAGCCTTACAGCCACAAATTGGAGAGGCTTCTGGAGAAGGTGAACCGCTGCCTGCTGGAATATAAGCGGGAATGCGAAACCTATGAGGTGCTGGACAATACCGGAAGCCTTCCGATCCATCTGATGAATCTGATGGGAGAAATGGAAGAATTTCTGGAGGAGCCTCCGGGAGAGGAGATCCAGGAAAAGGTGCTGGAAGGTTATTTTGCCGTGCGGAACTTTCTGAACATTTACGATCTTGTGGATGAAAATTATGTGATCTATACAGAGTTGGGTGAGGATGGCAGGTTTATGTTGAAGCTATTCTGCGTCAATCCGGCCCATAATCTGCAAAACTGTCTGGACAAAGGCATCGCGGCAGTGTTTTTCTCCGCGACCTTGCTGCCGCTGCCTTATTACCGCAGTCTATTTTCCACGGCGGCGGATGATTTTGCCATCAGTGTGCCTTCCCCCTTTGAGGCGGCCAACCGCTGTCTTTTGCTGGGGCGGGACGTGAGCAGCCGTTATACCAGGAGAGGCTATGAGGAATACCGGAAAATTGCGGAATACATCAAGAAGGTAACGGCGGTGCGGAGGGGAAATTATATGGTATTTTTTCCCTCCCACCGTCTGATGCAGGATGTATATCAGGTCTATGAGGACGAATTTGAACAAGAAGGGGAGCGCTGTCTGGTGCAGCAGGCAGTCATGAGTGAAGACACACGGGAAGAGTTTTTGGACGCTTTTGCGAGAGAGGACGGCCAGGTCACCGCGTTTTGCGTGATGGGAGGCATTTTCTCCGAGGGGATTGACTTGATGGGGGAGAGGCTGATCGGCGTGATCGTGGTGGGGACGGGACTTCCCCAAGTGAGCCATGAACGGGAAATCCTGAAGAATTTTTATGACAAGGAAGGGAAAAACGGATTTGATTATGCGTATCGCTATCCGGGGATGAATAAAGTGCTGCAGGCGGCGGGACGGGTCATCCGCACTGATGAGGACCGGGGCGTCATCCTGCTGCTGGATGAGCGGTTCGGCCAATGGGAGTATCGGCAGCTGTTTCCCAGGGAATGGGAGGACGTTTCCTGGTGTACCAGAATGGATGTGGAAAAGCATCTGGAAAACTTTTGGAAAAAGGCAGAAAATACTTGACTGAAATAATCCATATTGTTATAATTTTATCAGAATAAAAATCCAATCACTTCATCACACAAGGAGGATATATAAAAATGAACGGTTGTTATGGATGTAACACATGTAAAAGCGCGGACAAGCCTTTGGAGGGGTATATTGCGGGACTTCCTATGGAGACCTCCCATCACCGGGTGGAGGGCCAGAGCACGAAGTGTGGTTTCGGACTGCAGGGTGTCTGCTGCCGTCTCTGCTCCAACGGCCCATGCCGCATCACGCCCAAAGCCCCCAGAGGGATCTGCGGTGCCACTGCAGATGTGATCGTAGCCAGAAACTTTTTGCGGGCGGTGGCTTCCGGTAGCGGCTGCTATATCCATATTGTAGAAAACACAGCATTGAATGTGAAAAAGACTGCCCAGAGCAGAGGTGAAATTAAAGGTCACAAGGCCCTGGCCCATCTGGCAGAGATTTTTGGCGTGACCGGAGCGGATGAATATGAGACAGCCGAGCTGGTGGCCCAGAAGGTACTGGACGATTTGTATAAGCCGGAATATGAGAAAATGGAGCTGGTGGAGAAGCTGGCTTATGCACCTCGTTTCCAGAGATGGAAAGAATTGGGGATCCTTCCTGGCGGTGCCAAGGGAGAGGTATTCCACGGCGTGGTAAAATGCTCCACAAACTTAAACTCTGATCCTGTGGACATGCTCACGGACTGCTTAAAGCTGGGGATTTCCACCGGACTTTACGGACTGACCCTGACCAACCTGCTAAACGACGTGCTTCTTGGAGAACCAGAGCTTCGTCTGGCACCGGTAGGCCTTCGTGTCATCGATCCGGATTACATCAACATTATGATCACCGGACATCAGCATACGATCTTTGTGGATCTGCAGGAGCGTCTGACCAGTCCGGAAGCAGTGGCTAAGGCCCAGGCGGCAGGTGCCAAGGGCTTTAAGCTGGTGGGGTGTACCTGTGTGGGACAGGATCTGCAGCTGCGCGGCGCGCACTATGAAGAGGTGTTTGACGGCCATGCAGGAAATAACTACACCAGTGAAGCGGTGCTGGCTACCGGAGGCATCGATGCGGTGCTGTCCGAGTTTAACTGCACGCTGCCTGGTATTGAGCCGATCTGTGAGGAATTGAAAATTAAGCAGATCTGTCTGGACGATGTGGCGAAAAAGGCAAATGCCGAGCTGAAACCGTTCGTATTTGAGGAGCGGGAGAAGCAAAGTGAAGAGATCATTGATGAAATCGTCGAAGCATATAAGGCCAGAAGAGGAAATGTGCCGATGAACCTGTTCCCGGAGCATGGCAATGACCATACGCTGACCGGTGTCAGTGAAGGATCCCTGAAGGATTTTCTGGGCGGCAATTGGAAACCGCTCATCGATCTTTTGGTATCTGGGGATATCAAAGGAATTGCAGGTGTGGTAGGATGCTCTAATCTCACTGCCGGAGGTCATGACGTGTTGTCTGTGGAGCTGACCAAAGAGCTGATCGCCAAGGACATCCTGGTGCTCACGGCCGGATGCTCCTCAGGAGGCATCGAAAACTGCGGCCTGATGACGCCGGAAGCGGCAAAATTTGCAGGTCCGAAGCTTCGGGCGGTATGCGAGAAGCTGAATATCCCGCCGGTATTGAATTTCGGTCCCTGTCTTGCCATCGGACGTCTGGAAATTGTGGCCACCGAGCTGGCAAAAGAGGTGGGCGTGGATCTGCCGCAGCTTCCGTTGGTGCTTTCCGCTGCCCAGTGGCTGGAGGAGCAGGCATTGGCTGACGGTTGTTTCGGGCTGGCATTGGGCTTGCCGCTGCATTTGGGGCTGCCGCCATTTGTCACTGGCAGCAAGACGGTAACTAAGGTGCTCACAGAGGATATGAAGGCTCTGACCGGCGGCCAGGTCATCATCAATGGAGACGCCAAGGAAAGTGCAGATATCCTGGAGAAGATCATTATGGAGAAGCGCTTAGGATTGAACATATAGGAAAGGGGCGCAAAAATATGAAACGAATCATAATCGATGCGGATAAATGCGACGGCTGCAAAAGCTGCAGCCTGGCCTGTATGCAGGCCCATAGAACCGATGAGGGAAGCATTTATACCCTGGACCTGAATGATACTGCAAATGAGAGCCGGAATTTTATCTATAAGCAGCCGGATGGGGGATACCGCCCTATTTTCTGCCGGCACTGCGACGAGCCGGAGTGCGTGTTGTCCTGTATGAGCGGGGCGCTCTCCAAGGACCCGGAAAGCGGCCATGTCTTTTATGACAAGGAAAAATGCGGTTCCTGTTTTATGTGCGTGATGAATTGCCCATACGGTGTCTTAAAGCCTGATGACAATACGCACAGCATTGTCATCAAATGTGACTTTTGCCGGGAACACGGTTCGGATCCCAGCTGCGTCAAGGCTTGTCCGAAGCAGGCCATCCATGTGGAGGAGGTGTAGGGATGAAATATGTGATAATCGGTGTAGGAGCCGCGGGCATGACGGCCGCCAGGACACTTCGGGAGATGGATCCTAAGGGAGAGATCGTGATGCTTTCAGTGGATGAAAAGCCTCATTCTCGATGCATGTTACATAAATATTTGAGCCATGAAAGGGACGCGGATGCGTTAAATTTCGTCCCGGAGGATTTCTTCGAGAAAAATAAAATCTGGCATATTCCAGGTCAGCGCCTGGAGGGATTGAATACAGCGGCCAAGAAGGTGATTTATGCCGGGGGCATCGAATGCTCCTACGATAAGCTGCTGATTGCCACCGGGGCAGAAAGCTTTATTCCGCCGGTGGGAGCGCTTAGGACGGCACCCAATGTATTTGGCCTGCGTCATTTAAGCGATGCTGTGGCCATCGATGAACGGGCAGAGAAGGCAGAAAACGTCGTGATCATAGGTTCGGGCCTGGTGGGGCTGGACGCCGCTTATGGCCTTTTAGAGCGGGGAAAGAAGATTACCGTCGTGGAAATGGCTGACCGCATCCTTCCCATCCAATTGGATGAAAAAGGGGCGTCCCAGTACCAGAAAAAATTTGAAGAGGCGGGCTGCCGTTTTTGCTTAGGCAGGAAAGGGTCTGATACCATCTGCAACGAAGCGGGTGAGGTGACAAAGGTGGTTCTCGACAATGGAGAAGAGCTGGATTGTGATCTGGTCATCGTGGCCGCGGGTGTACGCTGTGCCACGGCCGGTCTTATGGACAGCGGCTTGACCATCGAGAGGGGCATCCAGGTGAACGACTATCTGCAGACCAGTGATCCCAGCGTATATGCAGCCGGAGACGTGACAGGGCTGTCCGGCATTTGGCCCAATGCCCAAAAGCAGGGCAAGATTGCGGCCCAGAATATGGCAGGCGGCAACCAATTTGTCTATGTGGATCGGTTTGCGGCGAAAAATACCATCAATTTCTTCGGCCTGGTATCCTTATGTGTGGGCGCACTCAACCCGGAAGAAGGGGATGAGGTGGTGTCAAAGGAGTGTAAGGATCAATACGAGCGGGCCATCTTCCGGGGTGACTGCCTGGCCGGGTATCTGCTGCAAGGGGATATTTCCCATGCGGGAATCTATCAGTATTTGATCAAAAACCAGGTGAAGCTGACGAAGGAGCAGAAAGATAAGGTATTTGCCCTGACCTTCGGGGATTTCTATGGCGTGAAGGAAAATGGCGAATATGACTATGCCGTACATGCCGGATGAAAAATAGAGAGAAAATAGAGAATAAGTAGTATGCCCTTAGGGGCTGTGAAGCTCCTCCGCAGGAATCAAACTGCGGAGGAGCTTTTTCTTTCATAGGGAATAGCGTCCTATGAAAGAAAAAGCACTCCGTGCAGGATTCTTTCCTACCGATGGATACCTATTGGGAGCAAACGTGATAAAAAATGCAAACAATTTTTGGTAAACATTTCTGATTTTGGTGAAAAACTGATAAACTTTTGATAAAATTTATTGCTTTTTTCACTTTACTTCGTTATACTAGACGCAAGAAAGAGTTTGGCGGTCCGGCAGCCGCCGTTTGTGCCAACCTTGAAAATGGCTGTCACAGATAACTGCATGGCCGCATCTGATGCCGTGAGGAGGAATAACATGGGTTGGAAATCCAAGATCCGTTATTTTATTGATTATTATCTGAAATTCGTGATCCTTTTTCTGCTTCTGGCCCTGTTCTTGGGTTCCTTTGTCAAGTCCATCATGTTTGACCGCAAGGATGTGGTGTTATCTGTCATGATTTTAAGCGATCCGGGGGAAATCGACATCGATCTTCTGGAGGAGGCGCTGGGTCCGGTTCTGGGGATTGTTTCGGAAAAGCAGGATATTTCATTTTCCATGCTGGATGCCCGGGTTCCAGCCAATGAACCGGTCATATGGACCAGGCTTAGGGCCAGGTCTGTGGATGTATTAATCACTGATGAAGAGGCTTTTGACGCTTATGCAAGGCAAGGTGTCTACCGGGATCTGTCCGGAGTGCTGTCATCGGATGACCTTCAGGAGTGGGAAAGCAGGCTGCTTTTCCAGAGAATAGAAGAGACGGATGACGATGGACGCGTGCTGGCAGAAGGGGAGAGCCTTCCCTATGGCGTTGCCTTGGGCGCTAACCGGAAATACCGGAGCGCGGGCGGACGGCTGGAGAATCCGGTGATTGGCATTGTGAGCAATACAGAGCACGCAGAAGAAGCGCAGAAGGCTGTGGAATATTTTTTATCTGAGTAGAGCGGAATGGTTACTTCATTTATTCAGCGAAAAAGGCGCCGTCGTCCGGGGAGTATTTAAATATGGGGTGCCCGGGGAGTATTTAGATATGGGGTGCTCAGAGCATTTGGAAATGGGATGTCCGGAAAGGTATCTATGATTCGGCGCAAAAAGTGTCATCGCTTAGAGGAAACTAAGAAATGGGATGCCCGCAGGGGTATGCAAAAGCAGGGAGGGTATGGGATATGGAACTGAATCAGTATCGGTCATGTGCCCAGGCGGCCAGAGGCTTGAAAGAAGCAGATCTGGTGCTGAAAAACGGCAATGTAGTTAATGTTTTTACGAAAGAGGTGTATCCGGCGGACATCGCCATCGTGGACGGCGTGATTGTGGGAGTCGGAACGTACATAGGAAAACAAGAGCTGGATTTCTCCGGCAGATATATCTGCCCTGGCTTCATTGACAGCCATCTTCATCTGGAATCCACCTTGGTCACCCCCAAAGAGCTGATCCATCAGGCGGCCCAGTGCGGCACCACGACATTTATCGTCGATCCCCATGAGTCTGCCAATGTGGCAGGGCTTTCCGGCATTGATTATATCCTGGAACAGACAAAGCAGGTGCCGGCGAATGTGTATGTGATGATGCCCTCCTGTGTGCCTTCTACGGCAGTGGACGACAACGGCTGCTGCCTGACGGCGGATATGATGGCTCCTTACCTGGAAAATCCCAGGATTTTAGGGCTGGGTGAGGTGATGGATCATATTTCCGTGATCGAGGGGGAGGAGCAGATGCACCAGAAGCTGGAGCTGTTTGCCCATAAGATCCGGGACGGGCATGCGCCTGGCTTAAATGGAGCGGATTTGTCCGCCTATGCCTTGGCAGGAATCGCCACGGACCATGAATGCACGGACTATGAATATGCGATGGAAGAACGCAGACGGGGAATGACGATTCTGATCCGGGAGGGAAGTGCGGCCAAGAACCTGGAGGCCATCGTGACCGGTCTGGTACGGGATCATATGGATACTTCCGGATTCTGCTTCTGCACCGATGATAAACATATCGAAGAGATCCGTAAGGACGGGCATATCAATTTTAATGTAAAAAAGGCGGTCAGCCTGGGGATGGAAGTGAAAGAAGCCATCTGTATGGCTACCATTCATGCGGCAAAATGCTATGGTCTGCAGCATTTGGGCGCAATCGCCCCGGGATACCAGGCAGATCTGGTGATTTTGGACAGCTTGGAGGAGCTGAATGTGTTGGAAGTCTTCCATAAAGGCATTCCTGTGGAAAAAGATGCGAAGATCACAGTGCTTCCCTGCGCCGAACATCTGAAAAACACGGTCCATTTAAATTCTTTTTTCAAGGACCAGTTGAAACTGAAACGGACAGACGGCAAAATGCATGTGATCCAGATGCTGGATGGACAGATTTTGACGGAGGACCTCTTGGAGGAGGTTCCGGGAGGCGAATACTTTGAAGCCGACCAGACCTATAAGAAGATTGCGGTGATCGAGCGGCACAAGGGAACTGGCAAGGTAGGCGTGGGCATTGTCAAAGGCTTTGGCATCCAAGGCGGAGCCATCGCCTCCAGCGTTTCCCACGATTCCCACAATATCATTGTGGTGGGTGATAATGACGAGGACATGGAGACAGCGGTTAGGGAGCTGATTCGCGTACAGGGCGGCTATACCGTGGTGGAAGGCGGGGCGGTATTTGAGACGCTGGCGCTTCCTATCATGGGTCTGATCAGTGATGCCGGCTATGAGACGGTGAATGAGACGCTTAGCCGGATGATAGAAAAAGCCAACCAGATGGGTGTTTCAGAGAATATGGAGCCGTTTATCACGCTGTCCTTTATGGCGCTTCCGGTGATCCCAAAGCTCCGGATCCTGCCCAGAGGGCTGTACTGTGTACAAGACCAGACATTTATCCAATAGGAAGAACCGCCGGCAGGCGGCGGATGCAAGAGAAGAGGTGAGAACATGAAGGTGACCATACGGGATATCGCAAAGAAGGCGGGAGTATCTCCGGCCAGTGTTTCCCTGGTGCTCAATGACAAACCCTCCAGGATCAAGGAGGAGACGAAACAGAATATTCTCAAGGCGGCGGAGGAATTGGGCTATCAGGCGGTGGAACGAAAAAGTAAAAAGATAATTCCGGCAGCTTCGGGCGGCGTCATCGCATTTATCCATCCGGATCTTGGCAATGAGCTGATGAATAAATATCTGCAGGGAGCGGACAAGGTGGCCACGGTCAGCGGCTATAAGATGCTGATCTGCAATGTTCATGATTCTTCGGAGGTCTGTGTGGAATATATCCGGTATATGGCTGGGCTGGGAGTGGATGGTTTTATCATCGTGCCGCCGCTGGATATGAACCGGGACGGGAACAATTACAAGCTGCTGGAGGCTTTGAAGAAATCGGGGATTCCCTATATGCTGCTGGACCGGGCCATCAATCAGGTGTTTTGCAATTTTGTCACCTCGGATAATAAGCAGGGGGCTTATATGGCAGTGGAGCATCTGATTCAGAAGGGCCATAATGCGGTGGGCTTGATTACCGGTCCCCAGGAAATCTATAATACGAGGAAGCATGTGGCCGGCTACAAGGAAGCCTTGGCATTTTACCAGGTACCCTTTGTTCCCGAGAATATTTTCTATGGTAACTATAAAAGTGCTTCCGGCTATGAAGCGGCAGGGTATTTTTATGAGCGGGGCATCACGGCTTTGTTCGCCTGCGGTGATAAGATGGCCTTGGGAGTTTATGAATATGCGCAGGAGCAAGGTCTGATCATTGGAAAGGACATTTCCGTGGTAGGGTTTGACAATATGGCCATTGATGTACGGCTGGATCCTCCATTGACCAGCATCAGCCCATCGGGAGAACTGATGGGGAAAAAGTCCTGCGAGCTTATCATCAGTCAAATCAATCATGAGGATCCGGAAATCCGGAATACGTATTTTGCGCCGATCTTAAAGGAACGGAAATCTGTAGCAAGCCTTGGTTAAAAAAACCAAGGCTTTTTTTGTGCATAATGTTTATAATTTACACTAATAGAAAAATTTACCTAAAGTTTATCAATTGAATTGAGCGTTAAAAGCGCTCATTTTACTGTTTTTGTAATAAAAATACAGAAAATAATATTGAAATAGTCTGAAATATAGATAAATATGAATATTCAGCCAGCTGAAAATATGGTTGACAAAGAAAGTTGGTAAATATATAATCAAGATAACAGAGTGAGTAAAAAATGTTTATCAAAAAAGTTTACCAAATATTTATCAAGGGCTTTGTTGCAGGAGAAAAGGAGGATACTATGAAGAAAAAATGGATTGCAGCCTTATTATCAGTGGCGATGATGGGAACACTCCTCGCTGGATGCGGTGTTTCTACCAGCACAGAAACACAAGATAAGGACACGAAAGCGGCGGAGGATACTGAAACCAAAGAGGAACCAGATGCAGCGGACGCAGAGGCGGACACTGAAGATACCACAGAGGCGGAAAGCGATATCGCCGTAGCATCCGATGAGTCTATGAAGGACCGTGAAGAGATCAATATGTGGTTCTGGGGTGCGGAGCCTTATGCGCAGGAAGCGATGAAGAAGATTCTGGTGGAGCCATACAATGCTTCCCAGGATAAATATCAGTTAGTTGTGGAATTTAGACCTACCGTGGATGCAGATATGAATACTGCACTGGCAGCGAACCAAGGACCGGATATTGTATACGGTTCCGGCCCATCCTTCGTAATGCCGCTGGTAGAAGCAGAAAAATTGGAGCCGATGGACGCTTATGCAGAGCAGTATGGCTGGAAAGACCGTCTGCTGCAGCCGTATTATGAATCCGGCACGGTAAATGGCTCCCTCTACAGTTTAGTAAACGGTGTGAGTACGATGGGTGTCTTCTATAATAAGAAGGTAATGGAAGATAACGGCTGGGAAGTGCCGACAACCATCGAAGAGATGGAAGCCATCATGGACCAGGCATTGGAAAAAGGTCTGTATGCTTCTGTTACAGGTAATAAAGGCTGGCAGCCGGTGAATGAAAACTATGGTTCTTTGTTCCTGACTCATATCGCAGGACCGGAAACGATGTATAAAGTATTGACCGGAGAAGAGAGCTGGGTCAATGACGATGTGAAAGCAGCCATCGCCAAATCCAAAGAATGGTGGGATAAAGGCTATCTGGCAGGGGAAGACTATGTAAACCTGAACTTCAGCGAGTCTCTGCAGCTTTTGGCGGATGAAAAATCCCCGTTCTTCATTGGACCATCCATCGCTTATCAGTGGGCGGCTTCCTACTTTACAGGCGATAAGGAAGAGAATATTGCATTTATTCCGTTCCCGGCTACTGAGCAGGTTCCGGATACCACTTATACACTGGGAGCTGCTTGTACGTTATCCATCAACGCCAATGTTTCACAGGAACACAAAGATGAAGCGGCTAAGATCATCGATATGATGATGACAGCTGATTTCATGCAGGAGATGACAGCCGCTTGGCCGGGCTATTGGGGAACTCCTCTGAAGGATCTTTCCACAGTGGATACCAGCAGCATGTCCTACTTATCTTCTGAATTCGTGGGAGTATGTAAGAGCATTTCCGACGCGGTGAACAAAGGAAACTTCGGCTACTATGACAACGTATTCTTCCCGGCAGCAACACAGCAGAGAATCGTGAACATTGAAGAGGTTTGGTATGATACGGTGTCTGTGGATGATTATGTACAGTCTATCGAGGACGAGTTCAAGGTTGAATTTGATAAAGGCTTAGTGCCTCCAATTCCAGCACCGGCTACAAAATAATAAAAAAGAGTTGAGCGCGGTCTCGCGTGCCATGAAAGGGAGTGACTGGTATGTTTCGATGTATGGACATGCCGGTCACTTTTCTGATAGAGGCCATACCCATTTGGACTGGCACAAAAAACGGAGGAAATGATCAATGAAGAATAGAAAAATGAATTGGAATTATCTGCTAATCGCCCCGGCGCTTTTGATCAGCATTTCCATCATATTGATACCGGGAATCATGACGATCGTCTATTCCTTTACTGACTGGAACGGATTATCACCGAATTTAAATTTTATCGGCCTTAGAAATTTTGCGGAGCTGTTCAAGGATAAGATTTTCTTCAAAGCGATCGGGAACAACGTCATTTGGACGGTCATGTTCCTGACCATCCCGGTTTGTATCGGTATGCTGGCGGCTATGCTTTTGCTGAACCGGAAGAAGACCAGGAGTATTTACCAGGTGGCTTTTTTGATCCCTTATGTACTGGCTCCTTCCGTCAATGCCATGCTTTGGCTCAATATCATGTTCAGTCCGATTTCCGGCGTAGTGGCTGCGCTTCGGAATTTCGGAATGGATATCAGCTCGCCTCTGGCAAGCATGAAAAGCGCGATCTATGCCTGTGCAGGTGTAGATATCTGGCATTATTGGAGTTATTTGACCGTTATTTATCTGGCGGCCCTCCGGCAGACGCCCCAGGACCAGGTGGAAGCGGCCCGGGTGGAAGGCTGTAATGCCTGGCAGCTGTTCCGCTATGTGTACCTGCCAAATATCCTGTCCACGGTCTGTCTGATGTTCGTTATGATCACCATCGGCTCCTTCCTGGCATTTGACTATGTGAAGCTGCTCACAGGCGGCGGCCCGGCCCATGCGACGGAGGTTTTGGGAACCTATGCGTACTCCTTTGCTTTTAGCTCCATGAAGGTCGGCAAGGCGGCAGCAGTAGGCTTGTTCATCAGCTTTTTCGGTTTGATTGCGTCCTTTGTATATGCGCGTCTGAGCCGGAAAGAAAATGTAGAATAGGAGGAAGATCATGGCAGCATCTAAGAAAAAGAAAAAAGTCGGAATCGACATATTCATTCATATTATATTGCTCCTGCTGGTCTTCATCTGCCTGTTTCCCATCGCTTTGGTGGTGATTAACAGTTTGAAGGCCAATGCGGAGATCGTGCGCAACCCCTTATCCTTTCCCAAAATTCTGCAGCTAGGAAACTATATTTCCGCGTGGACCACGGGAAAATTTGCCAACGGCTTCAAAAACAGTATTGAGCTGACGGGCTGTACCATCCTTATCATCCTGATCTGCGCTACTTTGGCAGGCTATGTGCTTTCTGCCAAAAGGATCAAAGGCAGCGGCGGGGTGCTGATGTATTTTATGATGGCTATGACAGTGCCGATCCAGTTGTTTTTGTTTCCCCTTTACTATGCGTATGCAAAAATGGGCCTGATCGGAAATATACCGGCCACCAGCCTGATCTTAGCGGCGGTGAGCATGCCTTTGGCAGTGTTCCTCATGCGTACCTTTTTCCTGGCCGTGCCCAAAGAGCTGGAAGAGGCGGCCCGCATCGACGGGGCGGGCACGTTCCAGGTGATCTGGAACGTAATGCGGCCGGTGGTGTCCCCGGGACTGATCACCGTGGGCGTTATCGTGGGACTGCAGGCTTGGAATGAGTATTTGATTTCCTCCACATTTTTACAGGGAGAGAAGAATTTTACTGCCACCTTGGGCTTTCTATCCATGAACGGAAGCTATGGCTCCAATATGGGAATCCTGATGGCTTCCGCCGTGATCCTGATTCTGCCCATCGTGATCTTCTTCCTGATTGCACAGAAATGGTTTGTGGACGGCATGGTCAGCGGTGCGGTAAAAGGATAATTGTGGAGATAAAAAGGAGAACTGAAAAAATGAAGATCGAACAATTTAAAAATGATATTTACGCGGGCGTGCTGGGAAAGATCATCGGGGTCTATCTGGGCCGCCCCATCGAAGGCTGGCCCTATGAGAAGATCCGGGATACCTTCGGAGAGGTTTATTATTATAAAAATCATCAGACCGGAGCGCCTCTCATTGTTCCGGATGACGATATTTCCGGCACCTTTGCTTTCTTCCGGGCCCTGGAGGACAATGGCTACAAGGAGGATTTAAAGGCAGAGGAAATCGGGGACGCCTGGCTTAATTACATCGTGGAAAATGAGACCATCCTCTGGTGGGGCGGCCTGTGCAGAAGCACGGAGCATACGGCATATCTCCGCCTGAAGAACGGGATCCGGGCTCCGAAAAGCGGATCTTTGGAGTTGAATGGACAAAGCATGGCCGAACAGATCGGCTCTGAAATATTCATCGACACTTGGGCGTTGGCCAATCCTGGTAATCCAGAGAGGGCTGCCCGTATGGCAAAAGAGGCGGCCAGCGTCAGCCATGACGGCGTGGCCATCGATGCGGCAGTCTATTTGGCCGCCATGGAAGCGATGGCTTTTGAGGAAAAGGAGATTGACAAGCTGCTGGATGCAGGTCTGAAATATGTGGACAATCAGGCGTTCAAGGACTTGGTGGCAGAGCTTCGCCGCCGGTGTGCCGCGGCCAATGACTGGCATCAGGTGCGGGATTGGATCGCCAAGGAACACGGCTATGACAAATATCCGGGCAACTGCCCGATGATCACCAATCATCTGACCCTTTTGATGGCCTTTATCATGGGCGGGGATGATTTCCATAAATCCTGTATGATCGCCTGCTCCGCCGGTTGGGATACCGACTGCAATTCCGGGAACGTGGGCTGCTTAAACGGCATCCGCTTAGGCTTGGAAGGCTTTGCCAAGGGGGCAGACCTTCGGAAGGCGGTGGCTGACCGTCTCTATGTGGTGACCAGCGACAGCGGGTCCACCATTTCTGACGCAGTACAGGAGACCCGGAAGATCGTAAAGGCTGCTGCTGCCCTGAATGGAGAAGAGGTCGAATTGCTCAAGGAACGCATGGCGTTCGAATACCCCGGCTCTGTCCAGGGAATTGTGCCCTTTGACAAATGTGTGGAGGAGCAGGTGCTCACTAGCATTGAGAATTCCTACGAAACCACAGGCTTTTACGGCTGTAAGCTCTCCTTCGCGGGCCTTGGCCTGGGCGTACATGCGTCCGCCAGCGTGGATACTTTCATTGATCTGCAGCCCAAAGGAAAAGAAGGGACCAGTTATTTTGACGTGCTCTGTTCCCCTACCCTGTACAGCGGCCAGACGGTGGCGGCAGATGTCTATGCGCCAAAAGAAGAAGCACCGGAGTTTTCTTTCTTCATCGAATACTTTGATGAGGAGGATAAGCTGCAGATGAAATACAGTCAGGTATTTTCTCTGAAAAAAGGAGACAATGCCATAAGATGGATGGTGCCGGATGTGCAGGGCCATGCCATTTACCGTTTGGGAATCTGTTTGACCAGCCAGACACGTCTGGATGGTTTTGTGGTGGTCAAGACCTTGGATTGGTCAGGGGCTCCTGCCCTTTACCGGATGGGCCGCTCCATGGAGATGACGCCGTCCTTGACGCCGTGGACGACCACGACCGCATGGCTGAAGACCTTTGTCTCCTCCGCGGATCATTTTAATCCGGATTATACGGTGACCTTTTCCATCTGCCATGCATATGAAAACGGTGTGGTCACAACGGGTACGGCAGATTGGAAGGATTATGCGGTCAAGAGCATCATCACCTTCTCCCAGCAGGAGGGGGCCGGGCTGGTGGCCAGGGCGAAAGGGCACCGGAGATATTACGGCGCGGTCTTTGCCGATGGCTGTGCGGTGATCTACCGCCAGGAGAACGAGAAGCGGATCGATGTGGCCAGAGTGCCTTTTGCTTATCAGATCGATCATACGTACGAAATTGAATTTTGCGTGAAAGGAAATCAGCTGACTCTTTATGTGGATGGCGTGCCGGCGGTATCCGGAGAAGATGACGCCTATACCTGCGGACAGGCAGGCTTTGTGGTGGACTCCGGAGCGATCCTAGGGGACGGATTCCAGGTCAGGAGCTGTTAGGTGACAACTATGAGTGTGAAAAAATATGAAGAACGCATTTATGCGGGCGTGCTGGGAAAGATCCTGGGCGTGTATCTGGGCCGGCCGGTGGAAGGCTGGGCCTATGAAAAGATCAAGGAGACCTTTGGCACCATCAAATATTATGTACATGAGGAGGTGGGCGTGCCGCTGATCGTGGCGGATGACGACATTTCCGGTACCTTTGGCTTCTTCCGGGCGATAGAAGACAATGGATATGATAAAAATATGACAGCAGAGGATTTTGGCAAGACCTGGCTGAATTATATTATTGAGAACCGCACAATCCTTTGGTGGGGCGGCCTGGGCCGTTCCACGGAGCATACGGCCTACCTGAATTTGAAAAATGGGATACCTGCGCCCAGAAGCGGTGCTATCGAGACCAACGGCAAGACTTTGGCAGAACAGATCGGCGCGCAGATCTTCATCGACGCCATCGCCATGGCCTGCCCGGGGAATCCGGATCTGGCAGTGGACCTGGTCCGCAAAGCGGCCAGCGTCAGCCATGACGGAATTGCCGTGGAAGCGGCCTGCCACCTGGCGGCTCTGGAGGCGATGGCCTTCGAAGAGAAGGATATTGATACGTTGTTAGACCGTGCCATTCAATATGTGAGCAATCAGGAGCTCATCGACGTGATTGCCGATGTGCGGAAGATCTGCAGTGTGGAAAAGGATTGGCGGAAGGTGCGGGAGTATTTGGATCCTAAATACGGCTACGATGTCTATGTGGGCTGCTGCCATATGATCCCAAATCACGCCATGGTCATTGCTTCTATTCTTTTAGGCGGCGACGATTTCCAGAAATCCATCAGCATCGCTTCCTCTGCGGCCTGGGATACGGACTGCAATGCAGGAAATGTAGGGGCTTTCAACGGCATCCGTCTGGGCCTTGCAGGCATCAATGCGGGAGCGGATTTCAGGACGCCGGTGGCGGATCTGATGTATGTGGTGACGGCGGACGGTGGTTCTGTGGTGACGGACGCGGTCCTGGAGGCCAAACGCATTGTGCAGACGGCGGCGAAGCTGGCGGGGGAAGAGCTGGAGGTGTCCAAGGAACGGTATACCTTCGAATATCCCGGAAGTGTTCAGGGATTTGCGTCCTGTGAATATAAGCATGGGGCGATGGCTCCGGTGACACTGTCCAATCTCAATGAGACAGAGGACAAAAACGGGCTATGCATCCATTGCAGCCATGTGGCGGATGGCGTCACTGCCAACGCGGCCACGTTGACCTTTATCGATTTTTCCAAGGCGGCCAGGAATTTTTCCACCATGGCTTCCCCTACGCTTTATTCCTCCCAGAAGGTGGTGACGAAGGCTTTTGTCAAAGATGGAGAGCAGGTTTGGCTTCGCCCGTATATCCTGTACTATGATGCGGATGACCGGGTGCAGGTGCTCTACGGCGAAAAAGAGGCCATTGACGGCAAGGAGCGCGTGATGGAATGGAAGGTTCCCAACACGGGCGGTATGTCTATATTCAAGCTGGGCTATCAGATTTCCAGTGAAAAAAGGTTTGACGGCACTGTGGTTTTGACCTGCGTGGACTGGAAAGGGGCTCCTACGGACTTCGCCCAAAGAGGCATGCTGATGACTTCCATTTGGAACACCAATCCCTTGTGGCTGGCCGGATTTACCAATTCTGCCGCACAGTTTGCCGCAGATTTTAAGAGAACATATTGTGTTTCCCATATTGACAGAGATGGTCTGGTGACCATCGGAAGCCGGGAATGGGAGGATTACACCGTGGAGAGCACCGCTTATTTTGCCCTTCACCAGTCTGGCGGCCTGGTGGCCAGAAGCCGGGGGCATAGAAGATATTACGGGGCAGTGCTCAATGAATATAAAGAAGCGGTTTTGTTTGTACAAAAGGACGACGAACGCCGCATCCTGGGAACTGCGGATTTTGCTTACCGGGAAGACATTCCTTATCAATTGAAGCTGCAGGTGCATGGCAGTGAGCTGGTATTTTCTGTGAACCATACAGAATTGGTGCGTGCGACGGATGATACTTTTACCAGCGGCGGGGCAGGCTTTTACATTTCCAAAGGAACGATGACCTGTGACGGGTTTATCGTGACGGAATAGGAGCGGCCTATGGAATATGTGATTGCATCCGTCCAGGTGACGGACGAGATACAGTATGCGGACGGGACACGCAAGGAAAAGATTGCCGGCGGGGCAGGCTTTTATGCTATGGCGGGGATCCGTCTATGGTGTGACGAGGTGCTCCCGGTCACCGGTGTGGGAGCGGATTTTGCGGAGCTTTATGGGGAGTGGTATGAGAAAAACCAGGTTTCCATGAAGGGACTGATCGTCAAAGGAGAGAGGACGCCCCATACGAAAATCCAGTATTTTGAGGATGGCGAAAGAGAAGAAATTTCCCTGTACGGGCTGGAGCATTTCCAGAATATGGAGGTCACGCCAGAGGAGCTGCGACCGTATTTTAGGACGGCGAAGGGAATCTATATCTTCAAAAACAGCAGTCCCAAATTCTGGGAAAAAATCCTGGAAGATAAAAAAGGAACCCAGGCCAAGGTGATGTGGGAAATCGCCTGCGATGCCACCTATTATGAAAATTTGGAACCGGTGCGGGCGATAGCGCGGGAAATGGATGTTTTCTCCATCAACCTGACAGAGTCCAAAGCCCTTCTGGGCAAGGAGAATCTGGAGGATATCATCCATGAATACCAGTCTTGGGGCATTCCGTTAATTTTCCTGCGGAGAGGGGCGAAGGGAGCCGTGATGATCACTCCCGAAGCTTATGTGGAGGTCCCTTCCCAGCCAGATGTGCATGTGGTGGATCCCACAGGCGGCGGGAACAGCTCCTCCGGAGCGGTATTATATGGATTTACGGAAGGGTATTCCCCCAAAATATGCGGCCAGATGGGCAGCCTGTCGGCTGCTATGTGTCTGGAACAGTATGGCGTGCCGCCGCTCATCACCGACAGCATGAGAGAGGAAGCGAGGAAAAGGTTAGATGTTAAGTGATAAGATAAGACAGAAGCCATCGATCAAGGAGATCCATGAGCGTTATGAATATTATAAAAATGTGCCGGAAAAGGGCTTGGTGATCGGCGGCCGCCCGGCATTGACCCAGATCGATCATGAAAAGGTGGGCGATTTTGTGCTGATCACGGTCCGGGACCCGCTGTGCGCGTATGATGAGGATCCGGCTAAAAAAATTGCGGACCGTCTGGAGGATGCAAAGCTGATCGGAAATTCCGGCATGTTCACCACCTATTCCGGAACCTATAAAGGAGCGAAAATCACTGTGGTCAGCGGCGGGAGCGGCTCTCCGGAGATGGAATTAATCCTGTATGATTTCATGGAATATACCGATGCCAGCACCTTCCTGAGAGTGGGCGGCTCCGGCGGCCTGGGGGACGAGGTGCATCCCGGGGATGTGGTGATCGCAAGCGGCGTGGTCCGTGAGGAAGCCATGACGAAGGCTTATATTCCGGCCGGATATCCGGCAGCCAGCCACTATGAAGTGATCAATGCCATGGTGGAGGCGGCGGAGGATTTGAAAGCGCCTTATCATGTGGGGACGACCCTTTCCGTGGACAGCGATTTTGTCGGCGGCGGCAGGCCCAGCGTGGGCGGCTATATGCAGCCATGGAACATTGAAATCGCAGGAATTTACAATCGTGCCGGCGTTCTCAACGGAGACCGGGAATCCGCTTCTATCGTCACTCTGTCCGCTTTGTTTGGCAGAAGGGGCGGTTCCATCTGTTCTGTGGCGGATAACCTGTGTACCGGGGAAACCTTCCAGGCTGGCGGAGGCCATAGCTATGCCATCGATATTGCATTGGAAGGGTGTGCGATCCTGAACCGTATGGACAAGCAGAAGGAAGCGGCAGGAAAAAAATGCTGGTATCCTTCCATATAAAATGTAAGCAGCGGTAAGATTGCGAAACCGTTAGAATCGTTAGAAAAATGTAGGAGAGTGAATTATGAGTAAATATGAAAACGCGATGTGTCAGCAAGTATTCAGTCTTCCGGAATTGATCCGAAGCCAATATGAGGATTTGGAGCCTAAGACAAGAACTGTGTTGTCTTTTCAGGAAATTTTCAATATCCAGCGGATCGTTTTGACCGGATGCGGGGATTCCTATGCGGCAGCTATGGCCACGAAACATGCCTTTGAAATGCTCACCGGCATTCCCACAGAGGTGGTGACTGCCATTGAATTGAGCCGTTTTTATTGTGAAAAGCATATGGGAGTGGACTGCAGAAATCCGATGGTCATCTCTGTGAGCAATTCAGGGACCGGTGCCCGGATTTCAGAGGCAGTGCAAAGAGCCAGAATGCACGGCTGTTATGTGCTGGGAATCACCGGGGATGAAGCGTCCCCTCTGGGTGTGCATTCCGACAAGATTCTCAAGCTGAATATCCCATCCTTTGAGAGTGCGCCGGGAACCAGAAGTTATATGGTAAGCGTGATGGCCCTGCTGCTTCTGGCCATCCGTTTTGGAGAAGTCCGGGGAAAATATACGATGGATCAGGCCATGGATTACCGTTATGATATCCGGGACCAGGGAGATTTGCTGGAAGCGATGCTTCCGGAGATGGATGCTGCCTGTCTGAAGGTGGCTAAGGAGTGGAAGGATTTTCCGTGCTATGATTTTGTGGGTTCTGGCTTTGACTATGCCACTGCCTGGTTTGGCCATGCCAAGATCCTGGAAGCCACGGGTAAATTTGCGATGCATATCAATGCGGAGGAATGGTTCCATCTGAATTTCTTCGCCCGGGATGCCAGACATATGGGCACCGTAGTGGTGGGCAATACCACCAGCCCCGGACTTAGCCGGACCAAGGAAATGGTGAAATATGCCAACGTCTTAAAGCGCCCGCTGGTGGTGATCACCGACGGCACAAAGGAAGATTTTGACGGAGAAGAGGCCATCTATATCCGGGTACCTTCTCCCAAATATCCTATTTCCATGCCGCTGACACATTTTGCGCCAGTCTGCCTCATCGCAGGGTATATTTCTGCTCTGATCGGAGAAAAATACGGCAGAGGCTGCGAAGGTGACTGGGAATTTGCCCAGGGGGGCGCGGGAGTCAAAAACAGTGAGATCATTGTAAAATAGAGGAGAATGGATATGGCAATATTGAAAAATTTTAAGCTGGAGACGGCCTATAATGATGTGGTAGATATTACGGAGCAGATCAAACAGACAGTGGAAGAAAGCGGTGTGCAGGAGGGAATCTGCGTGGTGCACAACATGCATTCCACAGCGGCGCTGGCCGTTTTCTCCCCATGGGATCCCGATGGATTTTTGGATCTGCAGGAGGAAATCTGCCGCCTGATTCCCACCAGGATTGATTTTAAGCATCAGCATGACACCCCGCAGGATGCCGCCGGACATGTGAAATCCGCCCTTTTAGGGGTGAATCAAACCTTCATCGTACACGAAGGAAAGCTGTTGATCGGGGGTTCCCAGGGGATTTATTTCCTGGAATTTGACGGCCCCAGAAACAGAGAGTTCTATGTGAAAGTGGTAGAAGACTGAGCTTAAGAAAGGACGAACGCATATGAAGAAAATTATTCTTGACTGTGATCCTGGTATGGACGATTCCATGGCCATTGCCATGGCGGCAAAGGCGCCGGAATTGGATCTGCTGGCGGTGACCACCGTAAACGGAAACTATCCTGTGGATGTGACCAGCACCAATGCCAGAAAGATGCTGGAGCTATTGGGACGCACCGATATCCCGGTGGGCAAAGGCATGGCAAAACCGCTGGTGAGAGAGGTGCCCAAGGATCCTTTTACCCATGGGAAGGACGGACAGGCAGAAAACTTTCTGCCGGATCCGAAAATGCCTTTGGATGACAGGGGAGCGGTCAATATGATCATTGACCTGGTAAAGGCCAATCCGGGGGAGGTCACCATCATCGCCACCGCGCCGCTTACAAATATCGCCATGGCCATGATGCTGGCCCCGGAGATCAAGGGGATGATCCATGAAATCGTGGCTATTTCCGGTTCCTTTGGGTTAAATGATTATGCATTTTTAAATGCCACCGGCGATACGCCGCAGAGTGAATGGAATGTCTACGTGGATCCTGAGGCGGCGGATCTGGTGTACAATTCCGGTGTGAAAATCGTAGCGCTGGGTCTTGACGTGGCCACCTATTTTGACGTGAATTTCAGCGAAGAAGAGATCGCTTTGATCAATGCCAGCGACAGAAAAGAAGCGGCATTTTTGGCACAGGCCATCCGATATAACGGCGGCCGTGGCTTTGATGCGTACTGCACCGTTATCGACTGCATGGCGGTGGCTTATGCCATGGATCCGTCGATCGTGGAGACGATGGAGGCCCATGTGGGCGTGGAGACCAAGGACGGGCTGACCTTAGGCATGACGGTCATCGACCGCCGCCATCATTTTGTATGGGAGCATCTGCCTTTGATCCATGTGGGCAAAAAAGCGGACTGCGGCAGATTTTTACATATGCTGCTGGAGTTGGTTTTAAAATAAAATATCCATGGGCATCCGTTGGAACAGGAGGAAGTTATGTACAGATATCAACATGATCTGGTGAAGGAAGAAGCTATTTATATTGCGGGGCCGGAGTGCTTCTACACTTATGGCTATGATGCGCTGGCGGCCATGAAGGCCAGGGCTTTGTCCCTGGGCTTTGGGGTGACGCTGCCCAACGACCACCCGCTGGATATGGAAAACCCGGATTTGAAAAAACGTGCGGACAGTATTTTTGAGGATTTAAAAAGGGTGATGAACGAAACCACCATCATCGTTTCAGACCTGGAGGCTTACCGTGGGGCGGAGCCGGACAGCGGCACCATTTATGAAATCGGCATGGCCTATGCCAAAGGCGCCAGAAGCTATGGCTATACCAGAGACCTTCGAAGTCTGCAGACGAAGAATCAGGCCGCTGTATTAAAGGACGGCAAGGTCTATGATGAGCGTGGAAATGTGATGCCTTATGCAAAGCTGCCGTTTTCACCCACGATCATCGGTTCCACGAAGATCGTAGAGGGGGATTTTGATGACTGTTTAAAAATGATTCTCATCGATGCGGCAGAGAACAGAAAGAGCCGGACATTCCGCCGGGAAGTCATTGACAACTCTGCCAGAGTGACGCACAATAAAGGGGAGCGGCCTTTGGTATATCTGGCCGGATTTGAACGTTATGAAGAAAACGGGGCAGAGCTTTTTGCCGCCATGAAGGAGCTGTGCGCCAAGCATGGCCTAGACGCGGTCTCTCCCTTGGATCAGGCGCCGGGAGTGGAGCTGATCCAGACGGAGGATCCTTATGTGTGGGCCGGTAATGTCTTTGACAACTACCAGCAGCATGTGCGCAATTGTGATGCCGTTATCGCCAATCTGAATGACTACCGGGGCTATGAAGTGAACAATGACGTGGGCTTTGAATGCGGCATGGGCTTCCAGCTGGGCAAGAAGCTGTACGGCTATATGGACAATACGGATAAATTGATCCATAAAATCCCGCACTTGGGCGAGGAAAAGGAATTCCGGGATCAGACGGGAAGCAACGTGGAGAATTTTGATTATCCTGCCAATCTGATGTTTGCATGTTCCATGAACATTTTAGAAGGCAGATTCGAAGAGGTGATCGGAAAAATCGCAGAGGATCTTAAGAAATAATTTTCAGACATAGAATAGGAACAGGAGGGAAGACTATGGGAACACCACACAATGCGGCCGAGGCAGGGGCCATTGCGGAAAAAGTGCTGCTGCCGGGCGATCCGATGCGGGCCAAATTCATCGCAGAAAATTTTCTGGAGGATGCGGTTTGCTATAATACGGTGAGAGGTATGCTGGGTTATACCGGGACCTATCAGGGAAAACGCGTCTCAGTGCAGGGTACGGGCATGGGGATGCCATCCATGCATATTTATGCCAGCGAATTGATGGCGGTCTATGGCGCCAAACGTCTGATCCGGGTGGGGACCTGCGGCAGCCTTAAGGAAGAGCTCCATCTGAAGGATGTGGTCATCGCCATTGCGGCCACGACGGATTCCAATATGAACAGAGACCGTTTCGGCAGCATTTCCTACGCACCTGCGGCCAGCTTTGAACTCCTTAACGCGGCCTATGACCAGGCCATGGCATCCGGTGTGAAGGCGGTCGTGAGCAATATTTTTACCAGCGATAAGTTCTATGATGACAGAAGCAAGGAGAAGAATGCGCTGGTGGCCTCCTATGGAGTAGCTGCTGTGGATATGGAGACCTGCGAGCTCTATACGCTGGCTGCCAAGCATGGCGTGGAGGCGCTGACCATGCTGACCGTGAGCGATCATCTGATCACCGGGGAAAAATGCACCGCAAAGGAGCGTCAGACCACATTTAATGATATGATCAAGGTTGCATTGGAGATCGTATAAGATAGGAGGGCATATGGATCAGAGGATTTTTTTGGTAGTGTTGGACAGCTTTGGGATCGGAGACGAACCGGATGCCGGGGATTTTGGGGACGTGGGGAGCAATACTCTTCGTTCCATCAGCGCATCCGAGGAATTTCACGTGCCGAATCTGAAGAAACTGGGCCTTTTCAACATTGACGGGGTGACCTGCGGGGAAAAAGAGGAGCAGCCGGCCGGCGCCTATGGACGCATGCGGGAGAAATCCAGAGGAAAGGACACCACCGTGGGCCACTGGGAGATCGCCGGAATCATTTCAAAACAGCCGCTGCCCACCTATCCTCAAGGATTTCCCGAGGAGGTCATTGAGGAGTTTTGCAAACGGACAGGAAGGGGCGTTTTGTGTAATATGCCTTATTCCGGCACGGAGGTTATCGCAGAATACGGAAAGCAGCATGTAGAAACCGGAGATCTGATCGTCTATACATCGGCAGACAGCGTGTTCCAGATTGCAGCCCATGAGGACGTGGTTCCAGTGGAACAGCTCTATGAATACTGCCGGATTGCCAGAGAAATCCTGACCGGAGAGCATGGGGTTGGCCGGGTGATCGCCAGACCCTTTGCCGGGGAATATCCGGAGTATTACCGGACGCCCAGACGCCATGATTTTTCCCTGATTCCTCCGGGAGATACCATTTTGGATGTGCTGGAGAGGAACGGCTATGACACCATCAGCATTGGAAAAATCTTTGATATTTTTGCTGGAAAAGGGATTAGGGAGAGCATTCCCACCAAGAACAATGCGGATGGAATCGACCGCCTGCTGGAAATGCAGAAGCGGGATTTCCATGGGCTTTGTTTCGTGAATCTGGTGGATTTCGATATGGTGTACGGACACCGGAACGACATCGATGGTTACGCCAAAGCCGCGGCTTATTTTGATGAGAACCTGAAGGTTTTCCTGGATGGCATGAGGGACGAGGACATTTTGATCATTACGGCGGACCACGGCTGTGACCCTGGTTTCAAGGGGACTGATCACACCAGGGAATATGTGCCCATGCTGATCTGTGGCAAGGATATCCGCCCGGGCGCGGACATCGGCACCAGAAGCAGCTTCGCAGATATTGGAGCCACCATTTTGGACTTCTTCGGCATCCAGGCAGAGAATCCGGGCACCAGCTTTAAGAATTTGGTGACCTTTTGACTCACGAATCCATGAAATAAATAAAAGAGCATAGGCAGGGCCGGCATACGGGAAGTGATTTTCCGTGTGCCGGCCCTGTTTGCTTTCTTTCATAGGAAATTGCGTCCTATGAAACAAAAAGCATTCCGTGCAGGATGCGCACAGATGCAAGAGGAAAATGTATCTGGCGCGCAAAGCTGCCCCTCCCCTCAAAGATTGAGGGGAGGGGCAGCTTGAGGTGGGCTTGCCCACTTTGTTATGTGTTAAAGAGAATAGCTCTTATAGGCTAAAGGGACGCCGGCGGCTCTTGCGACTTCCTCCAGTCCCACTGTAGCGATGGTGACAATACTTTCGCCGTGAATGAAGTCGGTGGCGCTGACATCAAAGAGAAGATTACCCTGGGCCGGAAATTCATCATCCCCCTCCCAGAAGAGAAAACGTACCGGAATGCAGGCAAACCCGTCCACCTGATAGCCCATATCGGAATAGGTAAGCCGTTTGCCGCCCAACTGCTCCATGGCTGTAGATAACTCCTTCATATGCCCGGTGAAGGTAGCGGCAAAGGGGCGGATGATCCCTTTTTGAAAGGCCGGAGCGAAGGGGGCGGTGCCTTTTAATTTTTCAAAGGGCACCCACTGGTCCCGGAATACGGCCAGGGGGGAAACATAGCCAAACAGGGTATAGACATTGAGCTTTGCGGTAATAGAGATCGGCCGGTCATCCTCTAAGGCGGCAATTTCTCCGGTGGTACGATGGATGCCAAGCTTTCTGGAAAAATGGCGCAGGGTCAAATAGTCTCCTTCGGCCGTAAGCTCTGGCAGCGCATCCATCAGCTTCTGTTGATCCATTTCCAGAAAGCGCAGCCGCCATTCCTCACATACTTTTTCATAATTGGAACGTTTCTCTGTCTGCATGAGTTCTCCTTCCGGAATATTTTTAATCATGTTACCTGTAAAATACGGATGGAAAAGGTCCGCCGCAAGCGGAGAATCCGGCGGGCAGAATTCTTTCTTATCTCGTATCTTGTAAATGAAATTAAGAATATTGTAGTATGGCGAACAGCAGAAGTCAATCTTTTACAATATACAAAAATATCACACTTTTTACAAAGATAGTCCTATTGATGTCAGAAAAATTGACGGATATAATGAAACTATCAAAAAACGGAGGAAATGTATATGAAGAAGATGGTAGCAATTTTATTATCAATGCTGCTGCTGGCCTCCCTGCTCGCAGGGTGCGGCGGGAGTCAAGAGGAGCAGGCGGTGAAGAAGGATGTGCAGGCAGAAGAGACCAAGGCACCGGAAGCGAGTGAAGAAAAGGAGACAACGGCTGCGAAGGAAGAAGCACCTGCGAAGGAAGGCGGCTACAAGATCGGGTTGTGCTTCTCTGAGATGACCAATGCACTTTTTGCGGATATTCAGAGGATCCTGGAGGAGAAAGCACAAGGGGAAGGCAATCAGCTCATTGTTCGGGATGCCCATTCTGACGCCAATAGCCTGGTACAGGCCATTGAGGATTTCATTTCTGCGGACTGCCAGATGATCATCATCCAGAACTTTGCCGGTGACGCGGCGACCAGTGCACTGCAGAAAGCCAGGGACGCGGGCATCTGTATCTGTTCCTGGGATTATGCGCTGGAAGAAGCGCATTTTAGCATCATCAATGATGAAACCGAATTAGGCAAAACCATTGGCCGCACGGCTGGCCAGTGGATCACGGACAATCTGGACGGCAAAGCGGAGGTAGCGATCTGCAATTATCCGGTGCTGTCTTTCCTGGTGGTACGAGAAGAGGGGATTGTGGAAGGCCTGAAAGAGACAGCTCCCGATGCAAAGATCGTGAACCGGCAGTCTGCCGGGTACGCCAATGAAGGCTTTACGGCAGGAGAAAATTTTCTGCAGAAGAATCCCAATGTCCAGGTGGTGGTAGGAATCAACGACGGAGGCATCATGGGCGTGTATGAAGCCTTCAAGGCAGCCGGAAAATCCAAGGATGACCATATCGGACTTTTCGGGTGTGATGCTTCCGCGGATGCGCTGGCAGCCATTCAGGAAGATGATATGTACGTGGCCACCATCACCACCAAGGCCAAGACAAAGATCGTGGAAATGTACGATGCGGGTCTGAAGGCTGTGATGGAGGGCAAGCTTCCGGAAGAAAACCAGATCATCTATTTCGATAAGCTGGCCATTTATAAGGACAACATTGACGAGGCATAACAGAAGGCAGCAAATCCCAGGGGCTTGGAAAACAGTCAAAAACAAAGAGGGGACGGGCCGTACCTTGGTGCGGCCGGGTTCCTCTTAAGAATCGGAGGACACTGAATGAGCAGTGCATATTTAGAACTGCAGCATATCACAAAGCTGTATCCGGGAGTGAAAGCGCTGGATGACGTATCTGTGGAATTTAAAAAAGGAGAGGTACATGCCCTGGTGGGGGAGAACGGCGCCGGAAAATCCACGTTGATCAAAATTCTGGCCGGGGCGGCCCTGCCAAATGCCGGAACAATCCTGGTGGACGGCAAAACATATGATAAGATGACGCCGAAGCTGGCTAAGGAATTGGGCATAGAGGTGATTTACCAGGAATTTAATTTGATGCCCACGTTGTCCGTAGCGGAAAATATTTTCTGCGGCTCTTTTATCGGCAACGGCGTCACCATTCAGATGAAAAAAATGGAGGATAAGGCCAGGGAGCTTTTAAATTCCATGAATATAAATATTTCCCCGAAAACACTGGTAAAGGATTTAAGTGTGGCTTATATGCAGATTGTGGAAATTGCCAAAGCCATATCTAAAAATGCAGAGATTTTGGTGATGGATGAACCTACAGCGCCGCTGACCAATACAGAGGTGGAAATCCTGTTCCATGTGGTGGGGGAGCTGAAGAAAAAGGGTGTGACAGTCATCTATATTTCCCACCGGCTCAATGAAATCTTCCAAATCGCGGACCGTATCACGGTGCTGCGGGACGGCAAAAAGATTGCCACTCACCAGGTGGGGGAGGTGTCTAGAAGAAAGCTGATCTATGAAATGGTAGGACGGGAGGTGACGGAGACCTTTCCAGCCCGAAATGTCCCCATCGGTGAAACCATGCTGGAGCTTAGGCATGTGACTGGAAACGGGGTACGGGATATCTCCTTTGAGGTGCATAAGGGAGAGATTTTAGGCCTGGCCGGCTTGGTGGGAGCTGGGAGGACGGAGACGGTCCGTATGCTGTTTGGAGCTGACTCCAAAGAAAGTGGAGAATTTGTCCTGGAGGGGGCGGATATCTCGCCGAAGTCCCCCAAAGAAGCGGTGGAACAGGGGATTTTGTTAATCCCTGAGGATAGGAAGCGTCAAGGTGTTATTTTAAACCTTCCTATTTATATGAATATTACATTGCCGATTTTGCCGAAGATTTCCAGGTTCACAGTGATCAACAAAAAAAAGGAAAAAGCTCTGGTGGAACAAAAACGGCAGTCCCTGCAGATTAAAACACCTACGATCATGCAGCTGGCGGGGCATTTAAGCGGAGGCAACCAGCAGAAGGTGGTTTTGGCAAAATGGCTGGCCTGCCAGGGTAAGGTGCTGATCTTTGATGAGCCCACCAGAGGGATTGATGTGGGAGCCAAACAGGAGATTTATCATTTGATGAACGCATTGTGCGAAGAAGGGATGGCGATTATCATGATCTCTTCTGAGATGGATGAGGTGATTGGAATGTCTGACCGGATCGTTGTGCTCAGCGAGGGTGTACAGACAGCGATTATAGAAAAGGAGCATTTCAGCCAGGAAACGATTCTGCATCACGCTTCCGGCCATCATTAGAGGGGGAAATAAATGAGAGAGAAAATTAAGAGCAATCTTCAAAAATATATGGTAGTGGTTATTTTATTCGTGCTGATCATTTTTTTCTCCGTGCTGACACCGAATTTTCTGACCAAAGACAATTTGTTTACGATTCTAAGACAGGTTTCCATGATCGGCATCCTGTCCGTGGGCGGAGCATTTATTATGATCTCCGGCGGCATTGACCTGTCCCTGGGGGTGCAGATGGGAATGAGCGGAATTATCGCGGCACTATTGATGGTCAATCATCAGATGCCCATTTTCCTGTCCTGCCTTTTGGGGCTGTTAGTCACCACCTTCGTAGGTTTTATCAACGGGATTGTCATCACCACCACCAGAATGCAGCCTTTGATTGCCACCTTAGGTATGATGAATATCATCAAGGGGCTCAATTACATTATCACGGACGGCCTTCCCATCTATGGGATCCCCTCTCAAGTGACACTGCTGGGGCAGGGCCATATCGGTGCGGTTCCCATTCCCAGCCTGATCATGCTGGCAGTTTTCTGTTTGGGTGGATTTTTATTGAATAAAACGTATTTGGGACGTTATTTTTATGCATTGGGCAGCAACGAGGAGGCAGCCCGCCTGACGGGTCTGAAGACGAAAATGATCCGGATTCTGGCGTATACCATAGGCGGCAGCCTGGCAGGTATCGCCGGGCTGGTATTGATGGCAAGGGTCAACTCCGCACAGCCCATGTCCGGCTGGGGAAATGAAATGGACGTGATCACTGCCTGCGTCGTGGGCGGAGTCAGTGCGGCGGGCGGCGAAGGCAAGATATCCGGCGTGATCGCTGGCGTGCTGATCATGGGCGTCTTGTCCAACGGCATGGCTGTATTGGGACTGGGCGAATATCACCAGGTCGTGGTCAAGGGCGTGGTTCTCATCGTAGCGGTTGGCTTTGACTGCCTCCAGCGCATCTGGAGTTCAAAAGTGAAAAAAATTCAAAACGAAGGATAGAAGAAAGCAGGGTGATGAGATGTCTTATTTTAACGGAGCGGTTTATTCGGAAATTTTAAATATGGATACCTCCATGAGCGTGATTTTGCCCCAGGATTCCAGGTGGCACCGGGGAATCATCCCTTTGGCGCCCGGCATCAAACCGGCGGGACGGCCGAAGACCTTGATTTTGCTCCATGGCCTGACAGACAATTGGGTGGCCTGGGCCCACCGCTCCAGGATTTATTCCTATGCGGAATATTATGATGTGGCCGTACTGATCCCGGAGGTACAGCGCAGCTTTTACCAGGATATGAAAAACGGGAGCTCTTATTTTACCTATATCACAGAGGAGCTGCCCAGGCTGGCGGCGGAGATGTTCCATATTTCCACGGATCCGGAGGATCTGATGATTGCGGGTATGTCCATGGGCGGGTACGGCGCGTTGTTGTGCGGATTGACTGATCCTGGGAAATACCGGGCGGTGGGCGCCTTTTCCAGTGTCTGTGATATGGAACAGTTTGTCACAAAGATTCCGGTGCGTAAGGAAACGCGGGGGCTGGAACGGGACGTGCGGGGGATATTCGGAGAGGAACGGCTGCTTCCTAAGACCAGCGATTTGAAGTATCTGGCCGGCTTGCGGGAGACGGAGAAAAATTTCCCCCAGATCTATATGGCCTGTGGAAAACAGGACGAATTATATGAACAGAATGTGGAATTGGAACAGGAATTGGAGAAAATGAGCCCAGAGTTTTCCTGGGAGGCCTGGGAGGGCTTTCACGACTGGGACTTTTGGGATGTGGCGATTCAAAAATTTCTGAAAAAATATGTTTGATTTGGGCGGCAGGTTAGGAAGAAAAGGAGGCGGGCCATGTCCATTTATCAGGAATTACAAGATTACATCGATGGAATCTCCATTGTCAACACACATTGTCATAAGCTGCCAAAAAAGGAGGGCTTTCCCGGAGGGCTCTATGAGCTGTTGGAAAATACGTATGTGAGCTGGTGCCACAGGACGCCGGGGACGACCAAGGAATCCATGGAGGCCTATGTGGGTGCCTTGAAGCATAATTCCTATTTTTATTGGCTGGAGCGGTCTCTCCAGGAACTTTTGGGAACCAAAAAGAGACTGGATGGGGAAACTTATTTATGGTTTGACGAAAGGATCCGGGAATTTTCCGCCGGGCTTTCTTCCGATGACCGGTTTTTCCAGGAGGTCTGCCATTATGATAAGATCCTTGAGGATGCCTATTGGGATCCGGGCAGCGACCTGGGCAATCCCGGGCTGTATACACCCTCCTGCCGAATCAATCTGTTTCTCTTCGGTTACCGGATGGATGTGACCGATGACAATGGGAACAATCCCTTCCAAATGTATGACTGGCCAAAGAACCTCTCCTTTGACGGTTACCTGAAGGCCATGGAGGAGAAAATCCAGGAGAAGGTTCAGGGCGGATGCGTAGCCTTGAAGTCCTCTCTGCCCTATGACCGCAGCGTGCAGTTTCAGGAGCGGACCTATGAGGAGGCGGCCAAAGGATACCAAAATCCCCAGGCAGGGACACAGGACATCCGGGCCTTTCAGGATTTTATTTATTTCAGGATTTGTGAGATAGCGGCCAAATATAAGATTCCGTTTCAAAACCATACGGGTCTTGGAAACCTGGAAGGAAGCAATGCGATGCTGCTCTGTGAGGTGATCCGTAAGAATCCGGAGACAAAATTTGTGCTGTTTCACGGCGGTTTTCCATGGACCGATGATGTGCTGGCTCTGATCCACTATTTTCCCAATGTCTATGCGGATCTTTGCTGGCTGCCGATTATTTCCACCACCACGGCGGTGTACTTCATCAAGCAGCTGATCGAGACTGGCAAGGCGGATGCCATCACTTGGGGGTGTGACAGTTGGACGGTGATGGAAAGCTACGGGGCTTATCTGGCCGGGCGCCATGCGGTGGCCAGGGCCATCGCGGATTTGGCGGACGACGGTTTTCTCACATGTGAGGAAGGAAAAGAATTGGCTTTGAAAATTTTCCGGACCAACGCATTGGAAATTTATCCATTGACAGGCGCGTAAAGCGCCATTGCCCGGAGGGGCTCCATTGGCGGGCGTGCAAAGCACCAACGTCCGTAGTAAGTGTGAAGTGAGGATTTGTCAGCATAAGGCATGAACAATTTTTTCATGCCTTTTTGGCAATTCTATTTATTTAGAAGAATTTACAGAAAATTTATGATACAATTTAGAAAAATAGGCAGGAATGAATGTGCCAGGCGCACCGGCCGGAGAACTTTCGGATGCGGGATGCCAAAATAGAAAGGAAAATGACATCGGGGTGAGTGGTTATGGATAGGATCAAGGTTATGATTGCCGACGACGAGAAAAAAATATGCATGCTTTTGCGCAGTCTGATCAATTGGGAAAGTCTGGACATGGAGATTGTGGGAGAGGCCAACAATGGAATCGACGCATTGGCACTTTTGGAGCAGACCAAGCCGGAAATTGCCATTTTAGATATCCGCATGCCGGGGATGGACGGCCTGGAATTGCTGCAAAAGATCAGGGAATCGGACGACAAGGTGAAGGTGATCCTGATATCCGGCCATAAGCATTTTGAATATGCCCATACCGCTTTGCAGTATGGGGTAGAGAATTATCTGCTAAAGCCTGTGAACCGGGAGGAGCTGTTGGATAACCTGCAGATCGTGAAGGGAAAAATTCTCCAGCAAGCCGGAGAGGAGCGCCGGCATTCCATGATGCGGGAACGCCTGACCGAAAGCATGGAGAAGGTGCGCAGAAATTTTCTGGCGGATTATCTGGATCATGGAAATGTATGGAAAAATGTGTCGGTGAAGACTTGGAACGAAGAGTATTATATGCATTTTGGGGATACCTTGTTCCGTGTGGGGATCATTCATGTGAGCGGCTTGCAGAAGCAGCAGGTGGATATCGTGCTGGTATATGCCGGGAGCTATCTGGAAAACGCCATGCGCCCTTATGTGGATGAGGTTCTTTGTTTAAAGAGGAATACCGAGCTGATTTGTCTGTTCAACTATGAAGAGGAATCCCCCTGGCGGGAACAATTGAAGGAGTTTTTTGGCCGTTTGGTACAGAAATATGAAGATGTTTGTTCCTTTAGTATGGGGATTTCTATGCAAAAAGAGACGCTCACCAAGGATATGCTCGCGGAGGCTGAGCATGCTATGCTTTATCATCTCCGGCTGGGCGCCCATAAGCTGATCTTCTATACTTCGGATATGCGGGAGCAGGGCAGAGGATTGGAAAAGGAGTGGTATAAGCGGCTGAAGAAGGCAGTGGAAATCGAAAGCCAGGAGCAGGTGATGGATTGCTTTGGCCAAGTGATGAATTTAGTGGGAGAAAAGGTGGTGGATCCTGTTTCACTCTATATGTCCATGCAGTCGGTGGCTTCTGTCTTGGAACAGGCAGCTTCTTCTGAGAGAGGAGAGGCGCCTGGTTTTGACGGGCAGAAATTTAAGGAAAGTCTGGGACAGGCGGATACGGAGCGGGAACTGGTAAAAAGAGCACAGCAGGAGGTGACCGGATGGCTGGAGCAGATGAGCGCCCAGCGGATGATCAAGGATTCCAAGTATATCCGTCAGGCCAAAGGATATATCGATGCCAACTATGCCAGGGAGCTCAGTTTGGAGGAGGTGGCTGGCGAGGTGGGGATCAACTCCAGCTATTTCAGCAGCCTGTTTAAGAAGGAGCAGGGAATTAATTTCTCCGATTATCTTACCGAAGTGCGCATAACCAAAGCGAAGGAGCTGCTGGAAGAGGGAAGGCTGAACGTTTCGGAAGTGGGATGGGCTGTGGGCTATAAGGACCAGAAATATTTCAGCCGTTTGTTTTATAAGTTGGTTGGAATTAAGCCGTCCGAATACCGGAAACTTTATTCATAGGCAGGAGGAACAGATATGAAAAAGGAGACAGCTGGGGATTTGGCGGCGGATGGGCTGGCTGCCGTATACTTGCTGTATGAGCTGCTGATTCAGAAAAATGCACTGCTGTTTTTGGGTCTGCTGCTTTTGTTTCTTTATATGGTACAAAAACAGCGTCGCATGGCATCTTTGAGACAGAGCTTTCAGGAGGAAGTAGCCCGGTGGAAAAAGAAAGCGGAACAGCGGGAAATCACAGCTCACAGATCTGACTGCGAAGAGGAAATCCGTTGGCTGCAGAATCAGATCAACCCTCATTTTCTCTATAACACGCTGGACTCCATCCGGGGTCAGGCGCTGGCAGTGGGAGAGGGAACGCTGGCGGATATGGTGGAAGCCTTGTCCGCTTTTTTCCGTTACAGCATCAGCCGCAGGGGAAATATTGTAACCTTAGAGGATGAGATCCGCAATGTGAAAACATATGTACAGATCCAGCAATTCCGCTTTGAGGACCGGTTTGACCTGGAGATTGAAATGGACGCGTCAGAGGATGTGATGGAATGCCTGATTCCGAAAATGACGCTTCAGCCTATTATTGAAAATGCGATTTTCCATGGGGTGGAGTTGAGTATGGCGCCTGGAAAGGTGCTGGTCCGGATTGTAGAGACACAGGAGCGGCTTTTGATTTATGTCATTGACAATGGAGTGGGCATGTCCAAAGAAAAAGTGCGCAGACTCAATGAATCGTTGAATGAATGGGAAGCAAAAAGAGACGATACATGCAGACAAGGAGAGGGGAAGGGAATGGCCCTTCGGAATGTCAATGAAAGGATACGCATTTATTATGGGAATCTTTATGGAATCAGCATCTATAGCACGGAGAATGTCGGGACTCAGGTAGAAATCCGCCTGCCTGCTATCAAGGATGAGAAGGTGGGCAGGCAGATGCAGAATCAAGACGGGATGGGCTGATCCGTATGTCTTTCTGTGACCTTAAAATTGCTTTCAATGAGGAGCAGACGGTCACAAAGGGAGATGTATTCCGTGTCATCCACATAGATCATCAGGAGAGATACGCCGTGTTTACGGAACAGGCCGATGATCTGATAAAATTCCTCCTGGGAGGAGGGCGGAATATCAGAAGGATTGATGCCCAGGATGACAATTTGAGGCCGTACGGAAAGATACCGGAACAGCATCGTTTTGATGGCGCCCCATTTGGAAAAGGGTGGGGTTTCTTTTTCAAAATAGGGGAGATAGGACTGCTGCAGATGGTCTTCCAAACGGTCGGATAGGATACCGGCATAGCTGGTTTTTTTAGCGCTGAGGATGGTGAGATTTTTCTTGAAGCTTAAGGTAGGGAACAAGCCCTCCTGAATATGGCGTTCTGTCAGAAAATAGCATTGGCATTTGGCGGCTTGCCGGTAGGAGGTGATGGGCAGTTTCCCGCAGGTGATGGGATAGCTGCTGCTATAGAGCTCCAACTGGTTCAGCGCCTGGTAAAGGGAACCGTTCAGATCGATGATCCCCAAAACTTCGTGTCTTTTTAAGGTCAGGGATGAGAAGCTGCCGGGAAGGCCGATTTTCAGTACGGTATCCTGGGCGGGATGCAGGCTTTTCAAAGGGATGGCGGATGGTTCTGCCGTGTTTTTTCCAACGGCTATGGAAGTGAGCAGCTCTTGGGAATAAAAGGAGGGGAAAATATGGTGGATGATCTGCCCCTTTTTCATCACGACGACACTGTCCATGGTTTCAAAAAAAGAATCCAGTGTGTTGCTGATATATAAAATGGCACAGTGCTCCACCCGGGAGAGAAAATCCAGGAGCAGTTCTTTTTCTGTGGGTGTATAGTTTCTCGTGATATTATCCAGGATCAAAATTTCCGCGCCGGTATCCAGGGCTTTTAGGATCTGGATCAGATGTTGTTGGGACCGGGAGAGGCTGGCAATTTTGGCGTCCGGAGAAAAGGGCAGGAGGTATTTATCCAATAGCTGCTGGGTACGGATGCCCGCCGCTTTCTTGTTAAAAATAGAGATAAAGGAATGGCTGCGCAGAGCAAAGAGATTTTCTGTGATGGACATGGCCGGCACTAGCTGGGTTTGTTTGAAGATATCATTGATCTTTAGCATGGCATTTTTGGAATAGGTATTGTAGTTTTGAGGAGAATAAATCTGTCCATGATAAATGATCCGGCCATGGGAGATGGGGAATAGGCCGGAGATGATACCAGCCAGGGCCGTGCAGTCGCTTTCCTGGGTATTCGCGATACCCAGGCGGGCATTTTTGAAGATGCTTACATTGAGATTGCAAAATAAGTGACGTCCGTTATCCTCTGCTGATACATTTTCAAACCGCAGTAATTCCTGCTGCATAAGCTTCCTCCTTGGCTGGAAAACAACTGATTTGCACAAGTGCCCATAGGGATCTTCTGTAAATTTGTTATCTTCAGTATACGGGATTTTGGGGGAGGTGGCAATGAATTTCCCCTTTTGACAAGGATGAAAATGGTTTGACGCATAGAAACCGTGCCCCGTGGATTTTGGAAAACTTATTGACATTTACAGAATAATCTAATAATATTTATAGTATATACAAAGTTTTTGAAAATAATAAACAAAGATTTGCGGAAAGAACGGAGGGATTTGATATGTCAGTTATGGATGGATGCGAAAGTAAATTCAGGACACCGGAACCGGAGGACAGAGTGTGCCCGGTATGCGGCAAGACAGTGGAAGTGTTTACCATGAGAGGAAGGATTACCGAGGATGCGGTTTGTCCTTGCGGTTATGTTTTTAAAGCGGAAGAGATTGAGCCGCTGAAGGTGGAGAAAAAAGAAGAATAAGCGGCAGATGCCGGCAAATCTGCCGGCGTTATCGCAGGTTGGAGAACCGGGGCTCATGAATGATCTCATTCATGAGCCTTTAAAATATTTAGGTTAATACAAAAATATTTAGTATATACTATTGACCGTTGTCCGGATAATGACTATAATGAAGAAAACGCGTATCTGTCCAAAATGGTTCACAGATACGGAGATACATATGTCATTCATCCACAGATGTGAAAGGAGAAATTCAAATGAAGGTTGTGTATACAGATAAGGCTCCGGCAGCCATCGGACCCTATTCTCAGGCTATGATATTGAACGGCGTGCTTTTTACTTCCGGACAGATTCCTGTAATCCCGGCCACCGGCGAGCTGGCAGGGGATACCATTGAGGTGCAGGCAGAGCAGGTTATGAAGAATCTGCAGGCTGTGCTGGAGGAAGCCGGCACCAGCTTTGACAAAGCGGTGAAGACTACTTGCTTTTTGGCGGATATGGGAGATTTTGCAGCGTTTAACGAAATTTATGCGAAATATTTCGTGGGGAAACCGGCACGTTCCTGTGTAGCGGTGAAGACCCTTCCGAAAAATGTTCTCTGTGAAGTCGAGGTCATTGCAGAGATTTGATGGCAGCGATCGGATACGGCGCTCAGGCAAATAGCCTGGGCGTTTTCCTTTGTTAGGAAGGCTTTTGCCTGGGATTCCTCCGTCAATGCCCAGCACTCGCCTATTGACAAAAAATAAGAATCGACCTATACTACACGCAAGTGTGCTGAAAAGAACAGATATGTTTGGTTTGCGTTTGCAGGAGGATACGATTATTATGAAGAAAAAATTATTGATTATGGCCGGTCTGCTGGCATTATGTCTTGCCTTTAGCGGTTGCGGGGACAAGGATAAGACAGATAAAACGGACATCAAGACGGAGCAGAAGGCAGAAGATAAGGAACAAAAAGAGGATGACCTGGTGTCCATGGAAAAAGATTCCAGCACCATTGACAAAAGTAAAATTACGAAGTTTTTGGGCACGAAGACGGCTACGGCGGCTGAGGTAGTAGTCACCAATGAGACCGGGAGGGAGATTTCCGAGTTTTATATGCGGCCGACGCCGGTTGTCAGTGCAGGTGACGATGAGGATTACGAGGAAAGCAGCTGGGGCGCAGATCTGATCCAGGATAAGTTTACCTTGAAGGATAAGGAACGGGCGATTTTATATTATGATAAGGATAATAAAGACATCAATAATAAGACCGTAAAAAATTATGATCTGCAAATTGCCTATGAAGGCATGGACGCTACTGAAAACTGCTTTTTCCGCGATCTGGATCTGACAGCCATGGAAGAAATCACCTTGCATTTTGATGACGGCATACCTTACGTAAAATATAAAAATACGGTGACGAATAAAGAAGTATCCACCTTGGCGGAGGTGAAAAAACGTCTCGGCATCACGGATTCCAATCCGAACCAAGTAACCGAGACACCGGAAGCTACCGAGACCCAGGCTCCCACGGAGACACCTTCCGTGACAGAGACGCCGGAGACTACGGAGAAACCACAGCCCACGGTAGCGCCGCCGGATCCAGCGGTGGATCCCAGAGCGAAAGCGGAAGGTTATATTGGGAGTTCTGCGGATTCCTTATTCTCCGATCCGGATATCGGAAACCCGGATGGATCCGATGAAGATATCGATGAGGAAACCGGAAAAACCGTACATTTTTATTATTATGACGGCTTTACGGTATATGCGGTTGTCAACGACGACGGTTCTGAGACCGTGGGAGATGTATATTAACAGATGAATACGATATCAATGTTTGCCTGTCTGTCGGATATCCGGCAGGCAGGTTTTTTGTTGGATAGGAAAGCTCAAAAGACTTTCCTATCCAACAAAAAGCCCTCCGTGCGGGATCGTACTGCAGCGGAGTGGAAGGATGCCGCGAATATGGCCCGGCGCAGGCGGAGAATCCTCCGAGCAAGCTTCTATCTTGGTTTGATTGGATTCGGATGTCAAAGGAGGGACTCTGGTAATACCTGCCCGGCCCCTCCCTTGACATCCGAATCATAATAGTTCCTTTAGTTTTGTTATAAACTGTTCTGCGGCTTTGGAAAAAATCTGGTATTTTTTCCACACAATATTCAACTCTGCCTCTATTTTCGGCTCCAGTGGGCGGAAGCAGAGGCGGCTGTTTTCCCCGGTATAGATGATTTTGTCAAGACCGACGGCATAGCCCAGCCCTTCTTCAACCAGCAGGGAGGCGTTGAACAGCAAATTATAGGTGGCGATCACATTTAAATCATCCATACTGCAATTCAGCCAAGGACGCAGGGTGCTGTTCTGGTTTCTCTGGTGGGAGAGAATCAGCGGTTTGTCCCACAAATCCTCTGGAGAAATGGTTTCCTTTTGGGCAAGGGAACAGTCCCGGCGCATGAGAACCCCCCAGGTGTCTTTCACAGGCATCTTCAAGGCGTTATATTTTGCAGTATCCACCTCACTAAATACAATTCCAAAGTCAATCAACCCCTTATCCAGCTGCTCCAGGACGAAATCAGCATTTCCGCTGGAAATATGGTAATGAATCCCTGGGCAGGCAGTCTGCAGTTCTTTTACAATTTTGGCTAAAATCCGGACAGCATCCGTTTCTCCTGTTCCGATATAAATATCACCGGCAATGACACGATCGGATTGAGTGATTTCTTTTTCTGTTTTTTCCACGAGATTCAAAATTTCTTCTGCCCGTTTCTTTAGGATCATCCCTTCTTCGGTCAAGGTGACCTTCCGTGAGCCTTTCGTTCCTCTGATTAAAAGCTGTTTGCCAAGCTCCTCTTCCATGTTCCGAATCTGCGTGGAAAGGGTCGGCTGTGAAAGATGCAGGGATTTTGCTGCCCGGAGGATGCTCTGTTCTCTGGCAACTGCTAAAAAATAGTTTAATACCCGAAGTTCCATGGCGTAGGCTCCTTTCTTTTATTTCATCATAGGCTTTGGGTATCAAACGAGGGGCTCTGGCAGGTATTGTCCGGCTTCCTTTTGATACCTTAAGCATCATCATAGCAAAAATATGAATAGGTTTCAACTATATATTTGTATTTAATATAAGTATTTGCTAATCGAATACCAAGAATTTATAATAAGTTTTGTAAACGGATCCATTTAGGTCCGCATGAACCGGAACGTGTCGGCACACGAGAGTCTGGAATGTAAAAAGAGAGGATGGCAGGGATGAAGCTGGAGGAAACGTTACACTACGATTCCAGGGCGGCGGTCATACAGAATTTAAAGGATGCCGGATGTACGCAGGAAATGATTGACTGCGTCATGATGCATTTGGACGAGGATGATATGGGCGAATTGCTCAAGCAGTTGGAGCGGCACAGAAGCTGTCTCCTTGGCATGGTGCATGAACGGGAGAAGCAGATCGATTGTCTGGATTACTTGGTTTACCAGATCCAGAGAAATAGGAAACAGAAGAAATAGAAGAGGAAGGGATGCAGAATGGAAATAATAGAAAATCGGACGTTTGATGAGGAACGGGCATTGTACGGGCGGGAAGGGATTCTGATAAAGAATTGCTCTTTTGATGGTCCTGCTGATGGGGAAAGCGCATGTAAGGAATGCCGAAAAGTGGAAGCGAAGCAGTGCCTTTTTAATCTTCGGTATCCGTTTTGGCACAATGAGAAATTGAAAATCCAAGACTCCCGAATGACAGAATTTTGCAGGGCGGCCTTATGGTATTCTAAGCAGGTGGAAATTACAGATACAAAATTGCATGGAATTAAGGCACTGCGGGAGGGCTGTGATGTTGTCATTGAAAACTGCGATATTATTTCTCCGGAATTTGGCTGGTCGGTGAACGGGATGCGGATGAGAAACAGCCATGTACAGGGCGAATACTTCATGATGCGTTCTGCTGACCTGGATGTTAAAGAGGTGCAGCTGCAAGGGAAATATTCGTTCCAATACATCAAAAATGCTGCCTTTGAAAACTGTGTGTTTGATACCAAGGATGCCTTCTGGCATTCTGAAAATGTGACAGTAAAAAACAGTGTGATCAAAGGAGAGTATCTGGCCTGGTATTCCCAAGGCCTTACGCTGATCAACTGTAAAATTATGGGGACACAGCCATTTTGTTACTGTAAGAATTTGACGCTCATTGACTGTGAGATGACGGACACAGATCTCTGTTTTGAAAAATCACAGGTGCAAGCCATTCTCACATCTTCCGTGGACAGTATTAAAAATCCTCATTCCGGCTGGATTGTGGCGCCCCAGGTGAAGGAACTCATCATGGATGAAGGGGAGGCCCAATGTCAGGTGATCGTGGGAAGGAAGGCAGGCGAGGAATTTCTCCAAATGACAGAAGAAAATAAGAAGCTGGCAAGAGAATATATTGCAGAGAATATCCCGCAGCTGCAAGCGGCCCCTGCGAAGGCGACCTCCCTGGTTCGGCTGGATGAGGGACAAATGACAGGAAGCTTTTGCGAGGCGGCCGGATTCCTCAGGGAGAAGACAGGAATTCCGCTTCTGTATGGAAAAGAGTATGGCAGGGAAGACGCCGTCTGGCTGGACGCGGCTGTTCCCCATGCAGCATTGGAGGAAAATTTGAGATGTTTAAAAGAAGGAATTTTGGATTACGAGGAATTTTATGTGCAGCGCTGTTAATGACAGGTCTTGTATCCGCCTGCGGCGTTGCTTCCCCGGAACATAAAAAAACAGATACTACGGAGGAAAGTGGAATGCGAATCCGTATAAAATCGGAAATGTATGAAATCATTTTTGAATTGAATGCCTCCCAGGCGGCAAAGGATTTGTACGCACAGCTTCCATTGACATTGGAGGTAAAGGATTTTAGCACTAATGAAAAAACTTTTTATCCGCCGGAAGAATTGAATGTTGGTGATGCGCCGTTGGCAGATGCCAAAAAAGGCAGCTTATGTTATTATTCTCCATGGGCGGATGTGGTTATGTTTTATGAATATTTTGGAAAAGGAAGCAGCCTGTACGCGTTGGGAGAAGCGGTTTCAGGAAAAGAGAATACCGCGAAACTGTCCGGCATAATTGAAATTGCAGCGGTAGATCCAGTGTTGACAAGTTTATAAAGATAGGGAGGATGACATTATGATTTACAGAGAATTCCAGGATATTAAGCTGTCCGGTTTGGGACTGGGCATGATGAGACTGCCCGTGGTAGACGGTAAGGATGAGGTGATTGATGAAACGGCAGCGAAGAAGCTGATTGCGTATGCATATCAAAACGGCATCAATTATTTTGATACAGCATGGGGCTATCACGATGGAAATTCAGAATTGGCTGCGGGAAAGTTTCTTTCCTGTTATCCGAGAGAGAGCTATTACTTAGCTTCTAAATTTCCAGGGTATGATGCTTCCAATATGAGTAGGGTGGAGGAAATTTTTGAAAAACAATTGGAAAAGTGCCAAACTCCATATTTTGATTTCTATTTATTTCATAATGTTTATGAAGGAAATATCGATGGATATCTGAATCCGGAATTTGGGATTTTGGAGTATCTGCTGAAGCAGAAGGAAAACGGCAGAATCCGTCATCTGGGCTTTTCCGCCCATGGCTCCGTGGAGGTGATTAAACGTTTTCTCTTTGCCTATGGAGCACATATGGAATTTTGCCAGCTTCAGTTAAATTATATGGATTGGCATTTCCAGGGAGCCAAGGAAAAGGTGGAGCTGGTTCAGGCCGCAGGAATTCCCATTTGGGTGATGGAGCCACTGCGTGGAGGACGGCTTGCAAAAGTGCCGGATGATATGGCTGGTGAGCTTCGGAAGATGAGACCGGATGAGGAAATTCCGGCGTGGGCGTTCCGGTTTTTACAATCCATTCCAGGAGTGACCGTGGTTCTTTCCGGCATGTCCAATTTGGAGCAGTTGAAGGAGAATCTGCGGACCTGGCAGGAGGATCGACCGCTGACACGGAAGGAATTTGATACTGTAATCCGCTTGGCGGATGAGGAGACGAGAAAGGGCGGGGTACCATGTACGGCCTGTCATTACTGCACCAGCCACTGCCCGCAGGAGCTGCCGATTCCGGATTTGCTGGCTTTCTATAATGAGCATAAGATTACTGGAGGCGGCTTCTTAGCACCGATGGCGGTGGGGAGTATGCCGCAGGAGAAACGCCCGGCCAATTGCGTGGGGTGTAGAAGCTGTGAGGAGGTCTGCCCGCAGCGGATTAAAATATCTGAGGTTATGAAGGAATTTTCTTCTATGATTGGCATGTAAAAAGAGCTACGATGCAAAATGAAAATCATTATAATTTGGAGGAAGTACTTATGAAAATAGTAGTGTTAAAAGGAAGCCCACATAAAAATGGTTCATCCAATATGCTGGCAGAACAGTTTCAAAAAGGGGCCAGGGAGGTTGGACATGAGGTTCAGGTCTGTGATGTGGCGCATATGAAATTGCATCCGTGCCTTGGCTGCGGCCACTGCAGTGCGGAGGGGGAATGTATCCATAAGGATGACAACGTGCAGATCAGGGAGGCTTTGTTAAGTGCAGACATGGCAGTGTTTGTGACTCCCATTTATTATTTTGGGATGTCTGCGCAGCTGAAAATGGTCATTGACCGGTTTTACAGCTATACCGCAAAGCTGTCCGGCAAAAGCTTGAAAACGGCGCTGATTGCCGCTGCCTGGGATTCGGATGAGGATGTCATGCCTTATCTTGCAGAGCATTATAAGAAAATATGCCGTTATATGCATTTTGAAAATTGCGGCATGGTATTGGGAACAGGCTGTGGTTCCCCGGAAATCACAAAAAATTCGATTCATATGCGAGAAGCGTATGAGCTTGGAAAAAGATTATAAAAAACGGTCTTTGGTCCTACAGAAACGAATGGATTACGGTGCGGTGAAAAGATCCCGGAACTTCTGGGCAGCGGGGGACAGCGGCCGCAGATCCTGGGCAGCTAAGATGAGCTGGCGCCTGGGAAGGGCCTCCCGCAGCTTAAGAGGAAAAAGGTCAGAGCTGTTTCCGGGCAGCATGTAATCGGGAAGGAAGGCAATGCCCAGTCCGATGCGGGCCAGATCCACCAGCAAATCATTGCTGCTTAATTCCACCTCCGGAACCAGGGTCAGCTTGTGGGAGAGGAAGAGACGGTGGAGATATTCACTGGTGGTGCTAGGCTGGCTAAGCATCAGGATGGGATAATTCTGCAGATCCGAAAGGTCCAGGATTTTGTCCTTGAGGGGGAAATGTTGGGGATTGGCGGCGAAAATGTCCCCGAATTCTCCGATGACCATATAGTCCCTGTCCTTTCCCAGCCGGGAATTGGGAGAATTTACGACGATGAAATCTACTTGTCCCTGCTCCAGCAGATCCACGCATCCGATGGAGGTTTTGTTGGTGATCTTAATCCGGACATCAGGGAATTCCTGGTGGAAGCGCTGAAGATAAGGGACCAGGAAATAGCGGCAGATCGTGTCGCTGGCACCGATGCGGAGCTGCCCTTTTAGGGGGCTTTCCTCCGTGAACAGGGCCTCGCCTTGCTGGATCATCAGGATAGCGGGCTGGACATGGCGCAGCAGGGTTTCCCCTTCAGAAGTGAGCTGGACCTTTTTGGTGCTCCGGTCAAAAAGGGGATGCCCCAGTTTTCTTTCCAAAGTCTTAATGGATTGGCTCACCGCGGACTGGGAGATATAAAGTTTTTCGGAAGCTTTGGAGAAGCTCAAAGAAGTGGCGACATAATAAAACACTTTATAGAGTTCATAACTGATATCCATAGAACGAGTCCTTCCTATATTAGCAATAGTAATAAATTAAATTAGATATATTAATTTTACTAATGATTTCTTCTATGCTACTATAAAGAAAGAAATTTGTAAAGGATGATAAATTTACGGATAAGATTTGGGTGTCAGGAGGGATAAGAAGTGTTGTGTCCCTTTTTCACACCGGAATCTGTCTAAGAAGAAACAGTTGAGTCGCTGCTGTGAAAAACACAGGGAAAGGGAAGATCCATGAGCAATGTAAGACGTGTCTATGTGGAAAAGAAGCCGGCCTATGCAGTCCAGGCCCAAGAATTGAAGCACGAGGTCAAAAGTTATCTGGGAATTGGGGATGTGGAGGATATCCGCGTGCTAATCCGTTACGATGTGGAGCAGATTTCCAACGAGGTTTTCAAAAAAGCATGCAAGACGGTGTTTGCAGAGCCTCCGGTGGATGATCTGTACCAGGAGGAATTTCCGGTGAAAGAAGGATCCAGGATTTTTTCCGTGGAATACCTGCCGGGCCAGTTTGACCAGAGAGCGGACTCCGCAGTGCAGTGCGTACAGTTTTTGAAAGAGGATGAGATGCCGATCATCCGGTCCGCCACCACATATGTGGTCGAGGGGAATATTTCCGATGAAGAGTTTTCTGCCATTAAGAACCATTGCATCAACCCGGTGGATTCCCGGGAGACTGGCATGGAGAAGCCGGAAACCTTAGTGACGAATTTTGAGGAACCAGCGGATGTGGCTGTCGTGGAAGGCTTCCGTACCATGGAGGAAGCTCCTCTTAAGGAGCTTTATGATTCTTTGAATCTGGCCATGACTTTTCAGGATTTCCAGCATATCCAGAACTATTTCAAAGGGGAAGAGGACAGAGATCCTACGATGACGGAAATCCGTGTTCTGGATACCTATTGGTCCGATCACTGCCGTCATACGACGTTTTCCACAGAGTTAAAAGAGGTGGAATTCGGGGAAGGCGATTACAAGGAGCCTATCCAGAAGACCTATGAGCAGTATTTAGCTGACCGGGCGGTGATCTTCAAAGGAAGGGATGACAAATTTGTCTGCCTGATGGATCTGGCATTGATGGCAATGCGCAAGCTGAAAGCGGAAGGAAAGCTGGAAGACCAGGAAGAGTCCGATGAGATCAATGCCTGCAGCATCGTGGTTCCGGTGGATGTGGACGGTAAGGAAGAGGAATGGCTGATCAACTTTAAAAATGAAACCCATAACCATCCTACAGAAATCGAGCCTTTCGGCGGTGCGGCCACCTGTCTGGGCGGCGCCATCCGGGATCCCCTTTCCGGACGTACCTATGTCTACCAGGCGATGCGTGTGACCGGCGCTGCGGATCCGACAATTTCCTTGAAGGATACATTAAAAGGCAAGCTTCCCCAGAAGAAGATCGTCCGGGAAGCGGCCCATGGGTATAGCTCCTACGGCAACCAGATCGGCCTGGCTACCGGCTATGTGAAAGAAATCTATCATCCGAACTATGTGGCAAAACGTATGGAGATCGGTGCGGTACTAGGTGCAGCACCACGCCGGGCGGTGATCCGGGAGACTTCTGACCCGGGTGATATCATCATCCTGCTGGGCGGCCGTACTGGCCGTGACGGCATCGGCGGCGCCACCGGTTCTTCCAAGGTGCATACGGAGGCCTCCATCGAGGTGTGCGGAGCTGAGGTCCAAAAAGGAAATGCTCCCACAGAGCGTAAGATCCAGCGTATGTTCCGCAGAGAGGAAGTCAGCGCCCTGATTAAGAAATGCAACGATTTCGGAGCTGGCGGTGTCTCTGTGGCCATCGGAGAGCTGGCTGACGGTCTGCGCGTGGATTTGGATAAGGTGCCGAAGAAATATGCCGGCTTGGACGGCACGGAGATTTCCATTTCTGAGTCCCAGGAGCGTATGGCGGTGGTCGTAGATCCCAAGGATGTGGAGCAGTTTTTGAACTATGCCAAGGAAGAGAACCTGGAGGCGGTGGAAGTGGCGGTTGTCACCGAGGAGCCGAATCTGGTGCTCACCTGGAGAGGAAAAGAGATCGTCAATATTTCCAGGGCATTTTTGGATACCAACGGAGCTCATCAGGAGACCTCTGTGAAGGTGGACATCCCGCGCAAAGAGGACAGTCTGTTTGTCCGCGGGGAAGTGGAGGATGAGAAAGCTAAATGGCTGGAGACCCTGGCCGATCTTAACGCCTGCTCCCAGAAAGGGCTGGTGGAGATGTTTGACAGCTCTATCGGAGCCTGCAGTGTGCTGATGCCGTATGGCGGAAAATACCAGCTCACCGAGACACAGGCGATGGTGGCCAAGGTTCCCGTGGCAAAAGGCAAGACCAATACGGTGACCATGATGAGCTATGGCTTTGATCCTTATCTGTCCAGCTGGAGTCCATACCATGGGGCTGTTTATGCGGTTGTGGAATCTGTGGCCAGAATCGTAGCCGCAGGCGGAGATTATTCTAAGATCCGTTTTACCTTCCAGGAATATTTCCGCAGGATGACTGAGGATCCCAGCCGTTGGAGCCAGCCTTTTGCAGCCTTGCTGGGCGCTTATGCGGCACAGCTGGGCTTTGGGCTGCCTTCCATCGGCGGTAAGGACAGTATGTCCGGAACCTTCAACGATATCGATGTGCCGCCTACGTTAGTTTCCTTCGCCGTAGATGTGGCAAAACTGCAGGATATTATCACGCCTGAGCTCAAAAAAGCCGGCAGTAAGCTGGTATGGCTGCGCGCGCCTAAGGCAGAATACGATCTGCCGGATTATGACGGCCTTATGGACCAGTATGGAAAATTCCGCCAGGATGTGCAGGCCGGCCGGATCATTTCCGCTTATGCCCTGGATCGTCACGGCATCGCGCCGGCTGTGAGCAAAATGGCCTTTGGCAACGGCTTGGGAGTGAAGATCGAGCACAATGTGGATGTGCGGGATCTGTTTGCCCCTGGCTTTGGCGACATCATCTGTGAAGTGCCGGATGGAAAAGTCGGTGAGCTTTCCATCACCTATACCGTGATCGGTGAGGTGACCGGTGACGGCAGGATTTCCCATGGCAGCGTGGAGATTGCCTTGGATGAAGCGTTGGATGCCTGGAAGGGCACGTTGGAAAAGGTGTTCCCCACCGTTTCCGGCAAAGAAAAAAAAGAGGACGGACCCACCGCGTTATTTGCGGCAGCAGAGGGCGAGGCGGAAGATGGCGTGTCCCGCAGAAATGGACTTTATGATACCAAGAATATTTATGTCTGCAAGCATAAGGTAGCAAAGCCCAGGGTATTTATCCCTGTATTCCCGGGTACCAACTGCGAATATGACAGTACAAAGGCATTTGAGCGTGCGGGTGCCGAGGTAGATGTGAAGGTCTTTAAGAATTTAACCGCACAGGATATTCTGGATTCCGTGGAATTATTTGAGAAATCCATTGACCAGGCACAGATGATCATGTTCCCGGGCGGCTTCTCCGCGGGCGATGAACCGGACGGATCCGCGAAATTCTTTGCTACGGCATTCCAGAATGCGAAGATCAAGGAAGCGGTTATGCGGCTTTTGAATGAAAGGGACGGCCTGGCTCTTGGCATCTGCAATGGTTTCCAGGCGCTGATTAAGCTGGGACTGGTGCCTTACGGCGAGATCACAGGTCAGAAGGAGGACTCTCCCACCTTGACCTACAACACCATCGGACGTCATATTTCCAAGATGGTATACACAAAGGTAGTGACCAACAAATCCCCATGGCTGGCAGAGGCAGAACTTGGCGGTATCTACTGCAATCCGGCTTCCCACGGGGAGGGACGTTTTGTGTGCAGCCAGGAATGGGCGGCGAAGCTGTTTGCCAATGGGCAGGTGGCTACGCAGTATGTGGATCCTGACGGAAATATCCATAGGAACGACGAGGAATGGAATGTCAATGGCTCCTCCTTTGCCATTGAAGGCATCACGAGTCCCGACGGCAGAGTCTTGGGTAAAATGGCTCATGTGGAACGTAGGGATGACGGCGTGGCCATGAACATTTACGGCGCGCAGGATATCCGTATCTTCGAATCCGGCGTGAAGTATTTTAAATAAGAAATAAGAAAACGGACGGCTGATAGTGCAGGATTCTTTCCTGTTTCATAGAAAATGCGTTCTATGAAATAAAAAGCACTCCGTGCAGGATGCGCACAGATGTGTCTAAAATGCCAGTGGCTGAAGAAAAAAATACCATTCACTAGGGGAAAATCCCCTTAGTGAATGGTATAGGAAATAAGTTAGTGTGTACAGACACTATAATGAAATGTGTCTTTTATACTTCCAGGCTTTACCACTTTGCATTTGGTACATCTTTGCGCATTATAAGTATACATTGTACATCCACCGCGACTGTTTTTAACATGCTTTGCTGTAGTACCGGATACCCAGGTATGGGTACAGGCTTTTGTCCGGGAATTAGTTGGAGGAGGAAGGAACGATGACTTGGTTTCAATTCATGAAGGGCAGTAATCTATGGAAATATGTTGTAGTGGTGTTGGGAGCGTGTTTCATCTTGGGAGCCCTTCTGCTTTTGCCTGGAGAAAAGCATCCTTCTGTAGATGAACAAAGGGAAGTGTTTTTTGACAGCGAGAAGGTGGTACCGAGCAAGTACCAAAAAGTCAACAGCAGTTTGAAGGTGGAGCTGACAGTTTCTCCTAAGGAAATCGATTTGAAAAAGCAGAATACATTGATTGTCCATCTTAAGAACAAAAGCGGGAAACAGCAGATATGGGGGCGTCGGGGAGATACTATTTTTTTCGAAAGGTTGATGGATGGGAAATGGTGCTATAGCTCAGGTAATTTTCCTGGTATAGACAACACAGAAATGGAACGCGTTCTTGACAGAGACGTGTCCACAACGTATGAGTATAAGCTAATCGACCCTATGGAGCCCGGACAGTACCGGTTTACTGCATTATTTAAATCAGGCCTGGTTGCAGCAGATTTCATCGTTAAGTAAGAATGAAAAAGAAAAAAGGACCGTCACCGGAATACTCTGCAGGAAGCTGCCTGAGCAGAAGTGGAAAACAGTGATAGGAATTAGAGCGGGGCTGTCGCTTCAACGATTCATCGTTGAAGCG
>JBMNRL010000004.1:0-143116 GCA_050944615.1 Blautia sp.
CATGCAGGAGGTGCTATGCAATACCACTCTCATATTGATGATAAGTATTATCTGTTCCCACTGGAATCACCATCCTTACCTTTTTCCATTCCTTCAAGTCGATCAGTAATATATACTATGAATTGAATGAATGTCGTTTGTTTTTTGATGAACTCATCATAGCAAAGCAGCGCTCATTTGTCAATACATTTTTTCAAAAAAATTTTAATAAATTATTTTCAGAACATTTTCATAATTTAAAACAGTTTATTGTCTGAATATTTTGTAATTGTATTTACAATTTATACAATGAAATTATAAAAATCCCATGCACAAAAGCATGCAAAACATGGACGCCCGCTGTTCCCAATCCCTCAGATAAAATTCCGCCGCAGTGCGATCCCCCACGGAGTGCTTTTATTTCATAGAACGCAATTTTCTATGAAATAAAAGCGCCCTGGCCGCGAAGCTGTTTTGCACAGTCTCACGGTCAGAGCGCCGTTTCTTTTTTATTTTTTATTTGCGGTTATAATTGATCAGGCAGCCTTTCAAAATGATCTCACGTTCATCATCCGTGAGCTCACCCAGAGATAACATAAACTCCTTCAGCGTGTCCCCTACGGTGTAGGCTTTGATCACGTCAGACTTCTCCTCCACGGCTTTGCGGATCCCCGGCAGGAAAAGATAATCTCCGTTGTGGAAGGGAAGCTCCCCTTCCGGGATCAAAAATGGCAGCATGCCCCAGTTGATCAGGTTCGAACGGTATCTCTTAGTCGCATATTCATTGGCAATATTGGCCCAGCCGCCCAGCACCTTCTGACAGGAAGCCGCCTGTTCCCTGGCAGAACCGTCTCCGGGCTTCACGGCAAAGATCGTACTTCCCACACCCAGCGTCTCTTTTGACGCATCTGGGAACTGCTTTCCGATCGCCTCAAACACAGGCGCAAGCTCCGGCAAGACTTCTGTCGGACATTTTCCTTCTAAGATCGCCGTCTCACCTTTTTGAACCTCCTTGGCACGTCCCACATAAGCCGGATCCTTTCTAGACAAAGTAAATTCTGCCAACCCCAGAGGATTGGAACGGTAAGAGGATGTCTCTCCGGAAGGAATCAATTCATCCGTGGTAGTCACCGGATCATGGATCTCGGATACTACCTTAAGAATCAGGTTGTCTGCCAGGGCCGGCATTTTCGGCCAGTCCTTAATATTGGGACCAAACTGAATCTCCACGGACGGATCTGCCACGCCCTTGCTGTCAAAAATACGGTTCTCATAAATCGTTTGATCAAAATAATATTTCGGATTGCTGTAATCTCCCGTAAATTCCTCCGCTGAGGTGAGTACACCCTTATTCGCGGCCGTAGCAGCGATAGAACGGGCATCCATCAAAGCCACAGATGAAATCTGACCGTTTTGGATCTTAGAGCCCTCTCTATTAGGGAAGTTCCTGGTGGAATGGCGGATGCTGAACGCATTGTTCGCCGGCGTATCCCCTGCCCCGAAGCACGGCCCGCAGAATGCGGTCTTCACCACTGCCCCAGTCTCCATCAGGGACGCCAAGACACCGTTCTTGGCCAATTCCACATAAATCGGTGTGCTGGCCGGATAAATGCTTAGGGTAAAGGCATCATAACCGATGCTGGCACCTTTGAGGATATCCGCTGCTGCACAGATATTTTCAAATCCACCTCCGGCACAGCCGGCAATGATTCCCTGCTCCACATGAAGCTTTCCATCGACAACCTTGTCCTTCAAGGTGAAATCCACCTTGCCGTCCAGGCTCACCTGCGCCTTCTTCTCCACATCATCCAAAATATCCATCAGATTTGCATTCAATTCCTCGATGGTATATGTATTGCTGGGATGGAACGGCATAGCGATCATTGGCTTGATCTCATCCAGATTGACCTCCACACAGCCGTCATAATAAGCGATCTCCCCAGGATTCAATTCCTTATATTCCTCTGGTCTTCCATGAATGGCATAGAATTCCTCAATTTTACCGTCGGTTCTCCAAATGGAGGACAAACAGGTGGTCTCCGTGGTCATCACGTCCACGCCGATACGGAAGTCTGCGCTTAAATTGGACACGCCAGGGCCAACAAATTCCATGACTTTATTCTTCACATAACCGTTGCCGAAGACCTTGCCAATGATGGCCAGAGCCACGTCCTGCGGTCCCACACCGGGCCTTGGACTGCCGGTGAGATAAATCGCCACCACGCCCGGCATGTTGATATCATAGGTCTGCTCCAAAAGCTGCTTGACAAGCTCCGGACCGCCCTCGCCCATAGCCATGGTCCCCAGCGCGCCATAACGGGTATGGCTGTCAGATCCTAAGATCATTTTTCCGCCGCCGGACAGCATCTCCCTGGCAAACTGATGGATGACTGCCTGATGCGGAGGCACATAGACGCCGCCGTATTTTTTCGCACAGGTGAGACCGAACATATGGTCATCCTCATTGATGGTGCCGCCCACCGCACAGAGAGAGTTGTGGCAGTTCGTCAGCACATAAGGCACCGGGAATTTTTCCAGTCCGGATGCTCTGGCCGTCTGAATGATTCCCACAAAGGTGATATCATGGGAAGTCAGTTTATCAAATTTGATCTGCAGCTTTTCCATATTACCGGATGTGTTATGCGCCTTTAAAATCCCATAGGCCATGGTATTCTTGGCTGCCTCTGTTTTGGATACGGGGAGAGATGCCTGATCCTCTTCGACGATCTGGCTTCCGTTTAACAGATACACTCCCTGATCATGTAATTTTATCATTTCACTGCCTCCTGTTTTTACAAATATATTTGTGTGACATTTCATCCTCTATGATCCGGCGAATTTTCCGGATCAATTCTTCTTTGTAAAAATCCGTAATTCCCCTTTTACAATTTGCTATTCATTATAGTGGATTTCCTCCAAAGTTTCAAATACTATTTCTGAAAGCCCTGCGGATAGGCATTTTTTCAAAGCGGTTGACGCCTCCAGGGACTTTCTATATAATACAAGGTGCTTAGATAAAGACCGGTTTATAGAAAGAGGTTATTATGTTCCGTTTGTGGGGTAAGGTCTGGAAGGACAATCATTTGATCAAAGACACTGTAAGCTGTATCGACAACGATGATACGCGCACGCGTAAAATATTCCAGGGGTTGGAAGAAATCTGCTATTCCCTGGATCTGGAAAAACCCATCTGGCTGGATTCCAATGTGACAGAATTCCAGAGACATGACCGGACCCGTTTCAGTCAGGATAATTTTATTGAACAGCTGGATTTTGATTTTTTAGAGATACAGATTATTGAAGAATAAAACCCATGTCAGTATTGGATTTTTAGAATCGTGGCCATAAGTCTGTCTTCATCAGACAGCAGCTTCTCATGGCCCTTCTCCACCTAGTTTCTGTCATACAAAAAACTGCGCTGCCCCCTTTAAGGGACACCGCAGTTTTTCTATTTGGTTCATCCGATGGTCAAAAAGAATGCCGCCAGGTACTGTCCGGCCCTTTTTTAGCGCAATCATCATTTTTAATCATATTGCTTTAGCATACCCGGTTCCGGATATGCCCGTCCAAAAACGCCTGGATATTCGCTGCCACTTCCTCCACCACACGATTCCTGGTCTCCACCGGGGCCCAAGCGATGTGAGGTGTAATGACCAGCTTACTGCTGTCCATTATTTTGCCCAGCGGATTGTCCTCCCGCATAGGCTCTCTGGAAAGCACATCCAGCGCAGCACCGGCAATCAGATCCTGAGTGAGGGCAGTATAGAGATCCTGTTCATTGACAATAGGCCCTCTGGCCACATTGATGAGAACAGCTGACCGCTTCATCTTCTGAAAAGCATCCAGCGTCATCAAATTCCTGGTGGATTCATTGAGCGGGGCATGAATGGACAAAATGTCTGACTCCGCCAGCAGCGTATCAAAATCCACCTGTTCATAGGGAGAATCATACCGGCTTCCGGAGGCGGAATACACCAGAACCCTGCATCCAAAAACGGAGGCAATCTCTGCCACCTTCCGTCCGATGGCTCCCAAGCCTACGATGCCCCAGGTCTTTCCATCCAATTCGTAAAATTTCTTGCCGAAATGACTGAAGGCCTCTCCCTTTGCATATTCTCCGGATTTTACGAAGTCGTCGTAATAACGGAGTTTCTGCCAGATATAAAAGAGCAAGGCAAAGGTATGCTGTGCCACCGCACCGGTGGAATAGCCAGCCACATTACAGGCTGGGATTCCTCTTTCTTTCAGGAAATCCAAATCCAGATTGTTGATACCCGTCGCCGTGACGCACACCAGCTCCAGCGCTTGCGCCTGTCCGAAATATGTCTCACATACCGGCACCTTATTGGCGATCACCACCTGGGCGTCCCGGATTCTCTCCGGCACTTGCTTGGGTGTGCTTTTTTCATATCGGACCACTTCTCCAAAACGGTCAAACACAGAAAAATCCACGTCCTCACCCAAAGCACCTGCTTCTAATATAACGATCTTCATTTACAGCCTCTTTTGCAGCTCTTCGTGCTCTTTCTCATAGCCCGGTTTTGCCAGCAAAGCGAACATATTCGTCTTATAGCTCTCCACGCCAGGCTGATTGAAAGGATTCACACCGGAAATATAACCGCTCACACCAATGGCAAACTCGAAGAAATAGAACAGCTGTCCTAAATAATACTCATTTTGTTCGGGGATCTTCACCATCAGGTTGGGAACTCCACCGTCCACATGCGCCAGAATTGTGCCGTTCATAGCGCTCTTGCTCACGAAATCCATATTCTTTCCAGCCAGATAATTCAAGCCGTCCAAATCTACTGGCTCTTCCTTGATCACAACCTCTGCGCGGGATTTCTCTACGCTTAATACAGTCTCATACATGATCCTGGAACCGTCCTGGATAAACTGTCCCATGGAATGCAGATCCGTGGTCAGATCCACAGATGCCGGATAAATACCTTTTTTGTCTTTGCCCTCGCTCTCGCCGCAAAGCTGTTTCCACCATTCAGAAATGTAATGAAGGCTTGGTTCATAATTTGCCAGAATCTCCACGCCTTTGCCTTTTCTGTGAAGGGCATTGCGGATCGCTGCATAAAGCATTGGATCATTTTCTTCATATGGCGCATTGAGAGCGTTTTCACGGGCTGCCGCCGCACCCTCCATCAGTTTGTCCAAATCAGCACCGCTGACTGCGATCGGCAGAAGACCAACTGCTGTCAGGACAGAGAAACGTCCGCCCACATCATCCGGCACTACAAAAGCTTCATAGCCTTCTTCGGTAGCCAGCGTCTTGAGCGCTCCTCTTGCTCTGTCTGTCGTGGCATAGATACGTTTTGCGGCTTCCTCTTTGCCATATTTTTTCTCGATAATCTCTTTGAATACACGGAACGCGATCGCAGGCTCTGTAGTGGTACCTGATTTAGAGATCACGTTGATAGAGAAGTCCCTGTCACCCAGCACGTCGATCAGGCCCTGCACATAGCTGCCGCTGACATTATTGCCTACAAAATAAATCTCGGGAGTCTTGCGGATCTCCTTAGACACATTATTATAGAAACCATGTCTTAAAAATTCAATGGCCGCTCTGGCGCCTAAATAGGAACCGCCGATACCAATCACCAGCAGCACTTCAGAATCGCTCTGGATCTTCTTAGCAGCCGCCTTGATCCGGGCAAACTCTTCTTTATCGTAATCGATGGGAAGATCGATCCATCCAAGGTAATCATTGCCCAAACCGCTTCTTTCCAGCAGAACTTTTTTTGCAGCCTCTGTCTGGCTCTTCATCCCGGCAATTTCTTCTTCTCCAAGAAATCCCAGTGCTTTAGAATAATCAAATGTAACTTTACTCATGGCATCTCGCTCCTTTAATATATTTTACTTTAGTATAGCAAATTCTTGGTAAATTCACAAGTTTTTGCAATCATTTTCACATATTTTTTACCTGTTTTTTGTGTAATTCTGATACAGCAAGATTCTACCTTCAGCTCATAAATTCCCGGATAATCTCCCGCATCAGCTGTTCTTCCTCCGGACTTAGCATTTTGCTGAAATGGCTCCCGGTGGCCGCGCTTTCCTTAATGCTTCTGGCAATCTGCTCCACCACTTCATTTTGAAGTCCGGGATCCTCTGCAGCAGCAGGAATTTCCTGGATTTTATTCCTGGCCTTTTCAATATAATCAGCCAGGGAATCCACCATCAGATCCTCCTTGTAAGAAAAATCCAGCGCCTGGCGCAGCAAAAGCAGTGCCAGAGGAATCCCAATACCCGCATACAGATACCGCATGGATATCCCCTCTTCCATACCCAGGCTGGCAGAGGCAAGCAATGCAGTCCCCATAAGCAGCACACACACCAAAGCCGGATACCAGACCCAATGATTCATTCTTCTCATCAGACGGTCACGGCTCTTCCATAATTTCAGCCACTTCTCCTTCAAATTAGACAAGCGGCCCGTATTTTTCAGCCTTCTTCTGTAGGTAAGATGAACGGCCAGCATGCCGACGGTCCCCAAAACCCCCGTAACTGCCATGCCGTATAGGAACACTTGCATGTCCATTAACTTGTGTAACATAATCCCCTCCTTGTTCATTCCCACACCCCCGATTCCATGCGGGATGAATGGTATATTAGTCTCTGTTCAGAAAGTACTGAGCAGTTACGAATATTATATAACAAGGAGGCCTTACTTTAAATAAAAATCGTCCGACAAATTCCGGGGCAAACCGGTATATTTACAATTCTTTCACCATATTTTCCGTTAAATTCACACAATGCGCAATGGCCTGTTTCTCAAAGGCAGGATAGTCCATGGTGGCGCTGTTGTCCGCCTTATCGGATATCGCTCGAACAATCAAAAACGGAATACCATTCAAATACGCGCACTGTCCGATGGCAGCGCCCTCCATCTCCACACAGTAAGGCGCAAAATCTTCTTTGATCCGTTCCTTCACTTCATGGCTGGAAATGAATTGATCCCCGCTGGCCACCCGGCCGCAGTATACCTTAATCTGTGGATTCACCCTCTCACAGACTCTTTTTGCCGTCTCCCTAAGTTTCTCGTCTGCCGGAAATGCCAACAGCTCCATCCGCGGAATCTGCCCTTTGGGATAGCCAAAGTCCCTGGCATCCACATCATGCTGGATCACATCCGTAGACAGCACAATATCCCCGATATCCACTTCATTTTTTAAGGACCCGGCAATTCCGGTATTGATCACGCCATCCACTTTAAAATCATCCGCTAAAATCTGGGTACAGACTGCTGCATTCACCTTACCAATGCCGGAACGCACCACCACTACTGATTTGCCTCCCAGCAATCCTTGATAAAACTCCATTCCAGCCTTGGCCGTTACCTTCACTTCTTTCATTTGTTCTTTTAAGCAAGCCACTTCCTCTTCCATGGCGCCAATAATTCCGATACAATTCATACAAATCTACCTTTCTTCAAGCGTTTTCAAGGTGTCAAAGGTGTGGGAGCGTGCATCTACAGCGCCCGCACGTACACCATTTTGACACCCCACCATTATATCAAAATATGCTCTCTGTGAAAAGCGCCCGCAGGCCCATTTTCCATCGGTTGAAAAAAACGCTCGGGTCTGGTATAATTTTTGTCAGATTTCACATTAGGAGGAAAGATCATGACATACAAGACAAAAGGGGTCTGTTCACAAAAAATTGAATTTGAGCTCAAGGACCACAAAGTGTATAATGTAACCTTCACCGGTGGCTGCCATGGCAACCTTCAGGGAATCGGCAAGCTGGTGGAAGGCATGGATGCTGAAGAAGTCATTACCCGTTTGGAAGGAATTCACTGCGGTTTCAAATCCACCTCCTGTCCGGACCAGCTGGCCAAGGCCATTCGGGGAGCCCTGCAGCAATAAGCTGCGCGGGCTCTTTTTTGTTTCATAGGAAATTGCGTCCTATGAAACAAAAAGCACTCCGTGCAGGTTCGCACTGCGGCGGAATAGAACCATGCCGCATATTCGGCCCGCCTCTGGCGGAGAATCCTGCTCGCAGGACTCTTTCTTGCTTCATAGAAATGTTCCTTATTGGGTTCAAAATCATCTGTCCCATTTATCACACAGTGACTGGACCTCCCGCGTGAATTTTTCCAAATCCTTGTTGGCCACACCTTCGTTCTTGCGGATCACTTCCATCAAACGCCGCCCCATAGCCAGCAGCCGATCAAAGACAGCGGCTGTCTTAGCGCTTAGCTTATGCCCTTCCGCTTCTCGTATGCGCACGCCCTCCGCCTGGTAAATGAACGCATTGGCTGCCAAATCATACACCGTACCACTAAAAGGCGCATAGGCGTCATAGCCAAATACATCCTTCAGCCTCTGGGCAAAGGTTTCTGTCACTAAATCGTCTCCATGGACCACAAACACTTTTTTGGGTTTCCTCTCCAAGGAGCCAGCCCATTTGAGCAGTCCGTCCACATCCGCATGGCCGCTGATCCCGGGTAGCTGACAGATCTCCGCCGCCACATGGATCTCCTCACCGAATAGCTTCACCGTGTCTGCGCCTTCCACGAGGGCGCGCCCCAGCGTACCTATGGCCTGATAACCCACAAACAGAATCGTATTTCTCTCGTCCCAAAGATTGTGTTTCAGATGATGCTTGATCCTGCCGGCATCACACATGCCGCTGGCGGAAATGATAACCTTGCAGCTTTCATCAAAATTGATGGCCTTGGAATCATCACTGGTGATAGAGGTTTTCAATCCCTGGAATCCCAGAGGATTGACGCCCCGCTCAATCAAAGCCAACGCCTCTTCATCGTAACAGTCCCACCGGTGCTCCTGGAAAATAGTGGTCGCCTCGTTTGCCAGCGGACTATCCACATACACCGTGAACCCGTCATGGCCATGAACCAGCCCATCCTCCTTGATCTGCCGGATAAAGTACAGCATTTCCTGGGTTCTGCCCACAGCAAAGGAGGGAATGACCAGATTCCCACCCCGGTCAAAGGTTCTCTGAATCACCTGTGCCAGTGAATTTACATAATCTGGCCGTTCTCCATGGCTCCTGTCCCCATATGTGGACTCCATGACTACATAATCCGCTTCTTTAATATAAGAAGGATCGCGGATCAGCGGTTGTGCCGTATTTCCGATATCGCCGGAGAATACGATCTTTTCTGTCTGTCCGTCTTCTGTCACCCAAACTTCAATGCTGGATGAACCCAGCAGATGGCCGGCATCGGTGAAACGTACCACGATCCCTTCTGCCAGATGAATTTTTTTTCCATAGTCGCAGCTCACAAACAGCTTGATGGCTCCCAGCGCATCCTGGATCGTATAAGCCGGTATGAATTCCGGTTTGCCGCTCCTGCGGCCTTTCCGGTTCCGCCATTCTGCCTCAAACATTTGGATATGCGCACTGTCACGGAGCATGATATCGCATAGATGGCAGGTGGCCTCTGTTGCATAGATATTTCCATGGAATCCTTTCGCATACAACGCCGGAAGATTCCCCGAATGGTCGATATGCGCATGGGTCAGCAGTGCAAAATCCAAATCTCCCGGATTGACCGGAAGCTCCGCATTTTCATAATAATTTTTTCCCTGCTCCATGCCGCAGTCGATCAACACCTTCTTGCCGGCCGCTTCCAGATAAAAACAGCTTCCTGTTACTTCATGAGTCGCTCCGATAAAAGTCAGCTTCATAGATTTTCCCCTTTCTTATGCCTGTACTGCGAACGCTGCTCCTTTTTAAAAAGTGAAGGGAGTACCACCCGCTGTGATACTCCCACCATTGTCTGATACCTTATTAGAGAGACATCGCCACCGGTGCTTCTTCTTCCGGTTCTGCTGCCATCACTTCTTCATACTTTGTAAGAATAATCTGCTGAATCCGATCTCTGGTGGCAGAATTGATGGGATGTGCAATGTCCCTGTACTCCCCATCGGTAGCTTTTCTGCTTGGCATCGCGATGAAAAGGCCCTTCTCGCCTTCGATCACCTTAATATCATGTACAACAAATTCATCGTCTAAGGTGATGGAAACCACCGCTTTCATTTTGCCCTCTTTTGCTACTTTTCTTACTCTTACATCTGTAATATTCATATCTGTATTGCCCCCTTCATCTGTATTTCCTGATCCGCGCCCCATGCACATGGCTGATAATTAAAGCACGTATCTTTCGTTTTTCTCAACAACAATTTTAATTCCGTCTTCACCACAATGATAAGAATTCGCGCGTATCGTATCGCGGCTCTCGACAATACAGTTTTCGATATGCGTGTTGTCACCGAGATAAACATCATTGAGAATTACAGAATTCTTAATTACGCAGTTATTTCCCACAAAAACTTTCTTGAACAGCACGGAATTCTCCACTGTTCCATTGACAATACACCCACTGGCGATCAGGCTGTTTTTCACCACTGCCCCTGGATTGTATTTTGCCGGCGGCAAATCGTCAATCTTCGTCTTAATCTCCGGTTTTTGTTTAAAAAAATAATCCCTCACTTCCGGCTGCAGGAATGCCATATTTGTACGATAATATGACTCTGCTGTGGAAATATTACTCCAATAAGTATCAATCTTATAACCATAGATCCGTTTCAGGTTCTTATAGCGGATCAAAATATCCTTTACGAAATCATGACGGCCTTCCTGTGCGCATTTCTCAATCAGCTCAATGAGCTGGCGGCGGCGGATCACATAGATGCCGGCAGATACGGTATTATATTTGGAAACCATCGGCTTCTCTTCAAATTCCTCGATCCGGCAGTCATCATTCAACCGCAGAACCCCAAAACGCTCTACTTCCTCCTGGTCTTTACACGTCGTGCAGACCACGGTTACATCCGCCCGTTTGGCGATGTGGTATTCCAGCACTTTATTATAATCCAGCCGGTAGATACCATCGCCAGAAGCGATCACCACATAGGGCTCATGGCTGTTCTTCAGCCAGGAGAGGTTCTGATAAATAGCATCCGCAGTTCCCTGATACCAAAAACTGTTATCAGCCGTGATCGTCGGTGTAAATACGAAAAGGCCTCCCTGCTTTCTTCCGAAATCCCACCATTTGGAAGAGCTCAAATGCTCATTCAAGGAACGGGCATTATACTGTGTCAGTACCGCTACTTTCTGAATATGGGAATTTGACATATTGCTCAACGCAAAATCGATGCTCCGGTAGCTGCCTCCGATGGGCATAGCTGCGATGGCTCTCTTATGGGAAAGCTCTCTCATCCGGTTGTTGTTGCCGCCTGCTAAAATAATACCTAGTGCTCTCATGCCTTGTCACCGTCCTTTGCTATCACTCCCCCGCTGACGAGAATCCCATCGGGATAGTCATCGATTGTTGTCACTCCAGACAGAGCGGTGTTTTTGCCAATTTTCACATTATCCGGAATTACAGTGCCTTCTCCAACAGTTGCAATCCCAAACGCATATACATGCGGTTTTAATACATTCGGCGCTTCCTCGCCGCACCCCATAACAACATGATTGCCAATGACAACATCCTCAGCTATGATAGATTTGTCAATGATCGTTCCTTCTCCAATAGTAGCATTTCTCATGATGATAGAATCACGGACCACGCTGCCCTTGCCAATGAAAACATTCGGCCCAATGACGGAATTGTGGACTTCCCCGTAGATTTCTGTACCTTCCCCAATAATCGCCTTATCCAAAACAGCATCTGCCGCTATGTACTGAGGCGGAATCACATCGCCTTTGGTATAAATCTTCCAAAACTCTTCATATAAATTAAATTCCGGAATAATATCTATTAACTCCATATTTGCTTCCCAATAGGAGCCCAAAGTTCCCACGTCTTTCCAATACCCATTGTATTCGTAGGCGAAAAGCCTCTGGCCCTTCTCCCGGCAATATGGCAGGATATGCTTACCGAAGTCACAACTCTTCTGGTCTTTCATGGCATAAAGGGCTTCCTTCAGTACCTGGAAGCTGAAAATGTAAATACCCATAGATGCCAGATTGCTGCTCGGTTTTTCCGGTTTCTCCTCAAACTCCAGAATACGGCTTGTCTCATCGGTTACCATAATACCAAAACGGCTGGCCTCTTCGATAGGCACAGGCATCGTCGCAATTGTGACATCCGCCTTATTGGCCTTATGGAAGTCCAGCATGACTTCATAATCCATTTTGTAAATATGATCACCGGATAGAATCAGCACATAATCCGGGTTATACTGCTCCATATACGCCATATTCTGGAAAATCGCATTGGCAGTTCCGGTATACCATTCACTGTCAGTGCTCTTCTCATACGGCGGCAGTACGGTTACTCCTCCTTCATTCCTGTCCAAATCCCAGGGAATGCCGATACCGATGTGAGTATTCAGACGCAGCGGTTGATACTGTGTCAAAACGCCTACGGTGTCAATCCCAGAATTAATACAATTACTCAGCGGAAAATCGATGATACGATACTTCCCACCGAAAGCTACGGCTGGTTTTGCTACCTTTTTGGTCAGAACACCAAGGCGGCTGCCTTGACCCCCGGCCAATAACATAGCGATCATCTCTTTCTTTATCATGCAATCACCTCTTGTATGTTATGATTTGTCTATTATACCACACATCCACTTATTAGTGAACATATTTTACAAATTTTATAAATTATTTTCTTATTTTTTATCGTATCTGTCTATAAATTTTACCCAAGTTTTCCCATTTTCGACATAATGTTGTACGTTTTTCCTATTTTCGCTTTTTGATTTCGTTAAATTTTCGTCATTTTCGACATCCTCTTTCCACAAAGAAATACTTTTCATTTTTTTCTGTTAGAGGTATAATGTATCAGATATCCTGGTTGAAAAAGCTCTGTTTTCCCAGGGACGAATAAATATGAAGGAGCCACTACTATGTATACAATAGACTTCGAACAGCCGATGCATATCCATTTTATTGGCATTGGCGGTATCAGTATGAGTGGGCTTGCAGAAATCCTGCTGAAGGAAGACTTCACAATCTCAGGTTCTGACGCAAAAGCAAGTGCGCTTACCCAGGCATTAGAAGCAAAGGGCGCCAGGATCATGATCGGCCAGCGCGCTTCCAACATCGATGACACGGTGCAGCTCGTGGTCTACACGGCGGCAATCCATCCGGACAATCCGGAATACGCATGTGCAGTCCAGAAAAACATTCCGATGCTCACCCGGGCGCAGCTGCTGGGACAGATCATGCGCAACTATGAAATTCCCATCGCCGTTTCCGGCACTCATGGGAAAACGACTACGACATCTATGATATCTCATATATTATTGGAGGGAAATTGTGATCCTACCATCTCTGTAGGCGGCATTCTCCCCGCCATCGGCGGCAACATCCGCGTCGGTGAATCTGAAACCTTTGTCACAGAGGCTTGCGAATATACCAACAGCTTCCTGAGCTTTTTCCCAAAGATCAGTATTATCCTTAATATGGATGCCGACCATCTGGACTTCTTCAAAGATTTGGACGATATCCGGCATTCTTTCCGGCTGTTTGCAGAAAAGCTGCCGGCGGACGGCACGCTCATCATCAACTGTGACACTCCGGGTTATGAAGCTGTGATCCAGGATCTCCCCTGCCAGGTGATCACCTATGGTCTGGAGCAAAAAGGGGAATACACCGCCAAGGACATCTCCTTCGATGAAAAAGGATTTGCCTCCTTCACCTGTATCCGCAATGATATGGCTTTAGGAAACTTTTCTTTAAATGTTCCCGGCCTTCATAATGTATCCAATGCCTTAGCTGCCATCGCCCTGGGCATTAAGCTGGGCCTGCGCGCAGAGGTCATCCAAAAAGGTCTGTCCTCCTTTACCGGCACTGACCGGCGCTTCCAATACAAAGGCGAAGTGGGCGGCGTCACCATCATCGATGACTATGCACACCACCCCACGGAAATCGAGGCCACCTTGCGGGCTGCCAGCAATTATCCGCACCAAAAAGTCTGGTGTGTATTCCAGCCCCATACGTATACGAGGACAAAAGCACTCCTTCCTGAGTTTGCCAAGGCCCTCACCTTAGCAGACCACGTGGTCCTGGCCGACATCTATGCCGCCAGGGAGACTGACAATTTAGGCATCTCTTCCCGGGATTTAAAAGACAGCATTGCAGCGTTTGGAACTCCTTGTGAATATTTCCCGACTTTTGATGAGATTGAGAATTTCCTGCTGGAAAACTGCACACCGGGAGATTTGATTCTGACTATGGGCGCTGGAGATGTGGTCATGATCGGGGAACGGCTTTTGGGAAATTAAATAGAAAATTGAAATTAGTCGGTATGAATCTGGGGATTCATGCCGATTTTTCATTTCAAAGAAAGGCTCTCCGAGCATTGCTATGAAATAAAAAGCACTCCATACACAATCACACGACAGCCAATTGAGATTATGTGCAAAGGCCCTCCGAAGCCCGTGCAGCCGCAGTTGGCATTTAGTAAAAAAGGGACGTACGTCTGCCTTAAGAGGACAATACCCGCCAGAGTCCCTCTTTTGACACCCGAATCTTATCACATAAAAAAATTAAGACGCAGGCAGCGGAAATCAGAAAAACTTATACACATTGCCAAAGGCCTGGTTTTACAGGGACCACAAGCACTTATACACATTTTCCACAGTCTTATACACATTTTTTCGTCCCTTTCCATGTGGATGCAATTGTGTATAACTTTATTGACATAATCTGACAGCATTTTTTTCTTCGCTCCACCCCGTTCCCCGTTTTTTCGACATTTTCCCCCGACAATTTTTGCAGTCTGGCTTTTTATCCACAATATCCACAGTGTCCACACCCCCACCTGCCCTTTTTTCAAGTGGAAATCTTCCCATTTTCTTTTGAAATCGAGTGTGCTATAATCCTGATTACATAGAACGGAAAGCAGGACTGATCAAAAATGACTGAAATAGCGATACAGAACGGCTCCTCTTGCGGAGTGACAGTGATCCCTAATTTATTTATTGAGAACTATATGCCGGAGGCGAATGGAGAATTTGTAAAAGTTTACTTATATCTCCTGCACATTCTATCCGGCACCTCCTCTTTTACCCTTGCCGACGGTGCAGACGCACTCAACTGTACGGAAAGGGATATTTTGCGCGCCTTAAAATATTGGGCAAAGGCAGGCCTTTTGGAATTATCCTTTGATTCCAGCAAGAAGTTGGACGGCATCCGTCTGCTCCCCCTGGCCGGTCCAGAAAAAGAGACCGTCCCCAAAGAGCAGCCCGCCAAGACTCCAGCGAAAAAGGCGCATGAAGAAGAGGCCGCCGCTAAGACGAGCATACCATCAGAAGGGACTGTCAAGAAAGCGGCCATCCCCACCCTTTCCTTAGATACCATCAAAACCCTGCAAAAAGACGAGGATTTTGTCCAGCTTCTTTTCATTGCAGAGCAGTATCTGGGCCGCACCTTAAGCTCCACGGACACCAACCGGATCGCCTATTTTTATGATCAGCTGCAGATGTCCTGCGAATTGATTGAATACCTGATTGAATACTGTGTATCCGGCGGACACAAAAGCATCCGCTACATCGAGAGCGTCGCCCTTTCCTGGGCTGGCCGCGGCATTGTTACCGTGGAACAGGCCAAAGAGGAGTCCTCTCATTATAATAAGAATTATTTTGCCATCTTAAAAGCCCTGGGCATCAAGAACCGGCATCCGGTGGAGGCTGAAATCTCCATTATGGATTCCTGGCTGGGAGAATACGGCTTTACCATCGACATCGTCAAAGAGGCATGTACCCGTACCGTTCTGCAGACCGGGCAGTCCAGCTTCCAATATGCAGACCGCATTTTAAGGGACTGGAAAGATAAGGGCGTACACAGCGTCGAAGACATCGCTCCTTTGGATGCCAAGCACAGCAGGAAAAAGACAGCCGTACGCAACACCCCCAAAGTAGCCGCCTCTTCCGGAAACCGTTTCAACAATTTCCATCAGAGGGATTATGATTTTGAGGAACTGGAAAAACAGCTGTTGAACCGTTAAAGGAGCCTTATGTTACAGAATACACAATATGATACCATCATGAGAGAATACAGCAGGCGGCAGGCACACAACCGCCAGCTGCTGGATGAGCACATCCAGGAAATCTACGGCCGTTTCCCCCGAATGCAGGAAATTGACAGGGAAGTGGCCGCTTTGAGCGTCAAAAAAGCGCAGGCTCTCCTGGCGGGGGAGGAAACCGGTACCGAAGACCTCCGCCACAAGGTCGCTGATCTCACCCAGGAACGCTTCGATATCCTCGTTTCGGCCGGATATCCTGAAAATTACCTGGACATGCATTATGACTGCCCGCTGTGTGAAGATACCGGATACATCGGGGACCAAAAATGTATCTGTTTTAAAAAAGCTGCCATCGAACTGCTTTTTTCCCAGTCAAATCTGGGTGAAATTTTAGAAAAAGAGAACTTCGACCACTTTTCTTTCCAGTATTATTCTGATACAATAAAAAATGAGACAACCGGTCTGACCGCACATGCTACCGCCCAAAAGGCGGTAGAAAAAGCCAAGGCCTTCATCCGGGATTTTGATAAGGATTTCAGCAATCTGTTCCTGTATGGAGACACCGGCGTGGGAAAAACATTTCTTTCCCACTGCATCGCAAAGGAATTGCTTGGCAGCGCACATTGGGTTGTTTATTTTTCTGCCTTTGACTTATTTGAGCTGTTCGCCCGCCATGCCTTCGGCAGAGGGGGCCGCGACGACAGTCAATGGCAAGAGCCTATTTTTGAATGCGATCTTCTGATCATCGATGATCTGGGCACAGAAGTGAATAACACCTTTGTGACTTCACAGCTGTTCCTGTGCATCAATGAACGGATCATGCGCAAAAAATCCACGATCATTTCCACTAATCTGGGATTGGGGATCTTTAAAGAGATGTACTCCGAGAGAGTCTTCTCCCGCATTTTAAGCCATTATGAAATGGTTCCTTTGATCGGACAAGACATTCGGATCCAAAAAACATTATTAGGAGGAAAGTAACATGGGACAGGGTAACAATAAGGAATTAGACACGCTGCCGGCAGGCAGGCTGGGACTGATTGCCTTGGAAAGCAGCTCCGCTCTTGGAAAAAAAGTAGACGATTGGCTGGTCCAGTGGAGAAAGGAACGTGACCATGAGCACAAATACTCCATGGCCTTCGAAGGGTATGAAAGAGACAGCTATCTGATCCCAACCAAGGTTCCCCGCTTCGGCTCCGGCGAAGCTAAAGCCACCATCAGCGAATCTGTCCGCGGTGATGATATCTATATTTTGGTAGATGTCTGCAATTACAGCCTGACATATCCTATGGGGCCTTATACCAATATCATGTCACCTGATGATCATTTCCAGGACTTAAAGCGTGTTATTGCCGCCATCGCAGGCAAGGCCAGAAGGCTCAATGTCATCATGCCTTATCTGTATGAGAGCCGCCAGCTGCAGCGCAACTCCCGGGAATCCTTAGACTGTGCCACCGCCTTGCAGGAGCTGGTGAGCATGGGTGTGGAAAATATCCTCACCTTCGATGCCCACGACTCCCGCGTACAGAATGCCACGCCGCTCCACGGCTTCGAGACTATCACTCCTTCCTATCAGTTTATCAAAGCGCTGCTGAACACCGAGGATGATGTAACCATCGACAGCGAGCACCTGATGGTCATCAGTCCCGACGAGGGCAGCATGAACCGTGCCATCCAGCTTGCCAATGTCATGGGCGTGGATATGGGTATGTTCTACAAACGCCGTGATTATTCCAAGATCGTAAACGGCCGTCATCCGGTGGTTGCCCACGAATTCCTGGGTGCCAAGGTCGAAGGCAAGGACATGATCATCATCGACGATATGATTTCCTCTGGTGATACCATTTTAGAGGTTGCCGGGCTGCTGAAGGAACAAAAAGCAGGCAAGATCTATATTTATTCCACCTTCGGTCTGTTCACCGACGGACTGGAAAAGTTTGACGCTGCGTATGACAAAGGACTGTACAACAAGCTGTTTACCACCAACCTGATCTATCAGACACCGGAGCTCTTAGCCCGTCCTTACTATGTGACCTGTGATATGAGCAAGTATATCGCGCTGCTCATCGATACGCTGAATCACGACGTATCCATCAGCCATCTGCTCACGCCCATCGACAGGATCAACCGCTGCATCGCCAATTATAAAGCAAAACATTGATAAAGCTTGTACAAAACATGACGCAAACACCAAAAACGCATGGAATCTTCAACGGATCCATGCGTTTTTTTACTCCTCACCCCAGCCGCAGAACATGGCAGGGGATGTTTGATTGTTTCAACACTTCTAATTCTCTTGTATGACAGGTGCACAGCACCACTTGTTTTCCGCTTCGGTGCAGCCACCAAAGAGCCTGCTTCAGCCGTGTTTCATCGTACATAGCGAATACATCGTCCAGAAGAACCGGAAGCTCCTCTTCCTGGCACAACACCTCGCTGGCCGCCATCCGCAAGGCAAAATAGACCTGTTCAATGGCGCCCCGGCTGAGCTGTTCCAAAGGAATATAGCGCTGACCGGTATCCACCCCCATTTTCAGGGACTCATCCATATCCACCTGACGGTATTTCCCGTCGGTCAATTCCCGGAGGATCTCTGAGGTCCGTTTCTTCAAATGGCCGCCCACCCGGCCCTGCATCTGCCGGGAAATGCGGTCCATCACCGCCATGGATAAATCCAGCGCCTGGATGTTTTCCGGAATCCCCTCATATTGGGGCACTTCACCCGCCGCTTCTTCATATTCGCTTCTCAAATTCTGCAAATAGGTATTCTTTTCCTGGAGCTCACCTTCCAGATGCTCCCTCAAAAATTCCATCCGGTCCAATTCCCGGGCCGTCAGATCCTTTTGCTGGTGCTCCCGTCTGCGCTGTCTGCCCCAATACCGTCTCTGACGTCCTCTAAAAAAAGCCAGCACCACTTCTCCCAGCACTCCCAAACCAAGGGCCCCAAAACGGAACCAGCCCTCCAAAAAGGCTGCGCCCGCACCTGCCGCAAAGGCCATCAGCAGCATAGCCACATTCCAAAGCAAAGAGGGCTTTTTCACCGGCTCCTCCTGTACCATTTCTGTCTGCTTGGCCGCAATGTCCTGCACTTTTCCTTCCTTTTGCCGAATCAGATCCTCTACCTCTTCCTCCTGGAATTCTATTTGCTCCTGAAGCTTGGCGAGACGCTCCTTATGCTCCCTTTCCAGCCGTGCCAATTCCCCTTCCAATTCTTTCTTCTGCTGCTTCAGCCGAAGGAACGCCCGGTCCAAATCCAGCCCGCCATCACCGCTGTCCTGGTAATTGGCCATATAATTTTTCAGCTCCCGGGCCAGTTCCGCTCCGGCCGCGCCGCCCAATTGCCCAATGGAAACGGTATTGTCATAGATGCTCTCACTGATCCCGCCCAGCAGCATTTTCAGATCGCCGTCTTCTATATTCAGCCGTTCCCCGTCTGTCACACACACCAGCTCCACCCTTCCGTGCTCCTTGGAAAAATTCCGTTCCAGCCGGAAACGCTTCTCTCCACAGGTAAAAAACAGGCTTCCGGCATAGTGAGAAGGATTTTCCCACGGCTCATAGCGGGTGTAGCTGTCATTTTTGGCGGCCCGGCCCCGCAGACGGCGGATGCCGAAAAACATGCTTTTCACAAAGGTATGGAGGGTTGTCTTGCCGCTTTCATTGGGGCCGTAGATCACATTGATGCCGTCTGCCAAAACGAGGCTCTTATCCTTCAGGCACCCGAAGTTTTGGATATGGATTTCATTAATCTTCATAGATGTTCCTCCAGCATAGCCTGCAATCCATAAAAGAGGGCCTGCTCCTCTGTCCTGGTCAGTTTGTCCTTTTCCTGGAAATACCGGATGTATTCCCCGATCAGTGTCCCTTCATAGCGTACAGAAAGCTGTTCCAGATCAAAATCTGGAACTGTCTCATCCTCTACCTGCGTCACATTCCCCAGCGCTTTCAGCCGTTGCGGCAGAAATGCCGTTCCCTGCTCCCGCCTTCCGGTCAGACGGATGCGGTAGAGATGGTCCGCACCCTTTTGCCGTATTTCATAGGACACCTGTTTCTCCAGCGAAAACTGCGTCGTCTCTTTACGCACCGGAATCACCAAATCCTTGTATTCCCGAACCGCCAGAGGCAGGAAAGAAATTTTCGTGCGGTGATCCTCACATTCCCCCACAATCAACCCATGAGCGCCGGTATCGTTCCGGTCCAGGGGTTCCAGGGCGCCGGCATACGCCATGCTTCCAGACAAAATCTGGGGTTTATGGATATGTCCCAATGCCACATAGTCAAAACCCGCATTGCGAAGCGCCGTATAATCCATGGGCGCGTGGCTGGCATCCCCTCCATGGGCCAGCAGAATATGGATCCCTGACTCATCCGCCGGCCGCACACGGTCATAGATGCTCTCCCGTATTTCCCGGGAATGGTAGCTGCATCCATAAACTCTGACATTTTTGCCCGGCAATACCACACTTTCACAGGTCTCCCCCCAAAGTCCGATGACATTTTCCTCCCAGGGAAACCGCAGATAAGCGGAATCCCTCTTCAGATAATCGTGATTTCCTGCTGTTAAAACCACCGTGGTCTCCGGAATTGTTGAAAACAGATAATTCACCTCCCGGAGCTCCCGCACCAACGGCTGCCGGTGAAAAAGATCTCCGGCCACCAAAAGCAGATCGGCTTTCCGCTCCCCCGCCAAAGCCACTGCCCGGCGAAAGCTTTCCCAAATCTCCTGTTCCCTGCGAACGCTCCATGCCTCTCCCGCATCCGGAGCCGCCCCCAAATGCACATCGGCCAAATGTATAAATCGAATCATTCTTTTTCCCCTTATATGAATGTAAAAAGAGTCCTGCCAAACCAGAAAAGATCCGCAATCCTGCCCAAAATCCTTCGGGCAGAAATCACAGATCCTCTCTTTTAGACGCTATGCTTGTATTTACAGATCGCAGTTTTTAACCGTTCTTGGGAACGGGATCACGTCACGGATGTTAGACATGCCCGTCAGATACATCACGCAGCGTTCGAAGCCCAATCCAAATCCGGAATGTCTGGTGGAACCATATTTCCGCAGATCCAAATAAAAACCATAATCCTCTTCCTTCAGTCCCAGCTCCTTCATGCGGGCGCACAGCTTGTCATAATCATCTTCCCTCTGGCTGCCGCCGATGATCTCTCCGATGCCCGGCACCAGACAGTCCATGGCTGCCACAGTCTTGCCGTCTTCGTTGAGCTTCATATAGAAGGCCTTGATCTCCTTGGGATAATCGGTGACAAAGACTGGTTTCTTGAACACTTGCTCAGTCAGATAGCGCTCATGCTCGGTCTGCAGGTCACAGCCCCAGAATACCTTATATTCAAATTTATCATTGTTCTTCTCCAGAATCTCAATGGCTTCCGTATAGGTCACATGGCCGAAATCGGACTGTACCACATGCTCCAGACGCTCCAGCAGTCCTTTATCGATGAAAGAATTGAAGAATTTCATTTCCTCCGGAGCATTCTCAAGCACATAGGAGATCACATATTTCAGCATAGCCTCCGCCAGATCCATATTGTCATCCAAATCTGCAAATGCGCATTCCGGCTCAATCATCCAGAACTCTGCCGCATGACGGGTGGTGTTGGAATTCTCCGCGCGGAACGTAGGTCCAAAGGTATAGATGTTGCGGAATGCCTGGGCATAAGCTTCACCGTTGAGCTGTCCGCTGACCGTCAGGTTGGTCTCTTTCCCGAAGAAATCCTGGCTGTAATCAATCGCCCCATCCTCTGTCTTAGGCAGATTTTCCATATCCAGCGTCGTCACCCGGAACATCTCTCCTGCGCCCTCGCAGTCGCTGCCAGTGATCAGAGGCGTATGGACATAGACAAAGCCTCTCTCCTGGAAAAACTGATGGATCGCATAAGCGATCAGGGATCTTACCCGGAACACGGCCTGGAACGTATTGGTTCTAGGCCTTAAATGGGTGATGGTGCGCAGATATTCCATGCTGTGCCGCTTCTTCTGCAGCGGATAATCCGGTGCGGACGCGCCTTCCACCGTCACCTGGGATGCCTGGATCTCAAACGGCTGCTTTGCTTGAGGAGTGGGGACCAGAGTTCCTGTAACAACTACCGCAGCTCCCACGTTCAATTTTGAGATCTCCTCAAAATTATCCAATCCGTCATGATATACGATCTGTAATGTTTCAAAATAGGATCCATCATTCAATACCATGAATCCAAACGTCTTAGAATCACGGATGCTCCGTACCCATCCGCCCACAGACACTTCTTGGTTCAGATATCTGTCGCTGTCTTTGAAAATCTCTTTTATTGTTGTCAGTTTCATTCTTCCTGCTCCTTATCCTGTACTTACGGCCCTTCCCTCTCATGGCCGTCTTTCCTCCAGAAGCCACACTCCGGGAGAAATTCTAATCTACAGTATATCCCATTCCTTGTTGTCATGCAAGGCTGAATATCAAACAGACCGCGTGTTTCTGAGCATTCCCATCGTCATCCGATTTTTAGCAGCCCAGCCAGGGTCCGGCTGGCAAGCCGTTCAAGCCGCCGGGCCTATTTAGCAATCTGGGAGGCGTAAGAAACAAAATCAAATTTACCAGCTTTCCCCCGCTACCATTTCACACTTCCCGTCCTCTCCCCGCCATCCAGATCAAAGGCAGAAACTCCGCGGTCCATGACCAGATACAAGGTGTTTCCGATGGTCACACCGCGCACATCATCCAGGTAACTGCTCCCAAAGCCTTCTTCCTGATTCAAATGGCACTTTAATTCCTCTACGAAACCTTGCCCCTCCTCATAACGGTACACCGCATAATAATATGCTTCTCCACTCCATTCATATTGCTTATTCACACATCCATAGGCAAAACCGAACCGCCCGTCCTTATCTGCCAACACGCACTTATAATTGGATCCGGCCGGGCATTCCACCGCCTTGCTTAAGACCATCTTATCGGATTCTTTCACATCGGAAGGATCGGAAATATCGAACATGGACAGCTTAACTTCCCGCCATCCGGTCTCCTCCTCATTCTCCCAGCCAATACCTAGAAGCTGATCTTCCCCCAGAAAGTGTAAATAGGAGGAAAAGCCCGGGATCTTCAGCTCTCCGATGATCTTCGGATTTCTGGGATCTGACAGATCCACGGAAAACAAGGGATCTGTCTCCAAAAAGGTCACAAAATACCCCTCATCGCCCATAAACCGTGCGGATTTCAACTGCTCACCAGGAGCCAGGTCACCGATCCTGCCGGCAGTCTCCAGCTTGTCATCCAGCACATAAAGCCCGCTGGCCGAATGACCGCTCTCCCAGCTCATAGACACCACTCGCAGATATCCCTGGTATTCATCCATGGAAAACGAATCTAAAAGCTGCCCCGGCACGATGCCGCCGGCCACAGGGGTCAGGTTTCCTTTTTCATATCCAAATTTCACGATGACCGTGGACAGACTGTCGTTCGCATAATACAATTCCGTGGCATAAATATTTTCCCTGCTCACATAAAAATTGCCGGAATCTGTCACCATCGCACAGCTGTCTGCCACCTCCTTGGGATTTGTCAGATCCATGGAGGTGATCACCAGATAGCTGTATACGCTTCCATAGCCTTCCTGGCTGGGAAGATAAATACATTCCTTATCCAGCAGTTTTCCATTGACCTTAGGCACATATTTATCTGTCTGGTCCTCGTCTGCTCCGTATTGAGGATAAAAACGGCTGAACAGATAGAGATAATTCCCGTTTTTCCGGGAAGTGAGATACTCCCCATCCTGAGTCACGCCTTCCTGGGCTTTGGGCATCTTAGGATCGGACACATCATAGACCCAAACCTTGAGGGTATCCTCCACGGCAAAATCTAAGGATGCCTGCCGTTCTCGCGTAATCACCGTCAGCCGTTCTCCCTCTAAATACATCTCATAGGCCTGGGTATCCGCATTTTTCCAGGAAATCTCAGACATCAGCTTCAAATCCTTTGCCCGTACAATCTTTACGCCGCTGCCATTCCTTAACACATAGAGATAGGTACCGTCCGTTTTCACGATATCACCTTCATCCACGCCTTCCACCTGGATGTTGGTCTCGGAATGTTCCCCGCCCCCCTTTAACAGTTCCATGTCCGCCGTGTCAGAAACCGCAGTCTCTTCCTCTCCACTAGCAGCAGACGCGGTCGTTTTCTGATCCACGCCTCCCGCCGCATCCTCCATGACGGTTTCACTTTCCATGGCACCGCAGTCATACACATACCCCTCCTGGAGCTTTTGATAAATATCGAAATAGCTGCCGGCTGCGGTCATATATCCGCCCAGGGACACATCTCCGTCCGCCTTTTGCTCCTTCGGCGCCGCTCCCAACGCCCCACCGGCATCCTCTTCCTCATAGCCATTTCCCTCGGCCATATCCGCCGCAGCTTCCTCTGGCTCAGCTGTTTGGTCCGCCTCCATTGCCGCGTTTGCCTTTTCCCCCTTCACACCGGAAGCGTTGTTCTGCTGCCTGAGCACACTGTATCCGCCGATAAAGAGAAGCACTGCGGCCGCTGCCGCACAAGCCCGGTACATCCAAGGTCCCATGATTTTCTTCTTTTTTGCCGTCCCTTGGTCTCCTTTCTCCTGCAGCTTTTTCTCTATGACATCCGGCTTCAGGCCGTCTGGCACTTCCACGTCCTCCGCAGATTTTCGAAGCATTTCCAATAATTTTCCGTCGTCTTTCATCTGAAGTCCTCCTTTCATGCTTCCAGGAAACCGCGCATCTTTCCAAGCCCTCTGCTGATCTTAGAGCGCACGGTATTTTCATTCATATGCAGCATCCGGCCGATCTCCCGGCTGTTATAGCCTCCGAAAACCCTGAGGCTGATGAGCATCCGTTCCTCTTCTCCCAGCCGGGCAAAGGCCTTCTTCACATCAGCCGCCTCCTCCAAATCCTTTTGACCGCCATGAAGCTCCTGCGGCAGCTCCACCGCCTTATCCACATATTCCTTCAGCTTCTGTCGGCATTTGTTTGATAAAATCTTAAAAATCCAACCCTTGAATGTCTCCATGGAACGAAGGTTATGGAAGCCGGCATAGGCATCGGCCACCGTCTCCCCCACCACATCCTCCGCGTCCTGCCGGTTCTGCAGCGTATATAGGGCAAATTTGTACAAATCCTGGTAAATCTCCGAATATTGCTGTGCGAATACCTCATATGCCTTCGCGGCCTCCATAGTCTCACCCCTTTTCTTTTATAGTGTCATTCTACCATAAAAGTGTTGCACGATTATAGGAAAGAATCCTGCGCATCTTCTACTTGACAGCACAATTTAGAAAACATCCCTATCCAACAAAAAAAAGAAGAGGTCATCCCCCTTCTTTCATTTTCGCTTTATCTGCGTACATCCGTTCATCTCCCTGGCACATGATTTCCGTCACGGTCTCTTTGGTGTAATCCTCCATCCAGGCGTACCCCATGGCGATGCCATAATCCTTTCCGTCCTGGGTAAAACATCTGTGGACTTTTTTACGCAGCTGCTGCAGATGCCGTTCCACATCCTTTTCCCCGCAGCCGGAAAATAGGAGGACAAACTCATCCCCTCCCACCCGGTAGATTCCCACCACGTGTTCCTGGAATTGTTTCAAAATCCCGGCCCCCTTTTGGATAAATTCGTCTCCCTTGCTGTGGCCGTAGGTATCATTGATGTCCTTCAAACCATTTAAATCCATCATCACATAGCAAAATTTCTGCCTGGACTTCTCCAGCTCCTGGAGCTTCTCCATCAGCGCCCGCCGGTTTCCCAGCCCCGTCATTTCATCCATATAAGCCAAGGTCTGATACCGGTCCTGAAGCTTAAGCTCCACCTCCAGACGCTTGGCCCGGTCCAAATTGTCCTGATATTTCCGGTTGGTAACGATCGCATAAAAAATCAACAGATAGCAAATCTGCACCGTCAGGCCGAATACCGAAAGCACCAGCAGATATTCCGGCCGTTCCCGCAGCGGTCTGGGATACCGTTCCAAAAAGTACATCACTATATAAAGCCAAAAGGAAGTCACGCCAAAAACCGTCCAAAATTTCCCGGTATCCTTCAGCATATTCTTATATGACGGCCTGGCCTTGCCAAACAGATAATACCACAGACAGAAAAACACGGCATCCGCGGCTGCCAAGGCCGCAACACTATTATGCGTATAGTAAAACACAGTAGCGGAAAAAATATTAATGCAAAAGCTGATGGTATCTGCCGTGCAAAAGGTGAACCAAAACCGGAAATCTCTATATTTTGACACTGTAAAACCATAGATCAGGCTTGGCAGCAGCAGACAGAAAAAGAACAGGGCATGACGCATGGATGAGGGAAAACGGAATATGACGAACAAATAAATACCGGAAAACAACAGTCCAATGGCTATAAACCCGGCCATCGCCTTATTCCTGGAGATTCGGAACTCAAAAATCAAGCAGAACAGATACAGCATGATTCCGAAAGTAACGATGTCGTTGATCCCTGCGGCCATACTAAGCTCCATGTCATATTTTCTCCTTTCTAGTCTTAAACACACTATATCATATTATCTTTTTTAAGGCAATTATATCCTTTTTAATTACTTTAAATCATTCCTTAAAAAAGATAGTATGAGGGAAGAGGTATAAGGTATGATTAAAATGCAGGAAATCAGCAAAAACGTGAAAAAATACAGGTCTCTACGCGGTCTGACTCAGGCACAGCTGGCGGAAATGGCGGACATTTCCACCATCCATATGTCTCATATCGAGACGGGCACTGTCAGCATGTCCTTGGAATGCCTGCTGAAAATATGCGAGGCCTTGGAAATCTCCCCCAATCATCTGCTTCTCTCCGATTTTGTCGTAGACCAGGATAATTCTCTGTTAAAAGAGAAGCTAAACGGTCTCACTCCCGGAGAAAAACTGCTGGTTTACCGGATGATCGATCTTTTGAAGGAGCTTCGGATCAACCAGCCCTAACATATACCAATAACAAAGCGGATTTCCTATGATGATCGGGATGTCAAAAGGGGGTCGGACAGATATTGTCCTCCTTTTGACACCCAATTCTATAAAAAAACGGCACCGGAAACAACATTCCGATGCCATTCTTTTTATTCTGTAAAATTCCAGTGCAAAAACAAAACCTGCGGATACCTTCGTCTCTTTGATACCAAGTCCCTTCCGGTGACTTTACAGAGCGCCAATAAACCGCATAAAGGCCGCTCTTCCTTCTTCCGTGCATTTATAGACGCCCGCGTCCTCCAGCACATGGGTGAACACCACGCCGATCTCCTTCTGCAGGATCTCATGGACGTTTTCTTTCGTCACAGAATCATAATTTGGCAGAAAACCTGCCGCCCAGGCCGCATGTTTTTCGATCTTCTCATTGGAAGCGATATCCTTGCCTTCCACAATATACTCTGCCAAAATTTCCATCTCTTCCTTCAGCCGGGCAGGAAGGACTGCCAGACCCATCACTTCAATCAAGCCGATATTTTCCTTCTTGATATTATGCCACTTTGCATGGGGATGGTAAACGCCCAATGGATGCTCCTCAGTGGTAATATTATTGCGCAGCGCCAGATCCATTTCAAAGGTATCTCCCACCTTCCTGGCAATGGGGGTGATCGTATTATGCGGCTCTTTGTCCGTCTCGGCAAAGATAAATGCCGCTTCATCCGTATAACCTCTCCACACCTCCAGCACATGGGTTGCCAGATCGATGAGCCGTTTCTCATCCTTGCTGCGGATTCGCAGTACGGACAACGGCCATTTTACAATGCCAGCTTCCACATCTTCAAAGCCAGGGATCTGTACCGTTTTCTCGATGGGGGCTTTGGCCATGGCAAACGTATAATGGCCGCCCTGGAAATGGTCATGGCTTAAAATGGAGCCGCCCACAATGGGCAGATCCGCATTGGAGCCCAGGAAATAATGAGGGAACAGCTTCACAAAATCAAACAGCTTTACAAAGGTGTCGTGCTCGATCTTCATCGGCGTATGCTGACTGTTGAACACGATGCAGTGCTCATTGTAATATACATAAGGAGAATACTGGAACCCCCAGGGACTGTCATTTACCGTAATGGGGATGATCCTGTGGTTTTCCCTGGCTGGATGGTTCAGACGTCCCGCATAGCCTTCGTTTTCCATGCACAGCAGGCATTTGGGATAACTGCTGGCCTTCGTGTTTCTGGCCGCTGCGATGGCTTTGGGATCCTTCTCCGGTTTGGACAGGTTGATGGTGATATCGATTTCCCCATAAGGGCTGTCCACCTTCCATTTCTGATCCTTTTTCACCCGGTAACGACGGATATAGTCGCTGTTCTGGCTTAATTGATAGAAAAAATCCGTGGCTTCTTCCGGTGACTTTTCATAAATCTCCCAAAATTCTTTCTGGACCTGTGCCGGCCGCGGCATCAGGCAATTCATCAGCCTCGTGTCGAACAAATCCCTATAGCCGATGCTGTCTTCGATAATGCCCCTGGAAACCGCCTCGTCCAAAAGCTCACCCAGCACCTCCTCCAGGCAGATGTCTGTATATTCCTCCTCCGGCTCTATGTACTCATCTTCATGAAACAGGTCCAGCAACAGATTGGTAGTATATATTTTTTCGCAAGCGGGCGTCAGGCCGGTGCCGATCCCATACTGTACTAATTTTTTGATGCTCTCAGATAACATATCTGGTTCTCCTTTCCTCCTGCAGGCAGGCCGATTGATCAAGAAAGTTTATGCGCTCCGTCACCGATATCCACCACGTAAAACTCTGCTTCATGGCCCACCTTCTCCTGGTAGGCGCTCCCCACCTGGCTGATGAAGGCATCCACCGCATCATTTTTCACGATGCTTACCGTACAGCCGCCAAAACCGCCGCCGGTGATGCGGGAACCAATCACACCCGGGATTTTCCAAGCCAGATCCACTAACGTATCGATTTCCGGACAGGAAACCTCATAATCGTCCCTGAGGGATACATGGGAAGCATTCATCAGCCGTCCGAATTCCTCCACATTGTTTTCCTTAAGAGCCTTCACCGCCAAAATTGTCCGCTGATTCTCATACACCGCATGTTTGGCACGTTTTCTGCAGATGGGGTCCTTGACGGCATCCTTATACTTTTCAAACTGCGCCTCATCCAGATCGCCCAACGCTTTGATGTCTATCACGCTTTGCAGATCTTTTAGGGCTGTCTCACATTCATTTCTCCTGTCATTGTAGGCAGATGTCACCAGACTGTGCTTCACCTTGCTGTTCGTGATGACGATCTTCGCATCCTTCAATACCACCGGTGCATACTCATATTTCAAATCACTGGTATCCAAAAAGATCGCGCAGTCCTTCTTGCCCATGGCGCTGGCAAACTGATCCATGATCCCGCAGTTACAGCCGTTAAAATTGTTTTCAGAATACTGCCCGATCAATGCCAGATCCACCATGCTCAAGTCCTCAAAGCCATACAAATCGCGCAGCATCAAGCCTGTGAGAACCTCTAACGATGCAGATGAGGACAGGCCGGAACCGTTGGGAATATTTCCATAGATGAGGAAGTCCAGGCCGTTTTTCAGCTTATGGCCTCTGCCTTCAAACGCCCACATCACGCCCTTGGGATAATTCGTCCATCCTGCCTCTTCGGAAGGATTCAAATCCCCTAAGGAAGACTCGATCACGCCCAGCTTCTCAAAATTCACAGAATAGAACCGCAGCTTATCATCCTCTCTTTTTCTGGCAATTCCGTAAGTACCGATTGTCAGCGCGCAAGGGAATACATGTCCTCCGTTGTAATCCGTGTGCTCGCCGATGAGGTTTACCCGGCCCGGAGCGAAATAAGAGCGTACATCGCCCCCCTGGCCAAAGACCTCATAAAACTTGTTCATCAATTTTGTTTCCATCGCTTCATCCTCCTTAAATCTATGTCAACCCAGATGTTCCGGGTTCAGACATTCTAGCTTGGGCACTACAAACCGGCCGTCCCTGCGGATCAGCACATCGTCAAAATAAATGTCCCCGCCGCCGTACTCCGGTCTCTGGATCAACACCAAATCCCAATGGATGGCCGAAACATTTCCGTTGGGCGCATCCTTATAACAGTTCCCGGGCGTAAAATGGATGGATCCCTGGATCTTCTCATCGAACAGCGTATCCTTCATGGGTTCCAGCACATAAGGATTCACGCCGATGGCAAATTCGCCGATATACCTGGCTCCCTCGTCGGTATCCAGCACCTCCAAAAGGCGTTTGGTATCGTTGGCTTTAGCCTCCACGATCTTTCCGTGTTCAAAGGTAAATGAAATATTTTCAAAGGTAAATCCTTGATAAACAGAAGGTGTATTATAGGTCAGGGTGCCGTTTACAGATTCGCGCACCGGCGCAGTATAGACCTCTCCGTCCGGAATGTTGCACTCTCCGGCGCAAGGCACCGCTCCTATGCCCTGGATGGAAAACGTCAGGTCCGTTCCCGGGCCCGTCAGACGTACCTTGTCCGTGCGCTCCATGTATTCCACCAACGCTGCCATCGCCTTTTTCATCTTGGAATAATCCAGAGTACACACGTCGAAATAAAAGTCTTCGAATGCCTCCGTGCTGGTGCCTGCCAGCTGTGCCATGGCCGCATTGGGATACCGCAGCACCACCCATTTGGTCTTTGGCACCCGGATTTCATGGTGGACCGGCGTCGCATAATAGGTTTCGTAGAGGGCCATTTTCTCCGCCGGCACATCAGACAGCTCAGACACATTTTCCGCGCCCCGCACGGCGATATAGCAATCCATCTGCTCCATCTCCGCCGCATCCCTTTGGGCCATCAGCTCTAATTGCTCTTTCCCGGCGCCCATCAGGATCTCCCGCTGCACCTGTGGATCTGTATAATGGGCAAAAGGAATGCCGCCTGCCCGGTAAACCTCTTTGACCAGCACTCTGGCCAAATCCTTGGTATCCCTTCCGGTATAATGAATATATACCTTCTCTCCCTTCTGCACATTGCAGGAATAATTCACCAGCCCCCGGGCCAGCTTAACGATCCTTTCGTCCATGGCAGTATGCCTCCTTGTCATTCCTCATAAGTCTCAATATAAGTGATGAAAACATTTCCGGCCTGCGTAAACAGGTTGGTGCTGTCTCCCAGGCCCATTGGCGCCGTGGCCTTCGTGGCCGGGTCATAGAGCCATGTGTTATATTCGTCATAACCGATGATCAGTCTGAATTCGTCATCGCCAGTCTTAACAATCACAGGCCTTCCGGCGCTGATGCAGTAAAGCACCTGATCCAGCGTACAACCGGTCAGATCCAGGACCTTACCATCCTCACCCAAAGATTCCTGGAGCTTTTCCAAATCGGAGGTGCACGCAAGATAGCTCTCAGGCACATCCTGCTCGTTTAGCGTCATCTTTGCCTTCTTATTGCCGCGCTCCCAGATATACTGCTGGTTCCGGTTCAAGACCACACCGTTCACTTCGTCAGCCCGCAGAATTGCCTCCACCGGCATGGAATGGATGCTATCCAGACAGCCCATGCCATAGACATAATAAAGCTCCGTATCGGAATTGAACAGATCCACCGGGATCTTACAAATCTCATCCGGAATCCGCATCTTGGAATACACCACCAGCGGTTCCTTATCCTTGATGCTCTGGGCAAAGGAAAGCATCACACCTGTTCCCTGGCGGGCAGAGCTGTATTTTTTCACTTCCACAATATCCTGGCCTGTTTTCTTATTGTTCATGATATTGTCGCTGGCCTTGGCCACATACTGGTTGTTTTCCCAGGCGGAAAGCTCAATCTCCATCAGCGTCTGTCCCACGGTCACTTTGGTGATATACATCCCGTCCTTGTGGTATTCCTTCACCACGTTCCCTTCAAAGTCCTGGATTTTCACCGTATCCATGGCAAAGGACTTGTGGCCCTGGGCGTCCTCCACCACATTAGCTTCCCGGGTGATTCCGTATACCAGATCCTCATTCATAAACCCAAGCGCCCGGACATACTGGCCGGAAGAGGCTTTCAGCGTCCTGGTCTCCAACGTTTCGAAATCGATCTCGGTAATGGACGTGGCCGCACAAGGATCATCCCCCTCAATCCATGCCGCATGGGCATTGGACTCCGATACCACAAACCATTCCCTGGGTACATTCTCCTGAAGCACCTGATAGGTATTCGCAGGAATATCCACCTGATATAGGTTCCCATTCATCAAAATGAACAGCTGATGATTTTCATTAATATAAGATAGGATTTCCAGATCCTTATCTAAAAATTCATAGGATTCGGTGCTGGGGATGAAGACCTGTTCCTCCACGATATTCTGGTCGCTGCTGTAATGATAGACGCTGATTCCCACTTCCCCCTCATGGATACCCCGGTTATTGTATCCATAAAGCACAAAATCCACGTCACCTTCTTTGGTGACATTCATAATCTTAATCTTATGGGCATTCCGAATATCCCTAAAGTCCCCGTTCTCTTGCTGGCGGAAGCTGAAAATGCGCACCATTTTATTGGCTTCTTTGCTGTAGGACCACAAATCACCCTGCTGCACGAAAGCCACCACATGCCCTTCTTCATTGGCCTTATAAGAAATATTTCGGTCTGCCACGCCCATCATCAGCCCGTCTTCGGTGACCTGGGCCTGTTCGCCGTTAAATATCTGCTGGGCACTCCGATTAAAGTCCAGCAGTCTGGTGCGGTCTTCCATATAACGCATCCGGTAAAATTCCCGCACATCATAATATTCGGTCTGGTCTTCTTCATCGACTGCGGATATCTGGTATTCCATCACAATGCTTCCGGTGGTCTCATTGATATCCTTAATCGCAGGAATCGCCTTGCGGTATATTTTCGGGTTCAAATCGCCCCAGCTGATCTGTGACCAGGACGCATGGATGTTCACATCCGTATAGCTGCCGCTTTGGTAATCCGCATCCGGTTCCAAATAAGCGGCAAGATCCTCTGACGCCCCTTTATCCACGCTTTTTTCGTAGAAGCTTTTTACAAATTTCAGGTATTCCTTGGTATTCAGACGGGTCCGCTGCACCACCCTGGTATAATAATAAGCCTCTCCGTTCTTCGTATCCAAGGTGATCTGCAGAGAATATTCCTGGTTCATCCGCATATCGCTGCGAATGGCAAAAGACGCCGTCAGATAGCCGTCAGACTCTGCCAAATTTTTAATTTTTTGGTTCTCCAGCACCTTGCTGCCGTCAGACGTTCGGATCTCGTAGGACATGGAGTTTACCGTCACCCCATAGGTCTGGATTACCACCTTCAGCTCCTTGGAAGTGTCGATGGGAGTCAGGCTGTCCCTGTTAAAATCCACCTGCATCTTCTGCTTATAACCATACATACGGTTTGCCAAAATGCCGTCCAGCTCCACCAGCACCTCCGGCAGGGAGGACGCATTCATTTCCGAACGGTCATCCGTATTTTCACTATTTAAGAAAAAAGCAGTTCCTGCCACACCCACAATGAAGACCAGCAGAAGAACTACGATTTTCGTCATCATCCGCTTCATTGTTTCCTCTCCTTTTGGCTTAACAGACGGTCAAGGGTAGGTGCCGCACCAAAGGCACGGATGCACGCATCCAGCTTGTCCCGGTCTTTTTTCTTTCCTGTATATACTGCCCGGATCAGCAGATTCTTAGGCGTGTGCTCCATGTCAATAAACTCCAGGATCTGAGTCTCATACCCGCAGCTTTCCAGAAGCTGGGCACGGATGCCGTCCGTAAGCAGCGCAGCCATGCGCTCCTTTAAAATCCCATAAGAAAATACTGGCTCCAGCAGCTCATTTTGAATCTGCCCATTCAGCTCATGCTGACAGCAGGGCACGGACAGGATCACTTTGGCATTCCACCCCACTGCCTTGGCCAGAGCAAAATCCGTGGCCGTATCGCAGGCGTGAAGGGTCACCACCATATCCACCTGGGACACGCCTTCATAGTCCGCAATGTCCCCTTGATAAAAATGAAGGTTCTCATAGCCGTATTTCTCTGCCAGACGGCTGCACGTTTCGATCACATCCGCCTTCAGATCGAGACCGATGATATGGACATCATAGCCCTGCAGCTCCCGGAGATAATAATACATGGCAAAGGTAAGGTAAGATTTGCCGCAGCCAAAATCCAAGATCGTCACCTGGGATTTCTTGGAAAGCCTGGGGAGGATATCCTCAATAAACTCCAAAAAACGGTTCACCTGGCGGAATTTATCGTATTTGGATGCTACAATCCTGCCATCCCCTGTCATCACGCCCAGGTCCACCAAAAAAGGAACCGCTTTCCCCTCCCGAAGGATATAGCGCTTCTTACGGTTATGGTCTAAACTGGCAGCAGCTTCCCTGCAGGGATGGTTCTTCGTCTTGACCGTAACCTTCCCTTTCTTACTGATCAAGATGACACCGTCCCTGCACCGGCCGCTAAGCTGGAGCTGCATAAATTGATCCTTTAGGGATGTCTCAATATAATCCACCGCTTCCCCGGCGGAGAAATTCTCATGAAGCTCTTTGGTCCCCATGGTCACCGCCGCCTGAAAGCAGATTTTGTCCTTAATTTTCACAGGACGAATCTTCACTTTGGAAGGTCCGTCACTGGTCCTTGCCTTGCTCAGCACAAGCTGCTGCAGGCTTTCATTCATATTTTGTTCTAAAAATTCTCTTATTTGTCTATTTTCCATCATGCTTCTATTGTAATCGGTTTACCTTAAAATCACAACCCTAATTTGCGCCCGATCCCATGCCTTTCTACCAGTATCTGCGGCAACGGCCATTGTTGCACCTTCTCCTTCGGATCTCCTGAAGCAAAAGAACCTGCACCAAATCCTGTAGCGTGTTTCTTCCGGGCGGGCATCCTTGCGGCGGGCAAAACGGCGGTCTTCCTTGCGGCGGCCCTATCGGTGGTCTTCCCTGCGGCGGACCTATCGGCGGTCTCCCCTGCGGCGGACCTACGGGTGGTCTTCCTTGCGGCGGGCCCACGGGCGGTCTCCCCTGCGGCGGACCCACGGGTGGTCTTCCTTGCGGCGGACCCATGGGTGGTCTCCCCTGCGGCGGACCCACAGGTGGTCTCCCCTGCGGCGGGCCCACGGGTGGTCTCCCCTGCGGCGGGCCAAACGGCGGCCCTGCAAACTGCTCCATCTGCAGCGACTCTCCTTGCATTTCCTGCCAATTGGGGGTTTGCGCTTCTGCATACAGATCCGGCATGCGCCTTCTGGCCTCTGCGGCTATCTGTTCCCCCATGCGCATCAGCATCTGCCTATCCGGATACTCATCGTAGATCCGGCTGCCATCATAATCCTGAGCATCACATGCCTCCTCCACCAGGCTTTGAAGCACCTGTACCTGTTCCGGATAATAGGACTGCATCAAGGCATTTTCCCATTCCTGGCTCATGATCTCTTCCATAAACGGATCTGCCGACCCTATGTCTTCCATTTCTTCTGTTCTCTCCTCTGCTTTCACGGCGGGGACATTTCCGAAATATGCCATATAAAAGGGGAAATATCTGGTCTGATCCATAAATCCCGGTTCTCCTTACAACTATTCCCTGCTAGTATATGCAGGTTTCTTCCAAATGCCCCGCCTTTAGAGAAGCCATGCGCCCCCGTTCCCTTCTATGGGCCATAAAATTCTTCTATTTCTTTTTATTTTATTTAAATATCCTAATATCAAAATCAATATTTTTAATATTTAAATTAAAATATTTAATTTTATTATTGACATTTTTAAGTTTTAACCTTATATTATATCTAACAGAAGGGATGTGAACGCATGAAAAAGATAATCAGCCGTTGTCCGGTCTGCGGCGGAGAATTGAAAGTGACCCGGTTAAAGTGCGCCCAATGTGACACCATATTGGAAAATGACTTTACCTTGAGCAAATTTGACTATCTTTCTGCAGAAGAGCTTTATTTTACAGAGACCTTCATCCGATGCAGGGGAAATATCAAAGAAGTGGAAAAGGAGCTTGGCATCTCCTATCCCACCGTAAGATCCAAGCTGGACAGCATCATTCAAACACTGGGATATGGCGCCCAGGATACCCCTGACGAAGAAATGCGCAGACGGGAGTCTATCCTAAAGGCTGTGGAGCAAGGCAGTATCACCGTGGAAGAAGCGATCAGGCAATTGAAATGACAACAATAAGGAGGTTCCGTATGGACGAGAAAATGAGAATATTGAAAATGGTAGAGGATGGCACAATTACCGCCCAGCAGGCATCTGAGCTTATGCAGGCTATGGGTGTAGAAGAAACAAAGCTTCCCGCCAAATCAGACTATGATAAAAAGATGTTCCGCATCCTGGTGGACAGCGCAGATGGCGACACCGTCCATATTCAGTTCCCCATCGGCGCGGTCAGGAAAATCCTGAAAGCCACCGGAAAGCTGCCGATCCCGGATAAGGACTTGGAGGGCGTAGATCTTAGCCAGATGATGGACGCCATCTCTGACTGCCTGAATGCGGAAGTCGAAGGGGATTTCGTGAACGTAGACGCCGCTGACGGCACAAAGGTCCGGATCTTTGTGGATAAATAAAAGGAGAATTCTATGTGGGTAAAAGTACGAACGGACGGACTTCATCTTGTCATGCCGGTTCCCATCAAGCTGGCGGGTTTTGTGATCCGGCGGCTCCCCTCTTCCATTTTTTATAAAATGTCGGAGGATGTGTCCTCACCCTACGATGAACTCATTACAAAGGAAACTATTTGTATCATTCTGGATGCCTGTCTGGACATTGTATCAGAACATAAAGGGCTGGAGGTGGTCCATGTGGATGCCGCTGACGGAACCTTTGTATCGGTCATACTATAATAAAGAGGGCTGTTTTCCATTCTCATCTGTCTGGGGTGCGTGAATGAGTATCTTTCCAATCATGGCAGTCAATAATGGCTTTCTTTAAGACAGCTTCAGGCATATGCCGTTTTGACATATGCCTGTAAAATAAATATTTTCTCCTTGTTATAAACTGGAATTTGTGTTTTCATAATTTTTGTATTTCTTTCAATGCTTTTTGAATGTCCTTATAAACTAAGGGTTGCATACTATCGTCATAAACAGATATATCTGCCTTATGAAGTGCAGAAAGAATATCATTTTTTAATTCTGGCTTATACTTTGCCACAATCGGGAGAAGCTTAATACACTGTCGTGCCGTGATAGGTTTCACATCTGTTATGTGTTTCAAATATTTATCAATGATTTCATCAATTTTATAATCTTTATCCCATTTTGCATTGTAAGCAAGTAGCGTAAGCCCTCTTGTGCGGATATAAGAATTATCGCTGTCAAGCATATCACTTAATCTACCCATATAGGGATAGACACAATCCGTTTCTTTACTTTCTTTTTGCAATTCCTGTAAGGCCTTATATGCAACATTATTATTTTTATCAAACAATAATTCAAATGTATCTGCTATATTAAGTAACACTATATTCTCCTTCACAACTTCAAATTTATCAGTCCTACAAACTGAAATTTATTGATTCCATCTGTTCTATGCTTAACCGAAAAAAAGCATTCTTTTCTTTTTCACACGGACGCTTTCGCTTAGACTCTGCGTGATATGCTTTACAAGCATCACAGTTACCGTGCCGTTCGCATTTTTTCTTTTTACACGGACAATCTTTTTTAACCATTATTACCTCCACAAATTCTAATTTGTCTATTAGTCATATTTTATCATAAGCATACCATAAAGTCTTTGGTAAATATCCTTAACTATGTAAAACATCTCCTTCCTTTTCCGCTATTCATACGGTTTGCGGGCAGGCATTTTGCAATCCTGCAGGAAGAGAAGAGACCAAAGTGGGCAAGCCCACCTCAAGCTCCCTTTCTTATCAATCTTTCAGGGGCTTGACAGCTTTGCGCGCCAGATGCACTTTCCTCTTACATCTGTGCGCATGCCGCACGGAGTGCTTTCTTATTTCATAGGACGCAATTTTCTATGAAATAAGAAAAAACGCAGGGCACATCTAATCAAGATATGCCCTGCGTTTTCTTTCGAACCTAAAAACATGCCATCAAAGGTGCTCCAGCGCTTCCACCACTTTTTCAAAATGCATGAAATGAGAAGCTTTCACCAAAACGGTATCTCCCTCCCGGAAGAGATCCGGCAGTTTGGGAAGCAGCGCCTCCACCGTATCCTCAGTCACCACTTTAAGCTGCGGAGCGGCCTTCTTCGCCGCTTCCGCTAAATGGCGGCAAAGCGGTCCTACACAGACCAGCAGATCCAATCCACAGTCTCCGGCATGAGTGCCCACCTCTTCATGAAGAGCTCTTTCATTTTCTCCCAGCTCTCCCATATCTCCCAGGATCGCACTGCGGCGGCCTAGCGCATCCTTCAGCACATCCAGGGAAGCCTTCATGGATACCGGGTTGGCGTTATAGCAGTCATCCACAATGAGCAGACGCCCCGTCTCCACCATTCGGAAACGCCCGCTGATGGGCTGGAGGCTCTCAATTCCAGCCTTGATCTCTGCCGGGGTCATTCCATAGATCATGCCCACTGCAGCAGCGGCCAGCGCATTGTAAACCATATGCCGCCCAGGCATCGGAATCAGCACGTCAAACGCCTCCTCCCGTATATGGATCCGGCAGAACATGCCTTTTAAACCTTGGCTTTCGATTTTATCCGCATAGACAGGAAATTTGGGGTCCATGCCGAAAAACAACGGCTTCTTTCCATGGGATTCCTTCACAGTGGCCAGCTTGTCGTCATCCCCGTTCAATACGATGTGCCCATCGGGAGACAGAAAATCAAAGATTTCCGTCTTCGCCTTCAACACTCCGTCCCTGTCGCCTAAGAATTCCAGATGGCAAGGGCCGATGTTGGTGATCACGCAAGTATCCGGACGGGCAATCTTCGCAAGACGGCTCATTTCCCCGAAATTGCTGATTCCCATCTCCAAGACTGCCATTTCATCCTCCTCCCGCAGGCGGAAAACCGTCAGCGGCAGGCCCAATTCATTGTTGAAATTCCCCTGAGTCTTCAGCGTGCGGAATTTCTGCGCCAAGACAGCGGCAATCACTTCCTTGGTACTGGTTTTGCCTACGCTTCCGGTGATCCCCACCACCGGAATATCCAATTGACGCAGATAAAATTCTGCGATATCCTTCACTGCCTGCAAAGAAGACTTCACCTGGATATAAGGGTGGCTGACACCTGGCAGCTCTTTTTCCGATAACACAGCCAAAGCGCCTTTTTCTATCACATCCGGGATGAATTTATGGGCATCCACCCGTTCTCCTACGATAGGCACAAACAGACAGCCTTCTGCTGCCTGACGGCTGTCTGTGGTGATGGCGTCCACTTCCTCCTTCAACGCCTCCTGGGGTCCGTGATAGATGCCACCGCAGACTTCTGCGATATGTTCCAATGTCAGATTTTTCATACTCTCCTCCATTTGAGGTAATCTCAATATTTTTTCAAGGATACCCGAACCAGCTCATCACAAAGCTTTGGATAAGTCATACCCAGCGCAGCTGCTTCCTGTGGGATCAAGCTGGTAGGTGTCATTCCCGGCAGCGTATTGGCTTCCAGACAATACATCTCTCCATTTTCCCGCATCATGAAATCCAGCCTGCCATAGGCTTCCATCTCCAATGCACGGTAGCCGGCTACGGCATATTCCTGCATTTTTTTCGTGAGCTCCGAAGAAAGCTGGGCCGGACAGGTCTCAATGGTAGAGCCGGGCTGGTATTTATTCTTATAGTCATAGAATCCCTCAAGGGGCGCGATTTCGATGACTGGATATGCTTTGCCGTCCACAACGGCCACGGAAAATTCCCGTCCCTTAACATATTCCTCAATGACCACCTCATCTTCATAGGAAAATCCATCCTCCAAGGCCTGGGCATATGCTTCCGGCGTATCGACAATATAGACGCCGACACTGGACCCGCCGCAGCAGGTCTTCACCACCAAAGGCAGCTCCATGCCCGCAGGGATCTCCCTGTCAGGATCTGATTTCTTCATGGTACATCCCTTGGGCGTAGGCACTTGATTCATCATAAATATCTGCTTCGTGATGCCCTTATCCATGGCCATAGCACTGCTCAAATGTCCGGTCCCTGTATAACGGATGCCCAGCAGGTCGAACGCTGCCTGGACCTTGCCGTTCTCTCCATTTTCTCCATGGAGCGCTAAGAAGACAATATCCGCTGCCTGGCAGACTTCGATCACATTCGGACCGAAAAATTCCCGGCGTTCCTTTTTCATGACTTCAATTCTGCTGTCAAAGCTGCGGATATAGGCGGCAGCCGCCTCGCAGTCATACTCCTCCGGAAACAGGTGCTCCCTATCCACAGACTCCAGTCCGCAATAGACATCCACCAGGATCGTCTTATGGCCTGCCTGGCGCAGCGCCTGGCACACACCGGTCCCGGACACAATGGAAATCTCTCTCTCCGTACTGATCCCGCCTGCTAATACTACAATGTTCATAATATCCTCCATTTGATTTTTATGATAAAAAGCCCACGGAGGGCAGGTGCTTTCCTCACATCCTGTCCTCCATGGCCTGATATATACTTTTTAATAGACGATGACCGGATCCCCGATCTCTATATTGTTGTAAATGATCTCCGCATTGGCTGACGGTGTATTGACACAGCCATGAGAACCGCTCGTCATATAGATATCTCCGCCGTATTCTGTCCTCCAGTTGTCCGCGTCATGGATACCCACATTGCCGTTAAAAGGCATCCAATAGGTCACAGGGCTGGCGTAGCCTTCCCCCTTTAGGATGGCAGGCGATTTCTTGGCATCGATGGCATAAATTCCTCTGGGAGTATCCCATCCTTTGCTGTGGTTGCCGGTAACGATCGGCGTATCCACCAGTAATGCGCCGTCACAGTAGAACCACATGCGCTGCTCAGAAAGGCTGATCTCCACATAAGTATCTCCGATATCATTGGAATACCGGCTCTTCGCCGTATAGGCATAAATGGGTTCGCGCACCTGACTCTCTCCTGACATGATCGCGTCAATCAGCGCCTGGGTCTCATCCCCTTGGGCGATGGCCCATCCATAGTCCCCACCCGGCACGGTGATGACCGCACCCTCGCTGGTGGTAAATTCATGATCCAGCCCAAACGTGTCATACTGATATCCCAGCTGATAGACATAATCCGCCACCTTGGCCTGATCCAGGGTATAACTGCCGTCCTCGCCCTTGACCAGCCATTCCTTTATCCTGGACGCATTCACTGTCTCGGTCCGGTCGCCAAAATCATAGGTGATAATCACTCCCAGCAGCTTGTTGAGTTCTTCCACTTCCCGGTTGAGGGCTTCATCATCCCGGTATATCTTCGGTTTGTAATAACAGCCGGTGGCCACCAGATCGATCTCTGTCTCCCCTTTTTCCACCGCCTTCCGTACCAGACGGGTCAGTCTCCTGGCGGAAACCTTGTTGCCCTCCACCTCCGGAACGATCTCATAGAGCCCTGCATTGTCCCGCATATAGGCATCCTGGGGTTCCGTCACGTTGGCCGGCTGGAAGCAGTCCAAGGCTTTGACCGCCTTCTCCAGCTTCTTCGTATTATAAGTAGTGTTGGCGGACATATGATATTTTTTCCGGTCTTTTAATGCTAAAAACCATTTCCATTTTGCCTGACTTTCCATCAGTCCCGGAACCGTATCATCGGGCACATAGGTCAGTCCCACATCGGCCGCCACCAGCTTCTCATCCTTGCCGTCCATCTCATGGAGTGTCAACGTATAGGTAGCAATCTCATCCGCGATAAGATCCTGGGCCTCTTCCACTGTCAGATACGAACAATTCAGTCCATTGATCACAGATCCAGGCAGAAAATGGCTGGAAAAATAATAGACCCCGGCCCCATAGGCTGCCGCTGCCAGCAGCAATAATATCACGCTGATAATGATCACAATCTTTTTCCATAGTCTCATCTTCTTTCTGCCTGTCTTCATATGTCATACCTCGTTTCTTACTACTCGGCCAGCAGCTTCTCCACACTGACTAATTTCACACTCAGGATGAAGATATCAGTGGCCATTGCCAGTTCCTCTTCTGTTGGGAAAGTAGGTGCGATCCGGATATTGGAATCATGCGGGTCCTTGCCATATGGGAAGGTTGCCCCCGCGCCGGTCATAACAACACCAGCTTCCTTTGCTTTGGCTACAATTGCTTTGGCACACCCGTCCATGGAATCAAAGGAAATGAAATATCCTCCCTTGGGATTCGTCCATGTGCCGATGCCAAGCCCTCCTAACTCTTTTTCTAATTTTTCTTCTACCAGTTCAAACTTGGGACGAATGATCTCGGCATGTTTTCTCATATGCTCATGCAGTCCGTTCAGATCTTTGAAGAACCGCACATGACGGAGCTGGTTGAGCTTATCATGGCCGATGGTCTGGTATTTCATATAAGTTCTGAAATCCTCCAGGTTTGCTCTGGATGCAGCCACGGCTGCAATACCGGAGCCCGGAAAGCTCACCTTAGACGTGGAAGTGAATTTATATACCAGATCCGGATTCCCCGCCTTCACACATTCTCCCAAAATTTCAATGAGGAAATCCTGGTCCTCATCATACAGATGATGAATGCTGTAAGCGTTATCCCAGAAAATACGGAAATCCTCCGCTGCCGGTTTTAATCTGGCAAACCGCTGTACTGTCTCTGCGGAATAGGTGATTCCCTGAGGATTGGAGTATTTGGGAACACACCAGATACCCTTGATAGCAGCATCCTTGCTGACCAATTCCTCCACCACATCCATATCCGGCCCTGTAGGAAGCATCGGCACATTGATCATCTCAATGCCGAAATATTCCGTAATGGCAAAATGACGGTCATAGCCAGGTACCGGACACAGGAATTTTACTTTATCTAATTTACACCAGGGAGTAGACCCTAAAACGCCGTGTGTCATACATCTGGCGATGGTATCAAACATAACATTCAGGCTGGAATTTCCATAGATGATGATATGGTCCGGATCCACCTCAGACATCTCGCCAAGCAGCCTCTTCGCTTCCGGGATTCCGTCGATGACTCCGTAATTGCGGCAGTCCACGCCAGTCTCACATCTTAAGTCGCTGTCTCCATTGAGCACATCCATCATTCCCATAGAGATATCCAGCTGCGCCGCAGAGGGTTTGCCTCGGGACATATCCAAGGAAAGTCCCTTTCCTTTTACTTCTTCGTACTGCTGTTCCAGCTCACTTTTCAGAGACAAAAGCTCTTCCCGGCTCATCTGTTCATACGCTTTTTCCATAATCTTCCTCCTCATGTATCGCACATAACTTCACTTTATCGCGCTCAGTTATGTTTTATAATAGACTTCTCTATGAGGGCAGTCAAGTATTTCTTAACAATCCCGGGGGAGTTATGTTATAATAATAGCACTTCTGTTTCTACTATTAATAGAAAGGATTGGCAGAATTTTCTGTGAAATTGCACAAATATTGTTGGTATCTTTAGAGAAATCCCCATGTTTCCGCCCATCAAGGACAAATGTCTTTGTGCATTAAACACAAAATTTTGCGAAAAGGATAATAAACTATGTGGATTGCAGATCAATGGAAAGATTATGAAGTTTTGGATACTTCCGGCGGAGAAAAATTAGAACGGTGGGGAGACTATCTTCTCATCCGGCCCGATCCGCAGGTTATCTGGGACACGCCTAAGACGCACAAAGGATGGAAAAAAAGAAACGGCCATTATCACCGGAGCAAAAAGGGCGGCGGAGAATGGGAGTTCTTTCAGCTTCCTCAGCAGTGGTCCATCCAATATCGGGACCTCACCTTCCACCTGAAGCCGTTCAGCTTCAAACATACCGGACTCTTTCCCGAACAAGCCACCAACTGGGACTGGTTTCGCAATAAAATCCGGGAAGCCGGCAGACCCATCAAGGTACTAAATCTCTTTGCCTACACCGGGGGAGCCACCTTAGCAGCCGCGGCCGCCGGAGCTTGTGTCACCCATGTGGATGCCTCCAAGGGCATGGTAAACTGGGCCAAGGAAAATGCGGCCGCATCCGGCCTCGCCGAAGCCCCTATCCGCTGGCTGGTGGATGACTGTGTCAAATTTGTGGAACGGGAGATCCGGCGGGGCAACCACTACGATGCCATCATCATGGATCCGCCTTCCTACGGAAGAGGCCCCAAAGGAGAAATCTGGAAGATTGAGGAATCCATTCATCCCTTCATCCGGCTTTGTACCCAGCTTTTAAGCGACCAGCCGCTTTTCTTCCTGGTCAATTCCTACACCACCGGACTGGCACCGGCAGTGCTCACCTACATGCTCTCCGTAGAGCTGAAGAAATTCAAAGGCCAAGTGGATTCTCAGGAAATCGGCCTTCCTGTGACCTCCACCGGTCTCGTGCTTCCCTGCGGGGCATCCGGACGCTGGGAGGCTCTCTAGACACGATCAAAACAAAGTGGACCTCTTTGCGTGCCAGATGCTCTTTCCCCTTGCATCTGTGCGTATCCTGCCCGGAGGGCTTTATGGCATAGGAAAGTTCAAAGGACTTTCCTATGCCATAAAAAAATCCCAGGCTTTTTCAGCCTGGGATTTCTGGTGTCCAGAAATGATTCTGGTAAATGTCCGTGATCCGGTAAGAGGCCACACAGACCTCCTCACCCACACGCACGTTGCTTATCGTAAGCTCCCCGTTCACATACAATGGCTCCCCCAGATAATAGTTATCCTGGAACTCCTCGTCATAGGTGTAATAATCGCACAGAAAATCCAATTGGTCTCCCTCTTCGATGGGGATCAATCCTTTGGAAAGCGTATCCGTCTCCCCTTGGTCATACACCTTCCTGGCTCCTGCCACCTCACCATTCGGATTTTCTGACGTAAAATTCAAGATCAACTCCACACGTTCGTTATTGAGCATGGCCGGTACCCGGCCCGTGATGCGGTACGTCTCCCCATCACTTTCTTGTTCCATCATGTAGTAGCTGACCACCTGGCCGTTGATCGCAAGCCATGTGCCGTCATAGCTTCCCATCAAATCCCCGCTGTCATCAAACTCATAGACATTATCCAGTCCAAGATCAATATATCCCTCACCGTCATCCAAGAACACATTCAGCTCCAGATTCTGGATCAGCTCCCACTGTTCCTTTGAGAGCTCCAGCACATAGCCCGCGTCCCCTTCCTTCCATATAAGATCAGAGGAATCCAAAAGATTCTCCGTGAGATATTCCGTCTGGCCATCCAAAAGGTCACGATCCACAAAATTCATTTTTCCTGAGCCCAGCCCGGAGATATTGGAAATGCCGCCCTGGAGGAAGGTTTGCAGCAGCTGGGAGGCCATATCAGAAGACTGCCCGCCGGAAAGCATAGATCCAAAAAGACTGCCAAAAGGTGACCCATTGCTGCCTGATGCGATCTGGCCGCCGGTCTCTAAGCTGGCAAAGCTGGAAACACATTTCGTATATTCATTGTCCAAACCAATCTTCTTATAGGTGGAAACCATCCGATCCACGTTGGAGAGCTTTTCCAATGGGAAATATACGGAAATTCCATAGGCATGGTCCATATTCCGGGAGGTCCTGTTATATTTCACACAGCTCTTTAATGCCTCAGACAATCTCCGGCTCTCTTTCGTATCCACATTATCCGCCAGATGGATCAGATCCACCTGATCAATGCCCGCACTCCTGGCAAATTCTTTGGTCGTGCTCCTGGCATTGGCGATTTTCTGATATTCCTTGTCCCGGATCATCCCATTGGCTGACTTGGCAAAATCGTTGAACGTCTGTGGCACTGTCCCTTTCAGCTCTGCCAGATCCACCACGGATAAAGTGGTCTGATCCCGGGGCGTTTTCTGGGCACACACGTCCACAAAATCATCGGCAATCTTCTGGCCCAGCTCCAGCGTGCTCATAGAAGTATTTTCAGACAACGCGCTCAGCCAGTTGGTATAATACCAGCCCACGCCCGGCTCCGTCTCTTCGGAAGCGATCAGATAATCCGCGTAAGGCTCCACCACCATCGCAGTCTCCAAAGAAGCCATCAAGCAAGCATCAAAGCCTACAAAATCAAAGGTACAATCTCCATCCTCAAGAGCCTGGGAAATCTTATCCAGCGTCATGGAGCCTCGGTTGGCATAGAGCTGGTCATAGCCGTAACCGCTGATCGAACCGCCGCCATGGTCCCAGAAAATCAGAGCATACCGGTCCGCCGGATAATGTTTCTTTCCATAGCGGATATAACCGGATAACGTATCCGGATCTGTCATCGGATGGGAACCCAGATCCCGCTCCAGCGGCAGCAGGCCGCCGTCCTTCACTTGATAAATTTGATTGGTTTGACTGCTCACCACCTGATTCTGCCATTTTTCACAGCCCCCGGTATAAACCAGCAAATTTATTTTATCGCTGATATTAGCCTTTGCCATTTCCGTAAGATCTGAAGTGGCCATCCCATACTTGGATTCCAGGTCAGTGCCGCACATATAGACCATGATCGTCACCTTATCTTGGCCGCCTCCCACAGGCATCACTCTTTTTGGACGGGCTTCCTGTGCGACCAACGTATTCAAAACACCGGAATTTCCGGTGGCTGCTGCGCTGCTTTGGCCTGTAAAATCAGACAGCGCACTGCCAAAACTGCCGTTCGTGTTTCCCTGGAGCAGGCTGTGATCTTCCGGCACACCTGTGGAACCACCGCCCAGCAATCCGCCAATGCCAGCGCCTCCTCCCAGCAGCAATACGGCGACAAGCAAAAGGATCTTGCCCAAACCACCTCCCCTTTTTCTGCCGGTAAGCGCACTTCCCAGCTCTTCCATGGCTGCCTGTTCTACCATATTGCCGATGCCGCCGCCAAGATTCAGCCCTTTCTCCTCTCCCGTCTGGCCGTCGTGCCGCTCCTGGTAACCATCCGCTTTCCCTACGGGGCCTCCCATATGAAGGCCATCACCGCGCCTCCTGGCATTCCCGCCGCCAGCCGTCACATTTTTCTTACGGCCAACCGGTCTTTTTCCTCTGTCCATCTGCCATTCCCCTTTTTCCAACATATTCTGATAAACCCTATGATTTTTATCTTAGCATAGCCCTTTTTCCCTTACAAATTTTTTACCGGAAACATTCAAATTTAACTAAAAATAGATGCTCTCTGGCTTGCTTTTCCCAGTTGCCCATGCTACTCTATGGGTAAAAATATACCTTATTCGGCGCGATAAGCGCCACCGCCCGCAGGGTACTATGATACGGGATGCCCGATACCTTAGTAAGCGCAACATGCGCCACCGCCCGCAGGGCACTATAATACGGGATGCCCGCAGGGGTATTTCTGTAATGGAGGGATTGCCATGAGTCAGCCGGTAAATATCAAAAATGAAGTGCGCCGTGTCTCCTGCGCCGTTTTGGCCGCAGTCATCTTTGCGGTGAACATCAAGACCTTTGTCCGGGCCGGAGGGCTCTACCCCGGGGGATTCAGCGGCCTGACCCTTTTAATCCAGACCTGTTTCCAGGAGTTTATCGGGCTGACAGTCCCCTATACGCTGATCAATATCCCGCTGAACGTGATTCCAATCATCATCGGCTTCAAATTCGTGGGCAAGAAATTTACTTTAAGCTCCTGCCTGGTGATTCTCCTCACCAGCCTGCTCACAGACATGATCCCCGCACAGCCTATCACCTACGATACCCTGCTCATCAGTATCTTTGGCGGACTCATCAACGGCCTGGCCATGAGTCTGTGCCTGATCGGCAACACTTCCAGCGGCGGCACGGATTTCATCGCCATCGCGGTTTCAGAACGCAAGGGAATGGACATCTGGAATTATATTCTGCTGGTAAACGCCGCCATCCTCATCCTCGCCGGTGTGCTCTTTGGATGGGATGTGGCTTTATACTCCATTATCTTCCAGTTTACCTCCACCCAGGTGGTGCAGATCCTGCACCAGCGGTACAAGAAGCATACTCTGTTCATCATCACCGCTATGCCGGAGGTGGTATATCATGCAATCTCAGAGATTACAAATCATTCCGCCACCATGATCCCCGGCACCGGCTGCTATTCCCATGAAAAGCGCACGATCATTTATTCCGTGGTCTCCCGGGAAGAAGCCAAGATTCTGGTGAAAAGGGTGAAGGAGTGCGACCCCAGCGCCTTTGTAAATGTGGTAAAGACCGACTATATCAACGGCCGTTTCTATCATAAGACGGATTATTAAAAACAGTCCCTAAGAACAGTTATTGGGAAGATGTTCTCCCCGGATCACCGGCAGAATGCATCTTCCCAATTTTTATCCCTTTCCGGATCCCCTGTACCTTAATTTCTTCCAGGCGACGACACTTTCTCCGCCTCTAAGAAATATCCATAGAGGAATCCTGTTTTCTAAGCTTTATCAAAAAATAATATCGATCCCCTAAAATATGTGGGATTTTTTCGGGTCTTCCCCTGTCTAATAAGTGTAAAAAGAAAAAAGTCCGGACAGACCAAATGATGAGAGGAAACAATATGGAACAGCTTATTCGCAAAGCCAGGCAGAAGGATCCCGATGCCTTTGTACAGCTCATGCAGCTGTACATGCAGGATATGTATAAAGTGGCCCGCTCTTACCTAAAAAACGACGAAGACGCGGCAGATGCCATATCCGACACGATCCTAGCCTGCTATGAAAAAATTCATACATTAAAAAAGGATAAATATTTTAAAACCTGGATGACCCGTATCCTCATCAACAAATGCAACGATATGCTGCATAAAAAAAAGACGCTGGTGCTAAGCGACTATACACCGGAACCGGCATTTTGGGAAGAGGATTACACCAATTTGGAATGGAACCAGGTTCTGCTTTCCCTGGATGAAAAATACCGGCTGGTCGTGATGCTCTACTATGTGGAAGGCTTTAAGATCCGTGAAATCGCTCAGATTTTGGACGTCAGTGAAAGCACAATCCAAACCCGCCTGGCCCGTGCCAGAGAAAAACTGTCAAAAGAATATCTGAATGAGACAAGGAGGTCCGCACATGAATCCTAACATAGACGATAAAATCACCAAACTGCAGCAAAATGTGGAGATTCCGGACATTGTCTGGGAGAAAGCGAACGAAGCCTTTTCCCAGATCAAAGGATACCCGGTCACGGAAATACCTTCCAAGAATTTCCATCAGAAAACCGGCAAAAAATCCTCCAAACGATCCGCTTCCCGCAGCATCCAGGTAGCGGCGGCAGCCGTGGCTGTACTGCTCCTTGGCACCACCGTATTTTTCGCAGCCAACCCGGCTTTAGCCTCCCAGCTGCCCATCATCGGGCGGATTTTCTCCCAGGTGGAAAAAAATACCACCTTTTCCGGAGATTACTCTTCCAAGGCCCAGGTCTTAGAAGACCCCAATGCTTCCACAGATTTTACCTCCATCCCGGAGGAGGGTTTCTCTGCCAATGATGGCGACAGCAGTTTTGCCGCGGAAAATGCAGAAACTCCCACACCCTCCGCTTATACCATAAGCGACAACCAAATGACCGTCACCGCATCTGAAATCTACTGCGACGGGCTGTCTGTCTATCTCACCTTCCAAGTAGAATATGAAGGGGATCTGGGCGAAATTCCTTCCGCTTACACAGGGGGCACCATAGACGGAACTACCTCTCAATACTTTTACACCTTCGGAACCTGGTCCGTAAACGGGGAAGAGCCAATCCCCACGGAAAACAACTATCTGGAAGGCACACAGCTCGACGAGCATACCTTTACCGGAATGATGCGCCTGGATTTGAACCGTTTTCCGCAGGTGACGGATGTCCAAACCCTCCAGCTAAATCTAGACCGTCTAGGTGCTGACAACCTGGAAATAGACTCTTCCCAGTTAGATGATATCGGCCCCATGCTTGAGGTCAACGGCAATTGGGACTTCAACTTCCCCGTCACTGTGGATACCAGCGAAGTCCATACCATCGAAGTGGAGGATGTCGCAGATAACGGTTACGGTGTCGCCTCCGTGGTCTGCTCCCCCTATCAAGTGCGGGTGACAACTTTAGCCCCGGAAGGAGCCGAATACCAGCCAGAGGTGGCAGTGTTCAACCAGGACGGAGAGCGTCTGCAGCCCTATGAGGGAATCCTCAATATGTCCACCTTTGCCGTACAGGAAAAAGAGCTCACCACTCTCCATATCTATGTGGGCACCGACGAGTTCGCGGATCTTTTTAAGGCCCAAACCATGGAAGAGGCTTCCTCTCTCTGCTATTATGAGACCACCGTGGAATTCTGATTGCTATGGCGACTGTTTCCAGTCTAAACCGTAGTAAAACAATATGAAAAAAAGAAGCCCTTATTTACTTAGAGGATTATTGCTGTTTATTTTCATCGTTTTCGGCATCGTTAGCTTCCAGAAAATAGACAGATGGAATTCTTCAAAAACCCATCAAAATTTTATATTATTGTCCTCATATCATGGAACAAGCCAGGATGGCAAAGTTTCTGCCGAGGTAAGCAATGCCGTTGTCCGCCCAAACGGATCCATTTATGTTACGATAACCAACCATTCCGGAGAAAATCTTGAGATTGTGCAGCCTTTCGGACGGTTGGAAAAAAGCATAGACGGCCAATGGTATTATGCGCCCTCCGATGAGAAAGAGACGCTGGAACGGGAACAGCTAATCAAAGCAGGATCCCAGATTCAATTAAAAATTGATTTTACCGCTTATGAAGAACCCGGAAATCACCGTATGCTTTATCGTTTTCGAGGAAATTGGTGTTCTGCAGAATTTGAGGTTCTCTAAGCAAAATTCTTCTATCTTCAAAAAAGGCTGCCTGGCGAATCCCGCCAGAGCAGCCGTTCTTTCTTATCGTCTATTCCATTTCCTGTAAAAATGCCTGATAGCCCAGGTAGGATTCATAAATGTCCACCTTGCTGGAAACCTCATAGGGAGCGTGCATATTCTGGACCGCCACGCCGCTGTCGATGACCTCCATCCCGTAATTGGCCAAAATGAAGGCGATGGTCCCTCCGCCTCCTTGGTCTACCTTTCCAAGCTCCGCGGTCTGGTAACAAATCCCTCTGTCTTCGAAGATCCGACGGATCTTAGCCATATACTCCGCATTGGCATCATTGGAACCGGATTTTCCCTTAGAGCCGGTATATTTATTGAAGGTCACGCCTTTTCCCAAATATGCGCTGTTGTTCTTCTCCATCACGGACGGGTAATTAGGGTCGAAAGCCGCGCTCACATCAGAGGAGAGCATTTTGGAGCTGCGCAGCGCTCTCCGAAGCCCCAGTTCGCTGTACTGCCCGGCAGCGTTCATCACCTCGGCCACCGTATCCTCAAAGAAACGGGAATGCATGCCGGTGGCACCCATACTGCCAATTTCTTCTTTGTCCACCAACAGACACACGCTGGTCCGTTTCGGCGCCTGAAGCGCTGTGATCGCACAGAAAGAAGGATAGGCGCAGACTCTGTCATCCTGGCCATAGCCCAAAATCATGCTGGCATCCAATCCGTAATCTCTGGCCTCGCCGGAAGGAACCGCTTCCAGCTCCGCAGACTGGAAATCCTCTTCCTCAATCCCGTATTTTTCTTCCAAAAGCTTCAAGATCTGCCGTTTCACCGGCTCCTTGTCTTCCCCTGTCAATGGGATGCTGCCCACAAGAAGGTTCAGATCCTCGCCTTCAATAACCTTAGCTGCCTCTTTCTCCAATTGTGTGCCGGCAAGATGGATCAGCAGATCAGAAATCCCCACCACTGGATCTTTCGGGTCCTCTCCCAGCGCCACTTCCACCTTAGTGCCATCCTTTTTCGCCACCACTCCATGCAGGGACAGTGGGTGTGCCACCCATTGGTATTTCTTGACGCCGCCGTAATAATGAGTCTCCATCATAGCCAGATCCCCGTCTTCATAGAGGGGATTTTGTTTCAGATCCAGTCTTGGAGAGTCGATATGGGCCCCTAAAATATTCATGCCGTCTTCCATCGGAAGCTCACCTACATGAAACAAAATGATGGATTTCTCCATATTTACTGCGTAAACCTTATCGCCCGCCTTGATGCTGCGGCGCTCATGGATGATATCATGCAGATCCTGGTAACCTGCAGCCTTCGCTCTCTTGGCAAATTCCTTGGTACATTCTCTCTCTGTCTTACACTTTGTCAAAAATTCTTTATATCCTTCACAGAAATCAAAGACAGCCTTTCTTCCCGGTCCGTCATATTTTTCCCATGCATTTTTACGTTCCATTTCTAATCTGTGCCTCCTTGCATTTTTCACCTATTTTACACCCGGAAACCGCAGCAGGCAAGCCTGCACTTATGCTTCCACTCCCAAACAGCTGTCCAGCATTTCCAATAGCCGGTCCATCTCAATCGGCTTTTTCAGATGTCCGTTCATCCCGCTTTCCAACGATTTCTGTGCATCCTCATCAAACGCATTGGCCGTCATCGCGATGATAGGAATGGTTCTGGCATCCTCTTTGCCGGAAAGCCGGATCCGCCTTGCGGCCTCCAGCCCATCCATCACTGGCATCCGCACATCCATCAGGATTCCGTCATAATAGCCAGGCAAATGGTTCATAAACGCCTGCACCGCTTTCAGCCCGTTTTCCGCAGTCTCCAGCACCAGTCCCTGCATTTCCAAAAGGGCCACAATAATTTCCATATTCAGCAAATTGTCCTCTACTACCAGAAGACGTCTGCCCTTGAAATCTGCCTTCTTCTGCTTTATCCGGCTCTCCATAGAAACCTTTGCCACCGTCTCCTCCCGGTAAGGCAGGGCAATGGTAAAGTAAAAATTAGAACCCTCGCCAGGCGTGCTGTCCACTTCCAATTCTCCGCCCATCAGCCGGACCAGATTGCTGGAAATCGCCAGCCCAAGCCCGGTGCCGCCATATTGGAAGGCCGTACTTCTATTTTCCTGTTCAAAGGAATGAAAAATCCTCTCCCTGGCTTCAGGTGCAATCCCCACTCCGGTATCTTGTACCGAAAAATGAAGGACTGCTTTCCCTTTGCGGATGCCTTCCAGCTTCACCGTCACCTCGATCCTGCCTCCGTCCGGAGTGAATTTCACCGCGTTGCCGATGATGTTGATCATCACCTGATGAAACCGCAGCACATCCAAATTGACTGAATAGGAAATCGGATATTCTTTATGGAAAACGAGCTCTACTCCTTTTTCTGCGGCCGTAGGCTGCAGGATCTCCTGAAGCTGCAAAAGTGTTTCCTCCAAAACCGTCCAGGCCGGATTCAGTTCGATCTTACCGCTTTCAATACGGGACATGTCTAAGATATCATTGATCAGGCTCAGCAGGTATTGATTGGAATGTTGGATCTTTTTCAGATATTCTGCCGTCTTCTCCTTATCATCCAAAGAAGCTTCCGCCAGCAGGGTCAAACCAGAAATAGCGTTCATTGGGGTGCGGATCTCATGAGACATACGGGAGAGAAACTCCGTCTTGGCTTTGCTCACCGCATCGGCCCTGGCCTTTAGCACAAAAGTAGAAACAATCTGCGTCAGCTCCTTGATCACCTTCCGGCATTCCTTATCCCATACCCGGTCCTTCTCACGGCTCTCCAAGCATAGAGACCCCACACACATATTTCCGCTCCAAATCGCACAGTTGAGACAAGAATCCATGGCATTCTTCATATAGACCAGATTGCAAAAGCCATCGCTGTCATAGCGGCTCTCCAGATTCTCCATCTGTTCTTCGTTGAGGTAATACGTCTTCTCTCTTCTGAGATCCCCTCCGTTTTTGGCCCACTGATAATTGTATTGATACGTACGGTATTCCCGGTTCACCTCTGCAATGGTAATTCGGTCCACGCCCAGCTTTTTGCCGATTTTCATCAGCAAAAGATAAATGGCATCATCTAGATTTTTAGCATGCCCCAAAAGCTCCAGCGCAATATCCGCCAGATTTTCCCCGGTGTACTGCCTGCCGCTGTCAATGGTATTAAGCATATGCGATTCAGGATAGAGCTGCGTCAGCCAGGCCCCCATCTCCTGAGAAGTATCCAGATAGCAGGCGGCCGTCCCTTTTTCATTGCGTTTTACATATTGCAGGGCACTGTCTGCACAACGGTACAGGCCGTTATAATCATCCACCACCGCCGTCACGCACATGCCGATACTGGCAGAGAGATGCTTTCCATTTTCCCGGTTATAGACAAAATCCCGGATCGCCCCTGTAATCTTCTTCCCCAGCACTGTGGCTTGTTCTTTATCGCAATCCTTGACAAAAATCATAAATTCATCTCCGCCAAGGCGCACCAGAATATCTTCTTTCTTCACAAGTCCCTGCATTAGGTCTGCCGTCTCCCGAAGCAGGATATCAGCAAATGTACGGCCTTCCTGTTCGTTCACCAGGGAAAAATCATCCATATCCACAATCATGATGGCACAAACTTGTTCCGGATCCCTATACGCCATATAACTGCGCACCTTCTGAATGCCTGCCTCCCGGCAGTAAAGCCCGGTGATGCTGTCCACCGTCTTCGCCTCTTCCAGCTCCTCTTCCATTTTCTTCGTCCGGGTAATATCCTCTGCAATCCCCACTGCCAACATCGGTGTCCCGTCCACATCGCGTTCAATGGTAGACAAAGTCAGCCGTACCCATTTGCCTCCATTTTGCCGCAGCTCCACACTAGCCTTATCCATTCCTTCCCGAATCCTCTGGAAAAGCTGTGCGCCTTTTTGATAGCTGTCAGAATCCGGCAGATATTCCGGAGGAAGCATTCTCTTCAGCACAGAAACCGGTTCTGCCGTCAGCTTGATCTGTTCCGGAATATGGTAATAGGCCCGCATCCTTTCCGAACATTTGATCCGTTCCTGATTCGGATAGTAATAGAATTCATTCATGGCCGTGTTTTCCAATACTAGATGCAGGATTTCCTCCTGGGCACGATTAAACTGCTGCAGCCTCTGCCGCTCCAGCTCTGCCATTTTTCTTTCATGGATATCCAAATAAACGCTTTGGAGATAGATCTCTCCTTTTTCATCCAGGAGCAATTCTGCGGTTCCCAGGATCCAGCAGGCGCTGCCATCCCTGCGGAGCAGCCGGTATTCATAATTGGATTTATCTCCCGGTTCCTTCATTGTTCCCACTAGCGCAGAAATATATTCCCAGTCTTCCGCCACCACCAGATCCTGAAGCTTCCAATCTTTTTTTGCCCAGAATTCCTGGGACGTATATCCAAAGATGCGTATTGCCTCCTGGTTCGCATTTAAGAATACCACTTGGCCGTTCTCATCCAATCGGTATCGTACAATCCCGCACAGAACAGACTGAAACAGGTTCTCCACCTCTTTTGCCTGGTATGCCGTCTCCCTCACCTGAGCCTTCAGCTGTTCCTGGATTCGGAATATCTTTGTTATATCATGAAACACAAAAAGATAAATGGGTGCCGGCTTAAGCTCCTCTAATTTCTTCCCTTCTACGTGGATCCACCGGATCTTCCCATCCTCCCTGCAGACCCTGTGCTCAATAGAAACATCGCTGCCTTCCCGCGCAGCGCTTCGATAGGCTGCCAGCAGCTTCTCTCTCTCTTCTGCCAAAAAGCTGACACACAGCTTTTCTGGTTTCTTGTTCTCATCCCGGCTAAAAATCCGGCAGAAACCATGGGTCCCTTTCAGTATCGTAAGCTCCTGATCCATCCGGATTTCCGCTACCCCGCCCGGAAAATTAGAATAGGCGATCTCCCGTTCCCGTAAAAGGCGCTCCTCATACCGCTTCTGCCGGTCAATATTCCTGCACAGGACCATAACCAGCCGTTCTCCCGCATCTGAGGTGACAAAAACCGCCTCCGCTTCTGTCCAGAGATACCCCTCATCTCTTTTCACACGAAATTGACAGATATGTCTGTCCGCCCCTTCCTCCATATACCTCTCCAAGGCACAGATTGAGAAATTTTCCTCAAAAATCGCCAAATCCGTCGGATCCAGCACCTGACGCACCAGCGTCTCCAAATTTTGAAGGTCCCCGGAAACAGGCCAATCCGCTGCTCCCTGATAACACTGGACCGTTTGTACATAAAGTCCCCGGGTCAAATTCAACGACAAAATCTCCGGATATACTTGAGGCATCACCACTGCCATTTTCCGTTCTTCTGCCTCATGTCTGGTCAGAGCATAAGGCACCACTGTAATAAAATAAGCAGGAATCTTTTCCTCCCCCCATGGTACCTCGGTGACAGACATTTCCACAATACCGCCAAAGGCAGGATTATAGCCGGTATGACTCCCCTTTTCCTTATCATCCTCCCGCAAAGGACAATTGCTACAGGTACCGCCCCACCACAGGTCATGACACACCATGCCTTCTTTTACGCCGGGCGCTGCCCGTTTCACATAATCATTATAATAGAGAATTCTATGATCATCCTGCCGCACCGCATAGATTCCGGTTGCCCCCAAATGATTCCAAATATTCTCCATATCCACATTCGTTTTCAATAGAACCGCCTCCTGCAAAAAAGAGGGCCCGCATGTTTCAGCTGGTCCTCTTTTGCCGTCAATCTGCTGTCTCTATTATATGAAAATTCCTAGGGAAAGTCAACGAATAGTGTCTACATTTTGTATTACACCCACAAATTGCATTAATTATTCAGACTATTCAAAATACTGGCGCTGGCCTTCTCTCTCCGCACCTTTGACACCCCTTCCAATATCCATTTTCTGGCGTCTAAGGCCGCCTCTTCCTCCATGGCGGAAATCCCCTCCAAAGGGTAGGGAATCCCCATCTGACGGTATTTCTCCACACCCATGGTATGATACGGCAATACCTCCAGACCAGTCAAATTCCGGAAATTGCCGATCAGCCGTCCCAGCCCCAGCAATTCCTCCTGGGAATCCGTGATGCCCGGCAGAGCCACATGGCGGATAATCATAGGAATTCCTTTCTCCTCCAATGCGCCGGCAAACGAAAGGACTGGCTCCAGCTCCTGCCCGGTGAGCGCCCGGTGCCCCTGTGGATCACTGTGCTTGATATCCAAAAGCACCAGATCCAAATTTGCAAACAATTCCTCAAACTGGCTCTGTCTCGCCCTGCGATACAGCACGCCTGATGTGTCCAGACAGGTGTGTATCCCCTCCGCTTTCGCCCGCGCGAACAATCCGGTGAGAAATTCCATCTGCATCAGCGGCTCTCCTCCGGTAGCCGTGATCCCTCCGCCCCGGTAGAAGCTGCGGTTCTTTTCATATAAGGCAAGGATCTCGTCTACCGCCATCACCGTACCTTTTCCAGCCGCCCATGTGTCCGGATTGTGGCAGTATTTACAACGCATAGGGCATCCCTGAAAAAAGACCACCAGCCGGATCCCGGGACCGTCTACCGTGCCGAAGCTTTCTATCGAATGGACTCGTCCCTTTTCCTTTTCCATATCACATACCTTCGTGGAAGGTACGGGAAATCACTTCATCCTGCTGCTCCTTGGTCAGCTTATTAAAATTCACCGCGTAACCGGACACACGCACTGTGAGCTGTGGATATTTTTCCGGGTGGGCCTGGGCATCCAGAAGCGTCTCCTTGCGGAATACATTTACATTCAAATGATGACCGCCTTTTTCCACATAACCATCGATCAGTCCCACCAGGTTATCCACCTGAGCATCGCTTATCTCTTTTTTCATAAGTTCCTCCATTCTGTATGGGCCTCACAGGCACAGCCTGGGGCCAAAGTCATATTGATATCGTCAAATACAACCACATTGTCCTTACCGAGGGCTCCCGGGATCACAGAAAAGGTGTTGGATATGCCGTCCATGGCATCCCCAAACGGCAGCTTGGACACGGAGCTAAGAGATGCCACCGCCCCGCGGCTGTCCCTGTGATGCATAGGGTTGGCCCCCGGCGCAAAGGCCTCCCCGCCCTTTCTCCCATCCGGTGTGGAGCCGGTGGCTTTGCCGTAGACCACATTGGACGTGATGGTGAGGATGGACGTGGTGGGAATTCCGCCCCGGTACGTATGGTTGCCCTTTATATATACCATAAAATCATGGACCACATCATAGGCAATATTATCCACCCGGTCATCATCATTGCCGTATTTGGGAAAATCCCCTTCTACCTGGTAATCCACAGCAATCCCGTTTTCATCCCGGATGGCCTTCACCTTGGCATATTTAATCGCGGAAAGGGAATCCGCCACCACGGAAAGCCCGGCGATCCCCGTAGCGAACCAACGGGTCACATCCCTGTCATGAAGAGCCATCTGCAGCCGTTCATAGGAATATTTATCATGCATATAATGGATCACGTTCAGCGTGTTCACATACACCCCGGCCAGCCATTTCATCATGTCATGGAACCGCCCCAGCACCTCGTCATAATCCAAATATTCCGAAGTGACCGGACGGTATTTCGGCCCCACCTGCTTCTTGCTGATTTCATCTACACCGCCGTTGATCGCGTATAGAAGGCATTTTGCCAGATTTGCCCTGGCTCCGAAAAACTGCATTTCCTTGCCCACCCGCATGGAGGACACGCAGCAGGCGATGGCATAGTCATCCCCGTGGGTCACGCGCATCAAATCGTCATTTTCATATTGGATGGAGGAAGAAGCGATGGACATCTTCGCGCAGAACCTCTTGAAATTTTCAGGCAGGCGCACAGACCAAAGCACTGTCAGATTGGGCTCCGGCGCCGTCCCCAGCGTCGTAAGGGTATGCAGGTAACGGAAAGACATCTTCGTCACCAGCGGCCGGCCGTCAATCCCGATGCCGCCGATGGATTCCGTCACCCAGGTAGGATCCCCGGAAAACAATGCGTTGTACTCCGGCGTCCTGGCAAATTTCACCAGACGCAGCTTCATGATAAAATGGTCCACGAATTCCTGGATCTGTTCCTCCGTATAGGTCCCGTTTTTCAAATCGCGCTGGGCATAAATATCCAAAAAAGTAGAGGTACGGCCCAGAGACATGGCGGCGCCGTTTTGCTCCTTGACCGCAGCCAAATAACCAAAATACAGCCATTGGATGGCCTCCCTAACATCTCCTGCCGGACGGCTGATATCAAATCCATAGATGTGGCCCAAGTCTTTTAGTTCTTTCAAGGCTTTGATCTGCTCGGAGAGCTCCTCCCGCTGCCTGGTCACGTCGGAATACATCACGTCTCTGGTGGTATCTTTTTGCCTCTGTTTATCCTCAATGAGCCGGTCCACCCCATAGAGTGCCACCCTGCGATAGTCTCCGATGATCCGGCCACGGCCATAGGCATCCGGCAGACCGGTGATGATGTGGCTGGACCGACAGGCCCGCATTTCCGGAGTATAGGCATCGAAAACCCCTTCGTTGTGGGTCTTCCGGTATTTGGTAAAAAACTCTATCACCTCTGGGTCCACATGGTAGCCATTGTCTTCACAGGCTTTTACCGCCATACGGATGCCACCGTAAGGCTGCAGCGACCGCTTGAACGGCTTATCCGTCTGAAAGCCTACGATCTTCTCCCGTTCCTGGTCCAGATAGCCTGGCCCATGAGAGGTGATCGTGGAGATGATCTTCGTATCCATATCCAAAACGCCGCCCTTTTTGGCTTCTTCTTTGGACAGCTCCATCACTTGCTCCCAGAGCTTCTTCGTATTTTCTGTGGCATCTGCCAAAAACGCCTCATCCCCTTCATAGGGCATATAGTTTTTCTGTATAAAATCCCTGACATTGATCTCTTTCTCCCAGCTTCCTCCCCGGAAGCCATTCCACTCTTCCCGCATAAATACCTCCGTCCTGCACGGCCGCGTGCCGTTTTTGATCCTTAGTATCCCGGAAAAAGGAGGAAAATATACAAAAAAGGAACGTCCTTTTCACAGACGTTCCTCGAATTTTTACCATTATAAAACCTTGCTTAAAAAGCTTTTGGTCCGCTCATTCTGCGGATTCCCGAAGACTTCATCGGGAGAACCTTCTTCTGCGATGACGCCTTCATCCATAAAGATGACCCGGTGGGCCACCTCTCTGGCAAAGCCCATCTCGTGAGTCACCACCAGCATCGTCATCCCCTCCCTGGCCAGCTGCTTCATAACCTCCAGCACCTCGCCTACCATTTCCGGATCCAGAGCTGATGTGGGCTCATCAAAGAGCATCACCTTCGGGGAAAGCGTCAGCGCTCGGGCGATGGCTACACGCTGCTTCTGCCCGCCGGAAAGCCGGCTGGGATAGCTGTCCGCCTTATCATCCACCCCCACCCGTTTCAGCAGGGCCATTGCTTTCGCCTTCGCTTCTTCGGGCGTCATCAGCTTCAGCTTCAACGGCGCCAGAGTCAGATTTTCCAAAATAGTCAGATGGGGAAATAAATTAAAATGCTGGAAGACCATGCCCACGTTTAAGCGCAGACGGTCCACATCACAGCCGGCCGCTAAGATATCCTCACCGTCAATGACGATGGAGCCCTCATTGGGCTGCTCCAACAGATTCAGGCAGCGCAGGAATGTGCTTTTTCCCGAACCGGACGGGCCGATGATGCACACGCATTCCCCTTGTTTTACGTCTGTGTCAATGCCCTTTAGCACCTGGAGCTCGCCGAAGGACTTGTGCAGGTTTTTAATTTCGATCACTTTCCCTCAGCCTCCTTTCAAATTTTGCCAAAGCCATACTTAACAGCTTAATGATCACATAGTAGATCACCGCGCAGCCCACCAACGGCAGGAACATTTTGTACGTTCTGGAAGTGATATAGTTTGCCGCCTTGGTCAGGTCATAGATGGCGATATATCCCAAAATGGATGTTTCCTTGATGAGCAAAATAAATTCATTGCCCAGCGCCGGAAGAATGTTCTTAATGGCCTGAGGAATGATGACAGACTGCATGGTGATCTTATAGGACAATCCCAAAGACCGGCCAGCCTCCATCTGCCCGTTATCCACGGCCATGATGCCCGCACGGATGATCTCCGCCACATAAGCGCCGCTGTTCATGCCGAAGCTTATGATAGCAGCCATGATGCCCATCCGGCTGTGAAACACGATGAAGTACATGATCAAAAGCTGCAGTACAGAGGGCGTGCCACGGATGATATCAATGTACGCGTTGGCGATCCGAGACAGGATCGTCTTCTTCCCGCGGCGGATCTCTGTCATCTTCATGATTGCCAGCAGAAGGCCCAAAGCTACGCCCACTACAACAGAAGCCAGGGATACGCCGATGGTCACCCCCAGACCATCCACTATGAATTTCCAGCGGTTTCCTTCTAAAAAAACAAACCGAAAATCGTCAATAAAATTCGTCACTGTTTATGCTTCCCCCAATTTTTTTACTCTGTGAAATACTTATTATAAAGAGTGTCATAGGTGCCGTCGTCACGTACCTCCTGGAGAGCTTTATTGACTGCCTCCACCAGCTTCTTATCACCTTTTTTAATGGCAAATACGGTATCTTCCCCGGTGCCTTCCACCTGGTTAGCCACCAGATTGTCACGGTCGTTGGTGAATTTTTCAGCGATGATCGCATCGGTGATCACTGCGTCAGCAGCTCCGTTCTCCAGCTCCTGAATCGCCTGGGTCGCATTTTTGAAACGCTTCACCTCTCCGGCTTCCATCGCACCGTAATCCTGGTTCTCTCCGGAAGCGATCATATCGCTCAAAGAGCCTTCCAGCACTGCCACGGTCTTTCCTTTCAGTTCATCAAAAGTCTTATATTCCGTTCCCTTCACGGTTACGATGCTCTGGTAACCGGAATAATACACATCAGAAAAATCACAGCTTCTCTCACGCTCGGCAGTCGGTCCGATGGCAGCAGCGATCATTTCCACATTTCCCGCTTCCATGGAGCCCACCAGGGAATCAAAGGCCATATCCACCCATTCGATCTCCATGCCCATCTTTTCCACCACGGCATTGGTCAGGTCCACATCGAAGCCCGCCAGCTCTCCGTTCTCATCCAGGAACTCAAACGGCTCATACTCCGCATTTGTTCCCACTACGATTTTCTTGTCATCAATTCCGGATACTTCTTTCTTTTCCCCGCATCCTGCGAATACAACTGACATTGCCAGCACGGCAGAAAGCGCGGCTGCTACTTTTTTCTTCATAATTCTGGGTTCCTCCATTTTTTCTTTAACGTCGTTTTATGACATTATATCATTCTATAATGTCATATTCAACGCTTTTTTGCTGTACTTTGATAAAAAAGAATTCTGCCAAGACCCCCTTTGGCCCTCCGAATCCTAGGAAACAAAAAATGTTATTGGGGATCTCCGAAGACCTCCACATAGATTTTCCGGGTCTGAGGGCCGTCAAATTCTACCACATAGATATCCTGCGCGCCTCCGCAGACGATCTTCCCGTCCACCACCGGAAATACGCAGTGATTTCCACAGATCAGGCTCTTGATATGCCCGGTGGAATTGTTTCCGGTGGCTCCATAGCTGGGCAGGAAATGCGCGTGGGCATAATCCGCTTCCAAAGGCACCATCCGGGTCAGCGTATCGGCGATATCCGTCTCCACACAGGGAAGCCCTTCATTCACCATAATGCCTGTGGTGGTATGGGCGGTGACCACCAGCACCAATCCATTTTTCACCGGGCTTTTTTCTACGATGCCATGGACCTCCTCGGTGATCCTGTGGAACTGCTCCGGCTTCCTGCTCATCCAGGATATGGTCTGTAAATCTACCATTCTTCTGCCTCCTCTCCTAGAAAACGCAGGGCGTTTTTATAATAAATGCCCTCTCTGGCATACTCTCTCATCGGTATCCGCTCCAGCGCACGAAGAAGCTTAAACTGCCGGAATCTGGGGCCGTTGGATGCAAACATGATCTGGCTGTGCAGCGCACGGTCTGCCCAAAGGGGGCCCATGTCCACCGTAAACAGCCGTTCCATGGATTCCTCCGGGGAATCCAGATACAGCACAGAGGTATCGGTATACACATTGGGATATTTGATCATCAACATGACCATTTCCCGGACAAAAGGCCAGGCAAAGTGTGCTAGGCACATGCGCAGCTTGGGATACCGGACCGCCACCGTCTCAAACTTCAACGGATGGGCGTATTCCGTGATAGCATTCGGTTCCCAGCTAAGGCCCGCATGAAACAGCACCGGCTTATCGTATTCCAGGCATTTTTCATAAATAGGTCCCATGAAATCATCGCCCGGATAAAAATGCTGCTTGGCTGGATTGAGCTTCAGGCCTTTCAAACCCAAGGTGCCAAAGGCATGATCCAACACCTCCAGAGCATCCTCCCGTCTGGGATCCACGCTGGCAAAGCCGATGAAACGGTCCGGATAGTCATTTACCAGCTTAGCGATCTGGTCGTTGTCCACCACCCAGCCTCCTTCTGTGGTGGTCAGATCAAGCGGCAGTAATGCCGCCCTATCCACATGGGCATAATCCATCTCTGCGAACATCTCTTCATAATCATAGGGCGACTGCTTGAACACCCCGAAGGCATTTTTCCTAAATTCCACTTCCTTTGCATCCTCACAAATAGCGCCATAAAAAATAGGATGTATATGCATATCGATTATCATCGTTTCTCATTTCCTCCTATCAATAAGGTTCAAATTTCGTGATCACCCGGGCGCTTGTTTGTGCCCCCAGCTCCATACATTTTGGGATCTCCCACCCCATCATGATGCCGTAGGTGAATCCGGCAATATAGGAATCCCCAGCCCCCACGGTATTCACCACCTCCACCGGAACGATTCCATGACGGTATAACTGCCTGCCATCATAGCTGATGCTCCCGTTCTCACCCAGGGTGGCCGTGACGATCTTCGGGCCGAAGCTATGGATCTTTTTCAAATGCTCCCGTATGTAGGCGTCCTCCTGTTCATAGGAGAGAAATGCATAATCCACATTTTTATAATTTTCATCCGTATTGTATTGGGGATCGTCGCTGAACACGGAAAAATCCATGACCACCTTCACCCCCGCTGCCCGAAGCTCTGCCAGATCTCCCAGCACATTGCCAAACAGGTCTGTATGCATATACGGAAAGGTTTTGATAAACGCTTTATCCTCTTCTGTAAGGGCGAAATCCTCCATCACTCCGTCGATCGCCTCCAGATGCACCCGGTCCGTGCCGTTTTTTAAGTCCATCTTCATCTGGCAGGTCTCGCCATGGGCCGTATGCAGATGGGAGATGTCCAACCCCTCCGCCGCCAGCATTTCCCGCATGGTCTCACCATACCTGTCATCTCCGGTCACGCTGACAATGCTCACCGGAATCCCCATGCGCTGTAAATGCACGCCCCAGTCCACGCCGTTTCCGGTGGGATAGCATTTTCCCAGTTTTTCATAGACGTCCACGCAGGAAAAGCCTACGCCTACCGCACGGATTTCTTCTTTGTTTTCCATTGTAATTACCTCCCATTCTTCCCAAAGAACACAAGGCGCAAAGGGAGATCCCCCTTGCACCTTGTATACAAAGTCCCCTTTTCATCCGCCCGTGAAATTCGTCATTTCAAAGGCTCTTGTCTATTCGTACACCTTGCCGTATCCGAATGCGCCGCTGATGCCGCAGATTTTAGAAGCAAATTTTGCCGCCTCTTCCAGACTTTCCGTGATGGCTTTTGCTCCTGTCACACCTTTCTTCAAATGGTCAATATATCCCACCATGAAAGACGTAATCAGGGAATCGCCGGCGCCCATGGTATCCACTACGTTTTCAATGGGCACCGCTTTCTGTACATAGAAATCACAGCCATCGTAGAGGATGCAGCCGTCCGCGCCCCTGGAAGCCACGGCCAGCTTCGGTCCATAGGAAACTACCTTTTTCAGATGCTCTCTGGCTTCTTCATCGGTTCCGTCGAAGGAGCAGAAGGCAAAATCCACATCCGAAGCCACTTCTTTATAATAATCATCTGTAGAATCATCGGAAAAATCAAAGGACACATAGATGCCGGCTTCCCGGATCTTATGAAGCTCTTTTTCCATGAAGCAGTAATTTCCGGAATGCACCAAATCGAACTGTTTTATGTATTCCAGGTCAAAGCGGTCCAGCACGAACGGAGTTTCTCCACGGATGCCGCCCTCATTGGAGCCTAAAAACACCCGGTCTCCGTCGATGATAGTCGCTCTGGCACAGCCGTTTTCCCCTTCCAGCTGTTCGCATTTGACCATCTCAATGCCGATGGTCTCCAGGGTCTCGATCACATGCTCCGCTTCTGCGTCATTTCCAAAATATCCCATATATGCGCTTCTTTTTGCGCCGAACATATCCGCGTACACAGCAAAATTCACACAGTTTCCGCCCGGGTACATCGTCTTGATATGCTCATATTTATCTACTACATTGTCACCAAAGCCCAATACACTTACATCATATGTACTCATAGATTCCTTCTCCTTTTCCTGCTTTTTTTAATATTCCACCACGCCCATATAGCGTCTCATGTCTGTGGGATGGCATCTCTTATCCTGCAGGGCGTTGCGGTAAGCCACGCTCATAGCATAAAAAGCCATCGGATTGAAGTATTCCACACAGCTGTCATCAATCGCGTCGAGGCCCAGCTCGTTGGCATCGATCACTTCGTACTTTTTGCCGTATTTCTCCAGGAAGGTAAGTGCTCTTTCATCCATCACGCGGTTCTTTCCTCTTCCCATCAGCAGAATGTAGAGATGATCCTCATCGGTCACTTCAAACGGTCCGTGGAAATACTCAGCGGAATTCAGATAGCAGCAGTCCATCCACTGCATTTCCTGCAGGGAACAGATGGCGAAGCCATAGGCAGCCGCATAGGAAGCACCGGAGCCCATCACATATAAGAATGGTTCTTTCGCATATTTCTCCGCAAACAACCAAGTGCGGTTCTTCATCTTCGCCACGGCCGCACGGATGATGCCGTCCACCTTCTCCAGGCCGTCATTGATGGCATCATATTTGGCATAATCCGCCTCCTGGGCTTTCATCAATTCATTTAAGATGCGCAAAACGAGTCCCTGTGGTTTTTCCTTCTCATTCACATCATCCGCCCAGTCATAAATCAGCGGCAGCATAGTGTCGTCATTGCAGGCAGAATCCGGATTATGAGTCATGGTGATCACGGCTGCGCCACGGTCTCTGGATAAATGAGCCGCTTCCACGGTCTCTTTGGTGTTACCGCCATGGGAACAGATGAACACCAGACTGCTCTTGCCCAGATGTGTGGGAGGATCCACTACGAACTCCTTGCTGGTGATCCAGTCCGCATGCATCGTCTTAGATTCGCTGCGGATGAAGTAATATCCTGGGTACAGGTCCACCAGGGAACCACCGCATGCTACAAAATAAACATCTTCCACTTTTTCTCTTCCGGTTAAGATTTTTTTCACCATTTCTTTTTCGTTCATTTTTTCACTCCTCATTTTCCAATAAATTGTTGATTGTTGCTCTAAAGTAAGCTTGTTTACGGCCTTACTTTCTCATATTTTCTCAGATCATAGCGGATACCGCACAAAATACCAGCGCCAGGATCGTCACCAGGATAAAGAATTTCCAAATTGTCTTCCACCATTGGCCGAAGGAAATCTTACATACGGCCAGGCCGGCTACTGTCATTCCTGCGGTCGGGCTGATCATATTGGTCAGCTGGTTAGCAAACTGAAGCACAGTCACGCTGGCTTCCGGATTGACACCCTGCAGGTCGCAAAGCGGCGCCATAATCGGCATGGTCAGTGATGCCAGTGCGGAAGATGACGGCACCAGGAAGGTCAGAATGGACTGTACCACGTACATCACAGAGGTAAAGGCCACGCTTCCGAAGTTCGCCAGGCTGCTGGATAGTCCGTTCAGGATCGTATCGATGATCATACCGTTTTCAGCCACTACCAGGATGCCTCGGCAGACTCCAACTACCACTGCGGCAAAGGCCAGATCCTTCACACCGATGACAAACTGTTCGGCGATCTCTTTTTCCTTCATTCCGCCTACAATACCCATGAGAATACCCATCACCAGGAAGATAGCGGAGATTTCATCCATATACCAGCCATATTTTAAGATGCCGAAGATGATCGTCGCCATTCCCAGGCCGAAGACCACCAAGACCAGCTTGTCCCGAAGGGAGAAGGAGGTGTCTTCTTCATCCATGGCAAATTCATGTTTTTTCAGCAAATCATCTTGATACGTAATAGAACCTTTTGGATTTTTATGTACTTTAGCAGCATACCGCATTACAAACACAATTGCAACTGCCATCATGATAATCCACCAGATAAAGCGGTAAACCAGCTGCGGATTTCCCTGGATTCCCGCCACGCCCTGGGCGATGAGCACGTTGAACGGGTTGGTGGTGGATGCTGCGTATCCAATCTGCGGTCCTAAAAATACCACCATAAACGTGGTCATGGAATCGTACCCCATGGCGAAGAAGATGGGCATCAGCATGATGTAGAACGGGATAACCTCCTCGGACATGCCAAAGGTAGTTCCGCCGATCCCCAGCAGGATCATCATGATTGGTATAAGCATGACCTCTTTGCCCTGCAGCCTGCGAATGACCTTCCGGATTCCCCGGTTCATGGCATTGGTCTTCGTCAGAATTTGGAAGGTTCCGCCGATGAGCAGGATAAACGCCACCACATCAGCAGCCGCCTGGATACCGCGGGTGGGCGCCATCAGCACTTCCATGATACCTTGGCGAAGGTCGCCGTCATCGGATACCTTGTCCACCTGTTCATAGGTGCCGGATACCGCCACTTCACGCTCTCCGGCCGGTGTCGCAATGGTCTGTCTCTGGAACTGGCCGCTTGGCAGCACCCAGGTCAGAATTGCAAATAAAATAATCAATATAAATGCCAACGTATATACATGTGGCAGCTTTAAACGGAATTTCTTCTTTTCATTCATGATATTTCCCCCAATTGTCAATCTTGAATGTACGGTGCAAAGGCAGCCATGTTTTTCTTATCAAAAGCCGCCGGATCTTCAAAGTAACCAAAATCTGTGATCTCCTGTCCCAGGTATCCGTGATACCCCCGTTTCTCCAGAATATCCAGCCATTCACCCAACGGATGGTTTCCATCGCCCCAGATCAGGTGGCCGTATGGATTGCCGTCGATAAAATGCATGTGAACGATCTCTTCCCCAAAGGCATCAAACCATTGGTCAATGGTCTCTCCGGCCACACCCATAGCCGTGGTATCAATCATGATCTTCAGGTTTGGATGGTTCACTTCCGTATGCATCCTCTTGGCATCTGCCAGTGTTGTCACTAACTGGGACTCCTGCGGACGAAGGGATTCCATCGCCAATACCAGGCCTTCCTTTCTGGCTTCCTCTGCCAGCCGGGCCAGCATTTCCCTGGACCGCTTCCAGGCTTCTTCCCGGTCTTCATTCCAATATCCCCACCCGGAATTGATGGCCATAATACCACAGCCCAACTCGCTTCCAGCCTTGATGGCATTGCAAAAATACGAAAAGCTTTTCTCATACAGCTCCGGCGTCTGGGCCGCAAACTGATACTGATACGTGCAGTTCTCCGGTGTGATCACCTTGGCCTGCAGACCTCTGGATTCAATTTCATGACGTACTTTTTTGCAGTCGGTGTAGGTCATGGAATCCAGGAAAAAATGCGGCGCTCCCGGCCAGAGCTCAATGGTCTTCACGCCCAAGGCTGCCTGCGTATCCAGATAATATTCCAAAGAATAGAATAAATAATGGATGTTCATCGCCGCAATCTGTTCCCTTTTTATGCTGCTCATGTAATTGTCCCCCTTTACTTTTTAATGGTTCTTTGCCAAAAGAGCCTTTGCAATTGTCCTCCTGCGGCAGACTGTCTTAAGAGGACATTCCCAGCTCAGACACTCTTTTTAGCGCCCAAATCTTCATATACAATGCGCCCGCCAGTCATGGTCAGGGCTACCTTCACATCCCGCATCTCCTCCATGGGCACCTGGAATACATTTCTCTCCAGCACGGCGATATCCGCTAATTTACCTTCCTCCAACGTTCCCAGTTTCTCTTCCATCCCCAGATTTACGGCTCCGCCATAGGTCCAGGCTTTCAAAAGCTCACTGATCGTGATGGTGTTCTGCTTGTTAAATGGTTTCCCGCCTTCGGGAAAATATCCGCCGCAGCTGTGGTAAATGGACTCTGGAATGTCTGTGATCATCAGCGGAAGGTCTGTAGCTCCGGAAAGCACCATCCCCGCATCCAGCATTTTTCTGCGGTTCCAATAATACTTTCCGCGTTCTGCCCCGATGGTTTCCAGGATGTTCTTTTTCACTTCATCCCCGGGATCCAGGGACATGATCTGGAAATAGATTTCTCCAGTCACGCCGATTTCTCCCATTTTCTCCAGATCATCCGGATGGGAAAATTCCATATCCGTCACCGCATGGCGGTTCACCAGCCTGCCGTTTTCCTTTTTACATTTGTCAAAGATTTCTGCTACCTTATGCACGGCTCCGTCGCCCTGGGCGTGGAGGGAATACCGGAACCCATTGGCATCCGCCTCTTTTACCTCCCTCTCAATGAGCGGGTAATCGATGTCCTGCCCGCAGCAGAAATCCGTGTCTTCATAGGGCTTCAAAAGATCTCCCCGACGGCTGGCCACCGTGCCGTCCGTCATCCGGTTATAGCCGGAAAACCTCACATAATCCCCGGTAAATTTCTCCCGCATCCGGATTCCGTGAGGAATGTTGATGCCTTCTCCCACCGGCTGGGACATAAAAAAGGTTCTAAGGGTCATGTTTCCCTCTGACTCTTTCTCCTTCAGGAAATCATCGAAGCCGTAAAAATCGTCAAACCCCATTTCCTTGACCGTCGTCACGCCCCTGCTGTTCATCAGCCTCATATACGCTTCAAATTCCGGCTCAATGAACGCCCTGTCGTTAAGATATTCCCGCATAATTTTGTGATATGCTTCGGGATAACACTCCTCGGGCGTAAATCCATACGTCTTCCTAGCCTGTCCGTTCATCAAACAGGTGCTTCGGTCAGCCGCGAACAAAATTACGCTTCGGTCCGGATATGCCTCATCGAGGCACTGCTCTATCCCGTCCGCCGGCAGCTCATCGGGCTTCCAGCCGTGACCGAATAAGGTCTCTGTCTCTCGCTTTTCTCCTGCATAGGCTTCCAGCCGTTTCAGGCATTCCTCCTTGGTCCGGACCCCTGTCATATCCATACCGATATGGAAAATGGCATATCCGGTGAAAAAGGTATGCACATCGATAAATCCCGGCGTCACCAGCTGGTCTTTGACATCCAGCACTTTTGTCTGTTCCCCCACTAAAGCCTGGTAATCCTCATCTGCCCCAACTTTCAGTATCCGATCCCCTGCAATAGCTACATACCCCTTCATGGGCTTGTCGAGAAGCCCGGTGAAGATGTTGTCGGAGAGCAAAAGAAAATCTGCTTTTTTACTGCACATTTCTCATTCCTCCTATCCTTTCCCTTTGTTAATTCCAACTATAACATAATATAACGTCATATTCAATGATCATATAACATCATATTACTTTTTCTATTATTTTTACAATTTTAGCTGGAATTAATTATGAAATATGCATAACTACATGTGACTCACTGCTGTCATATTGCTCTTTACTCTCTGTTCCCATCTTTTTTCTTGAAAATAGGATCACATTCCACACAGAGTATTTTCTGATTTGGCAGGATCGTCTTTCAAATTCTCTTGTCAAATAAACCACCGTATTCCGGTCCCAAGGCTGCCTGCCTGCGGTTTTCGCTTGTTATTGATAAACAATTATAGTATAATTTATAAAAGTGATTCGGGCGTCAAATGCGGCCCATCCGGATTAGTACGATACAAAAGGAGTATGAACATGAAATTAGACGCAGGTAATGAAATTCCGCTTTACCAGCAATTAAAGGAAGAATTAAAAACGGCAATCAAAAACGGAACATTTCCTTGCGGCGAAAAGATTCCTACTGAGACCGAATTGAGCGAACAGTTTAAAGTGAGCCGCATCACTGTGCGGCGCGCAGTGGAAGAGCTTTGCCAGGAAGATTTTCTTTCCAAAAAGCAGGGAAAAGGTACCTATGTAAAACATAATAAAGTTAAACGCAAAATCGAACATCTCTTGAGCTTCGGACAAGCCTGCGAGGCTAACGGCATGGTTCCCTCCCGGCTGGTGACTAAGCGCAAGATCGTCAACCTATCCAGCGACGATGCCGCAGTCATGGGCGTAGAACCCGGAAGCCCTGCTGTTTTCATCCAGCGTGTAAATATGGCCGATGGTTTTCCCATCATGTGTGAAAATAACTACTATCCCTACGAACGCTTTTCTTTCTTATTAGAAGAATCCATGGACTGTTCCCTCTATAAGCTTTTGGCAGATAAATACCAGATCAAGGTAACCTACTCTACGGATTCCTATCTGGACATTGTCCGCTCCAGCGGCGAGATCAGCAAGCTGCTCCACGTCTCCAACGGAGAACCGCTGTTTTTCCTGTACTGCCAAATTTATGACCAAGACCACAAGCTGATCCATATCGGCAAACAATACATCATCGGCGAACAGTACCGTTTCTACTTAGAGGATTACAAAATATAAGAAAACCTATGCGTGAAGGTTTTCCTGAACGCATGTAGTCGCAGTTGGCGCTTCGTGGAAGAGGAGCATGCATCTATCGCAAATGGACCATATTCTCCAGAATCCCTCTTTCGACACCCTGATCCTATGAAATGAAAAAGCCCCCATAAGCCAGTACAAGCTCTGGCCTATAGGGGTTTTTGTTATTTAAGACAGCTGGTGCATGAAATCCTTATTGGCTTCATACAGCTTTTGGAACATGTCCGTCATCCGTTCATACACCTGCCGGTTCTCTTCTCTGGGGAAATAAGTCTTGGCTGGTTTCACCACCTGGGAGAGCTCCTCCCAGCTTTCATAAAACCCGGCGGCCAATGCGGCCATCAAACCGTCCCCATAGGCCGCTCCCATGGTTACCTGGGAAATATGGATCGGCCGTCCCAGGACATCGGCGATCAGCTGCAGCCACGGCTCATTTTTCGTGCCGCCGCCCACCGCCATGATCTTCTTCACGGGAAGCTGGTTTTCCTCTAAAATCCGCAGATGCTGCCAGATCGAACAGGCGATGCCTTCCAAAGCGGATTTGTAAATATGCTCTCTGGTATGATGAAGCTGCAGCCCGATGACCATGCCCTTGGCAAAGGGATCGTTCAACGGCGTGCGCTCTCCGGCAAAATAGGGAAGCGTGATCAATCCCTCGCTGCCCGCTGGAATGTTCCGGATGGACTCTGCCATCGCAAAAAACGCATTGGCGCCTCCGTTATTTTCCTCCTCCAGCTTATCAAAATACAGATTCTGCTTAAACCATTTGGTCAGCGTCCCCGCCGTGTTGGTCCCGGCGCAGATGCTGTACGTCCCGGGAATGATGAAAGTCCCCGGCCACAGACGGTTCTCCTGCACCAAATGATCCGCCAGATAGACAAAATAACAGGAGGATCCCAGCTGCACCATCAAATCCCCCGGCACGAACACGCCGGAGCTGATGGCTTCCGCCCCGGAGTCCCCAGTTCCGGTGAGCACCCTAGTGCCTGGCATAAGCCCGGTTTCTTTCGCAGCATCCTCGGTCACCTCTCCGGCGATCTCCGTCGCATAAAGGATCTCCGCCATCTGGTCCGGCCGGCAATATAAGCCGCACATTTCTTTATTGGGTTCATTGTTTTCCAAATCATAAAGAGGCAGGAAGTCTTCCGCCAGGTACTTATCAATACAATACCGCCCTGTGAGCTTCGCTGTCAGATAAGAAGAAGCTGTCAAAAATTTATAGGTTTTCTCATAGACCTCGGGCAGATGATTTTTGATCCAAAGGATTTTCGGCGCAATGTCAGAAGAACAGATGGAGTGACCATAAATTTCTTCTGCCCTTCCGCCATAATACTCATTCAGCCAGGCGATCTCCTCATGGCTTCTGCTGTCTATTCCATATAGGATTGCTTTGCACAGCGGCCTGCAATTTTCATCTACGGGCACACAGTCGCACCCAAGGGCTGAAATCCCCAACACTCCAATCGCTTCCTTGGGCACGCCGCTCTCTTTTAAAAGCCCAACGCTTACCTTGCATACATCCTGCCACCACACCTTTTCCGCGTCCTGCTCAAAATGATTCGGCGCCGGATTTTCAATCTCGTGGGATACGGTATAGCTGTGCACCACCTGGCATTCCCGGTCCAGGATCACGCCCTTGGTTTCATTGGTCCCCACATCAATTCCCATCACATAGTTTTGTTCCATCATTTTTCCCCCTGTATGCTCAATCTCTCAGCTCTCGCACCTTATCCATAAAAGAGCGGACCCGCTGCTCATCAATCGGTGATGCAAAATTTCCGCCCGCTTTGAAAGCCGTTCCCACAAAAGCGCCATCACACAGCGGCAGAAGCTGTCCAATATTTTCTTCCTTGCAGCCGGTCCCGCAGACCACCGGAGTATCCCCGGAGGCTTCTTTGATTTTGGTAATCAGGCTGTTTTCTGGATTGGAGCCCGCCATGGCTCCAGCCACCACCAGCGCATCCGGACGGCAATTAAAAAGCATGGTTTTCGTGACCTCCATCTCGTCCCGGTCGTTTAGATACACTTCTCCTTCCGAATTGACAAAGTAAAACATCTTAAGCCCGGACATCCCCAACGCCCGCCTTCTTCTTAATGTCTTTGCAATATCCCGGTCCACCAGCCCCAGGTCACCCGCGTAGGCCCCGGTGAAGACACAACGGGTAAAGTCGGCGCCCACGGCCGCACATAGTTCGATGGTGGCGCCATCGTCATAAATAGCCTCCGCCCCAAAGGGCACAGTCCGCTTCTGTTCCAGAATTCCAGCTACCCGGCCCATGGCTGCCAGGGTTACCGGCGCTACCTTTTTTTCATAGGGCAGACTGAATTCATTGGTCATCAGCACCCCGTCCACACCGCCATTTTGCAGTGCCATAAGATCCGCCTCTGCTTGCTCTATCACCGCCTTCATACCGCCCGCTTCCTCATAAAAAGGATCCCCTGGCAATGCTTTCAAATGCAGCAGGCCGATGATAGGCTTCTTGGTGCCAAACAATTCCTCCATCCATGTTTTCATCTACTTTCCCTCCATACTTTTAATTTTCTCAGCGATGAGTCCAGCCAGCCTTCTGTGGCCTTCCCTCGTCAAATGGATGCCATCGCATCCTATGCAGGCTCCCTCCAATTGAGGATAAGCATCCAAAAAAGCGCAGTCATGGGCCTCTGTCACCACTTCATATTCCCTGCCAAGAGCGGCCGCCTTTTGGACTGCGGTTTCGTCAAATTCGGTCCAGGTCTCATCGGCATAGAGATGTCCCGGGGAGACTACTAAAATCTGCGGGTGCTGTCCTTTTCTCTGACAGATACGCTCGATCTCCAACAATACCTCATCCATACCGTAACCGATTTCCGCCGCACTCACATGATACCGCGTTTTGCAGTCATTGGTCCCCAGCATCACGATGATAAGGTCCAGCGGAAAATGGGAAATCAGACATGGATACAAATAATCCAGCGCACATACCCCCGGCTCAATCCGGTCTGAAAATGCGGTAGTACGCCCATTCATTCCCTCTTCGATAACCCGATAGCCAGCTCCAAGCTTATCAGCCAGCCGTCCAGTCCAACGTTCTTCCTCCTCATACCGTCCTCCTCCGCCCGGGATATATCCCCAGGTATTGGAATCTCCGATGCATAAAATCCTTCTCCTCATAAGCTGCCCCCTTTGCTCCTCGTCCACCACCAGCCTGCAACTGTATCCGGTCAGCGGTAGTTTTTTATAACGTTATATAACGATATTAACACGAGGACACACTCCCTACAACCGAAAGATTCAGAATTATTAGAAGAAAAAGCGCTTTGTTTTTTAGATACTTTTACCATAAGCTGCACTATTTTGACTTTTATTTTCATATTTGCTAAAATGGATTTGAATACACAGAATTCTTTTGGAAAATGACGACCTACAAAAAAGGAGAGAATTTATGGAAAAATATCTTGGGGAAAGCCTTCCAAAACTCGGCTTCGGCCTGATGCGCCTGCCTGAAAAAGACGGGGCCATCGATATCGAACAGACAAAAGAAATGGTAGACATGTTTTTAGAAAAGGGCTTCTGCTATTTTGATACAGCCTACGGATACGGCGATGGAGCTTCCGAAGCAGCCATCAAGGAAGCCCTGGTGGACCGATATCCCAGAGACCGCTTCCTTCTGGCCACCAAGCTCCCCGCTTGGGCTGGAGCCAAAACCAAGGAAGAGGCCTGGCAGATGTTTGACACATCCTTAGCCCGCACCGGCGCAGGCTATTTTGATTACTACCTGTTACATAACCTGGGCGAAACCCGCACCCATTTTTTTGACGATTATGACATCTGGAATTTTCTCATGAAGAAGAAGGAAGAAGGCCTCATCCGCCATCTGGGTTTCTCCTTCCATGACAAAGCGGATCTGTTGGACGAGATCCTCACCGCTCACCCGGAAATGGAATTTGTCCAGCTGCAGATCAATTACGCCGACTGGGAAAATCCAGTCATCGAATCCCGAAAATGCTATGAAGTGGCCAGAAAACACCAGAAACCGGTCATCATCATGGAACCAGTCAAGGGCGGCACCCTGGCCAACCCGCCTGCCAAGGTAAAAGAGCTGTTTACCGCTGCTGACGCAGAGGCATCTCCCTCTTCCTGGGCCATCCGTTTCGCCGCTTCCTTAGACGGCGTCATCACTGTGCTCTCCGGCATGTCCAACGTGAAACAGATGCAGGACAATCTCTCTTACATGAGCGATTTCCATCCTCTCACCGCCCAGGAAGCGCAGGTGGTGACTCAGGCCAGAGAGGTGCTCTCCACCTTCCACACGGTTCCCTGCACCGCCTGCGGCTACTGTATGAAGGGCTGCCCGGAAAACATCGCCATCTATGGTACCTTCCAGGCGATCAACGTGGTCAACATGTATAACGACATGCCCGCAGCCCTGCACTCCTACACCTGGAACACCGACGGACACGGCTGGAACAAAGCCTCCGCCTGCATCCAATGCGGCCAGTGCGAAGAAGTCTGCCCGCAGCATATCCACATCCGCGAAGAATTGGAGAAAGCAGCGGCGGTTTTGGAGAAGTAGGCCAAACGCTCCCTCTTCGGCAATAGTGCCGAAAGGGAGCGTTTTTCTTTGATAAGCACGCTGCACAGGATCGCACTGCGGCAAGAATGAAATTATAATTCCAGCTTCAGCAATTCCGCCATATTCATAATCACTGCGTCGGCGCCGGCCTGCAGAAAGCATTCCTTTACTTTTGCTGCCGCTGCCGTTTTCTCTTCCTCACTAAAGGACTCGTACTCCTCCTGTGTCATGCCAAGCTCAGAGCTGCCCTCTATCACGCCGATGGTATATACCCCGGCATTTTTCCCTTCCAGAATATCGGATATGGTATCGCCTACTTTGATCACCCGATTCACGGAGGAAATTTTCAGTGCCTTCATATTTTCAAAAATCATATAAGGATACGGCCGCCCCACATTGTTTACGGCATTCGGGCTGAACCAGGCATCCGGGGAATAGCCCAGTTGTGCTGCTTTGGGCACAACAAGCTCCATCATTTGGTCCGTGTATCCCGTGGTGGAGCCAATCTTAATTCCCATGCTCCGCAGCGCTTTCACCGTCTCTTCCACATAAGGCTTTGGCTTTGCATAATTTTCCAAAATCCCCATAAGCTTCTCCTGGAACATATCGTGCATGGCGTCAATGTCCCTTTCCGAAGGCTCCTTTTTGTAAATTTCCATCCACAGATTCCGGATTCTTTCCATGGAAAGCATGGCCTTGATATGATCCCGTTTTAACATTCCCATGGGCTTTCTTACCTCATCCATAGAAGGCTCTATGCCGTAATGGCGAAAAATCTCCACAAACGCCTGCACCGGGGCAAAGCACCCATAATCCACCGTCGTGCCGGCCCAGTCAAATATCACACATTCCATATCTTTTATCATCTTTCGCTTCTCTCCTGTCTTTTTTATGCGGACCTCTCCTTCTGCTGACTCAAAAAGGACCCGATAATATCCAATAATTTCTCAATATCCTCCCGGTAAATTTCACCGATATTCCCAATACGGAAGGTGTCTGCCTCTGTCACCTTACCTGGATAAATGGCATACCCTCGGTCCTTGATATATTGATACATTTCTTCAAAAGAAAACCGGCAGCCTTCGGGGTAGAAAAAAGTAGTGATGATCGGCCCCTGATGCGCCGCATCAATATAGGGGCGGATCCCGAATTTCTCCATCCCCTGGATGAGCAGGCGGTTGTTGTCATAATACCGTTTGCTTCTGGCCGCGACTCCTCCCTCTTCCTCCAGCTCCTCCAACGCTTTGGCGAAGGCCAGCACTACATGGGTGGGAGAGGTAAATCTCCATTTTCCATCCACATCCATGGTCTTCCACTGGTCATAGAGATCCAAGGACAGACTCCCTGCCTGACCCCTGCAGGCCTCCAAAGCCTCCTTTTTTGCAATGATAAAGGAAAAGCCTGGCACACCCTGGATACATTTGTTGGCGCTGCTGATGAGAAAATCAATGCCCAGCTTCCCCACCGGGATTTCCACCCCGCCAAAGCTGCTCATGGCATCCACAATCATGATTTTGCCACGGCTTTTCACGATTCCCGCCACAGAAGCGATGTCGTTTAAAATTCCTGAAGTAGTCTCGCTGTGCACCATAGCCACATGGGTAATGGAAGGATCCTTCTCCAGCAAATCTGAAATTTTCCGGGCATCCGGCACCTCATCATAATGCACAGGAAAGATCTCGTGATCCAAGCCCGCATGGCAGGCGATATCCCCCATGCGCTCACCATAGGCCCCATTGGAAACGATGAGCAGCCGGTCTTTGGCACCCACGGAGCTGGTGAGCACCGACTCCACACCGAAGGTGCCGCTTCCTTGCATCAATACCGCTGTATAGTCCTCTTCCGTCACCTGCGCCAGTTTGAGAAGTTTTCGCCGGATCTCCTGGGTGATCTTCTTATAATCCTCATCCCAGGTACAGTGGTCAAAAAGCATTTCCGCTTTCACTGTGTCCGTTGTGGTCAACGGGCCCGGCGTCAGCAATTTGTATTTTTTAGGTACGTTATGATTGTTCAAAGTCATATTCCTCCTGTAACTATATTTTCATGAACCGGGCCTACTTACAGGCCTCAGACAGTTCCTGGTGTTTTTTCAAAAGCTCTACCGTAAGCTTTTCTGGAAATACCTTGGGATTTTTAGACTGATTCTTGCTGTCCGCCTTCTCCCCTTCATAGAGCGGAACTGGATAAGAGGCAAGCAGGTCCTCCCTGGCATTTTCAATGATGCACTGAGCCATTTCCATGGCTTTTGGATTGGATTCCCCGCCCTTATCTACTACCGCTGCCGACTCTGTCAATGTGAAATTTCCTTCCTGGGGATCCACATAATCGATGGGAAGTCCCTCTTCTTTATCAGCAACCGCCTGCTGCCGCAAACCGAATCCAATGGCAGTCTCGCCTGCCCGCACCAGCTTCAGAGGGCCGGAACCGGAGTCTTCGATATGATCTCCTGCATTTTTATAAATGCCGGTGAGCACCTCCTTGGCTCCGTCCTCTCCATACTCGGAGATCAGCCCCTGAAGCAGCAGCCACGCCGTAGAGGAAGAAGCGATATCCGTAACAGAAATCATTCCCTCATATTCAGACTTCGCCAGATCCTTCAGGGATACGGGCAGCTCCAGATTGTTTTCCTTCATCACCTCTGTATTGACGATCATCGTTCCCTCTTGGGCAGTGATCGGCGCACAATAGGACGGATAGGTATCCAACGTCCTCGCTTCAAAATCCAACGGGCAAAACATCTGATTTTCCTGCTGGGCACTTTCCAAATAAAAGGTGCTCATGGTCACCAGGTCTGCCTCAATCTTGCTGCCTTCTGCCAGAAGCTTGCCGCCCAGTTCCGAGGTTCCAAAGGTCTGCAGGATATATTTCCCTTCATATCCATTGGCATCCAATGCTTTTTTCATCGCCACCACGGCTTCCTCATCCGCATTGGAATAGATCACCACCTGCTCATTTTTGCCGCCGCAGCCGGTCAAAGCAACTGCTGATACGCACAAAATACCAGCCACTCCCAGAATCATCCATCTTCTTACATTTCTCATTTTTTCATAATCTCCTTTGTTTATCATTAAGCCTCTGCTGCAGGTGACTGCAAAGAAGCCTGTTTCCTGCTTCCAGCCGCCCGTTTTCTGGACGCCAGCAAGGATATCAGCCCTTTCAACGCCAGATTCGTAAAAAGAATCAGCAAAGAGAGCACAAACACCTCGTTAAATTTGTTATAGTACTGCAATTCTTTTATTTTCGTGGTGATCACCATCGTCCGCGCTCCGGCGATAAAGATCACGGCACTCACCGTCACCATCGCATTCACAAAATAGTAGCTAAATACCTCTAAAATGGTATGTATCGCATTGGGCGTCACCACCCGGAAAATGGTTTGGAACCAATTGTCTCCCATAAGCATGGCTGTGGTTTCCCAAGACCCATTCATCTTCGCCAGAGAGTTTTTCATCATCAAATACGGTGTGGAGAAAAAATGCACAATATTGCAGAGGACAAGAATCACAAAGGTGCTCTGCAGGCTGGTTCCGGAAAAACAGAACAAAAACGCAAGGCCCAAAACCATGCCGGGTATGGTATTCGTCACCAGTGAAATCCCTTCTATGATTCCTTTTAATCTTCCACTGACCGTGCTTCTGGCAGTGATGATGGCCGCCCCATAAGATAAGAGCGTTCCCGCTGCTGCTGTAAGAATGGCCACATAAATGGAGTTTTTGTAGACATCCAAAAGATTGGGATCCCGGAACACTTCCCGTATATGCCCCATGGAAAACTGCAGGTTATAGGGCCAGTCTCCCACAAAAGGAATCAGTAAGATCACCAAGAAAACAGATAAGATACTAAGGATCACTGCTCCGCTGACCAGCCCGCAAAAAACATCCCTCGCCTTGGATTTTGGCAGCTCCATGACAGAGATTTTATTATATCGGACGTTATATCGTTCCAGATAATGAAGCGCCAGGATGCTCACCACAGAAGGGATCAACATTACCACCGCCACCACAGAGCCATGGTGAAAATCCGGCACGCTGCCCAGCATCTGGCTATATAAAACGCTGGCAATCACCTCATATTTTCCTCCTACAGAGGCCGGAATTCCAAAATCCGTGAAGCTTAAGAAAAAGGATTGTATAAAGGAAGCCATTAACGTCCCCACCAGCGGTCTTACCACAGTGATCCGGAAGGTGGAAAATGGCTTATCTCCCATGACCCTGGATACTACCATAAACTTTTTATCCACATAATTCATGGTATTGTGGAGCAGCATAAAAGAAATAGGCAGCGTATAGATCACATACCCTAACAGCAGCCCGTTAAATCCATAGATTTCAAACAGCTGATGGCCAAAAAAGCGTGAAAGCAGCCCTTGCTTACCAAAGGAATAAATAATTGCAAATCCATAAGTGATGGTAGGCAGCAGCATGGGGAGCAGCGCGGCCGCCTTCACCACCTTCCGATACCGCCCCGGCAGATTTGTATAGTGGATGGTGTATGCCAGAAAAAAGGCAATCAGGGTGGTCAATGCCGCACTAGTCCCAGAAACTGCAAAGCTGTTTCCAAGAGCCTGCAAAAAGCCATTTTTTGACAGCATTTCCTGGTAGAAAACCAAAGTAAATCCCCCGTCACCTTGCAAGGATTTGGCCAGCAGGCGGATCACCGGATACAAAAGAAACGCTGCAAATACCAATACCACCAGAAGAAAAATTCCTTTGATCTCTCTGTTTTTTCTATCATCCATGATTCCGCTCCTAGTAGGCATAGCTCTCTGCCGCAGCATCCGCGAACAGCGTATAAATATTATTTTTCTTGATCTCCAGCTGCCTCAGGATAAAGTCCCTGACAAAGGAATTTTCTGGTGTCTTCACAATCGCCTCAGGTCTTCCGTACTGGGAAATCCGGCCCTGGTTGATGATCATCACCTCATCTGAAAGCGTCAGCGCCTCCTCCGGATCGTGAGTCACAATGATCGTCGTCAAGTGAAATTCTCTTGCGATCGTCTTAATCTTCTCCTTGATTGATTCTTTGATCACGCCGTCCAATGCACTCAGCGGCTCATCCAACAGCAGAATCTTTGGCTTCATGACCAAGGTCCTGGCAAGGGCCACTCTCTGCTTCTGGCCGCCGGAAAGCTGCTCGATTTTCTTGGACAGATGCTCCTCTAAGCCCAAAAGTCCGATCAACTCTTCCACCTCTGTGCTGCTGGAAATACCAGGCTTATTTTTCAATCCATACACAATATTTTTGTACACATTCAGATTTGGAAATAGGGCATAATCCTGGAAAACAATATTAAATCCCCGCTTCTCCATAGGCACATTGGTCAGATCCTTTCCCTGGAAAATGATCCTTCCGGAATCGGCTTTGGTAATCCCCAAAATCAAATTCAGCAAAGTCGTTTTTCCACACCCGGAGGGGCCTAAAATGGAGACGATCTGCCCATCGCCAATCTCCAAGTTGATATCGTTAAGAATCGTTACGCCATCATATTTTTTTGTCACATGTTCTAATCTCAGCATCTTTTTTCCTTTCTTACTTTCTGCGGTTTGTACTTCACCGCACCATTGGAAACACCGCCATTATAGCAATCGTATTTTCCAATAACAAGCAAATCCATTTCAAACTTAGGTTTAGAAAATGTTAAATCCCTCCAATTCTGAAACATCACTCGCGTCAAAAAAAGGATCTGGCCGGAAATGTTCCCCGGTCATATTTTGATAAGAATGTCCGATGAATTTCCCTGAAAACAAAAAGGGCATATGCCCTGTAAACTCTCACAAGACATATGCCCAAATCTGTGGACCTTCTATTCTTCTTCATCCAGCGGCAGCCCCATGTCATGGAGCACCTCAACCGCACGTTCTACATCCTGGCTTCCCACAAAAATATCCTCGCCATAGATAGAATTCCCGCCATAAATATCCATCAATCCGCCGCTTCCGATCCCCTGGCGGTATGCCGGAATCTGATTGCGCCGCAACGCTTCTATGATGATATCTGCTTGTATCCAATCTTGTGTTGTATACAGCCTTACCTCTTCCATACTAAATCCCTCCCTGCAAACAGACTGCCTGTTACACTGCTCCTATGAATGACCGCCGCATTCATTCATCCAGGTACTTCTTCTCCTGCCTGTGCTCTTCCGCTTTGGATAACTGCGCCATTACTGTGAGCACCAAAAAACCAATGACAGAGATCCCTAAGAAGAAAAATCCCACATATTTTCCGGCGAGGGCATCCTGGGAAACCTTATTCTGGATCACAAGTCCGAAGATCACGCTGAAGATCCCGGCAAACACCACGCTGTAGATCAGATTTTCCAAAACCCCGGCCTTATTCTTTCTGCCGGTCCAAATGCCGCTCTTCATGCACCCGGCCAGATATACAATCCCACCTGCCAACAGCGCTGCGGTCTCTCCCGCCACGCCTTTGAGGGAGCCGTCTCCCCAGATCATCTGTATCACAATTGCAGCTGCGCAGACAAAAAACATCACGCAAAACCCCGCGCTTCCGATCTTCCCCATCACTTGCTGCTGTCTCTCATCTAATTTCTGCTTCATTTGGCATCCTCCTCCCAGAATAAATCATTCAACGTCTTACCCAGCTCCCTGCAGATCGAAACACACAATTTTAAAGATGGATTAAAATCTCCCGCTTCGATCATTCCAATGGTCTGTCTCGTAACCCCGATCCTCTCCGCCAGTTCCGTCTGAGACAGATTCTTCTCCATGCGGGCCACTTTCATCCTCATGTTTTTCATATCCTGCCTCCTTGCTTTTTCATACTTACATTATACTCCCGTCTTCTTCATATGTCAAATATATTTTACATTTGCAATATATAATTTGCTATGTCCGTCTTTTGCACATATCTAAAAAATCTGTCTGCTGGGGTTTCTGCCATCGGCGGACCGCACAAAACAGCAAAAAGCCGTCTGCTTTTTCAATCAAAGCAGACGGCCGCACAAGCACCCGTAATTCATCTCTCCCGATCATTGGAAACGGCTATTTCCGACAGACGCCGTTTCCATCAAATATATATAGTTTTCCCTTGATGGTAAGGCTGCCCACTGTCATTTTCCCATTGGCCCTCAGAAAATATCGCTTGCCCCTGTCTGTGAGCCAGCCAGTCTTCATCTCACCATTGCTCTTGAAGTAATACCAGCTGCCGCCAATTTTCTTCCAGCCCACGACCATCGCACCATCACTGCCCAGGAAATATTTTGTATTTCCAAGTCTCAGCCATCCGGTTTGCATGGCACCATTGGCATTCAGATAATACCATTTGCCCTTTACCTGCAGCCATCCACCGGCCACCATATACCCTCTGGCATTAAAATAATACCATTTGCCGCCCAGCTGCTTCCAGCAATTTGCCGGATATGTACCGTTTGCATTTTGATACCACCAGCCAGTGCTGTTCTGCTTCCATCCAGGTTGATAAGTCACTGTGACAGAAGTCCCGCCACCGGCATAGGGACATACGCCATTGGAATGCAGGTGAGCCGGATGTCCCCCGCAATGGTAATGATAATAGCCCAATCCGCTGACATTTTTATTGTCCCTGTGCCCTCCGGCGGCATCCGTTCTGCCGGAATGGGCACTCACATTTACCGCCGTCATCATCACTACGAGAATGATGATCAGGCACTGTTTTAATCTCTTCCTCATACGTTTTCCTCCACTCTCCCGGCTGCTTGTGCTCTTTCTTTCATTATATCTCAGACTACCGATACAGACAACCTTCATCCAAAAAAATATGGGATTATGTTTCCAATAAACCTATGTTTTTTACCGCAGTTGGCGATCTACACCAACTCCTTTGTTATATATAATACCATGCCATATACCAGCAACAGGAGAAACAGAGTAACTAGGAGGCCCCCTGCTCAACCTCGCAGGAATCTTACCCTGCGGCGGGCCTCTTTTGCGGTATCCTTCCCTTCCGTCGCAGTGCGATTCTGCACGGAGTGCTTTTTGTTTCATAGGACGCAATTTCCTATGAAACAAAAGAGAGCCGCATTCATGCTAAGCATGAAGCGGCTCTTTCTGATATCTAATTATGCTCTTAGCCCAAAGCTATTGCGCAAATTACTCGATGATGGTAGCAACACGGCCTGATCCAACAGTACGTCCACCTTCACGGATAGCGAAAGTAAGACCCTGCTCCATAGCGATCGGATGGATCAGCTCGATGGTCATCTCTACGTTATCGCCAGGCATGCACATCTCTGTGCCAGCTGGTAACTCGATCACGCCAGTAACGTCAGTTGTTCTGAAGTAGAACTGAGGACGATAGTTGTTGAAGAAAGGTGTATGACGTCCACCCTCGTCTTTGGTCAGAACGTAAACCTGAGCAGTAAATTTCTTATGGCAGGTTACAGAACCTGGTTTTGCAAGAACCTGTCCTCTTTCGATTTCAGTTCTCTGGATACCACGAAGCAGAGCACCGATGTTATCACCAGCCTGAGCCTCATCCAGTAATTTACGGAACATCTCAACGCCAGTTACAACAACTTTACGTGTCTCTTCTTTGATACCAACGATTTCAACTTCGTCAGATACATGCAGAACACCACGCTCAACTCTACCAGTTGCAACAGTACCACGGCCTGTGATAGAGAATACGTCCTCTACAGGCATCAGGAACGGTTTGTCTGTGTCACGCTGTGGGTCTGGAATGTAAGCGTCAACAGCTTCCATCAGCTCAAGGATCTTGTCGCCCCATTCGCTGTTCGGATCTTCCAGAGCTTTCAGAGCAGAACCCTGGATAACTGGTGTGTCATCTCCCGGGAATTCATACTCAGACAGTAACTCTCTGATCTCCATCTCAACCAGCTCAAGCAGCTCTTCATCGTCTACCATGTCACATTTGTTCATGAATACAACGATGTAAGGAACGCCTACCTGACGGGATAACAGGATATGCTCTTTGGTCTGAGCCATAACACCATCGGTAGCAGCTACTACTAAGATAGCGCCGTCCATCTGAGCGGCACCAGTGATCATGTTCTTAACGTAGTCAGCATGGCCTGGGCAGTCAACGTGTGCGTAATGTCTCTTGTTGGTCTCATACTCAACGTGAGCGGTAGAAATTGTGATTCCACGCTCTTTTTCTTCTGGAGCCTTATCGATATTTTCGAAGGCAACAGCTTCACCAGTTCCTAATCTCTCATGCAGAGTTTTTGTGATAGCAGCTGTTAAAGTTGTTTTACCATGGTCAACGTGGCCAATGGTACCGATGTTACAATGTGGTTTGTTTCTCTCAAACTTAGCTTTTGCCATTTTTAAACGTCCTCCTTAAAAACATTCGCCCAGCCCGGGCATTATTTTTCGATTAAAAACTTGCTATCCTTGATTATATTGCAAATCAAGGATATTTGCAAGTATTTTTACACTCAATCCTTCTTGTTTAAGACTTTTTCCTGTACTGATTTTGGTACCGGCTCATACTTCTCAAAGAACATAGAATAGTTACCGCGTCCCTGTGTTCTGGAACGAAGATCGGTCGCATATCCGAACATCTCTGAAAGCGGAACAAATCCGCGGATCATCTTGCCTCCGCCGATATCGTCCATACCTTCGATACGTCCGCGGCGGGAGTTGATGTCACCGATAACATCACCCATGTAGTCTTCCGGAGTGGTAACTTCCACTCTCATGATTGGCTCCAATAAGATTGGAGATGCTTTGTGCATTGCATCCTTAAATGCCAGAGATCCGGCAATGTGGAATGCCATCTCAGAAGAATCGACTTCATGGTAGGAACCGTCATATACATTAGCGTGTACGCCCACTACAGGAAATCCGCCAAGAATACCAGCCTTCATAGCCTCTTCGATACCTTCGCCGACTGCCGGAATGTATTCCTTCGGAATCGCACCGCCGACAACCGTAGACTCGAACTTGTACAGCTCTTCTCCGTTGGCGTCCATAGGCTCGAATTTCACTTTACAATGACCATACTGTCCACGTCCACCAGACTGTTTTGCGTACTTGCTGTCCACGTCCACAGCTTTGGTGATGGTTTCTTTGTAAGCAACCTGAGGAGCACCTACGTTAGCCTCTACCTTGAATTCACGAAGGAGACGGTCAACGATGATCTCCAGATGAAGCTCACCCATACCAGCGATGATGGTCTGTCCTGTATCAGGATCGGTATGCGCACGGAAGGTCGGGTCCTCTTCTGCAAGTTTTGCCAGAGATTCGCCCAGCTTGCCCTGTCCTGCTTTTGTCTTAGGCTCGATCGCAAGCTCGATAACCGGCTCTGGGAATTCCATGGATTCCAGAATTACTGGATGCTGGTCATCACAGATGGTATCACCAGTTGTGGTGAATTTGAAACCGATCGCTGCTGCGATATCACCGGAGTATACTTTATCCAGCTCCATACGTTTGTTCGCATGCATCTGCAGGATACGTCCAACACGCTCTTTCTTATTCTTAGTTGCGTTAAGCACATAAGAACCGGAATTCATCGTACCGGAGTAAACTCTGAAGTATGCCAGCTTACCAACGAATGGGTCTGTCATGATCTTAAATGCCAATGCGGAAAACGGTTCATCATCAGATGAATGTCTTACCGTTGGGTTGCCGTCTTCATCGGTACCCTCGATTGCCGGGATATCGGTAGGAGCAGGCATAAATTCCAGGACTGCATCCAACAATTTCTGAACACCTTTGTTTCTGTACGCGGTACCGCAGCATACAGGAACTGCAGAACATTCACAGGTTCCCTTACGAAGGGCTGCCTTTAACTGATCCACAGAAGGTTCTTCCCCTTCCAGGTATTCCATCATCAGATCGTCATCCAATTCGCAGATCTTTTCTACCAGCTCGGTATGATAAAGCTCTGCATCGTCTTTCATATCTTCAGGAATCTCTTCAATAGAGATATCTTCGCCCTTATCATCATTATAGATGTAAGCTTTCATCTCAAATAAGTCGATGATTCCCTTAAACTCGTCTTCTTTGCCGATTGGCAGCTGAAGACAGATTGTGTTTTTGCCTAATCTGTTCTTGATCTGGTCAACTGCATTATAGAAATCCGCACCCAGGATGTCCATCTTATTGATGAAAGCCATACGAGGTACGTTATAGGTATCTGCCTGACGCCATACATTTTCAGACTGAGGCTCAACACCGCCCTTTGCACAGAAGACACCAACGGCGCCGTCCAGTACACGAAGGGAACGCTCAACTTCTACTGTAAAGTCAACGTGTCCCGGAGTATCGATGATATTGATACGATGCTCCAGAGCACCTGCTTTTGGTTTACACTGTTCCTGTAAAGTCCAGTGGCAAGTTGTAGCGGCTGAAGTGATCGTAATACCACGCTCCTGCTCCTGTTCCATCCAGTCCATGGTAGCAGTACCTTCGTGAGTATCTCCAATCTTATAGTTAACACCAGTATAATATAAGATACGCTCTGTCAGAGTGGTCTTACCGGCATCAATATGAGCCATAATACCAATGTTTCTAGTTCTCTCTAATGGATATTCTCTTCCAGCCAATGGATTTTCCTCCTCTAGAATCTGTAATGAGCAAATGCCTTATTAGCCTCTGCCATCTTATGCATATCTTCTTTCTTCTTCACAGATGCTCCTGTGTTGTTCATGGCATCCAAAAGCTCATTAGCCAGTCTCTCCTCCATGGTCTTCTCCCCTCTCTTACGAGAATAGGTAGTCAGCCAACGGAGAGCCAATGCCTGACGACGGTCCGGTCTTACCTCGATAGGTACCTGGTAAGTTGCTCCACCGATACGTCTTGCTTTTACTTCCAGAAGCGGCATGATATTGTTCATAGCCTCTTCAAATACTTCCAATGCAGGTTTTCCTGCTTTTTCTTCAATTCTGCCGAAAGCGCCGTATACAATCTTCTGAGCGACACCTTTCTTACCATCTAACATGATGTTATTGATAAGCTTGGTAACCACTTTGTTATTGTATAACGGATCCGCCAGAACGTCTCTCTTCTGAGTATGTCCTTTACGTGGCACGTTACTTCCCTCCTTAATCATAATTCGATTATCTCATAGGTACTCACGCATCAACTAATGCATGTTCGCACTGGTAACTCAATATTTAACCCGCAACCGACAGGGTATATGGAATACCGTACAAAAATTATAGTCTGACTTGTGATTCTACGAATACGTTAACAACTTCCTCCCTTGAGGAACCCCACTGATCCGGTCAATGGGTATGCAAATTCTCACACGGCCGTGTGCAAACCCGCATTATTTTTTCGGTCTCTTAGCGCCGTATTTAGAACGGGCCTGTTTTCTGTTCGCAACACCGGCGGTATCCAGTGTACCACGGATAATATGGTATCTGGTACCTGGCAAGTCTTTTACCCTGCCGCCACGGATCAGAACAACGCTATGCTCCTGAAGGTTATGACCTTCGCCTGGGATATAGCTTGTAACCTCAATACCGTTGGAAAGACGAACTCTGGCGATTTTTCTCAAAGCTGAGTTAGGCTTCTTCGGTGTAGCAGTCTTCACTGCGGTACACACACCTCTCTTCTGAGGAGAAGACTGGTCTGTAGCTTTCTTTCTCAGAGAGTTAAAGCTCTTCTGCAGCGCTGGTGCTGTAGATTTCTTAACGGATGTCTGTCTTCCTTTTCTTACTAATTGGTTAAATGTTGGCATTCCAATTTCACCTCCCGATTATTTCTCCGCATCTTATGCGGGGCTCTGCGGCTGCTATTTAAAATAATCTGTGCACAAAAAAAGAAGCATTTTCATGCACGCTGAATTATTATAGCCTTTTGTGACCCGGATGTCAAGAACCTTGTCAACTTTTTTAATTCATTGTATAATACGGTATCATATGGGTTGTAGTTACTCCCGGCATTTTCACCTGCCAAAAATGCACGGGCCAGTACAGAGAAACAGCCAAAGAATTTGGCCCCTTGCCGGAGGCGGCTTAAATAGGCCAAATTCTGTCACCGTTTACAGGGCACCTGTGAACGGCAACTAATATGGTTATGATCCCATGACATATTACGCGCAAAACCGGCAGATATCCGGTACAAAGGAGTATAATAATGAAGCAAAATCCCAAGGAACCCGGCGATTCCCAAAAACCTCAGAAATTCTCCTTCTGGAAAGAGGGCCCTCCTTTTTTTGTACATCTGATCCTTTTGGGCCTAATCCTGGCAGTGATTGGCTGTTTTCTCCTCATTTATCAGAAAAACAGCTGCAGCCCTGTTCCGAGCGCTCCCGCCCTGGTCCAGGCGGAGTCCGAAGAGGATGCCGCCGGCGGCTTCGAAGCCGTGGATCCCAATGACCTTCCGGAGGGGGACATGCTCCCGTCCGGTGAACATGCCGGGGAAAACGAAACTGCAGACGGCCTCTCATCCGGCGCAGATTCCGGGGCAAATAAAACCTCCGGCGGCTCCGCGTCCGGCCAGCTCCTGGATAATCTGCAGCAACAGCTGGAGGGCCGTCTGGCAGAGCTTTCAGAGCTTCACGGAGGTACCTGGGCCATCTATGTGCAGAGCCTCACCACCGGAGCCTACTGTTCCCTGGGCGACGGGAAAATGCCTGCCGCCAGCCTGATCAAGCTTTTTATCATGGGCGCTGTCTATGAAGAGTATGACACCCTTGCAGAAACGGCAGGCAGTGAAAACCTCAAAGCCCAGGTAAAAGCCATGATCGCCGCCAGCGACAACCAAGCGGCCAATGCGCTTTTGGCCCTCCTGGGAAACGGAGATACCGCCGCCGGCATGGACAAGGTCAATGCTTTCTGCCAGGCCAAGGGCTATGGCAACACTCATATCGGCCGCCTGCTGGGAGAAAGCAGCCCCGTGGATGAAAACTACACCTCTGTTATGGATTGTGGACATTTTCTTTCTGATCTATACAACAACAGTGAAAATCTCACCTATCCTGAAGTGATGCTCCATCACCTCAGAGAACAGACCCAGAAGGAAAAAATCCCGGCGGGCATCCCGGACGGCGCAGCCAAAACAGCCAACAAAACAGGTGAGCTTCCCGGCGTGGAAAACGACGCCGCCATCATCTATGAGGCTCCCAGGAATGATTATATCCTATGTATCATGACCCAGGAGCTTAAAGATACCGAGGATGTGCGCGCCTCCATTGCGGAGCTTTCCAATCAGATCTACGGCTATTTTAACCAATAACATTTCTCAACCAAGAAGCAGCCTGCCGGATATTCTCCGTCAGGCTGCTTCTTAGTTGTTTCTTATTTATCTTCGGTGTCTAAGTCGCTGACTGCAACCAGCTCCTCATCCTCCATTTCTTCTTCCATATCTAAGGTGATGTCCTCATCCTCTTCTTCTAAGCTGATATAATCCTCTTCCCCAGCATCCAGTCTCACGTCGCTGTAACGCTTCATACCAGTACCGGCAGGGATCAGTTTACCGATGATAACATTTTCCTTCAGACCGATCAACGGGTCTACCTTGCCCTTGATGGCAGCCTCTGTCAGAACCTTGGTGGTCTCCTGGAAGGAAGCTGCTGACAGGAAGGAATTGGTGGCCAGAGATGCTTTGGTGATACCCAGCATCACCTGTTTGCCCTCAGCTGGCTCTAAGCCCTTGCTTTCCAGCTCTTCGTTCACATCTTCGAAATCCAGCACATCCACCAGAGTACCCGGCAGGAATTCGCTGTCACCGTTGTTCTCGATGCGGATCTTCTTCAGCATCTGACGCACGATAACCTCGATATGCTTATCATTGATCTCTACACCCTGGAGACGGTATACACGCTGTACTTCCTGGATCATATAGTCCTGAACGGCGCGCAAGCCTTTGATCTTCAGAATATCATGGGGATTCACGCTACCTTCGGTCAGCTCATCGCCGGCCTCCAGCACCTGTCCGTCCATGACCTTGATACGGGAACCATAAGGGATCAAATAGGTACGGGAATCTCCCGTCTCATTATCCGTCACTGTGATCTCACGTTTTTTCTTCGTATCGCTGATAGTGGCAATACCCTTGATCTCCGTGATGATCGCCAGACCTTTCGGTTTTCTGGCCTCGAAAAGCTCCTCCACACGGGGAAGACCCTGTGTGATATCGCCGCCGGCCACACCGCCGGTATGGAAAGTACGCATGGTCAGCTGTGTACCAGGCTCACCGATGGACTGTGCGGCAATGATTCCGACAGACTCACCTACCTGCACTGCTTCTCCGGTTGCCATATTGGCTCCGTAGCACTTCGCGCAGATTCCCACATGACACTTACAGGTCAAAATCGTACGGATCTTCACTTTATCAATGGCTCCGCCGTCTTGGTTATTCACACCCTCACTCATGATACGGGCGGCACGCTTCGGCGTAATCATATGGTTGGCTTTGACAAGCACTTCCCCATCTTTATTCTTGATGGTCTCGCAGGAATATCTTCCTGTAATACGTTCCTGCAGGCTCTCGATCTCTTCCTTGCCGTCCATGAACGCTTTCACATACATTCCCGGAATCTCATCCTTGCCCTCGCAGCAATCGGATTCCCGGACGATCAGATCCTGGGAAACGTCAACCAGACGTCTGGTCAGGTACCCGGAGTCAGCAGTACGAAGAGCCGTATCGGACAGACCTTTACGGGCTCCATGCGCGGACATGAAGTACTCCAATACGTCCAGACCTTCACGGAAGTTAGACTTAATAGGAAGCTCAATGGTATGACCAGTCGTATCGGCCATCAAACCACGCATTCCGGCCAGCTGCTTGATCTGTTTGTCAGAACCACGGGCTCCGGAGTCAGCCATCATAAAGATGTTGTTATACTTATCCAAACCACCCAGCAGGGCTTTTGTCAAGGTATCATCGGTATTCTTCCAGGTCTCCACAACCTCTTTGTAACGCTCTTCCTCGGTGATCAGACCACGCTTGTAGTTCTTGGTGATCAAATCCACCGTATCCTGCGCTTTTTGGATCAGCTCCGGTTTTTCAGCCGGCACGGTCATATCGGAAATAGATACGGTCATGGCAGCCTTTGTAGAATATTTGTAACCCATAGCTTTGATCGCGTCCAGCACCTCTGCGGTTCTGGTAGCTCCATGGGTATTGATGACTTTTTCCAAAATCTGTTTTAACTGCTTCTTGCCCACCAGGAAATCCACTTCCAACAGAAGGAGGTTTTCCGGATTCTTCCGGTCTACGAATCCCAGATCCTGCGGCAGAATCTCGTTGAAAAGGAAACGGCCCAGGGTGGACTCCACATTTCCTGTGATCACTTCCCCGTCCGGCAGGGTTTTGCTGCAGCGAACCACAATTTTACTCTGCAAGGTGATGACCTGGTTCTCATAAGCTAAGATCGCTTCATTTACGCTGCGGAACACCTTGCCCTCGCCCTTATTTCCAGGTCTTTCCTGGGTCAGGTAATAGATGCCGAGCACCATATCCTGAGAAGGAACGGCCACAGGGCCGCCGTCAGACGGTTTCAGCAGGTTGTTCGGTGACAGCAGAAGGAAACGGCACTCTGCCTGTGCTTCTACGGACAGCGGAAGATGAACCGCCATCTGGTCACCGTCGAAGTCCGCATTGAACGCGGTACAAACCAACGGATGCAGCTTGATTGCCTTACCCTCTACCAGGATCGGCTCAAATGCCTGGATACCCAGTCGATGCAGAGTAGGCGCACGGTTCAGCATGACAGGATGCTCTTTGATGACATCCTCCAGCACATCCCAAACCTCAGGCTGAAGCTTCTCTACCATTTTCTTGGCATTCTTAATGTTATGAGAGGTCCCGTTTGCCACCAGCTCTTTCATAACGAAAGGCTTGAACAGCTCGATAGCCATCTCTTTGGGCAGACCGCACTGATAGATCTTCAGCTCCGGTCCTACCACGATAACAGAACGTCCGGAATAGTCCACACGTTTTCCCAAAAGGTTCTGACGGAAACGGCCAGATTTACCTTTGAGCATATCGGAAAGAGATTTCAGGGCACGGTTTCCAGGGCCGGTGACCGGACGGCCGCGGCGGCCGTTGTCGATCAGGGCGTCTACCGCTTCCTGAAGCATACGTTTTTCATTTCTTACGATGATATCCGGCGCGCCCAGCTCCAACAGTCTCTTGAGCCGGTTATTCCGGTTGATAATCCTGCGGTACAGGTCATTTAAATCGGAGGTGGCAAAACGGCCGCCGTCCAGCTGCACCATAGGACGCAGATCCGGCGGGATCACCGGAACCACGGTCATTACCATCCACTCAGGGCGGTTGCCGGACTCACGGAAGGATTCCACCACTTCCAGTCTCTTAATAATTCTGGCGCGTTTTTGTCCTGTGGCTTCTTTTAAGCCTTTTCTCAGCTCTTCTGTCTCTTTTTCCAGATCGATGCTCTCCAGAAGCTCTTTGACTGCTTCTGCGCCCATGCCCACACGGAAGGTGTCGCCATAGGCCTCTCTGGCATCCTGGTATTCTTTCTCAGTGAGGACCTGCTTATACTGCAGATTGGATTCTGCCGGGTCCAGTACGATATAGCTTGCGAAATACAGCACCTTCTCCAAAGTTCTGGGAGAAAGGTCCAGCATCAGTCCCATACGGGAAGGAATGCCTTTGAAATACCAGATGTGGGAAACAGGCGCCGCCAGCTCGATGTGGCCCATGCGCTCTCTGCGGACACTGGCTTTGGTCACTTCCACGCCGCACCGGTCGCAGACCACGCCTTTGTAGCGGATCTTTTTATATTTTCCACAGTGGCACTCCCAGTCCTTGCTGGGTCCGAAAATACGTTCACAGAACAGGCCGTCTTTCTCTGGCTTCAAGGTTCTGTAGTTGATGGTTTCCGGCTTCAAAACCTCGCCTCTTGACCATTCTCTGATTTTCTCAGGGGACGCCAACCCAATCTTAATGGCATCGAAAGTCATTGGCTGATAGTTTTCTTTGTTTGCAGTTGTTTCTGCCATGTATTCTTTCCCCTTTCTACTCCTCGTCAAGAGAGTCGTCGAAATCGATCAATTCGTCATCCAAATCTTCCTCGTCGTCCTCAGGCTCATCTTCCACATCCACCAGCTCTTCGCCTTCGAATTCCTGTTTGGTATAGCCCATGGCGCCGAATTCCTCGTCATTATTCCGTCTGCTCTCTCCCTCGATGATGGAGTGCAGGTCTGTTTCACCGTAATCGATAGTTTCCATGATCTCCACTTCCGTCTGGTCTTCCCGGAGCACCTTCACATCCAGGCCCAGAGACTGAAGCTCTTTTAGCAATACCTTGAAGGATTCAGGGATTCCCGGTTCCGGGATATTGTCGCCCTTGATGATCGCTTCATAGGTCTTCACACGTCCCACCACGTCATCGGACTTCACAGTCAGGATCTCCTGCAGGGTATAGGATGCACCATACGCCTCCAGTGCCCAAACCTCCATCTCTCCGAAACGCTGGCCGCCGAACTGGGCTTTACCGCCCAATGGCTGCTGAGTAACCAGAGAGTATGGGCCCGTAGAACGGGCATGGATCTTATCGTCAACCAGGTGATGGAGTTTGAGGTAATGCATGTGGCCAATGGTGACCGGGCTGTCAAAATACTCGCCGGTACGGCCGTCACGCAGCCTTACTTTACCGTCTCTGGAAATCGGAACGCCCTTCCACAGCTTCCTGTGGTCTTTGTTCTGATCCAGATATTCCATCACATCCGGAGCTAAAACGTCTTTGTATTTTTCCCGGAATTCTTCGAAATCCTCGATATTCACGTAATCATTTGCCAGATCCAGGGTATCCATGATGTCATCCTCATTGGCTCCGTCAAATACTGGAGTGGCAATGTTGAAGCCAAGCGCTCTGGCAGCCAGGCTTAAATGGATCTCCAAAACCTGTCCGATGTTCATACGGGAAGGCACGCCCAGCGGGTTCAGCACGATATCCAACGGACGTCCATTGGGAAGGAACGGCATATCCTCCACCGGAAGCACGCGGGAAACAACACCCTTATTTCCATGACGGCCGGCCATTTTATCACCCACAGAGATCTTTCTCTTCTGGGCAATGTAGATACGGACAGACTGGTTCACACCAGGAGACAGCTCATCGCCGTTTTCCCTGGTAAATACTTTGGCATCCACAACGATACCATATTCTCCATGAGGCACCTTCAAAGAAGTATCACGGACTTCACGGGCTTTCTCACCGAAGATAGCGCGCAGCAGTCTCTCCTCTGCGGTGAGCTCTGTCTCTCCCTTCGGAGTCACCTTGCCCACCAGGATATCCCCGGCACGGACCTCGGCACCGATACGGATAATGCCGCGCTCATCCAGGTCTTTTAAGGCATCATCGCCCACGCCCGGCACGTCACGGGTAATCTCTTCCGGTCCCAGCTTGGTGTCTCTGGCCTCTGTCTCATACTCTTCGATATGAACAGAGGTATATACATCATCCTGCACCAGACGCTCGCTCAAAAGAACCGCATCCTCGTAGTTATAACCTTCCCAGGTCATGAAACCGATCAGCGGGTTCTTGCCCAGCGCCAGCTCGCCATTGGCTGTGGACGGACCGTCCGCGATCACCTGGCCGGCTTCCACATGCTCTCCCTGGAACACGATGGGACGCTGGTTATAGCAGTTGCTCTGGTTGCTTCGCATGAATTTTGTCAAATGGTAATCATCTTTGGTTCCATCATCATTCTTGATGGAGATATCCGTGGAGGTAGCTCTTTGTACCACGCCGGCCTTCTTGGCTACGATGCACACGCCGGAGTCAACGGCTGTCTTCGTCTCCATACCGGTACCTACCACAGGCGCCTCTGTCGTCAGAAGCGGCACTGCCTGACGCTGCATGTTGGATCCCATCAGCGCACGGTTCGCGTCGTCATTTTGCAGGAACGGAATCAGAGCCGTAGCTACGGAGAACACCATTTTCGGGGATACGTCCATATAATCAAATGCCTGACGCTCATACTCCTGGGTCTCATCGCGGTAACGTCCGGATACATTCTTATGGATGAAATGTCCATCTGCATCCAGCGGCTCATTTGCCTGTGCCACGTGGTAATTATCTTCCTCATCGGCTGTCATATAGATGACTTCATCAGTAACCCTGGGGTTTTTGGGGTCACTTTTGTCAATTTTACGGTATGGCGCTTCCACGAAACCGTACTGGTTGATCCTCGCATAGGACGCCAAGGAGTTGATCAGACCGATGTTTGGTCCCTCAGGGGTCTCAATCGGACACATTCTTCCATAGTGGGAATAGTGCACGTCACGGACCTCAAATCCGGCACGGTCCCTGGACAGACCGCCAGGCCCCAATGCGGAGAGACGTCTCTTATGGGTCAGCTCACCCAGAGGGTTGTTCTGATCCATGAACTGGGACAGCTGGGAGGATCCGAAGAACTCCTTCACCGCCGCCGTCACCGGCTTGATATTGATCAGGGACTGGGGAGAAATGCTCTCCACATCCTGGGTTGTCATACGTTCCCGTACCACACGCTCCAGTCTGGACAGACCGATACGGTACTGGTTCTGGAGCAGTTCTCCGACGGCACGGATCCGGCGGTTGCCCAAATGGTCAATATCATCATCGTTGCCTAATCCATACTCCAGGTGCATATTATAGTTAATAGAAGCTAAGATGTCTTCCTTCGTGATATGCTTTGGAATCAAATCGTGGATATCACGACGGATGGCCGCCTTAATGTCTTCTATATTGTCATTTTCTTCCAGAATGGTTTTCAGGACAGGGTAGTATACTAATTCCGTAACCCCAACCTCTTTCGGGTCCACGTCCACATGGCTGCGGATATCCACCATCATGCTGGAGAGCACTTTAACCTTGCGCTCTTCGGTATCGATCCAGACATAGGGAACCGCCGCGTTCTGGATCTGGTCTGCCAGCTCCCTGGTCACCACCGTGCCAGCCTCAGCGATAATCTCACCTGTAGAAGCGTCCACCACGTCCTCTGCCAGAGGGTGACCGGCAATACGGTTACGCAGCATCAGCTTTTTATTAAATTTATAACGTCCAACTTTGGCCAGATCGTAACGTCTCGGGTCAAAGAACATACTCATGATCAGGCTTTCCGCACTCTCCACTGCCAGAGGCTCGCCTGGACGGATTTTTTTGTACAGCTCTAACAGACCCTCCTGGTAATTTTCAGAAGTGTCTTTACCAAAGCTGGCCAGAATCTTAGGTTCTTCTCCAAAAAGCTCGATAATCTCTGCATTGGTTCCGTAACCTAAGGCTCTGATCAAAACAGTAATAGGGACTTTTCTCGTTCTATCCACACGTACATAGAACACGTCATTGGAATCGGTCTCATACTCCAGCCATGCACCCCTGTTCGGGATCACAGTACAGGAATAAAGCTTTTTACCAACTTTATCATGTGCAATTTCATAATAGATGCCCGGGGAACGTACTAACTGGCTGACGATGACACGCTCTGCACCATTGATGACGAAGGTGCCGGTCACTGTCATGAGCGGCAGATCTCCCATAAAGATCTCATGCTCATTGATCTCGTCATTTTCCTTGTTAATCAGCCGCACCTTTACCTTCAATGGTGCCGCATACGTCATATCCCTTTCCTTGCAGGCTTCGATGGAATACTTGGCCTCTTCTTCCTTCAAAGAAAAGTCAATAAATTCCAGGCTGAGCTTCCCGCCGTAATCTGCAATCGGAGAAATATCATCGAAGACTTCCTTCAGTCCCTCGTCAAGAAACCACTGGTAGGAATCCTTCTGCACCTCAATCAGGTTAGGCATCTCCAGGACTTCTTTTTGCCGCTGGTAGCTCATACGCATACTTTTGCCGGTAGTTACAGAACGTATTCTGTTTTTTTCCATTGACGTTTCACCCCTGTTTTTCTTTTTATTTATTACCGCAACAGCCTACAATCAGTGTAAAAGTAGGCATATCTTGCCATAATAGTGCATTTTTTACTGTAGCACAGAAAAAAATAGTTGTCAACCATTTTTTTGTGAATTTTTTTATAGACAAAACCGCACAATTTTCCTTACGCAAAGTCAAAACAATGGAATATGTCGGCCGAACGTCCTAAAAGCAGCGTCGGACCTAAGTCTTCCGCGACATTCGGTCCGACAGCACACATTTTAAAAGGAGCGGCTTCCTGCCGCTCCTTAGAGTCAGTGTTTCTTCTTACGTAATTGCAGCGCAGCTAAAAGGAGCACGGAGGCGGAAAGGGCCATCAGGAGAAGGATTCGCCAAATCTCTGTGTTATCTCCGGTCTTGGCGTTGTCCGCTTTCGCAGCATCACTGCTGGTTGTACTATTTTTGCTCCAAGTCGTTCCGGGACGCGTAAACGTATTGCCGGACGGCCTTACCGTCGTAGTTGGTCTTGTGGAAGGTCTGGCCGTAACAGTGGGTGTCACACTCGAATCCGGTTTCCCCGTAGGCTCCGGTGTGCCGCTGGGATTTGGCTTATCCGTAGGCGTCGGTTTCTTGCTGGGTTCCGGTTTATCCGTGGGATCAGGTGTCCCACTGGGCGTCGGCGTCACCGTAGGCGTTGGTGTCGGCGTCTCCGTTTCCTCAGTATAGGTATTGGTGATCACCGTGTTGGTACCGCTGGTGCTCGCAGAGGAGGTATAACCCGTGCCTGTCAGGTCTGTCACTTCCACCGCCCGATACTCCCAGCCATAGGAGAGACCCGTCCAGGTGCCACTCCAGTGATTTCCTTCATTTAATATCTGCGCCGTCTGGCCAGCCACATCCTCATAAGTGCCGTCAGCCGTCTTCCTTTGCAGCTTCATTTCCACAGAGTCCAGTCTCTTGCCCTGTGCATTGTTGTTGTCATTCCAGCTCTTGGTCACTGTATGCCAGGTCGTGCTTGGCGGATTATAAGACTGCTTATTGGTGATGGTAAGTACCAGCGGATCGGTCACAGCCTCTCCCGGCTGATTTTCTCCCTCGTCCAATGCGTCCTTATATTCATCCGGCGTATACTGCTCTGCCGCCTGCATTTCTTGGGATACCTCATCCTTAAACAAAACGTCAAACACGCTCTTTCGCATCACGCCGCCAGCCGGTTTGGAACCGTCAGCCGCATCTGCTAATATTTTGTTATTCGCATCCACCCAAACACTCTTTAACATAAAGTAGATGGGCTTTTGCATCTGCGTATATCCCCCGGGCGCTTTCGTCTCGGTCAGCAGATAAATATGCTGCTCTAACTCATTGCTCTCCTGCAGACGCTTGGAAATATCTAAAATACCATCTGTCTTCCCATCGCCGCTGTCTGTGACTGTGCCGGAGGTAAATTCCACCGGCCCCACAGTCTCCGTACCGTTTTCCTCTGCCACCTTATCCTGTCCGGTCAAACCTTGAATGGTAAACACCGCGCCGTTCAGACCTTTGGTCTTGCTGCTGTCCATTTTCCGAATCCAGGCGGAAATCGGATGATCTCTCTGGGTGATGATGGGGCTGCCATCCGCACCATAAGTAACCACATAATTGCTGCCCGCCGCACTTGCATCCGGCGTAATCGTGGTGACATATCTGCCACTCTCATTTTGTACTGCAGTTACCGTAAACATCATGCCAATTCCCAATTCATAGCCGATCGGAGGTGTGATTTCGGTAATCCGGTAGGTTCCGCCAATCACCAGCCGGCCTGTCAATTCATTTTCGCCGTCCGTATTGCCTGTGGTGGTCACTTGGATCTTCTCCGGCGCACCGTCTCTGGTCTGCGTTCTGGCCGGAGCAAAGACACTGCCATTTACCGGCTCCACTTCGAAGGTACATTCCTTAAGCAAAGGATCTCCATTTGGATCTGTCTCGGTATCTGTACCTTTTTTATAAACCCGTAGGCGGGTAGGTTCATCTTTGACTGTAATGGACAGACCGTCCGCGGCCTTTTCAATGGTCACGGCATCCGGATTTCCCGGCGCCCCTGTCACATCCGCCACTTTACCGTCCGCACCGATGGTAACGGTAAATACGGCATCCGCCTGCAAAGGCAGCGCCCCCTGCGGTATGACAGCCGCACTCTCAGCCGTTGCATACTCTGTCAAAGTATAGGATTCACCGGCTTTTAGTAATCCGTCAAACCCCTGGGGAGCCGCTTGAGAGGTCCAGGAAAATCTGTAATTCTTAGCAGAACCGTCGCCGATCGCTTCCCAGCCTTCCTCTCCTTCATGGGTACCGACAAAATTTCCTTCCAAAGAGAATTTTGCTCCGGCAACACCTGCCATATTTTCTTCGTCCGTGCTCAACCCCTTCTTAATGGTAATTCTGCTCTTCTTATTGGTAATCGCACCCAGGTTAATCTGCATTCCGGATGTTTGATACCATGTTCCTGATTCCCCAACTGGTGTTGTCGTCGCTTCACTATCTGTCCTACTTCCAATGGTAAACGCATATTCCTTTGCATCTAATTCATAACCATCTGCTTTTGTTTCCTGCAGATAGTAGTCTCCCCATGGAAGGCCGCTGATGGTGAGAACTCCATCTGATGCAGCATCATTCGTTGAGGAACCATCCGCCGCATAACCATATTTGTTCCCGGTGAGGAATTCACCCAGGCTTGTGCTTTCTCCTTTTTTGTATAAGGTGAAGGTGATACCAGTTAATGCCCGGCCTTCTTCATCTGTTTTTTGCAAGGTCACCGTTCCGGTATCGTGTCCATTGCGGATCCCCGTCTGACTCTCTTGGGAAAAGCTGTCTGCAATAGTTAATCCATACCTTCCCAGGAGCTCACCGCTGACATCCTTATCATCTTTCCATACTCTACCGGATGCCGTGCTCAAATCCAGAGTCACGCCGTCCAAAGCATCCTGGGCCGCCCCTGACGGTATGGTAAAGGAAGCCTCATAAGGATGGGTTCCCAACGTATAACCATAGGGTGCCGCTGTCTCCGTCAGCTGATAGGTGCCGCTGTCCAGGATTTCTATTGGCTGCTCGAATTTACCGTCATCTCCGGTGGTACGTGTACTTACCGTCTGATAAGCACCGTCTGCCTCTTGTTTACTCAGCGTAAACACCGCACCGGCCAGCAGCTGGCTTTCCTCCTCCGCATCCACCTTCGTCAAATTCACGTAGGTAACAAAGTCACTGTTTACAATGGTCACCTCGATAGGAGCGCTGTTATCTGTCCCAGAATTTTCTTCCGTAACCTCAAAGCTTCCCACCGGCCCCTTGGGCAGGTAATAACCTTCGTTGCTGCCCAGATCTTTTTCCATAAAATAGTAATGACCACCGCGGAGATTCTCTACCACGATTTTGCCATCCGTATCTGTGGTAAAAAGATATTGGGGGGCATCATCCGTCGGATCCCCAGAAGCAGAATCCTCTGTCGTATCCGGTGTGCCCGGATTTGGTATCTTTTCGTCCACACCCGGATCCGGTGACGTACCTGTCTGACGGTACAATTCAAAGGTCACGCCCTCCAAAGCAACTGCTTCCGTCGTTCCCTTCTTCTTCCCTGACTTCGTAAGCTCCACAGCGCCCCGGAAGGTCTCGTCGGTGAGAGTTAAAGTCAGGTTATTGCTGCCGCCTAAGCTCGCATTTTTTCTGTTCTCTGTAGCAAGAGTCAGCTTTCCCTCCGCATCCACCTCGAATTCCACCGGAGCTGCCGTCAGATAATCAATGGGTGCTTGATCCTCTACCAGCCAATAGGTTCCGGCTGGAAGACCTTGGATTTCTTTGGGGTCCGCCTGACCAGCAGTTACTGTTGTCGTCCAGCTCAATTCTTGTCCGGCAACAGAAGCCACAGCCCCTGGTGCACCGTTGACATTCTCACAAATTTTCAGTTTCGCTCCGGCCACAGGAGTTGTCTCATCGGAAGCGTCTGGCTGATCACTGCCCGGAGTCTTCCTCCCCAGCTTCACCACAGAGAAATGAATTTTCTCGTTGGTCATAGTAAGAGCCTTGCCATCTTCCAGCGTCACCCGGCCATTTACCGGCCACGAAGTTCCATTAGTGGATACAATGGTTCCGTCATCAGCGAGCTTAAAGGTCACTTCCGTGCTGTCTAACCGATAGCCCTCCGGTGCGCTCTCTTCCTTCAGTGTATAGGTCTCTCCGACAATCAGTTGGTTTTCAAAGGTGACTGGACTAGCCGTTGTGGTCCAGGACGCTGTGTACTCCCCGCTCTGGCCGCTAACCGGGTTCCATGTGATTCCCGTCGCGCCAGGAGTCCCCTCAGCCGGGACATTGACGAATGTTCCGGTCAGACTTAAAGTCGCGCCTGCCAACCCGGTGCTGTCTGCACCCTCTCCGGTTTTCTGGATAGAAATTTTAGTGATCTCATCGGTCATAGTCAGCATCTGGCCGTCATTAGATACGGTGCCTGCTGCCACACTGGTCAGCTTACCGTCATCTCCAATGGTAAAAGTAAGATTCCCTGCCTTTGCATAGCCCTTAGGAGCACTCTCTTCTTTTAAGATATAAGTCCCCACTGGGAGTCCGCTGATATCGGTACTATCCGCAACCATATTGACCCAGGAAGTATCAGAGCCGGTACCGTCTTTTGACACCTTCGCAGTGATTGTGCCATCCGTATCCATTGTCCATTCCGCCACTTTTACACCCGGTGAATCCAAACGATAAACCCCAAGAACGATTGGGCTAAGAGGCAGTACCGCACCCGCCCCGGCGTCGGGATTTGACGGATCCGCAGGCGCACTGCTTCCAAATGGCAGACTTGTCCCGTCACTACTCTTGGCCGTTTTCTGCAGGGAGAACCTCGTCAGCGTATTCGTGCCGCCGGTCAGAGCCGCCACATGGCCTAAGAAGCCATAAGCCGCCTTGGTAAACGTAGTTGCCGTATTCTTCGTCAATGGTACGGACTTGGATTGCCGCTGATTGCCTGCAGGGGAACCGTCTGTCTCTGTCGTGTATCCGTCCACAGGAGTCTCTTCCACATAATAACTGTAGGGCTCCCCGTTGGGAGCATAGATCGCCAGCCCATCGAAGGTCACACTTCCGACGCCCGTATCATCTACTTTTGGTTCATTTCCAGTATAAGTGTTAGAATTTAGCGTCTTCGCCGCCACCTTTTCCGGAGAGACACCCGCCCCTGTCGGATAGGTACGGTAGAGAGTAAATTCCACAGATGGATAGGGTCCTGTAATCCCTTCCTCCCTTTCCCACGTCTTTTTCACCGTAAGGCTGCCTCTGTTTTCTCCCTTGCCGTTGTCGAAGACGTTTGTCAGCTTCCAGGTATCCGCATCCTTGCTGGGATTCTGAATGGTGTAGATCGGCACGCCGCCAATGGATACGGAACCATCTCCGGATTCTGTGGGTGAAGTGGAGTCTGCGCCTTGGATATCCACGCCCAGCTCCGTCAGCTCATAGAGATACAGCTTCCCGGAATTGTCATAGCGCTGGAGAGGTGTATCATTTAACGGATCGTCAGTCTTCCCAGTGGCATATGTATCCACATCAAACCGCCAGGTCGTGGAATCGGCCGCATCGGCCAGATTATAGGATTTCCCATCCACCGCCGTCATCGCTGGCTTATTCAAATCTTTGGTCCCATCGTCATTCGTTTCATACCGCAATGCTGAAATCTTCACTGACGGCAGATCCTTATTCCGGAAGCCTTCTGGAATGTTCTTCCAGGTCTTGATACAGGTCAGCTTCACCGCTGACTCCAGTCGGTTTTCAAAATAGCCATCCGCATCACTGCCGCCTTTTCCTTTGGGACCCGCCTGACCCTCCTGCAGGTACCAGAGCGTGCCATCCCCGCTTTGTTTTGCATCAGAAAGAGATGCTGATGCTTGATCGGACTTTAAAACCGTTCCCTTATAATAAACATCGGTATAATCATTGGCTTTGGCATTGGCAGTGCTTTCCTCCGTGGCATAATAGATATATTTCGCACCACTAGCATCGTATTTTGCCAAGCCCGGGAATTCACAATAGCCATAGTTATTGTTATTCTCCAGATAATACCAGTCACGGTCCGGGTAAGGTTCTACCAATTCCAGCGTCCCGGTGTCCCCGCCTCTGCGATACAAGGTCAGGAAAATATCCGGGCGCTTGCCATTGGTATAAGCATAGGTATCCACCCATTTCTTAGCAAAGGCTACGGCCTTGGTGCCCACCCGTTTGTTAGTCACAGTCATCTTCTGAACATCGCTGGAATACTGCCCACCCGCCTGCGTATAATTATAACTATCCTGGGTGATAGAAATAGCGTAATCGTTATCTTTCAGAGCCTCCAAAGCCCCGGTCTCCACCAGGCTGTAGTGAATGACACTGCCGTCTGCCGCATATTTGGGGAGCTTCTTAAATATGTTGGTGTATGGCTCCGTTTTGGCGACATCTGCTCGGTCATTATATGTATAATTCTCTATCGTGGGCTCTTTTTCAACCGTTGATTTTAGCGTCAGTCCAGAAAAGGTCTCCACTGGCAATCCAGTATTGTCTTTTATGGTAATGCTATTAGCATCATAATCCAACACCACATCGTCTTTATGGTCAGTGGTAACCACCTGCAGTTCCAAACCATTTACACGGCTGCTATCTTGATTTTCTCCGTCCACCCACTGCTTCTCTGCCAGCAGATCGACCGTTCCAATTCGACGGTTTGTCACAGTGAAACTGTCAGCCGCATAGGTCACCCTATATTTGTGCTCCACGCCTTCTATTTCCTTCGGGCGTTTCTCCTCCCCCGCGTCTCTATAGGCAGACCATTCCTCCTCCGTTGTCGGGATTCCAGTGTCATATGCCCCATCTGTGATGGCCACCTCTTTGATATAGTAGTGATCCATAACATTGAAACCGTCGGCTTGTGTTTCCGCAATCCAGGCTGCCTTTGTAGTCTCCGGCACCACGCCGCTGATTCCCACCTGTGCCGTCCAGCTGCCATTCTGGGTGAGAACCGCAGTGGTTACATAGGCTCCGTTATTAGCTCCGGTTTCCTTGCGGTAAATATTCACATGTACATTATACCTGTGAAGAAGATCCCCATCATCCAGCCACTCTTTATTGACCACAAAGCTAAGGCCCGGACCTTTTACCACATTGACCAGAGTCACCTTATGATGTACCATATCATATTCCATATGATCAAAGTCCCAGACACCCTTTCCATCCGGAGACTTCGCACCTGTAATCTGTACCTCCTCAAAACGGTAGGTATACAGGTGGCCGTCCCGATCGTACTCCGGCAGCATCAGCGTCTTCACCCAATAACCGCTATCTGCTGCTGCCGCATCATATTTTATTTCATATTTTCCTGACGCATTCGCATTCTCGTCCGTATAAGGCTTACCATTTTGGGTGACGGAAAAAGTGACTGTGGCACCTTTTAGAAAATCTTCGTCCCCTTTAAAATAGCCTCCTTCGCCATTTCCCCATTTCTTAATGACCTTATACTCCACTTCTGCAGCCAGACGGTTTTCCAACGCATAGTCTCCCGTTGTACTTCCGTCCTTAACCATAGATTGGAATTCAATGTCTTTCTTCTTATTTTCTAACGGATCCATCAGCCACAGCTTAAAATGTCCATCATTATCCACTGTTGTAGTCTCAATTTGGCCGCTTTTTGTATAGGTGATCTCTTTTTCCACCCAGCGGTACTCCAGCTCCCGTCCCAGTGCATCATACTGGGCCGCACTGCCTTCATAGGTCTTGCTCAAGGTCTCCGCCAGGAAGTTTTCCAGCAATACAGGATTTCCCACATCGTGCCAGTCACTTTCCGCGGTTGCGCCTTGATACCGGCCCTGAAGCTGTACTTTCACCTTCACATCCATCAGCTGGCTCTGGAAAGCGGCGGCATACCAGGTTTTCGTCACCTTCAGTGGAACCGTGCCTTTGCGCCGGTTGCTAAGAACGCCGCCATTGTAGAGAGACTTATCCCCGGATTTTCTGGCGTCACTATAAGGCCTTTCATCAACCACGGACTCATTTCCGGCATTATCCACAGTCACCTGCCCAAATACCTGCTCATAATTTCCCGCGTTGTCTCCGGTGAGCTTCTCCCGGGCGATATATTCGTAGCGGTACCCATCCGTGTCATATTTGGGAAGCGTCATTGCCGTTCCGGTACCGTCAGGAAAGTTAATCGTCTCGCTGTCTGTCCCTTCTGGCAAAGCTTTTCCTTGAAGCTCCTGTGTCACCACCTGATTGCTAACGGCATCCTGCACCTGTGCCGCGGATTTAAAATCATAGCCATCCCGGTCGGAATAGCGCCACAAATAAAGGGTGGCATCGGGGCGGCCGTCTTTTTCGCCGTGATCCAGCCATTCCTTGGTGGCTGTATAATATGTCTCCCCCATCAAGGTCAAACGGAGCACGCCGCCATCATAGGCTCTGTCTGTCTCCGTCCCATGATTGGGCACTTCCACATTGTTATACTCAGCTTTTAAATAATCACCCGCATAGTCCCCTTCGGAACCTACATCAATTTTGTTGTCATTCACGACCCCGCTGTATACTAACGCATCATTCTCGGAATCATAAGCATCTAACCCCGGATAGGTGAGAGTATATTGCACGATCTTGCTATCTGCATCCCCTGCCTGAGCGATCTGAGGCGTTCCCGGGTCACTCACCGGTGTCAAATCCGTCCCTTGATCACCCGTCTTCCGGAATAACGTGATGTTCGGCAGTATATGCTCTTCTATATACTTCTTTGTCAGACTGTTATCCTTAACCATAGCTCCAGCCATGAATTCCAGATAGATTGTTACATCCTTAGTCTCATAGTTGGTCACAAGGTCACCGGAAACTGACTGGGATTCCTCCTTGCGATAGCCGTCCACTCCCTGATCCTTCTCCACCAGCCGGTAGGAAATGTTATTCCCGCCATGGGAAGCAGGAAGATCGGAGACCTTGCATTTCCAATATCCCGTTCCTTGCTCCATATCAACGGAAATGGCCGGTATTGCTTCCAGTCCTATTTCCCCCTTATTTTCATCGCTCAACGTCTGCCATTCGCCGCCACCCACCAAATACTGAATCTCCAGCGCATTCTTAAACGCATTGATGTCCGGCCGCTTGCCATTGGCGTTATTATTATCCACCCATTGCTTTGTCAAGGTAGCAATTGCGATACCTGGCTCCGTGACCAGCACATCGGCCTCCTGCGCACTCTCCACAATCTCCGGAAACTCTTCGAAGGTTTTCTTGTCCTTGGCTTTGGAAGCCTTCTCCCTTTTCAGTCCGGCTTCTGCCTGCGGCGTCTCTTCTGTCTTAGATGCCGGTGCCGGGGTGAGAGTAGTGTCCCCTTCCTGTTTCTTAGTATCGGAAGCAGCAGGAGTTTCCGTCACTTCTTTTTTTGCCATGGGCAATAGGACGGTCACCTTACGGCCGCCCGGAAGCCCGATTTGCACGTTTGTATTTTCTTCTTCCTTTAAAGTCAGACGGGAGATATCCACCTGCACCGTAAAACTGGCCGCTACATGTTCTAAGTCCTTAACTGCATCCGTGAAGGTCACTTTCACGTTCTGTTCCTGCACCGTAAAGGTTCCGAAAACCGTATCGTCCTTTGAGATCTGCGCCGGCGTCTCCACCGCCTTCAACGGCAAGGCGTCCGGGATAGTCAGCGTAAACGTATCACCTTTTTGAAGCTCTCTTTCTCCTGCTGCACCCAGCACCTGAAAACCAATCTGAAGCTTCAGCTCTTTCTGCTCTTTCACATCAATTTTGCTCAGATCTGCCTGGCCCTCATCAACGACCACAGCATTTTCTTCGCCCTGCTTGGAACAGTAACTGATTTTCTCCACAGAAAGCTTCAATTCTGAAGTTTCCTGAGTCAGATCCCTTGCGGGACGGGCCGTAGCTTCCACAGTGGGGGCGGGCTGCGTTTCGGCAGGCGTCTCCGACTTCTCTGGCTCAGGGGAAGGAAGATCCGCATCGACAGGCATCTCCGGTACTTCGGATACCTCCGGCTCCACAGACATCTCCTCGTCCGGCTCCGTCTCTATGATATCCGCCGGCTCCTCATCGGGAAGCTGGGCCTCTTGCTCTGTGCCCATTCCCAGATCCGCCGCTGCCAGCGACTGTGCGGGAGAAGATGTCCCCAGCATCACCGCACACAGTGCCAATGCTATACTCCGTTTAATCCAGTTTTTTTTCTTCATTTTCTCTTCCTCCTGTAACTCTTCTGCGTCTTCTGCGGAATCTATGTGAAATCATCTGTCCTCGGGCTAAAATTTCCCTATCTTAAAATCTAATAATAATTTAATTATAGCAATTCCACATAAAATCCCCTACGTTTTTACGATATCGCTTCATTTTTTACAGAACTTTATTAATGTGAGAAAAAGAGACAAAAACAAAGTGGGCAAGCCCACCTCAACCTCCCCCTCCCCTCCATCTTTGAGGGGCCCCACAGCTTTGCGCGCCAGATGCAGTTTCCTCTTGCATCTGTGCGCATCCCGCACGGAGTGCTTTTTGTTTCATAGGACGCATTTTCCTATGAATATGAAAAAACAAAGTGGGCAAGCCCACCTTAAATTCCCCCTCCCCTCCATCTTTGAAGGGCTTGACAGCTTTGCGCGCCAGATGCAGTTTCCTCTTGCATCTGTGCGCATCCCGCACGGAGTGCTTTTTGTTTCATAGGACGCATCTTCCTATGAAACAAAAAAGCGGCCCTGGTTTCCCAGGACCGCCCGTAAGCTGTACACTAAATTATTTTAATGTAACTTTTGCGCCTTCTGCTTCTAATTTGGTCTTGATGTCTTCTGCTTCTGCTTTGGAAGCTGCTTCCTTAACTACCTTAGGAGCTCCGTCAACTACGGCTTTTGCTTCTTTCAGACCTAAGCCGGTAACTTCACGAACAACTTTGATAACTTTAACCTTGTTAGGACCAACTTCTGTCAGCTCTACGTCAAACTCATCTTTCTCTTCTGCTGCTTCTGCTGCGCCGCCTGCTGCTGCTACAACAACACCTGCTGCTGCAGATACACCAAACTCTTCTTCACATGCTTTTACTAAATCATTCAGCTCTAATACAGTTAACTCTTTGATAGCTTCGATAAACTCAGCGGTTGTTAATTTTGCCATTTTTAAATACCTCCATTTTTTATTTTGGGTTCGTCCTTTTTATACCAATAGGGCCTGCAAATTATTCTGCAGGTGTCTCAGCTGGAGCTTCCTCGGCTGCTGCCTCTGCCGGAGCCTCCTCAGTTGCTGCCTCTGCCGGTGCGCAGGCTTCTGCGCCGCCTTTTTCTGCAATCTGGTTAAGAATGCGGGCAAAGTTGGTGATCGGTGACTGGATGCTTCCAAGCAATTTGCCAAGAAGTTCGTCTCTTGACGGAATGCTTGCCAGTGCCTCAATTCCTGCTTTGTCGTTGTAGTTGCCTTCTACGACACCAGCGATCATCTCTAATGCCGGATACTGCTTTGCATATTTAGCCAGGATTCTGGCCGGTGCTGTCGCGTCATCTTTAGAAACAGCGATCGCATTCGTGCCGTTCAGATGCTCGCACAGACTTTCACAAGCAGTTCCCTTGAAAGCAAAGTTCATCATAGTGTTCTTGTATACTTTGTATACAACACCAGCTTCTCTTAACTCCTTACGTAAAAGGGTATCCTGTGCAACGGTCAGACCGCTGTAGTTCACCAGAACTACGCACTGAGCGTCTTTCACGCTGTTAGCGATTTCTTCTACGACTGGTTGTTTCAGTTCTACTTTTGCCATGAAATGGTGCACCTCCTTATATATTTTGTGTGCTGCCGTTCTCACACGGGCGATGCCGCCCATGCAATAAGAAAAGCCCTGCTGCGCTAGACAACAGGGCATACAAATCTTATCTTACAAGAATGTACTTTCCTCGGTAGGCGGCTGTAACCTTATGCCTTGCGGCACCTACTGTCTTCGGCAGTTTCCTGATTGAATATAGCACATATACAATGGTCTTGTCAAATACTTTTCTCAATTATTTTACAAATTTTTTTACAATGTTCTGCCGCTCATGGCATCCGAATAGTCGCCGTATACTCTTTTTCCACCCACAAGGCGAAATGCCCTCACCTTGTATGTATAAGTGGTTTTCCCCTTCAGCCTCAAATGATTTGCAGTCAATGTGCCGCCATTTTGAATATTTCTGGCCTTTTTATAAGTACCGTTTCCTGTTTTGTACCAGAGCTCATAGCCTGAGGCTCCAGCCACCCTTTCCCAGGCAGCTGTCATTTTCTTGCTGCTTCCCGTAAGCTTTGTCAGCTTTGCCTTTTCCAGGGTTGGGATTACTTTGCAGGTTTTGCCGGGATTGGCGTAGACATTACCATTCCCTGTCCTTTGATATGCTCTTATTTTGTAATAATAGGTCTGTCCTGTAACAAGATTCTTATCGTCAAAAGAGGTGCCGGATGTATTGCGAATCCTCTGGTATTTTCCACCCTTCACCGCCCGGTAAACCGCATAGGCATCCGCCCCTTTCACCGGGTTCCATTCCAGGTGCGCCCCATTGTAGGTTGTTTTTGCGTTCTTCACCGTCAAAGCACTTTTGTCCAATGCGATGGGTATGGTAACAGAAAACGTCTGTTTTTGCCCCAGCACATTCACGGTCACCGTTTGCGCCTCACCGTTATCCTTCTCCGGATGATACCCGGAACAATATGCCTCATCCAGCGGCATGTAGGAATTGCCATGGGAACATCTGAGTTTGCATATGAGACCCAAATCATTCAAATCCGTGCCTTTCTCCACCACAAGGCCCCCTTCCACTCCCACAATCTCCAGACCTGTGAAGCTGCAGGACCCCACAAAAAGCTGCACCCAGTTATTGGTCCACATGCTGCCGGAAGAGTAATAATATCCCGCGCCCAGATGGCTAAAGTCACCAGAAAGTATATTGCCTCTATGTCCGGGGCTGTTCATCCATTGATGGATTGTCCCTTCTGCTGTGGGACTCCCTGCTGCTATATTTTCTCCCGCGGCATAGTACTGTATTTTGGCCTCCTGCAATGCAGTGAAACACACACTTCCATCGGGCCGCATGTGATCAAAAAGCTCTACCAGCTCTTTGGACCGTACATGAGCTGCTTCCTGAAGCTTTCCAAAAGCCGTCAGGGGCTGCTCCCCCACCTTCGCCCGCTCATTGTTGGTATACCTTAGGATCTCCCACTCCTTTTCGCTGCAGCTCGCAGGATAGGTCTTCCCAAGGAGCTCATCCGCAGCTTCCACTGCGGAAGTCTTTGCAGCTGCCGACACCGGCGCTCCCATCATCGCCGCCGCCAGCACCAGCACCATTGCTTTTCTCCAAATCCTTTTCATAATCTCCTCCGTTTCTATGATTCCCCGTTTTCAATTCTTTTTGCCAAATCCTCCAAATACATCCAGCGGTCCATCTTCTCCTCCAACAGCGCTTCCGCCTCTTCCTTTTCCTGGGTATAGGCATTCAGCTTGACGAAGTCCCGGGCGCTGGCCAGGATGTTTTCCTCCAAAGCGGCGATTTTCTCCTCCAGAGCGCTGATCTCTCCTTCGATGGTCTCGTAGTCCTTCTGTTCCTGGTAGGAAAATTTTAATTTCCGTACACGGCCCTTAATCTGAGCCAGGGACTGGCTGTTGTCCCCTTCCTTTTTCACCTCCCGGCCTTTGGAGGCGGCCCCGCTCCCATCTGGCAGCTCTCCTCCAACAGCTCTTTTGTGCATATAATCCGTATAGCCGCCCTCATACTGGCGCACGGAGCCGTCCTCGAAGGCAAAGATCCGCCGCACGGTGCGGTCCAGGAAATAGCGGTCATGGGATACGGTTATGACGATTCCCGGAAAATCATCCAGATAATCTTCTAAAATCGTCAGCGTGGTGATATCCAGATCATTGGTAGGTTCGTCCAAAATGAGCACATTGGGTGCACCCATAAGCACACGGAGCAAATTGAGACGCCGCTTTTCCCCGCCTGACAGCTTCTCGATGGGGCTGTACTGAGCCTCTGCAGGAAATAAAAAGCGCTCCAGCATCTTCGACGCGCTGATGCTGCCGGAAACCGTCGGAATGAATTCCGCCACATCCCGTACATAATCAATGACTTTCTCTTTTGCATCCATTTCCGGGATTTCCTGGGCGTAATAACCGATTTTAATGGTCTGGCCCACAACCATTTCTCCCTCATCCGGCTTCACTAAGCCAGCCAGAACCTTCATCAGGGTGGTTTTACCGCAGCCGTTTGGTCCCACAAAGCCCACCCGGTCATTTTTCAGGAAAATATAGGTGAAATCAGAAAACAAATTCCTCTCCCCATAGTTTTTTCCAACGCCATGGAGTTCTATGGTGGTCCTGCCCACCCGGGAGGCAATGGAGGACAGCTCCACCTTTCCTTCGGACGCAGGGGCAGACTGGTTTTTCAGCTCTTCATAGCGCTCCAGACGGGCCTTCTGCTTGGTAGATCTGGCCCTCGCACCTCTTCTGACCCATTCCAGCTCCTTCCGGAGGATGGACTGGCGCTTCCGTTCTCCCGCCAGTTCCATCTCCTCTCTGGCCGCCTTCAATTCCAGAAATCCGGAATAATTCGCCTGATAAGAATAAATCTGGCCTTTATCGATCTCCACGATCCGGTTGGTCACCGCATCCAGAAAATACCGGTCATGGGTCACCATGACAAAGGCTCCCTTCCATTTCTTCAAAAAATCCTCCAGCCAGTCAGCCATTTCACTGTCCAAATGGTTGGTAGGCTCGTCCAGCACCAGGATATCCGCCGGAGACAGCAGCACGGACACCAGAGCCAGCCGTTTCTTCTGCCCGCCGGAGAGCTCCCCGCATTTTTGCTCAAAATCCGTAATTCCCAGCTGGTTCAGCATGGATTTCGCCTGGCTTTCGATGCTCCACTGGTTCTCCTTGGTGATATTTCCCTCCAGCACGCCAGAAAGCACCGTCTTCTCCGGGTCCAAATAAGGCGTCTGGGGCAGATAGCGGATGATGGCATGGTTGGCCTTGATGACCTCTCCGGTATCCGGCGTCTCCTCCCCAGCGATCATCCGAAGCAGGGTAGACTTGCCGGTGCCGTTAATGCCCAGAACCCCCACCTTTTCCCCCTCCTGCAGATAAAAGGAGGCATTGGAAAACAACGGCCTCTCCGTATAATTTTTTGTGATATTATCCAATGTTAAAAGATTCATTCGCTTCCATGTCCCCTTTCGCTGCCTCACTGGATGGCTCATCCTTTAAAAATGCCATCAACTCCTCATATTGTTCAGCGGCATCTTGATACCCCTGAAAATAGAGGGCTTCTAATTTCTCCCGGTTCTTTTCCACCCGGCCGATATGCACCGCGTCCTTTGGACGGATCACAAATACCTTGCCCGCTTCCACCCCTTTTTGTACCAAATCCAGGGTCTTATTATATTTCTTGGCGCGGTTCGCCATCTGATGCACCAAATTTGGATATTTCGGATAGGCTATCTTCATCAAGGCCGCTGTTTTGCCGGGCTTTTTCCGGTAAGACGGGTCTCTGGTGAGTATCACCACGTTTTTGCGGTTTCCGTTTTCCAGGGATTTCCGAAGGGGAATGGAATCGCTGATGCCTCCGTCTAAATAAGGCACCCCGTCAATCTCCACCATGCGTGAAACCAGCGGAAGGGAGCTGGAAGCCCGTATCCACACAATATCCCGGTGCATATCCGTAATCTGCTGGTACCTGGGCTGTCCCGTCTGACAGTCTGTGACCACCGCATAAAATTTCCCTGGGTATTCCTCAAACGCTTTATGGTCATAGACGCTAAGCTCATTGGGAATGGTATCGTAGAGCATCTCCGCGCCAAACAAATCCCCGGTTTTGATCAGGCTGCGCAGGCTGCAGTACCTGGGATCCTTCAGATAGTCCACATTCACATCAAACGCCCGCCTTCTCTGCCGTGACAAATAACTGCAGGCGTGGCAGCTTCCTGCGGACACCCCGTAAACCTCAGAAAATCCGATCTCCTGATCCAAAAAGAAATCCAAGACTCCGGCCGTATATACGCCCCGCATCCCTCCGCCTTCCAGTATCAAACCCATGTCATATATCATGGCGCAATTTCCTCTCTTTCTTCTTCTTTGAGACGCTTCCGAAACTCTCTGGGAGACTCCCCTATGATTTCCCGGAAGCATTTGGTGAAATAGCTGGGATTGTTAAACCCTACGTTATAACAGATCTCCGTGATGCTCTTCTCCTTATCCCGCAGCATACCAGCCGCCGTCCGCACCCGGTGGCTGGTTAAAAATTCCACCGGAGAGAGGCCCAGCTTTTTCCGAAAGCACCGGTAACACTCACTTTCACTGATGCCTGCCGCCCCGGCAATCTTCGCCACATTCAAGGGTTCCCCATAGTGGAGATAGATAAATTTCAGCATATCCTTCAGGCGCGCTCCGCCGGCATCCTTCATGGATTTCTGCCGCAGGACCGCATCCCGGGTGTTTTTAGCAAAATAATACCATGCCCGGGAAAAATTTTCCCTCACCAGGATCTCGTGGCCATATCCCTCGTCCATAAACGCTTCACAGGCCTGTCTGACATAATACAAAAGTTTCCCCATCCAGGGCACATCCGGTTCCAGTTTCACCAGATCCAGCGTCCCGCATTCCAGTAAGGGGCGGACATATTTCTGTTCCACAATGCTTCCCGGGGTGCCATATAAAAATTCAGGCCAGAACAGGATACTGTAATACCTGCACCGCAGCTTCCCCTGCTGGCGCACCCGGTGAAGGGTGTTCCCATTGATAAACAGGCCTTCCCCCTCCCGAAGCTCCGCCTGAAAGCCCTCGCCCTCGGCCAGCGCCCTGCCCTCCTGTACGATAAAGAATTCCAACTCCGGCTGCCAGTGCCAGGAAACCTCCCCCACCGCCAGCTGGTCCATATACTGATCATAGCACATACAGGGAAACATCGGCGTACCGATGGTAAGCTGCTGTCTTCCATCTTCGTTGATGTTCAATTCTTTTACAAACATTTCGCTCCTCAAAATGATAGGATTTTTATAGTTTTTGAGACTATTATAGCTGAATTTTATCATCCGTGCAATTATAATAGCATTAGATGTTGGATTTCTGATCCGACATTCTTTTATTTATTTCATAAGACCCATGAAACATACCATTGAGCACATGCATCGACATGCCCGGACGCCGGCAGCAGCCCCGTCCATCATGGTATGACAACATTTGGTCCCGCATCCGGCTGCCATGCCTGGAGACCGGGATTCGCACACTCTTCAGAAAAAGTCCTGCCACCCTTCTTCCAATCAAAGGCCTGCAGGACACCGAAAACGAAACGCCGCAGATCCACATGCTGGATATGCGGCTTTTTTCATCCACCAACCCTATGTACCCCGGTGGGCCAAGCGGACTAGCCTTATCCGCCGAAGGCAAAATCCCCGCTCTTGCCTCCGGTCTTTTCCACCAGATGAATTTCCCCCATGATCATTCCTTTATCAATGGCTTTGCACATATCGTAGATCGTCAGCAGGGCGATATGGACTCCTGTGAGAGCTTCCATTTCCACACCGGTCTGCCCTTTGGTCTTTACGGTGCAGAAGGCCCGTATCTCTCCCTCTTCCGGCCGCAATTCAAACTCCACCTTGCATGTCTGGATGGGGAGCGGATGGCACATAGGGATCAGCTCCCAGGTCCTTTTTGCGGCCATGATGCCGGCCACCTGGGCAACCCCCAGCACGTCACCTTTTTTCACGGTGTGATCCCGCACCGCATCCATGATCTCTTGGCACACAAAAATGCTGCCCACAGCCGTCGCCGTACGCACAGTCTGTGCTTTCCCGGATACATCCACCATCACGGCATTGCCTTCCCGGTCAAAATGTGTAAACTCTCCCATGAGGTCCCTCCTGTTCTTATCTATATCTAGAAATCTTGTGCCTTGATAGAAAGGTCCTAAAACTTTCCTATCGTGATTGGGCTGCCAAAAGGGGCTGGACAGCCGAATCCTCTCAAAACGCAAAAGCCCGCCCTCGTTATGGGGCGGACTTTTGGTGTACGCTTTTATGCGCCCGCCTAAGCGAGCCACTCTATTAAGCTAATTTCATCGGGTTGATCTTCACACCAGGTCCCATGGTAGGAGCGATGGTCACGCTTCTTAAATACTGGCCTTTTAAGGTGCTCGGTTTTGCCTTCAGAATTGCCTCGATCAATGTCTGGAAGTTGTCTGCTAACTGCTCCTCGGTAAAAGAAGCTTTTCCAATTGGCACATGGATAATATTTGTTTTATCAAGACGGTACTCGATCTTACCGGCTTTGATATCATTGACGGCTTTGGTCACGTCCATGGTTACGGTACCAGCCTTGGGGTTTGGCATTAAGCCCTTCGGTCCAAGTACACGGCCCAGACGGCCAACCACACCCATCATATCCGGTGTTGCAACTACAACGTCAAAATCCAGCCATCCTTCGTTCTGGATCTTCGGAATCAGCTCCTCAGCTCCTACGAATTCTGCGCCTGCTGCCTTCGCTTCTTCGGCTTTTGCGTCCTTAGCAAATACCAAAACGCGAACGGTCTTGCCGGTTCCGTGAGGAAGAACTACGGCTCCACGGATCTGCTGATCCGCATGACGTCCATCACAACCGGTACGGATGTGAACTTCGATGGTCTCATCGAATTTTGCAACTGCTGACTTCTTCGCTAAAGCAATAGCGTCTGCAGTATCATAAAGGGTAGCACGATCGACTGCTTTTGCAGCCTCTGTATATTTCTTTCCGTGTTTCATATCTTCATAACCTCCTGTGGTAATTGCGGGAATGTCCCTCCCACTCACTCTGATAATGTTGGTCTTAATCTACGACTTCAATACCCATACTTCTTGCAGTACCAGCAATCATGCTCATAGCTGCTTCAACAGAACCTGCATTTAAGTCCTTCATCTTCATCTCCGCGATCTCCTGGAGCTGAGCTTTTGTCACCTTCGCAACTTTGTTCTTGTTCGGAACACCGGAACCGGATTTGATGTTGCAGGCTTTCTTCAGCAGAACTGCTGCAGGCGGGGTCTTGGTCACAAAGCTGAAACTTCTGTCCGCATAAACAGTGATCACTACAGGGATAATCAGATCGCCCTGGTCTGCTGTTCTCGCATTAAACTCTTTTGTGAACTGTACAATGTTAACACCGTGCTGTCCAAGAGCAGGACCAACCGGCGGTGCTGGTGTTGCTTTACCAGCAGGAATCTGTAACTTGATATATCCTTCTACTTTTTTTGCCATTTTCGGCACCTCCTATGTGGTATTGGCGGGGGAAATCCCTCCCACTTTTTACGTTACCTAATTCATTAAGATATTTTCTTAATTTCTGTGAAACTGATCTCTACCGGCGTTTCGCGGCCGAATAATTCAACATTGATCGTAACGACCTGCTTCTGCGTATTGATGTTCTGTACCACGCCTGTGGTATCCTTCCATGCACCTCCGGTCACGACAACCTCGTCACCCACCTCGAAGTCCACTACGATGTCGCTCTCTCTCTGGATGCCCAGAGGCAGCATTTCCTCTTCGGTGAGGGGCACCGGCTTGGATCCGGGGCCTACAAAGCCTGTAACACCTCTGGTATTACGGACTACGTACCAAGTATCATCGTTCATCACCATGTTCAACAAGACATAGCAGGGGAACATCTTCTTCTCCACCTGTTTCTGGACGCCGTTTTTCAGCTCCACCACATCCTGCATGGGGATCCTGACCTCCAGGATCTGGTCTTCCAGATGTCTGTTTGCAATTGTCTTTTCAATGTTGGCTTTCACCTTGTTCTCATACCCTGAATACGTATGGACAACATACCACTTTGCTTCTGACATACAATCACCTGTGTTCCTTATTTCAATAAAAGGTTAATCCCTGCTAAAATACCGCTGTCAAGCAGGCTGATGATAACACCCAGAACAATAGAAATCACTACTACTGCAATGGTCTGTTTAACCAATGTCTTCCGGTCTGTCCAAATGATCTTGTTGAATTCAGATTTCACTCCCTGAAACCAGCTCTTCTTCTGAACAGTACCAGTTGTTTTTTCACTATCTGCCATAGTTTCACCTCACAATTCGTGACTACTTTGTTTCCTTGTGCAGTGTATGTCTTTTACAGAACTTACAATATTTTTTGGTCTCCAACCGTTCCGGATGGTTCTTTTTTTCTTTGGTCATATTGTAGTTACGTTGTTTACATTCTGTACATGCCAATGTGATCTTTACGCGCACAACTTCCACCTCCACTGTTTTTCGTTTTGACAGTCTAAAAAATGCCTCGTGGGACAGTTCCGTCAAACTGAATACAGGCATAATTTTAGGCATAAAAAAAAGACTTACTTCCATGTCGCCCACTGATTGTATCACAGGGCTTCATGGAAGTCAAGCTTTTTTCCGTATACATAGGAAGGATTCGGGTGTCAAAAAAGTGTTTCCGCTAAATCACTTCTTACTCTCTTCTTTTTTTCGTCCTCTCCGGCTCCGCCGCCGGCGTTCCAGCTTCAAGGCTTGAATGGCAATCAGCCAGGCAGCCAGCCAGAAAATACCCAGGATCACCAGCGGGAGGTATTTCCATTGGTAAACCACCTTAATCTTATGTGGTCCCTGAATATCCTCAAAGGTGTATTCCCGCAGCTCTCCCACTGTCACATCCTCCAGCTCTTCCCCATCCACCAGGATATGGGCCGCCTCATAATCTTCATCGGCCTCATACTGAATCGTACAGCTCTCATCCCGGTAGATCTTCTCCACGGTAGGCGTGATCTGGCCATTTTCCACCTCCGTGGTTACGGAGAAGCTGGGCACTTCCTCAAATACGGCCTCAAAGGTCACAGGCCCCTGGACATTTTCCAGAGTGTATTCCGTCTCATGGTCCTGGGTATCCACTTCCTGTCCGTCCACCAGAAGCTTCGAAAGCTCATAGTGCGCATCCGGTTCATAGTGAATGGTCACATTTTTATCCCTGCGGACCTGCACTTCTCCATCGATCGTACCGTTTTGCACCAAGGTCTCTACTGGATATACCGGAATCTCCGTGAAATCAATGATGATTTCATGGTTCTCCTGCAGATTGGGGAACACGTATTCATTGGGATATTCATTGATATCCAAATACGCTCCGTCCACAATGACGCTGCTCAGCTCATAGTTTTCATCAGGCGTGTATTTTACCGTGAAGTCCGTGCCCTGGTCCACCACCTTCTGGCTGCTGGTCACCGTCCCGTGCTCCACATTGGTGGTCACGCTGAATGCCGAATCCACCCGGGTCGTATAAAAGGCAATACGGCTGGGGTCTTTCAGCGCGCTTCCGATGAGCAGCTTCCCCGGTTCGATCTCACAGATCGACTCCGGCTCCACATAAGTGTCCTCATCCTCCATCTGCAAGCTGTAGGTTCCCATCAGGCGTTTCTCAGATATGGAGTACACCTGCAGCACATCGTCCTTCCCGGTCCGTTTCATAAACGGGATGCTGATGATGTAGTCTCCCGAAATACAAAAATCCTGGAATGCGTTTCCCGCAGAGATATCCACATCCTCTATGGTATCGATGGGATTGAAGTCCGCATCGGTGATGACAAATTTAAATTCGTTCTTTTTATTGCCGATCATAAGGACATACTGGTCCTTATCCTTCCAATAATCGATGGCCGCCACCCGGCCCTCGTCAGTGGCTTTCACCTTACGCTTAAACTTTAAGGTGTCCCCGTCCACGATGAAAATACAGCCGGTATTCGCCTTGTTGATGGCACGGCCTCCGGCAATGACGATCTCATTGCGCACCGTATCGTAGGTCATCCCATTGCCATGCTCATAATCCATTTCGGTGATATGCTTGGCATAGCTGTACTGCTGTACAGGATTGCCGTCCTCGTCATATGGATTTTTATAAAATGCAATCAGCGTATCCGGATTCGTCTTGTTGTTGTCGTAATTTTCCAGACATATAATATAATCATCTGTAGAGCACACTGCCTGCAGCCACCCGGTCGCCTGAAACACAGAAGTCTCCCCTGCATACTTCCAGTTGGCATCCAGGAATACATCGGATTCCTTTATGGCTCCCCAGGTATCCAAAGACCACGCGCTGCCAAGCAGTACGAGCAGCAAAAATGCTGCCGTCCATTTCAAAAACCGTCTCATTCCTGTCATATAATCCCCTGTTATTTCGCTTGGTCTTCCCGCTCTCCCCTTGCCGCCAAACCCTTCTTCTGCGGCGCATTTCTGCCGAATATAAGATCTCCCGTCCATTGGATGATCTGATGGAAAATCCTGCTCCACAGATCCATGGACAGCACCCAGACCGTAAATACGGCAAATACCGTCACCAGCAAAAACTGCCAAAGGGCACCGCCCTTTAAGAATTCCAGCCGGCATACGATCTCATAAAAATATATATGGAAAAAATATACCACCAGACTGTTTTTTCCTGCTTTGCACAAGAAGCTCTTCCTTCGGGAAAAGCAAGTTAAAAAACAAAGGATCGCAAAAATACCGATCAGATAAAACAGTACCCGGCACCCCATCCCCTGCAGATCAGACATTTTGGCCGCTGCATAGGTGGTGTTGTTTCTATAAATATTGGAGCTCCAGGCATTTTCCACATAAAGCCCGGTGGTCCCCAAGGTCAGTATCAAAAAAGCCGCCAGCAAAATACACTGCTCCGGCCGACGCATCCAGCCTCTGAGCTTATTTACAAAGGCCTCACTGCAATAATATCCCATCAGGAAAAAGGGCAGGTTCGTTAAAAACCGTCCCATGGTAGGATATGATGCAATCTCCGGAAACATGCCGCTTACCATTGCAAGCAGAAAGCTCCAAAAGAGCACGCCCCGTACTTTCACCAAATAAGACAGGCATAGACGATAAAAAAACAGCACCACAATATACCACATGGCAAAGGTGGGCTTAAAAATTTCCAGCACAAATTCCCCCGTGGCTATTTTCCCAATCACGGCAGTCAAGAGGCTGATCAGAAGATAGGGGATCAGAATCCGGCGGATGCTGTTCTCCGGCGTGTTTTTTTCCAGGTTTTTGGAAAAATAGCCAGACACAAACATCATTACCGACATATGGAACATCAATATGGACGTGCAGAGCACATCCCCCGCCACGCTGCCGCTTCGAATCGTCTCGCCCAGAAAATGCTCCCAGACCACCAGAAAAATGACTGCGCCCTTTATGTTGTCAAATAAGTAATCTCTCTTTTCTGTCATCTCTATTGGTTTCTCTTTAGGCAAACGCGTCCGCGATCGCCTTTTCCCACAGTCCTTTATCCTTCAGCAGTAACTCCACAAATTCACGGACCACGCCTTCTCCGCCTTTGGAAGAAAGCACATAGTCACAGCGTCCCCGTATCTCAGGAGCCGCATCACAGGGACAGGCACAGGTCCCCACCTGTGCCATCGCATAATAATCATTGAGGTCATCACCGATATATGCCAATTCTTCCCTGCTAAGCCCTTGCTCCTTCATAAATTCCTTGATAAAGGAGACTTTATTCGTCACATTTTGAAATACATACTCGATATGGAGCTCCTGTGCCCTTTTGGTCACGCAGAAGCTTTCCCGTCCGGTGAGGATCATAAACTTTATTCCCTGCGTCCGGGCCAGCACCACGCCGCAGCCGTCTTTGATGGAAAACTTCTTGGTCTCCACCTGGTTGTTGTCAATATAGACGCCGCCGTCGGTCATCGTCCCGTCCACATCCAGGATAATCAGCTTGATATCTTTCATCGGATCATTCCCCTTCCTGGTATTTGGAGGATGTGAGGAATTCCACCGTCATCTGGTTCCGGATCGGTACCAGCAGCCTGCGGATCAGCGCATTGGTGCTGGCCGCATCCTTGCGGCGGTCCTGGTAATCCAGGATATGGCTCACATAATCGCTGCGTTTTTCCTCATAGCCGTCAAACCCGGCCAAATTCACCTTAGATATGCCCAAATGACGCAGCAGGCGCAGCAGCATAATCGTACTGTTGTCAAAAACGCCATTCTCATCGTAGGTCAGATCATGGTAATTGAATACATAGTCAGAAGCATCCGCATCCTTCACGTTGGAGGTAACCATCACCTTCTCGGTGGTCTTGTCGGTCACGTATTCCTCATAACGCTTGGCGTTGCTGAAAAACAGGTAATCCGCCTTGTAGGTCTGGCTGATGAAGTTCACGGTGATGATCACCGGGTCATTCTCTGAAATAAAGGCAGAGACCTTGTCCGCCTCCCGCTCCAGGCTTCCTCCGGGAGCCAGAATCAGGATCTCCCTCCCTTTTAACTGGGCTGCAAAATCCACCCTGTTGTCAGAATCATCCACTGCGATGTCCTGATAACCGTAGTAAAGCTGCTCTGCGTATTCCTCATCAAAGGCGGTCTTCTTGTTGTCCGCAATGGAGGCCAGGATATGATTGATATCCTTCGCCTTTAATTTCCCCTTGTTCAGCAGAAACTCCGCATAATTCCGGTGCAGGTTGTACTGCGCGGACAGAGAATACGCGGTGCTGTAGCCCCAAGGCTCCTCCCGCTTGATCGGTATGATATAATCATCGATGGTATCCAGGATGGGATCCAGGTTATATGCCTTATTATAATGGTTATTCAGGTAATCCAAAATCAGCTCAATGCACAGATTGCCGGGTACGCGTCCCATTCCCAGAAGGGAACCGTCAATCACGCACTTCCTGTCATAACTCTTAATGCTCAAGAACTCCTGTGCCAGAGAATAGGAGAGGGACAGGTTCTCATGAAGGTGCAGGCCGATAGTGATGTCCTTATTCAGGTTGTTCTCACATAAAGAATACAGGCGGATCAAGTCGTTGCGCTTCATGGAGCCGAAGGTGTCCACGATGGAAAATACCGTCGGATGGATGGCATTCACCTTATCCAGGATCACCAGCAGGTCTTTGTCCGCATAGCCCATGATGTTGATCGGGTTGCAGGATACTTCATAGCCTTTTTCCATGACCTTTTTACAGTATTCCAGCCCTTCATCCACATCATAGTCATGGAAGGTCACACGGAGCCTCTTGATGGGGCCGCCGTCATAATCCTCCAGCTGGCTGATATCATATTTATTATGGAGTGTCATCAAGGTAAAATGTGTGTTGCCGCAGTTTTCCGGAAGGATGCTGTAAGCCTCCTTCACATGGCGGAACACCGTGCGGTCGGGATTGGGGTCTTCATTGCGCAGAAAGCCCAGCTCCACCTGTTCCACGTTAGCCGCAATCAGCTGGCGGATGGTATGTTTAATCATCCGGTTGCCGAAATTCCAATCATTGAGGTAACCCCCATCGCGGAGCGTACAATCCAATGTCTGAATCTTATCCATGTAATTCCTCCTTTTCAAGCTTTTCCGCCATGAGCTGACGGACACGCTGCAGGTCCTTTTCCGTATCAACGGATAAAGTGTGACAATGATCTACTTTGATAAATTGCAGGATTTTGCCGTAATCCAGAAAACGCATGGTATCAATTCCTTCGATCAGCTCAAAACGCCCAGGCTTTGAGTTCTTATAGAAATCCAGCATCTTCTTGTTATAGCCTAAAATACCCACATGTTTATAGTACTCAAATTCAATGCTTTTAAACGGATAAGGGATCGGGGTCCGGGACATATACATCGCCCGCAGCTTATCATCAAATACGACCTTGATATTGGCCGCATCCAACACCTCGGAAGGGTTCTCCATCGTGGTGATGATGTTGGTTCCGAATTCCACGTCAGTGATGATCTCCTGGGGCACTGCCGCGTCGATGAGATCCGGATCTAACAGCGGCTCATCACCGTTGAGCTGTACGTAAAAATCCGCCTGTATGCTCTCGGACACCTCCCACAGACGGTTGGCTCCAGTCCGGTGCTCTGTACTGGTCATCACCGCAGGGATCCCGTATTCCTTGCACATATCTTCAATGCGCACATCATCCGTGGCCACATAGACTGCATCCAGCTTCTTCGCCTTCTTCACCTGTTCATAGACCCACACCAGCATCGGTTTGCCGCAAATATCCTTCAGCGGCTTCCCGGGAAGCCTGGTAGATGCATATCTGGCAGGAATCACTCCAACAACCTTCATAATACCTCCTTCTCTGCGGGCAGACCTAAGACTTCTTCCAGAGATTTCCTCTCAAATTCCTCTAAAGCCCCGCCCCTGGTACAATTGTAAATCTTAATTCCATGTTTTTTCGCGTATTGCTCGATCACCTTATACGCATAGACAGAAACCTCGAAATAATATTTTCCCATGTCCTCAACGGTCATATTGGGTACGCCAAGGCGTTTGCGGATCTTCTCGCATTCCTTCTTGATATCCTCTTCCTTCATATAGCTCTTGGTAAAATGTCCCTTGCCGGTGAAGGTGCTGGTGCAGTCCACACCGATGAGACAGATTTCCTCAAAGCCCATATACATCGCCAGCTCCAGCATAAAGGACATCACGGTAGCCTTAGATGGGATATAATAAGCCAGCATATTTCCCCGGACCTTATAGTGGTCATCGGAAATATTCTGCACATAGGTCAGCTCCTGCGGAAAATACTGCATCCGGTTAAAGGACGCCTTATTCACAAACAGCGGATAGGGAAAATCCTTCTCAAACCTGGGATACAAATGATAAATCAGCTCCTTGTCGATGGCGCACATATAGGTGGGCCTCCAGGAGGTCTTATCAAATATTTTATGGATCATATTGCAGCCAAAACTGGTCTCATTTTTCAGAAGCTCCAGATCCTCCGCTTTCAGGCTCGGCCCGTTGCCGATGAGGAAGCAGCGCTCCCCTTTATGTTTGTCTTTATAAGAAAGCAGCCTTGCATAGTTATCATCCAGCTTTTTGCCATGGCTGCGCAAAAAGCCCATCACATTGTATTTCGCCTTCAGGTAAAGGAATTTGGCCTTTTTCTCCAAGAAGCTTAAGAACTTCTTGATCTTTCTTAAGACCCACATCACCTTACGCATACAGATGGCGCCCACATGCAGCAGTCCGTAGAGAACCCGGTGTCTGGCCAGAAAATCCTTCATATAAAAAGGTTCCTTTTCCTCCGGCGCAAAGCAGAGGTCTAACACGCGTTTTGCCGCTTCCCCGTCATCAAAGGTGATGAATTTATCCACAAACTTCTGATATTTTTCATCCACCGTAAAATTTTGATCCGCATCTAAAATGGCATTTGCCAGCTCCTCGGTGGTCTTTACGATGGGGCCGGGCAGCTCATTGATGTCGAAATAAAAGCCGCGGATATTATTGGCATAGTCGTCCAGATCGTACATGAAGAATATCTCCGGACGGCGCAGATTGGCATAGTCAAAGCAGGTGCTGGAATAGTCAGTCACCAGCATATCGCTGATGATATACAGATCGTTGATGTCCTCCACATGAGTCACATCGATGACCTTGTCGCTCACATCCTCAGGGATCAGGTCATACTGCTTTACGTGGTGGTGGGAACGGAACAAAAGCACATAGTCATCGCCTAAAATCTCAAAGAGACGGCGCATATCCAGCTCTGTGTTCAAGGTAAAGCCCACGCCCACTTCCCTGGACGTATCCCTCCAGGTAGGAGCATAGAGAATCGTCTTCTTGTCCTTTGGCACCTTCAATTTGGCACGGATATCGGCCGCTTCCTCTGCCGTATAATGGTACAGGCGGTCATTTCTAGGGTAGCCGGTCTCCACCACACAGTCCGCGTTATTGCTCTCTTTCAGGGCAAAGGCAGAGGTGATGGCTTCTGAATAGAACGGAGAAGGAGAGAGCATATAATCTACAATCGCGCCTTTGGCCTTAAAGGTCCTCTTGGTCTCATCCTTGCTCCTGCGGTAATCGCTGTCATAGATCACATCACAGCCCACGCGCTTCATGGGAATGCCATGCCAGGTCTCGATATAGGTCTGGTTCTTCTTCGGGCGCATATAGTCTGGGATGGACATATTGTAAACCCAATATTTTGCCGTGGTAAACGCCCGGTGATACCGCTGGCTGTTGTGCTTCACCACGGTTGTATTTGGGTTTTCCGTCAAGTAAATGTAATCGTTGATCCGCTGCACGGACCAGATAAACTGGTAATCCTTAAAACGCTCGTCCTTTAGCATGGCTTCATAGATCGCCTTGGGACTGCAGGAATAGGATTTCCCCCAAAAGGACTCAAAGACCACCGTCTTCTTGTCCGTCATATGTGTCATACAACTTAGATTGTATTTAAAACGCTTTACCGCAAACCGGACCCGTAGGAAAATTGGCCGGAACCAGCTGTGGTTCAAGGAAAACACCTCTATTTTTCTCTTTAACTTTCGGAAAATTCTCACCCTTGTTCTCTCCTTATATCAATATTCTTCCCCTCCGGGCCCTCAAAAGCCCGTCAATCTTTTTCCATAAATTCTTCATAAGCTGCCAGCACTTCCTCCGTGTCTCCGATCATCTTGACCTCCCCGTCATGGAGCCACATCAGGCTGCTGCAAAGCTGTCTCAAGGTATCTGAGCTGTGGGATACGATGATTACCGTCCTGTCTTTGTTGGAAATCAGCTCTTTCATCTTGTTATAGCTCTTCTTCTTAAACTTCACATCGCCTACGCTGAGCACCTCATCGATGAGCATGATGTCGGCCTCCAGCACCGCTGTGATGGAAAACGCCAGCTTGGAATACATACCGCTGGAATAGGTGCGTACCGGCATATCGATGAATTTGCCAAGACCGGCAAATTTGATGATCTCATCCATTTTCTCCCGGACCTGGTCCTCGGAGAACCCCAGCAGCATACCGGAAAGCACGATATTTTCCCTTCCGGTGAGGGATTTATTGAAACCGACACCGATAGACAGAAGAGAAATGGAATGTCCATGGAGATCAATGTTCCCGGAATCCGGGGAAAAGATCCCGGCAATCGCTCTAAGCATGGTGGATTTCCCGCTTCCGTTCTTCCCGACAATTCCCAGGATTTCCCCCTCCGGCACGGAAAAGCTCACGCCCCGCACCGCTTCAAAAACCTCCACCTCGGATTTTTTCATTTTAAAGAAACTTTTTCGGATGGAAAAGGACTTTAGACAGCGGTAGCTGATCCGCAGGTCCTTCACATCAATCGCATATTTTATGTCGCCCATTTAAATCACCTTTACATAGCTATTTTCATATTTATAGACTACTCTGACAGATATCACGGATATGATCACGCCGATCAGCCCCCACAAAAGAATCAGCTTCCTGGCCGGCGTGTGGGAATACAGCATGCAGTTTCTCATGGAGTCCATAAGAAACGCCATCGGATTGCATTTCAATAGAATATCCTGGTAGGGATGCGCCACTGTCTTGGAAATGGAATAGAAAATACCAGACATATAGAACATCAGGCGCAGCAATACTGTCATCACGTTAAAAAGGTCATCCACAAACACGCCAAAATGCAGCATGATATTGCTCACCCCAAAGGTGAGGAGGACCAACACGATGAGCAGCGGGATCATATAGAGGATATTCCAGGTCACCGGAACCCGGTAAACCATCATCATCACGATGACCAGCGCAAAGGATATCAGCATTTTAAAGCCATTCACCAAAAGCTTCTGGAGCACTAGGACGAATTTCGGCAGATAGACCTTCGTGACAATCTGCTTGTTCATCTTCACCAGCTTCACGCTTCCGATGACTGTTTTGTTAAAGAAATTCCAGCTTGTCAGACCGATAAATACGAATACCGGAAAATACTGGACGGATTTTTTGAACACGATCAGCGCGATAAACGTGTAGACCAGCATGAACAAAAGCGGATCCAGGATCCACCACAGCCAGTTCAGATAAGAGCTCGCCACCTCGGACTTCAGCTCCGATTTCGCCGCATACTTCGTGTATTTCCAATACTTTTTCAAGTCGTTTATGAATCTCTTTGTCATGATTTCCTGCCCCTTTTATTTTTTCAAATCCTGCTTGATCTGCGTCGTGGAAATCTCCGGCGTACGCGGCAGGTATACTACTTCACAATAATCCTTCAAGAAATCGAATTTTCCCTCCCAGTCATCTCCCATGACGAAGGTGTCGATGTGGTACTCCTGCACGTCGGATGCTTTCTGGTCCCAGGAATTTTCCGGGATCACCAGATCCACATAGCGGATGGCTTCCAGCAGGCGTTTGCGGTCCTCATAGGAAAAATAACATTTTTTCTGTTTTTCCTTCCAATTGAATTCATCCGTAGACAGTGCGACTACCAGATAGTCTCCCAGCGCCTTTGCGCGCTGCAGCAGGTTTACGTGGCCGTAATGCAGTAAATCAAAGGTCCCGTATGTGATCACTTTCTTCATTCGTTTCTCCTCTCATGGCTCAAGGCCATCTTACATTATACGACGGGTTTTGCCCATCTTTATATCATACACCAGGTATCTCTTCCAGTGCAACCCTGGGAAACACTTCCAGATTCCCTCCCCGGGTTGCGTTATAGATAGAAATTCCTTTTTTCTGTGCAAATTTCGCTATCTCTTCATAGGCTTCGATGTTTCTCCGGTAATTATGCGCCCACATCTCCTCCGGCGTCATCTTTTCCTTCTTCAGGTCACTTTCCAGACGCTCCTTCTCTGCAGCCTTGGCATCGTCCTTCACATAATCTTTGGTAAAATGTCCATCCGGCCGATAAGTATTGGTGCAGTCCACACCCAAAAGATAAATCTCTGTAAACCCCATGTAAACGGCCATCTCCAGCATAAACAGCATCACGCTGGCCTTCAGCCAGCAGTAGGAGAGCATCTTGCCCCTGGGCTTATAGGTGTTGTAATCATAAATATCATTTACGTAGATCACCTGCTCCCCATGGACCGGCATCCGCCGGTAAGCGGATTTCGGCGTAAATACAGGCGCCTCCACATGCTTTAGCATTTCCTGGCTCTGGTATTTGGCATAGACCCGGTCCGTCATACAGTAATAATCCGGCCGCCAGCTCGTTTTGGGATACAGCTTATAGAGCATATTGCACCCAAACGCTTTCTCTCCTTGAATCTTGTCCAGATCCTCCGGGACCAGGCTGGGCCCGGTGCCCACCAAAAAGCAACGTTCTCCCTTATGGGCGTTCTGATAGCTTTGCAGACGCTTAAAGTTGCCGTCTGCACTGATTCCGAGATTGTGCAGACCTCCTGCCGCGCTGTAGAGCACGCGTTTTCCCAGATTATAGATAGGCTTCCCCCATTTTTTTACCGATTCCTTCATGACCGCTCCATTCTTAACCGTCCTCAAACGTTTTAACGCCACCGGACTGCCGTGCCTTATGGCACAACAATAAGGGACCAGAGGGCCGACGCACCCAGTTTCCCTAATTATTCTAATAGTCTAGCAAATGTGTCCTACGTTTGTCAATAAATGTACGGCATTGCCGTAAAATCACAGTTTATACAGGATTTACAGGCTCATGCCTTTTTCAGCCCGATCTGTTCCAAAAGCATCTGGCAGTTTTTCTCCTCCTGACAGCCATTCACCAAGGCATTGACCCTGGCGCGTTCCTCCTGCCACCGGTCCCTGCCTTCCAGGCAGTCCTCAAGAAAAGCATATAGCTGGTCTCTGTCATAGATCTTCTCTCCTGGCATATAGGACAGGGGATCCTCCACCACAAAGCCTCTCCGGCCTTGATAGGCTTCCAAATCCTCCAAGACAAAGGCCTCCGGCCTATCCAGGAGCAGATAGTCGAAAAACACAGAAGAATAATCGGTGAGCAGCGCGTCTGCCTGCCTGACCACCCGGTAAAGAGGCACCGCCTTCTCCTCCAGCATCCGGTTGGTCAGGATTCTAATATGCGGGTAGGATTTCAGGTCCTCTTCTCCCACCTTCTGGGCTGGATGGAGCTTCAAAAGCAGAAGACTTTCCTTTTCCTCCAAAAAGCGGTTCAGATCTTCCATGGCTTCCCGGGTATGGAACAGGGGCACCCCCGCATTTTCCAGATTGATGCCGTCTGTATCCCGGATCAGACCGTCCCTGGACAGCCGATAGGTGGGCATCCACAAAAACACCTTGCGATAATCTTCCCGCCGGATTCCCAGCATCTCAAGGGCCGTGCTTTCTTGAAAAAGGTAGTCATTTCTAGGGTGGCCATTGATCAGCACTTGCTCCGGACGGCAGCCAAATGCCTGGGCAAACACCGGACGGAACATCTCTGCCGCCGCCGTGGTATAGGTGAAGAAATCATACCGGTAATCCCCAAGCTTTGGGAGCATCCGGTTGATCTTCTTCAGCGGCGTCCCATGCCAATAATTCACAGAAATCTGTTTTTTGGAAGGCATGATGGCCAGATTCTCCCCATGGCAGAAGATGTACCGGCACCGCAGCAGGGCCCAGACACCGGGCAGCAGCCCGCACACCCGGACCTTCTGCTCCTGATACCTGCGATACGCGCCCGGCTCTCCCACCACACAGCAGATTTTGTAATCCTTCGCATACCCGTGTTCGATCATATACGAAAGCAGGGCCTCGCTGTTGTCATTGATGCCGGATTTGCAAAAAAAGCAGACTCCGTCTTTTCTTTTCGGCACCAGCCGGTTAAAAAAAGATAGAATCCGCCCCCCAGCGAAATATATTTTCCGTTTTGTCTTACCTTTCACCATTGTTTTTTGGGACCTCCTTTCGGAGTACTTTTCCGTAAAATTTCTTCCGCAGCCCGTTGGGCATGACACTCACCACAAACTGTCCGCCCCCGGAAATGAGGAAATCCATCCATGAGGATAAGCCGCGCTTCTTCAAGGACCAGCGAAAGCGCAGGGCCTGCCGCCCGTAAGCAAAGCCGCCCCGTCTGGCATACATAGCCTCCCCGGCGCGCATATAGAGTACCGGCTCCTGGACATTATAGCCACGGCTGCCGCTAAGAAGCATCCGGCTCCACAGATCATAATCCTCAAACCACGGACAATGCCGATATCCTCCGGCCGCCTCCACTGCCTGCCTCCGATACATCACACAGGGATGATTGAAGGGATTTCTCCTTCTGGCATATCGGAGGATCTCTTCTGGCGTCTCCGGGGAAATGCGCCTGGTGCGTATCTTAGAAATGTCCCCTTCAAACTCATAAAGCGTCCCGCCTACGATATCCGCCTGATGTTCCTCCATAGCGGCCAATTGCCTGCGGCACCGATCCTCCATGCTGATATCATCGCTGTCCATCCGGGCAATCTTCTCAAACCGGCAGTAACGCATCCCTTCATTCAGGGCATTTCCCAAACCGCCGCACTTAGGCAGGCGCACGATCTGAAAAAGTCCCGGATGTTCCCGGTCAAAGCCTTCGATCACCTTGTCCAGCTCTTCTCCCAGCGGCCCGTCACAGACGATGACAAAATCATCAGGCGGCAAGGTCTGCCGGAGCATACTTTCCACGCTCTGTGCCAAATATTCTGGTTTTTCTTTTTCATAAACGGACATCAGAACGCTGTAAGCGTCATCCTTCATTTCCTGATTCATCCTCTTCACTCCGAAGTGCTGTGACTTGATCGTCCTCGATCCCCTCGGAAGTCTCCTTCTGGAAGAAGATCTTGGCCGTCATAAAGATCAATTTGATGTCCAGCATCAAAGAATAGTTTTCAATATAGAACAAATCCAGCTTCAGCTTGTCATAAGGCGTAGTGTTATATTTGCCGTAAACCTGGGCATAGCCGGTCAGACCCGCCTTGACCTTCAGGCGGTAATCGAATTCCGGAATTTCCTTCTGATACTGACGCATGATCTCTTTTCGTTCCGGGCGGGGCCCCACCAGGGACATATCCCCTAAAAATACGTTGAACAGCTGCGGCAGCTCGTCCAAATGCAGATTGCGCAGCACATGCCCCACCGGTGTGATCCGGGAATCATTTTTGGACGCCAGCCTGGCACCGTTTTTCTCGGAATCCACACACATGCTCCGGAATTTAAAAATACGGAATTCTCTGCCCACGCAGCTCAAACGGTCCTGCCGGTAAAAGACCGGGCCGCCGTCATAGAGCTTCACGATCAGGGCGATCACCAGCATAAGCGGTGACGTGATCAAAATCCCCAAGCCGGAGATCAGAATATCCATCGCCCGTTTTACCACCTTCTGTTCCGCGCTCAGACCCATGTTCCTGGACAAAAGCAAGGGGGTATCAAATAGGTGGATCCGGTCAGATCCAGTAATAATGATATCGGAAATTTTCGGCGTGATATAGCATCGAATGGAATGGGCAAAGCAATATTTCAAATAGCGGTTCCGGATCTGGGACGGCAGATCCCAAATGATGACTGCCTCGTATTCCCTCATTTTCCGCAAAATAGCCTGGTCTCCCGCGTCAATATGGATTTTCTCGCAAATGTTGTACTTATCCTTTCGGGACTGCATCTTCTGTATCAGTTCGTCAGGCCTGCGTTCCCCATAGATGACCAGCATTTTCCTGGCCCCGTACAGCCTGGTGTAAATGGCATGGGATAGAAAGGTCCAGGCTACGATCACTACAAAATCTGCCAAGGTGGTCAAAAGCAGCGGCCACGGCGGCAGAAACCACCGGTTGATCAATGTGATCTGCAGATAGACCACCACGTTAGCACAGAGCACGGTAAGCACCAGCGTATAGATCATGTCCATGCGTTTCAGGTAGCCCACCCGTATTCCGCCGAACAGCCGGGAAAAAAGCACAACGATCAAGGCATATAGGGCGATGAGAACTAAGTTACCCTTATGCCAGAAGGGCTTATAGATCAGCCCCCGGTAATATTGATACCAAACGATCCCGAACAGTGCCGCCAGTGCGATAATCACCAAGCTGGCCAGTCCGAACACGATCACTCGTTTATAATATTCTCTTTCTTTCAAGAGTATCTCCCTCTTTTATCCTGCAAATTCAGTCAGTTCAATCAATTTAGTGTAGCAAGTACAAATACTTTTGTCAATAAGGGGATGATGGGGAGGACGGATTCAGGGGGCAGAGGTGGTGCGGGGGTGGACGGATTCAGAGGGCAGAGGTGGTGCGGGGCAGACAGGGCCAGGGACGGCAGACGCTTCGCTCCCCTTCCACTAAGTGCTAACTGCGACTATGGAAACGCTCAGGAGCGCCTGAGCGTTTCAGTCTCCGTAAGCACTGGATTCTCAGGCTCGCTTACGCAAAGTCTGCCGTCCATGGCCCTGCCTGCCTCGCGCTCCTCTGCCCCCTGAATCCGGGCTGGTATGGGAGTGGTAACTGGTGTTGAGGAGGTACAGCAAAATGGCTGGTATGGGGAAAAAAGTCCCTGGGGGCGGCGGGGATGCCATGCTATGGCATCTGCCGCTGCCCCCAGGGACCTTTTCTAATAATTACCTCTTATTTGAGCTCAATAAATCCCTTATCCGTCAAAGCAGCACGGGCTTCGTCAACAGTTTTTGCTTGATTCCATGAGCCACCCACATTGGTATTTTTACCATTGGGATTATAATATATCTTCCCATCAATCATTGCAATGGATGCAACCCATTGATTTGTCGTAGTCCAATTCCCATTTGCATCTTTCCCATTAGATGTATTTGCATAATAAACTACATGTGGATCATTTTTACTCCCTATATAATAAGGTCTCCAATACATTGGTGTGTTACCATATCCTGTCTTGTTTAGAATAGAAGAAGACACCTCCGGCAATCCTTTCCCCAAACTATCCATCAGCTTCTGCGCAGCACCCCATCTGTCCAAATACGTCCCCGGATAATTTTTCACATAACCCTCATATCCACTATAATCTTCAATATCCTTCTTCGCATCCCTGGACCAATCCGGCTCTTCCTGCAGATAGTATTCCGGGTTGTGGCCTTTTTCGTAGATGACGGTCAGATTTCCAGTGGTATATGATAAATAGGTGACTAAGTATTTTTCATCGTTGGTTTCAATCTTATCGATCGTGCTTTCATCGGGTACTTCTGCCATTTTCTTGACATCGGGATATTTTTCCCCGCCCCAATCCAATTTATCGGTTTGATCTTTGCCGTATTTTTCTGAGGCGATGGACTGGGCGGCGATGACGCAGCTGCGGCATTCGGCGAAGGCTTGCTGGTTTTTGGCTTTTCGGATATAGCCCACCAGGGAGGGCACCAGAATTGCCATCAAGATGGCCAATATTACCAGGACTACCACCAATTCCACGAGAGTAAATCCTTTTTTATTGTCTTTCTGTTTGTTCCCTTTCTTCCAATTCATAGCTTTCACGCCTTTCATGGTTTCTACAATTGTACGCCCCGTATGAAAATGGCCCATGCCAGCGGTACATTTTCCGGGTATGGTTTCTTCTTATATTATAGGCCATCATAACATACAAAACAAAATTCGTCCACAATTATTCCCAATATTTCCTCTTTCGCATCCATAATTTAGCCTGGAAATGTCCCAGCCACACGACATTTCGTATATGCGAATTCCCCGAAAGCCCAAAAAAGCCAGCAGCGAAACGCTGCTGGCCTTTTCCCCTTTCTACCGGGTGTAACTTGCCAGTTTATGCTTGGGGCGGATATTCCTCAATCGCCGGTTGATAAGACATGATATTGCGCATCATGCCGCTGTCGGCCACAATACATTCACCGGTCACGCCGTCGGCCATCTTCGTGCACATGCCGTAGATAACAATGGCAACACTGTCTGCGGTGGGCACGCTATCCAGCTTCGCCACCATCAATTCCTTATAAAACTCCATCTGCTTTTCCTGGGGCAGACTCTTGCAGGGACCGTTGACCATGCCGCCGGGCGTCATCATACCGCCGGGCGCCACAGAATTTACCATGATGCCAAAGCGCTTCAGCTCTTTGCCCAACTCCTGGGTCATAGCAACGACGCCGCCTTTGGATGCCACATAATGGGCATATCCGCCGAATACCGGCTGGGTAAGATATGCACAGTTGGAGGACACCAGCACGATTTTGCCTGCAACTTTGTGCTCCACCATATATTTGCTCACATGCTTGGCGCAGCGGAAGGCCCCCACCAGGTTGATATCAATGATCCGTTGGAACTCCTCTTCCGGCATGTCGTAAATATGAGCAAAGCTCCACACGCCGCCTGCAGTGACCAGAATATCCACGGAGCCATAGGTATCCGCAGTGAATTTTACCAAATGTTCCACGTCCGCTTCGCTGCGCAGATCCGCCCGGCAGAAGGTCACCTCATATCCCTTCTCTTTGAAAAGCTCCGTGGCTGTCGCGCCCTTTGCTTCGCTGCTTCCGGCAATGACCACCTTCGCGCCGCCTTGGCAGAGGCGCTGGGTCACGCAAAAGCCAAGCCCTGATGTGCCGCCGGTGACGATGGCCGTTTTCCCTTTGACCGATAACATTTCTTCCAACGGAATCGCCGTCTCCAGATAGCCTTTTAACATATCTTTCGGATCTACATTCATGAACATTCCCTCCTATTCAAATATTCCTGTTTCCAACAATCGTTTTACGCCTTTTCCTGCGGCTGCTCTGCCTTTTGGACCGTGGGCCCTGTCTCCTTGGTCAACACGATTCCCACCAGGCCGATGATACAAAGCGCGAAAAATACTCGATATGCCATGGTCATGCTGGATGCGCCCGCCACTGCGGAGAAGATAAAGGATACCAGCACACACAAAAGCTGGCCGATGCCTGACGTAATACAGGCTGCACCGCCTAAAATCGTCGGATCAAACGGCTGCTTGGTCTCAATCATCATATTGCTCTGCGCCGCGATAGGTACAAAGTACAACGCCCCTGCCGCCAGCGCCAGCACCACCAGCAAACCGCCGGAGGTAAAGATGGTCAAACCGAAGCCCACCAAGAGATACAAAATAATGCTGCCCACCATGATCGGCTTTCTCCGGCCGGTCTGGGCACACAAAAAACCTCCCAGCAGAGATCCCACGATGCCAAACAGAGAATTCAGGCTGGAAATCGTCGTAGCTACCGTGCCTCCCAAGCCCCGTTCCGTCGTCAAATACGTAGGAAGGAACGATGCTATCGCCGTATTGGCAATGGCAAAGGTACCGGCAAACAACATAATTTTCCAGAACTGAATTTCCTTGGCGGCACGCACCAGGGAGCCCTGCCGTTTCCCAGTGGCTTCGGCCACCTTGGCTCTTTGCTGGGTGGCGGCAATCGCCTCCGGACTCTCCTTGGAAAACAGCATCCACACCACTGCGACCACCACTATGATAACAGCGTATAGGCCCAATACCCGCTGCCAATTTCCCAAAAGATTGGCCAGCGGCCGGTTAATCGCATAGGATATGGCCAGGAACACGCTGTTGATCGCTGTATTGAAGGTAATCATATAGGTACGCTCTTTCCCATCGTACCAAGTGCTGATACAAGGATTGATAGACACGGTATAAAGGCCCTGCCCAAAGCCTGAAATAAAACGGGCCGTCAGGAACACACCGATATTCGGTGCAAAACAGGATATAATGTTGCCCACTGCCATAGCCCAGATACAATAAATGATGGACTTGCGAATCCCCACCCGGTCCTGGATAAAGCTTCCGATGAACATACAGATACCGGTAGCTCCCAATTGTATTGTCATGCTAAGGCCCGCCAGACTTAAGCCCACTTGATAGCTCTCCATAATATCTTTCATAAATACGGCCGGCGCCACATAAGGCACCATCGTACAAAACGGCGAAATCAAAATCAGGATAGCCATAATTTTCCGGTAAGACCGCTTAAAAGGAACTTCCGTCACGGTTTCAGAACTCATAGATGTCCCTCCTTTCTCTATCTTTTGTAATCCGTTGCTTTCGTTATTTCATCTGCCCCGTCACCGCACCATAAGTGCAGCCTCCATCCGCCAGGATGTCCACGCCTGTGATATAGCCGGCACCCGGTGAGCAGAGAAACTGTACCAGTTTTCCCATTTCATATGCATGCCCCCAACGTTTTAACGGAATTCCTTCCATCACCTCAGCCGCCGTCTCCGGTTGGTTATCAATGAGCGCCTGATGCATCGGCGTCAGATAAGAACCGGGAGATATAGACAAAATACGGCACCCTTTTTGGGCAAAACGCCATACGTTGGCATAGACAAAGTGTTTTACAAAGTTTTTAGACAGGCAGTATGCCATTCCTGCCTGGTAAGGTTCCGGGATTTTCATCACATCCGCAATAAACTCCTGCATCTGCTGAGGGAAATCCGGCGCTTTCCAGTTTTCATAAAGTTTTTTTGCCAATGGCAAAAGCGGCGCCATCTGGTCGTTGGTATCAAAGGTGTACCCGGCTGTGGAGCTAAACAGAATCATCGCTCCGCCTTCTGTGAGCCTGGGGTAAAATTCCTGAACCATATTGACAGGCCCCTGTGTATTGATACGCAGGATGTCATCTGTCCCATGGTTTGCCGGAGAAACGCCTGCTGTATGGATCACATGTTTCACATCGCCCAGACTGACCGCATATTCCGCACACTCTCTCACCGATTCCACGTCCACGGCGTCCATGGCATAGACATAGACCTCTGCGCCAAAGGTTTCCAATTCCTTTTTCACCTGCTCCAGCTTGTCCATTCCTCTTGCGCACAACAGCACCGGGCTTTCACTGCACATACATCTGGCCGCTGCCAAGCCCAGACCGCTGCTGCCGCCAGTTATGACTGTTATCTTTTTCCTCATCCTGCACCTCTCTTTCCCTTCCAAGCCTTCCTCCACCGGGCCACATGTGTTCTGTGTCCAAATTCTGTCGAAACAAAGGGTGCCACACCGCATTACTCTCGGATGCAGCACCCGCGTATTTTGCCGGTCAGCGCTGTTTCAGGCCCGCGGCCTGCCAAACACTGCTCATTCCATAATCAAAATAAATCACCTGTCCGCTCATATAACTGAAGATATTGCTTCCGATGGCCACCAGCGGATACCCCATTTCCTCCGGGGAAGCCCAATGACCGTTCCAGCTCTTTAAGAAAATTTCCTCAATGGCTGCCTTTCCCTCTTCGGCATTGCCGGATTTGGACGTATTGCGGTTGAAATCATCCGTCAGCCCGGTGAGGGTATTTCCCGGATTGACCACATTGAGGCGGATCTTCCGCCCGATATAGGCCGGCGCATGAACCATGGTTTTTACATAGGCGCACAGACATTGTTTTGAAAAAACATAGCCGTTTTGGATCACTTCCGGATGGGTTTCATACCACGCCAAAGCTTCTTCATAGGTCTTGGTCTCCAGCACCTCCAGGCATTTGTCAAAGCTGGCCTCCCAACCAAAGCCCCCTGTGGAGGCAATGATGTTGACCGATCCACGGTCCGCAACCTTGGGCAGCACCTTTTCCAGAAGGTATTTATGTCCCAGAAAATTTACTTTTTGCACTTCCAGCGCATTGGATGCATCTTTCTTCAGAGCGATTCCATGGCAGAGGAACAATGCAAAAATATCCTCCGGCATCTCCTTTGCCAATGCATCCAAATCCTCTTTGACCCCAAAATCCGCAGAAAAAATTCCCGCTACGGGAAGATCCATTTCCTGATGACGTCCGTTTTTCCGGCAGATCACATACACCTTCGCGCCAAGCTCTGTCAGCAGCCTGGCGGCGGCATACCCCATGCCGGAATAAGCGCCAGATACCACCACCGTCTTCCCCTCATAACCAAACAACGCTTTTATATCCATACGTTTGTCTTCCTCCATTTTCTGGCAGGCACACAGCCCTCACAACTGCTGTTTCAGGCGAACACCTTGTCCGTGATCACGCCCTCATAGCCTCTCATCGTCACCACATCACCCTTTTTCAAAGCGCCTTTTTTCGCCAGAATATAGCCGATATTGGTATCCTTCAAATAGCTGTAGGTGATCTTGGATACCCGTCCAACCTCTTCTCCGTCGAAAAGCACTGCCTCTCCCGGACCGCCGAAGGCTTTGTGATTGATGTGAATATCCGGCTCGGCTACCGTAAAGCCTACCATTTCCCTGGCAGGGCCTTCTTCCTTAATTTTAAGAAGAGCCTCTTTCCCGATAAAGTCCTTATCCCAGCCGATCCCCTTATCCAATCCCACCTCGAAAGGATTGGTAAACTGCAGGTCGCGCATATAATAAAAGCCTTTTTCCGTCGGCAGCGTCATCGCCATGATCTGGAACTCTGTCACCTGGGCGCCTCCCAGTTCCTTCGCCAGATCTGTCAGCTTTTTCTCAATCATTTCGTCATGCTCCGGGGAAATATAAATCTCATAGCCGTATGCTTCCCCGGTAAAGCCAGCCCGGTTGATAATCACCGGAATTCCGTCCAGGGTATTCGATGCAAAGGAGAAGAATTTCATATCGTCCACCGGTGCCTCCAAAAGCTGATTCAAAAGGTTGGCGGATTTCGGCCCTTGCACGGCATACATATCATACTGGGACGTGATATTTTCATAGGACACATCCATGTCCCCTTTGTGCGCGTCAAACCAGGGAATCAGTTTCGGCGCAAAAAGCGTGGAAATCCAGAAGGCATTGTCATCGTGCCTAAATATAACCACATCATCGATGATCTGTCCTTCTTCATTTAACATGGTGGTATAACGCTCCCGGCCCGGCTTTAGGTTCGCAATGGGGTTTGCAAACATTTTGTCCAGAAACGCAGCGGCATCAGCGCCTGTCACCTTCACCAGATGGTGGGTGAAAAAATACCAGCCTACGGCATTGCGGACCGCCATATGCTCCGCACGTTTCATTTCGTCGTATTTATATACATTCTTATAATACATGGTTTTCGCTCCCTTCTACCTGTATATGAATGGATTAACAGAATTTATCTACTTTCTTCGCAATTTTCAGACGCAGGGTTTCTTCGGTGGAATCCTCTTCCCACAAACTCCACTGGGCATTTACCAGGGAACGGGTCATGCCGCGCCAGAAAGCAACATAAACTAAGTTCTGCCTGTTCAGGTTATTTGCCAGTGCCTTCGCATCGATCTTATAAATCGCTTCCTCTTTATTGAAAGCTTCCACTTCGTAGGACACACGGTTGGCCTGCAGGAACATTTCCAAATGCGCGCCCATCAGACGGCCGTCATCCACATCATGAGGAGCACCGACCCATTGACGGAAGCCTTCCTTGGCATAAAATTCACCAAAGGCAGCCTTTCCTGCAGCTTCTGCCACACAATTTAACACATGATCTACAAAACTGGCCTCCACCTTGCCCATGGCTACAATCTGATCCAGGGCCGGCAGAATATAAGAAGCGCCATTTGACTGCGCTACCATAGGATAGGCACTGTTCCAATCACAGACCTCGGTGGTGCCTCCCACAAACTGATAGTCACATTCCTCACGGAACATCATGGATTCTGCTACGGTATCCTCTTCCTTGGTATATTTGATCTGGTCCGCCGTGGCCACCGGTCCCATGCATTCCCACATCTTATGGGGCGGCATCGGATATTTTTCCCGGCTTTCCGCTACGATCCTGCAGTGACGGTCACCGCAGCCCTTTGCTTCCACCATATGGTATTCCATCGTCGGTCCGCCATGGCGGTGAGCGGCAAAATTATCCGCACAGGCCTGGAGGCTTTGGGTGGTAGAACGGCAGAGCTCAGAGCCGATGATATCCCAATAGCAGACATCCAGCTCTTTTTCCACACGATAGGTACCAAAATCATTGACACGCCCGCACATCAGCAGCTTTTCATCGCCGGAGTCACCAGTAAGACCGCCGGTAAACGCACCACACATGAAGGGATGGATATTTAACTCCGTCATCATGCCTTCACAGACTCCGCCATCCATCATCTTGTTGATGTAATCCAGTCTGGCATACGCATTTTGGCAGAGAATTTCCGTACGCTCTTCGTAATCAGGGAGCAGAATACGGTAAGCTCCCATGATCGCGGAGCCCACAACGCCGCTGTAACGTTGACAGTAGTGGACCGCGTCATGGTAGGAAACTAATTTCTCCCAGGGAGATTTGATGGCGGCATGGTTGGGAAGCGCACCTTCGCCTACTTCCCGGGGAAGTCTTTCGTCAATTTTTTTATTCATGGTTTCTCTCTCCTTTCATCCAGCTACTCAGCTTAATTCGCTATCTTTAGTATGAGGCAACCATGAATATTTGTAAATCCAGCAACATGGAGGTAAAATATCAGATAAAATACAGCATATTTTAATGTAGTCTAATTTTATATATAATTAATCTTACAAAATGAAAAATGAAACGTGCCGCAAAATCCGCAAAAAATCAGAACCTACCGTTATCATCTGCCCTGGGCCGCAATTTTATATGACACCAGACCGAGAATAAACGTAAGGGAACGGTTCTAGACCGTGTGGCCTGCCTATGCAAAACACTGCAAATTGATGAATTTGAAGGTTGGAAATTCTACAGGTTGCTATGACGATGTCCATAGAAAATCCCTTGAAAGCGAATCTACGGCAGGCACACATTCCCCGTCAAACGAAAAAAGACCCATTTTCCAGCAGACAAAAAACGGAGCTGCCTTCATCAGGCAGCCCCGCATTTCTCATTTCCTATTTTCTATTTGATGGCAAAGAAGGTTCCCTGAGCCGTTCCATCATTACAGAATTCATCAAAGCTCAGCACAAGCGGTCCCTTCGCAATGTCCTTATCCACCACGAAAACTATGGTATAATCCAGGGTTTCCCCATCCTCCATCTCCCGGTAGAAGAACTGATGAAGCCGCTCCTCCCCTTCCAGATTCTCCGGCTGATCCAGATAAATGCACCGTCCGTCCATCTGCAGGTCATTATGCTCACTTTCCACTGGCATATAGATATCGTAAGGCCATCCGTAGGCTCCGTCTTTTTCTGGCAGCAGACGCTGTACACAGGCAGCCAAAGCGGTCTCCTTTTCCCAAGCTTCTGCATCAGCCCCCAGCTTCTTCTCCACCTGGACTTCCACCTTCAGGAAGCACTGTTCTGCCGTATCTTCCTTGTCCGGCGTCGCCCATGCGATCTGGTCCTTACCTGCTTCGAAATATTTCCGGAGGTAAGATTTTAAGGTTCCATCTTCCTTCAGCCACGGTTCTACACTGGCATAATCATAGAAACAATCCTTGTCGTAGTCCGTCCACGCATCCATAAATTCAGCGCTTTTTACGGTAAAGGCCGTCTCTGAGTTCTCGTCTCCTAAGGAGACACTTTCTTTTTGTCCCAGAGGGATGATCTGCTCCTTACTTACCCCTTTCGCATTGATTTCACCAAATTTAGCCTGTTCCTGGCGTTGTGCCTCTTCCTCTTCTTCCCTCTGTGCCTTTTCTTCCTCTGTGGCAAAAGCCGCATCTCCTGTACGTTTCACGGTCAGGCTGTCCGCCACCTTGACCAATTCCTCCTTCGGCACGCTGTGATCGCCCCAGATCTGGAGCACATAGCCCTCACCGGGATTGAATAAGAAGATCTCTGTGGGAAGCTCATACTTATCGGATTCCTCGAAGCTGATCACATCCGCTTCCATGCCGCTTAGCTCCATCGGCTCCACTTGTGCCACCTGATGCATTTGGATTTCCTTGTCGGCATTGTCTAATTCCACCGTGTTATAGATCGGCATCAAGGTAAATCCATGCCCCCAGTTATCCTCCGTACAATATTTCCCTGCTTCCTGCTCCACATACCCTTCTGGCAGATATCCCGGAGTGACCTCAAAGGTCCCTGGCTTTAACTCATAGTCCAGGTCAAAAGAATACGTCAGAGTCTTCTCCTCCAGCTTCTTCTCCTTCTGGAAAAATCCCATGGCACCCATTACAATCACAGAGCTGCCCATCAAAGCCGCCGCTGCTGCTGCCAACACGATCCATTTCTTAGGCCTTCTAGAATACCTTTTTACCTTTACCTCCGGCTTAACCGCCTGGCTGCGGATCTGTGCATAGGCCGCCTCCACACTTTTATTCACGGTATCCGTTAATGTGATGTCCTGTTTTAACTTTCTTCCGATTTCATCCATCTCTTCTTTTCCCATAGCCAACCTCCTAACTGCCCACATGCAAAATCATCTCTTTGTAGCATTTCCTGCCCCTCTGGAGCCTGGAATTCACTGTGCTTTCGTTCATATTCAGAATCTGGGCGATCTCATTGATTTGAAATTCTTCCACATAATACAGAATCAAAATCGTCCTATACTTCTCGTCAAGCGAATCCAGCGTATCCAGAAATTCCATCAGATCCGGCGCCCGGTCCTCCCACTGAATCTCCTTTAACTCTTCCATAGGCTGTATCCTTTTGCACCTTCGTACGATATCATTACAGTTATTGATCAATATCTTCGTCATCCAGGTCTTAAAAAAACGCGGCTGGCGGAGCGTGTGCAGCTTCTCAAAACAGTCCAGTATGGTCTGCTGCATCGCGTCGGCCACATCATCCTCACATTTGAGATAAGAACGGGCTACCTTGTACATATTCTGCTTCTGCCCTTCCATCAACTGGATAAATGCCTCTCCATCGCCTTTTTGCGCCTGCTTCACAAGGTTTAACAAATAATCACCTCCTGTGTCCTTTCTATCTATTAGACGGATCCGCAGACCCCAATAATGCAAAACAAGAAAATAATTTATATTCTTTTTCACGACCAGCATAACACAGATGGCTGCACTGCTCACAGTTCTTTTTGAACAAAGTGGGCAAGCCCACCTCAAACTCCCCCTCCCCTCAATCTTTGAGGGGCCCCACAGCTTTGCGCGCCAGATGCACTTTCCTCTTGCATCTGTGCGCATCCTGCACGGAGTGCTTTTTTGTT